>DATKJV010000053.1:0-197305 GCA_035543235.1 Anaeromyxobacteraceae bacterium | reverse complement strand
GGAATCGACGTCTTCTGTCCAGCCGGCGACCACGCGCTTCCGCTGTTCTGGCGCCCGAGAGACATTCGTCCGCCGATTCCCGAGAGCGAGTGCGCGGAGCAGAGAGAGCCCGCGACACCGCCTCCGCGAAGCCTGTAGCTGCTTTTCGCCAGCCGTCACTCGTGTACAGGTAGGTCCGTGCGCGGCGCCGCAAGGGTAGCGGCTGCGTGGCGCAAGGGCCTTGTCTCGGGCGAGGCGGAGTTCGTGTTGTTCCCAAATGGACCCTTCTTTCATCAGATCGACATTCAGGAGAACCTTCATGAAGAGCTTCAGGAGACTGTTGACGATGTTCGCCAGCATCTCGCTGTTTGCCTGCGGCAGCAGCAGCGACACCGCGCCCGGCGCTCCCACGGAAGTCAGCGTCGCGGCGGGCACCACGGCCGGTACCGCGGTAGTGAGCTTCAACCCTCCGGCATCCAGCGGCAGCAGCGCCATCACGGGCTACACCGTGACCGCAAACCCGGGGGGGATCACGGCAACCGGCACGTCCTCCCCCATCACGGTGAGCGGGCTTGCCCCGAAGACCGCGTACACCTACAGCGTGACTGCAAGTAACGCCCATGGCGGCTCTGCAGCCGCGACGACCGGTGCGCTCTCTTTCTATTCCGTCGTCGAGACCTTCTACGAGCCGATGACCCAGCCCAACAACACGATCTTCACGGGGGCCTTCACCTACGACGCGACGAACAAGGCCGTGTCCAACCTGACTGGGTCGCTCACGGAGGCCATGAGCATGAGCACTCCGATGACAACCGTGTCCCTGACTCACCAGCTGTCAGCGACGCCGGTCACGCTCGGCGGGCAGGCCGGCCTGCTGGTGACAGCCTTTTTCCTGAACACGACGAACACGTTCGATCCGTCAGGGTTTGCCCCCGGAGGCACCGAGTACTACGGGCTGAGTACCGGTGCGAAGAACCCGAGCCAGGGCGGCGTGGGCAACGCCTACGCGATGATCTTCGTCGACACAGCCGATCCAACAACGGCGCTTGTGCAGGCTCAAATCGACAAGCTGGCCTACGCGGATTGCACCGCCGGCGGCATGATGGGGTCCACCTGCATGACCGGCACGGCCACGGCCGGGTACGGGAAGGACGGTACGATGATGGGCCACCCTCAGTCCCAGGTGACGACCAAGCAGTAGGCCCGAGCTGATGGCCTGCTTTGCCAGGCCACCGAGCACGCGCGGCCCCGCTTGCCTTCCCCTCCTCCGCCTCCGGCAGGGTTCGGCTGGCGGGGCCGCGCTCACGCCCTATTGACTTGAAAGCCCTCCCCAACTGGAACAGGTCCCCGTACCGGACGCGCTCCACCACATAGCCTGTCCTGCAAGGGTTTCCCGACAACGTCTCGTCAACGCCCGTCCACACGAGTCCACTCGACCCAATCCGTGGAGGCGCTGTGGAGGCGGTTCAGGCGCGTAAGGGTGGCGCTTGTAGCGAGTACGGATTGCTACGGCGGGGCCAGTTCGCCCGCCACGGCCGGTTCGAGCTTCGCGAGCGCTGCCGCCGACCGAGGGCCGATCGCGGTTGCCAGGGCGCCATTCCCACTCGTGCGGAGCAGGAAGGCGAGGTGCCGCAGTCCGTGTGCCAAGGGGTCGAGTTCGCGGATCGTCGCCGGACGGGGGTGGAGGGGGTCGGTCGGTCCCGGAGGCGCAAGCGGCGGAAGCGGGCGGGCCCCGGCTCCCAGCGCGCCTTCCTTGGCCCAGGCGACCTAGGTGAGGACGATGCGTCCATCGGGTTCCCACCGCCAGCTCGTCGAATGGATGAGCGCGACCGCTCCGGCGAGCGAGGCGGCGATCTCCCTGGCGCGATCGTCCGGGTTCGCGCCTCTCACGAGCTCGCCCACGCCCCGGGCGTAGGCCAGGGTCTCGCCAGTGCCACCGGTCAGGGCGACGGCGAATACCTCCACGCCAACGCGGGTCGCGGGTGGGGGCGCGGCATCGCCGGTGACCACGAGCGCGAGAAGTAGTACCGCCACCATCACTTGAGCCGCACCCCGACGGTCGCGAAGAGGTTGAACCCGGGGTTCTTGAATCCCCAGGGCATGGCGTACTGGCTGTCGAAGAGGTTGTTGAGATCCAGGGCCAGCACGACGTCATAGGCTTTGCCGACCGGCTGAACGTTCTGCACGCGGAGAGCGGGGATCCAGTAGGGCCCAAACAGCTGGCGTCCCGAGAGCGACGTGCTGTCGTAGTAGATGCCGACGCCGCGTAGGTAGGGGGAGATCGTGAAGCCCAACGGGACACCGAACGTCGCACCGAAGTTCGCCATCCTTGCCTTCGGCACCACGATCTTCGCTAACCCGGTAGCCAGCATCACAGCGCAGACCAGCGCCTGGGCCATCCACACCATCTTGGTCATCACTTCTTCCTCGTTTCGCGACTGGTAACGGACGCATGCGGTCGAGCCCTTGCGCACGAGGTCGGCAACGCGCCAACTCGCGCTGCCGACCGGCCATCGGGCATCGTTGGACAAGACTCGAACGGCATCCGATCGGATCTACTCCAAGTAGAACTCCGGTAGGTGCTCAAGAGCTTCTTTCGTGGCGCTCGGCAGGACGATCTTCGGCTTCACGGATGTGAACTGGCTCACGCGAATCGCGACGTGGTGCGCTCCAACTCCGAGGAATCCTCCGACGTCGAGGATCGCGAAGGACAAAGTGCCGTCGGTCTTGATGATCAGGTCCTTCACCTTCCCGATCTTCTGGCCCTTGTCGTTGTAGACCGGGGCCCCTATGAGCTTCGATGCTCGATAGCCCAGCGCGATCGCCTGGGTTTCTTCCACCGTCACACCGAGGACGACCCTGCCGGCTACGGGCGGCGTTTGCGCCTGGCCACCCTGCTGAGCATTGGCCGCCGACGTTACGGCAATTGCTCCACACAACGCGGCGAGACACTTGGTGTTCATGATTCGTCCTTTCTCGTCAGCTCGTGGTCCTGGTGCGGATCCGGTCGCACCGGCCCGGCGTTCGGCACCGGAGGCCCACGTTACGTGTGGGCCTCCGCCTGAATGGCCTTTCGGGCGGCCACCGAGAGCACGAACCGGCTGAAGCCGCTCACCAGGAGGTTGACGCCGACAATCGTCCCGATCGCCCAGACCGAGCTCGTGGGCCAACCTGCGATGATCAGCACCGCGAGGAGGAGCGTCAACAGTGAGTCGAACAGGATCTAGCCCGCGCGCGGCAGGGTGCGCAGCTGGAAGAAGAGCACTCCCCTCATCACGCCCTCCACAATGAAGATCGCACCTAGCATGAGCGTGAGTGTCACGAGGCTTAACCCTGGGTTGAGTGCCAGGTAGACACCGCCAAGGACGTAAACCACGCCAATGAGCAGGCGCCAGGCGACCTGGCCGGCTCGCTCGGCCGCAAATGCATAGACGATGTGGCTGACGCCTCCGAAGATGATGATCCACGCGACAACCATCGCTACGCCAATTCCCATGGCTCCGGGTAGCACAATCGCCAACATGCCCAGCAAGATCATCAGCGCCGCCGTACCGATGGAAAGCCCCGTGGCCCTTTTCAACACTTCCGTGGATGACTCGAGCATTGTCTGTCTCCTTGTGGAAGTACGGCCTAGAGATAGCTCTGGTAATGCTTTTCCAATGCCGCCCAGCGGCGATCTTGCGTTGCCTTGATGTCCTGAGACGCCGCCGCGGCCTTCTTCTTCAGCGAGGCCACCCTTTCTCCTACCTGGCGGCGGATCGCGTCGCGGCGCGCCCTCTCCTTCTCGAGCTTTTCCTGCAGCCGGGCATTCAGCGCGTCGATCCGAGCTTGCAGCTTCACCTTGCGCTCGGCCTTGGCCGCCGCGTGCTCCGCCTTCAGTTGAGCGAGGTCCGCCTTCACTGTGGCTATGTCCTTCTCGTGCTGCGCATCCACGACATCCGAAAGACTTCGGCGGAGAACCTCGCCGCCGAGCGCTTCCATTTGAGTGTCGACCGGGGTAGTCCATTCCTCATCGATCTCGGCAACGAGGGCCACTTTCCCCGGGGTGAGCGCATTCGCTACGTCGGCGAGGAAGTCGTCACCGACTCGGGCGTTCTCCAAATCGGGAATGGCACCTATCAGGGCACCGCCAGCCGCCCCCACGGCAAAGCCGATAGGGCCGCCAAGAATCCCGACCAAGCTCCCGAGAGCCGTGCCGGTGAGCGTTCCCCAAGGGCCAGCCTCGTCGCCCTGCTTCACGGCAGACTTCCCATCGGCGCCCTTTGCAAGCACCGCAGCGGCATAGACTGCGATGCTGCCATCCTTGTCCAGTTGCCGAAGTGCGCGCGAACCCTCATAAGCCTTCTTCTCATTGTCAAATACGACGACGAGCATTCTTTCCATGACTTTTCTCCCTTCGGTTGAACACCAAATTGATCTGGAATAAGCCTTGCTTGCCCCACGCTAACGACCGGTTGTGCAGAATGTGTTTCCCTGAGGCGCCCGCGAAATGGGGCCAACCAGGCGCTTCACGGCTGCGCTTCCAATTCCCCCTTGTTCCGTGCCGAGGCTCGCCGAAATCTTTCGGCTCGCCGACGAAAGTCTGAGCGGATGTCGGCAATGCGCGCCTCGAGCCGAGCTCGAGTATCCGGACGCGCCCCCGCGACCTTGGCCCGCACTGCGGCGACCTTGGCATCGGCCTCTTTCGCCGTCATCTCGAGCACCGCCTTCGCTCGCTCTTGGGCCGCGCGCAGCGTCGCCTTTGTCCTCGTCATGTGCGCTTCCAGCCTGGCCCGGTCTCCCGCGGCAGCCAGAGCAAATTCCGCCTTCAGGCTCGCGAGCTCGGCCTGGAGCGACGAAACTTCCCATGCAACTTGGGCATCAATCACTCTTACGCGAGCTCTGCGGATGACACGCCCACCGAGCGTCGCGATACTTGCGTCGACCGGAGTGACCTGTTCCTCGCTCGCCTCGGCAATCAGCGCGACCGTTCCAGGGCGTAGCTGATGGCAGACCTCGGCCAGGAATTCCTCGTTCACTCCGACCCTGGCCATATCTACGAGAACGCCACTGACCGTCCCGACGCTGGTCGCGACGACTAGCCCCACCGGGCCACCAAGAAGACCTAGGAGGCTGCCAGTGAAGGTACGCACCGCCGTCCCGAGGGGGCCTTCGTCGGGTGCGCGCCTGACGCTGACGACCCGTCTGGAGTCCTTTGCGACTAGAGCTGTCGCATAGAGAGAGATGGCACCCATTTGGTCTAGCGCCTGGAGGGCTCGTAGCCCCTGACGGGCTTGACGTTCTTTGGCAAATACCGCAACCAAGAGCTTGTCCATGGCTTCCGCGTCCAGGCCTGACCCCGTTACAATTGGCCGCCGTTGGACGGAACCATAGGGCGGCGCTCGGCAAGCGTCGATTGCCGCGCACGACAGAAACTGTGACTTTGGGCGCCACGGTGACGGCAGCAGGTACGATGTCAGTGCTGACGGCGAGACCAGCGCTCGCGGCTCTAGAGCGGCGCGGCATAGACGTCGGGCCTGCTTTGCAGCAAGCGAACATCTCTTCAGAGGCGCTGGATTCGATAGAGAACCGGCTCCCCTTTCATAGCGTGCGGTTCCTCTGGGAAGCGGCCGCCCAGATGGCCGGTGACCGATCTTTCGGCATCCACGTGGCCGAGACCCTCCCGACGGGTGCGTTCGACGTGTTGGACCACGTGATGTCCGCTGCGCCGACGGTCAGCGAGGGCTTCTCACGGCTGACGCGATACATCCCACTCCTCCACGACGATTCGAGTTTGCGCCTGGTCGTCGAGCCGGGTTACGGGCGCATGGTTCGCCGTGTGCCGTTAAGCGCGCCCCAATACGACGAATTCTCGTTGAGTCTCCTTCTCGTCCGCAGCCGTCAGTCGACTGGCAGCGAATGGAAGCCGGAGTCAGTCGCCCTTCCGCACGAGCGCCCGCGCGACGATGGGGAGCTCCTTCGGCTGTTCGGCTGCCCGGTAGTGTTTGGAAGGAAGGAGGCGGAGCTGCGATTTGCTGACTCCGTGCTGAAGCTGCCGCACGTTCACGCAGATTCGCGACTACTCGATGTTCTTTGTCGCTATGCGGATTCGCTGTTGCGCAACCTTCCTGCGCGAGGCAGTCTTCTTGCACGCGTGAGCTCGACTGTTGCACAGCAAATGGCGAACGAACTGCCCACACTCTCCACGACAGCCGAAGCGGTGCGGGTGCCCGAGCGCACTCTTCAACGTCGACTCGCAGCAGAGGGAACCAGTCATTCGGCGATCGTCGACGACGTACGACGTACCCTTGCATTGAAATACATGGCCGACGCCGGCATCAGCATAGCCGAGATTGCGTACCTGCTTCACTTCACGGACTCTACGGCATTTCATCGGGCCTTCAGGCGCTGGACCGGCGAGCCGCCTTCGCACTACCGAAGGGGGCTGTTCGGCTCAACTCGCGTTTGACCCAATCGCGAACGCGGCACCGTCGGGCACGAGGCCCGCGTGTGCCGTCGGCGACGGGCTGTTCGCGAGTTTTAGTGCGCGTGCCCTAGAGGAGCCTTCGCCACGGCGGCGGCAATCTCCCGGCTTAGATCGGCGAGCAGCTCGCTCAGAGCCTCGGCGCCCGCCTCAGGGCTCGAAGACCGCGCCTGGCGGCGCAGGTTCGAATTGGCCTGCATCTCGGGTGCGCCGTCCGCAAGCAGGCTCCAGGAAACCTTGAGGCGCGCCTCCCCGTTTCCGTCCCATCCGAGTTCCTCGACGTCGAGGAAGAGGCGGGCCCTCGTCGCCATCGAGGGATTTGCCGGGCTGGGGAGAACGGCCCAGGACGGGAGCAGAGCACTCAGGTTCTCCTCAACCACGCGGCCGACCGCGGCGGACGGGATCTCGCCCCATCGATTGAACTCATCGACCTCAAGCTCGTTCGATGAACGCCGGATCACCATCTGTGGGCGGTCGAGGTAGTCGGGCACGCGTGGCGGAAGCACCTCGAGGACTTCCTTGCGCTCTGCCCCCTTCGAAGGCGTGGCCGAGCCTCGAGCCGTCGCCGATAGGACAAAGAAGTGAGAGGGTGGGCTCTGGCCCAGGCTTACGCAGCCGACCAGGGCCATGGACGCCATCCCGAATCGGGCGGTCCTCATCGCGCCTCCTTGCCCTTCGAAGGGGCCTTGCCTTGGAGCAGCGACTCGGGGTGCCTTTCGAGGAAGTCGACGAGGACTCGCACGCTTGCTGCGGCGCGGCCAATCTCCCTAAGCGTTTGATCGAGTTGCTCCTCAACGCCCGCGGCGCCCGTTGAAGCGGCCCGGATCGCATCCAAGCTGCGCTCCATCTTCGCTAGCACTTGCGACAGCTCCGCTTGCACGGCACCGGGTTCGACCTCCTTCACCTTGGCTCGAAGCTCCACGACGAGCCTGTCGACGTCCGCTAGCGTGCCTTGCATGGCGTCCGCGGCGCGGCGCGCCGAGCTGAGAGTACCCCGGACTTCGGGGCTGCGCGCGAGATCGCGGATGGATTCGAGCGCCTCGGCGAGGTCGGTCACGACGCGGTCGAGAGGCAGGCCCGCAAGCTTGTCGACGAGGCTCTCGACCTTGCCTCGAAGGAGCGCGAGGTCGTTTGGGGCCGACGGCAGCTGCGGGTAGCGCGCCGGGATCTCGGACAGGCGCTCAGGGATCTCGGGATGGAAGTCGAGATCGATGTAGAGCTGGCCGGTCACCAGGCTCCCGGACATGAGCTGCGCGCGCAAGCCCTTCGCGGCGAGCAGCTTCGCCGTCGCCCACTCGTCGAGGTCCTCAAAGTCGCTCTTGGCATTCGGCGGAACGCGAAGGAATCGGCGTGCCACCTCGATCGTAACCTCGGTGGTGCTTCCCGGCTTGCGGTCCGCGAGTTCGAGGGTGTTCGTCAGCATGAAGACCTGGATGACCCGCACCTGACCGATCGGGACTCCGCTGAAGGTCACGGCAGACCCGACTTCGAGCCCTCGGACAGGCTCGGGAAAGAACACGACGAACGTGAAATGCTTTTCGAAGAGTCGGCCGGAGGCGAGCCAGGCTATCCCGAGGAGAAGAAGGGCGACCCCCCCGAGGATGAAGCCCCCGACGAGCCGCGGGCTGGCACGGTTCATGGCAGACGCCCCCGCGCGAGAAACGCGCGTACCTTCGGATCGGGGCTCGAAGCGAGAAGCTCCCTGGGATTGCCCTGGGCTGCCATGACGTGGCGCCCCCCGTCGAGGAAGATGGAATCGTCAGCGATCGCGAAGATGCTCGGTAGCTCATGGGTCACGACGATGAACGTGGTACCCAGGCTGTCGCGCAGTTCGAGCACGAGGTCGTCGAGCCGCCGCGCGCTAAGCGGGTCCAGACCGGCTGAGGGCTCATCGAGGAAGACGATCTCTGGGTCGAGAGCGAGAGAGCGTGCCAGGCCCGCACGGTTTTTCATTCCTCCGCTCACTTCGTCTGGGTAGTGATCCTCGCAACCAGCGAGGCCAACGAGGGCGAGCTTGGTGGCCGCCACTTCCCGGGCCTGACGCGGATCGAGGCGAAGGTGTTCGACGAGGGGAAGGCCGACGTTCTCGCCGAGGGTCAAGGAGCTGAGGAGCGCTCCCCCCTGGAACAGAACGCCGAACTTGGCGCGCAACCGCTCCCGGACATCAGCAGGCGAGTTCCAGTAAGCCTGCCCTCGATAAAACACATCACCAGCCCGAGGAGCCTCGAGCCCGATCATGTGCCTCAGCAGTGTGGACTTGCCGCTACCGCTGTCGCCCATCACGACGAAGATCTGGCTACGCACGACTGAGAAGGTGAGCTCCCGTTGCACCACGTAATCGCCATAGGCCATGGTCAGGTGATCGACGTCGACGAGCCGTTCGCCCCCCTGGGAGGCGTCCGTACTGGTCGTCGCGCCGTTCATAGGCGCACCGCGTAGAAGAAAAGGGTCAGAGCGGCGTCGGCTACGATGACGAGAAGAATGCCCGACACCACAGCCGCGGTAGTCGAGGTTCCGACCGACGACGCCGTGCGCCCCGTGCGCATCCCGAAATAGCAGCCGCATAGGGCAACGACCGCCCCGAAAGCGAGCCCCTTGAGAAGGCCCACGGCCGCGTCCTGGAACGCAAGCGACCGCT
Organism: Anaeromyxobacteraceae bacterium; assembly: GCA_035543235.1. Lineage (GTDB taxonomy): Bacteria > Myxococcota > Myxococcia > Myxococcales > Anaeromyxobacteraceae > DATJZG01. The sequence continues at coordinate 188,225 of DATKJV010000053.1, read as the reverse complement.
GTGTTTCTTGGAGGTAGAGGGCGGGAGTGATGCCAAGGGTGGTCACAGCGACCACGAATCCTCCCATGATCCCAAAGAGGTCCGCATACACGACGAGCAGCGGCATCATGGCGATAGTGGCGACGACGCGGGGGGCGACGAGAAACTGGATGGGAGCGAGGTTCATGGACTCGAGCGCGTCGATCTCCGAGTTCACGGTCATCGTGCCGAGTTCTGCCGCGAAGGACGCGCCCGTGCGACCGGCCATGACGATCCCGGTCATTAGGGCTCCAGTTTCGCGAACCGTCCCGACTCCGACCAGGCTCGCCACGTAGATTGCCGCCCCGAACCTTTCAAGCTGCACCGCACCCAGGAAGGCGAGGACGGCTCCGACGAGGAAATTGATGACCGCGACCAGCGGCAGCGCGGCCCCACCGGTCTGCTGAAGCGCCAGTGCGACATCAGCCCCACGGTAGTGAGCACGGCCTGTCACGAGGTCGCGGACCGCGATCGCCGTCTCTCCGAGAAAGCCCACCATGTCGGCCAACCGAGACGAGGTGGACGTGGCCCAGTGACCCACGGTGGCCAGAACGTGGTCACCGCGGCCATCGTCCGTGGGCGGCGCGCTCGCCCGGGCGCCCCGAGCCAAACCCAAGAGCCTCGTGAGCCCACTCGGAAGGCCGCTGTCCTCGAACTTCACCCCGTACTCAAGGCAACGGTCCTCGAACTCGACAAGGAAGGTGACGAGGGAAGAGTCCCATGCCGCAAGGTCGCGCGCGGACAAAGCAGCACGCGTTGGCGGAGACCGGCGGAGCTCGTCCTCGAGCTCCGCGAGTGGCGGAACGCCGTCCCGAAGATGCCACTCTCCGCTCACGACCACGTCGAGGGTCCCGTCGCTGCCGTGCGTGTAGGAGACTCGGGCGCTCGACATAAGGGAAACCGAGTTAACTGTGCACTCCTGCCGCCAAAACAGATAGCATCTCACATGCCGTTGACGGGGCGGAAGCGCCTCTGATCCGGCGCCCGATCACGACGGGGTTGGCTATGGTGGGGCGCCTCCAGTCCCAGTTCGGTCCGAAGCAGGCCACGGACGTGGGTGTCTTCTTTGAAGGGCTGGTCCTGGGCTCAGTCCGCTCGCTGGAGTTCAACGAAGCGGACTTGTGCGAAAGCTTCCTGCGGCCCGCGCCGAACATGACCGCGCTCGCGACGCCTCCCTCAACCGCGCCCAATTCGAGCGCTGTGGCCGTCCCCAAACCGTGCGCTCGCATCCGCAACAATGCCCCGTGGGGGAACGGCGACCGGGCCGCAAAGGTTTGATGGTTGCGCGACCGGGGAACGTCCCTGCAAACGCGGTCATGCGAACGAAGGCTGCCGTCAGGTTAGACCTGAAACGGACTCTGCGAGCGCTTTCCTGATCATCTCCGGATCTAGCAATCACATACGTCGCGGGCGACGCATCTGGATGCGCCGCCCAGCGTACGTGAGTGCCCTCCCATGCCCGTCAGCCGGGTCACCGTTTGCGCGGCCTATTCCAGATAAAACTCCGGAAGTTGCTCGAGAGCTTCCTTCGTGGCGCCCGGAAGGATGATCTTCGGCTTGACGGATGTGAACTGGCTCACCGGAATCGCGACATGGTGCGCTCCAACCCCGAGGAATCCACCGACGTCGAGAATCGCGTAGGACAACGTGCCGTCCGTCTTGATGATGAGGTCCTTTACCTTCCCGATCTTCTGGGCCTTGTCGTTGTAGACGGTCGCCCCGATGACCTTGGATGCCCGGTAGCCGAGCGCGACCACCTGCGTCTCTTCCACCGTCACACCGAGGACGACCCTGCCCGCGACGGGTGGCGTCTTCGGCTGACCACCTTGCTGGGCATAGGCAGCGGACGTCAGGGCAACTGCTCCAAACAACGCAACCGCAACTCTGATCTTCATGATTTGTCCTTTCTTGTCGGGTCTTGGGTCTCGTGCGGACCCGTTCGCACCGGCGCCGGGTTTCGGAACCGAAGGATCACCTCAGCCATGGGCCGCCGCTTTGATAGCCCTTCGAGCAGCCACTGACAGCATGAGCCGAGTGAAGCCGCTCATGAGGAGGTTGACGCCCAAGATCGTCCCGATCGCCCAGGCCGAGCTCGTGGGCCAACCTCCGACGATCAGGACCCCGAGTAGGAGCGTCATCAGCGAGTCGAAGAGGATCCATCCGGCACGCGGGAGCGTGCGCAGCTGGAAGAAGAGCACCGCCCTCATCACGCCTTCCACGATGAAGATCGCGCCGAGCAGAAGCGTGAGCGTCGCCAGGTTCAGCCCCGGATGGAACGCCAGGTAGATGCCGCCCACGATGTAGACCACGCCGACCAGAAGGCGCCAGACGACCTGGCCGGCTCCTTCCGCCGCAAACGCGTAGACGAGATGGCTGATGCCTCCGAAGATGATGATCCAGGCCACCACGAGCGCCACGCCCAGACCCATGGCCACGGGCAGTGCGATCGCAAGCATTCCGAGCAGGATCATGAGTACGGCAGAGCCGATGGACAGGCCCGTGACTTCTTTCAAGGCATTTGGCGTGTTGGACATTGTCGGTCTCCTTGTAAGACTTAGAGGAAATCTCGGTATTGCTCCTCGAGGGCCGCCAGGCGCTTTTCCTGCATAGCCTTGGCCTCCCGAGTCGCCGCCACGACCTTCTTCTTGAGCGTGTCGACCCTGTCAGCCATCTCCCGCTGGACCGCCTGGCGCTGGGCCTTCGCCTTGTCTCCCTGCTCCTTCAGACGCGCGTTCAGGGCATCGATCCTGGCCTGGAGCTTCGCCTTGCGCTCGGCCTTGGCGGCCGCATGCTCGGCCTTCAACTGCGCGAGGTCGGCCTCCATGGCCGCGATGTCCCTCTCGTGCTGCTTCTCCACGACTTCCGAGAGACTGCGACGGAGGATCTCGCCGCCGAGAGCTTCCATACGCGCGTCGACGGGTGCGGTCCATTCCTCGTCGATCTCGGCAACGACGGCCACCTTTCCTGGGGTAAGGGCCTTCGCGACATCGTCGAGGAAGTCGTCCCCGACGCGAGCGTTCTCCAGGTCTGGTATGGCACCGAGAAGGGCGCCGCTAGCCGCCCCGATGGCGAAGCCGACCGGGCCGCCGAGAAGCCCGATCAGGCTTCCCACCGCGGTACCCGTCAGCGTGCCCCACGGACCCCCTTCGTCACCGTGCTTGACGGAGATCTTTCCGTCGGCGCCCTTCGCGAGGACCGCGGCGGCATAGACGGCGATGCTTCCCTCCTTGTCCAGCTGCTGAAGTGCGCGCTCCCCTTCGTAGGCCTTCTTTTCGCTGTCAAATACAACCACGAGCATTCTTTCCATTGCGTTTCCCCTTTCCATCGGATTTCCCTGCTTGCCTCGTGAGTCGGCTGGTCCATCTTTCCCCTTTTTCCTCATTGACCCTCAGGACCCTTTTGGATTTCTTTGCGATGACCGCTGTCGCATAGACGGATATCGCACCCTCTTGGTCCAGCCCCTTTGGCGGATGCTGTCCCTGATGGGCTCGCGTCCCGTTCTCGAGTATCGCGGCGAGCAACCTGTACATGGCTTCCACTTCCGGGCGCGTGATGTGTTGCACCGACTTCCAACCGAGCGGCACCTTAGGCTTCGGCCGGCCGACCGTCGATTGCCCCACACGACAAAAATCGTGACTTCGGGCGCCACGGCAGCGACACACGATTCCATGTCCATGCTGACGGCAAGGCCCGCGGTTCGCCGTCCAGCAGCGCGGGATGGACGTGAATCCGGTCTTGTGGGAAGGGGGGCTCTCTAGCCATGCTTTGACCTCGAACGAGACCAGGCTGACCCTTCAAAGCGTGCGGCGCCTCTGCGAAATGGCCACGGTCGCCTGGCCGAGACCCCTGCCCACGGGCGCCCATGACCTGTTCGACTGCGTGACGTCTGCCGCGTCGACGTTCTTCACTTCACAGATGCGACGCCTCTTCATCGGGCATTCTGGCGCCGGACCGCAGAGCCGCCGTCGCGGTACCGACGGCGACTATTCGACACGCGCGGTGAGATGCGTCGCTGCGTCGAGGAGGCAGTTGAGAAGGCCGCGGACCGTTCCGGCCTTCGATTCCCCGCACCTTTCGGACTGATGCGGGCGTAGCCGTACTCATCGACGACTGCTCCACGCGTCCAGGGTGATGGGGGAACCCAAGGCAGGCACGCGAACCTGGGATCATCTTCCGCCCCGTCGGAGCCCGCTTTCGATCCCGGCCGTCGCTGCTGACGTTGTCGTGCAGTCGCTCAGCGAACCACAGGCTGACAGTCGGATCGCTGGCCTTGCGGGCGCAAGCGCAGGCCGCGTCCCACGTTCGCGCTTCGCAACCTACGGAGAAAGCACGCCTGGCCAGTGGTGCAACCACTCGCGCCGCCGTGCAAGCCGCTGCCATCCGGGATCGTCACGGTCTACGCGCACCGAGCGGGCCACGAGCCCGTCAACCCGATCATCAAACGTCGCCGCGACGCGCTCGTCCTCGACGACTACCAGCAACTCGCTCTCCCAGTAGCTCCCAGTCAGGTCCATATTGGCGCTGCCGACGGCGCAAACCCGTCCGTCCGCGCTCATGGCCTTCGCATGCACGTGCGGGTACACGACGCCGAGGTCGGGAGCCCACCCCGGCTCGCCGCGGACTGCGAGCTGGTATGCCTCCGCACCCTCCGCCACCAGTGCGTCCATCCGGGAGTGCACGAGCCAGGTCGCCGCGCTTCGGGCGGCCTCCCAGTCGCCTTCGAAGGGCTCGCCGGCGTGAGTCGGCGCGACGTTACCGAACAGTGCGCGCACTCGGACGCCTCTGCGCAAGGCGCGGACGAGCGCGTGCTGGATCTCGAGGACGAGGGGGAAGCCGGTCACTAGGACAACGATCGACCGGGCGGTGTCGACGATCGCAAGGTAGGCTTCGAGCGTTGCCGCGTCCGCGAGACCGCGGTGCACCACCGCGCGGATCGGCGTCGACCCGGCTGGCGGGGGTTCGGGAACGCCGAACGACGCTCCGCCCGCCGCAGTCCACGCCTCGCGAAAAGAGCCCTCCAGTGCGGCGACCGCCGGCCCTTCAACCCGAGCTCCGGCGTCGAGCCACGGTACCTGGCGCCATGGTGTGGCGGGCGAGATCTCCACCTCGTCGAACGCCCGGTAGTACTCGTGGGCGATGTTGCGACCGCCGAGCAGCGCCAGTCGTCCGTCCGCAACGACTAGCTTTCGATGATCCCGCCGCTTGAGGTCCTCGAGCGACGGCAGTCCGGCGATGGGCTGCGCCACGCGAAGCTCCACCCCCGGGATTGCAGAGAGGCGGCCGAGGAGAGCATTTTGGAGGCCGAGGGAGCCGTGCCGCCCATGTAAGGAGTCAGCGAGCACGCGCACGGTAACGCCGCGGGCCGCCGTGCCGCCCAGTGCCGCCTCGACCTCGCGGCCCATGTCGTCGTCGTCCGCCATGTAGGTCTGCAGGTGCAGCGTATGGCGCGCGAGAGCGATCGCGTCGAGCAGCCACTTGCGCGCCTTGGCGTTGTCGAGCTCGACCTCGATCCGGTTACCGTCGATGCGCCTAGCGCCCGTCATGACGTCGAGCCGCTCCGCGAGTGATGCCAGACGCCGCCCTGCGCTTGGCGGCTTCCATGCGCGCCCGGCGACATCTTCGGGCCGCACGACCGCAAAGCCGCTCGCGGCAGGCGCGCGTGCCCCGATCGGGACGATGGCAACGACGGGAAATCCTTCGGCACTGAGCCGCACAGCGACGCGAGCGAGCCGGACCGCATCGAGCGCTTCGCCCACGTCGGCAGCATCCCCCTCATCGAGTATCGCGCTCGCATCCACGACGCGCGGCTCGAGCCCGGCGTTTCGCAAGCGTGCACGGAAGAAGTGACAGCTCCGGGTCCGACGAAGACGAACGGCGAGGAAGTCCATGCCGCTCGCCGCTGCGAGCGCCGAGAGCCCTGTGCTTGAGAGCTCCGCGTCCACGAGAACGAGGGGCCGCCTTCCGGGGCGAACCACGGCGACCTGCCTCTCGACCGCGGCCACTGGGTCCGCGGCTGGCCGCTGCTCGACCCGGAACACGCCCAGTGCGCCGGACGCGATCCCAGACGGCAGTTCCACTTCGCCGTCGCGCGTCGTTGCGGTCGCGACGACACGTCCAGACGAAACGAAGGCGACTTCTTGGTCTGCGACGGGTGGATTTCGGCCGACGCCGAAGGCGACGCTAATCTGCACCCGCAAGACGCCACCTAACGCGACCGGATCCGCAACGTCGAGTGGCCGCCGGACCGGGCGCGACGGCATCGCGGTCGGCGGCAGCACGAGGACTGGCACAGGCCAGCGCGCGCTTCGGATGAGCGGCACAGGGAGGCGGGCTAGAACCACTAGATCGATCGAGTGCTCTCGCAACGCCTCTTCCAGTGCCCGCCAAGGAGTCGTGCCGAGCCGCGGAGCGAGCGTCACCAGCGCTCGGACGGCGGCCACGTCGAGGCCGGCGGTAAGCTCGTCGCGCGACAGGTGAGCGAGGGAGAGTACGGTCACCCTCAGCGCCGGGTCGCCATGGTCCCGCAGGAACGCCGCCATGGCTCCCAGCGCCCGGACGCCGAGCGCTACGCAGAGCACTTCGGCGAGCGGCCGCTCGTGGTGCGCCACCGTCGAGGGGGGAACCCAAAGCACCGCGACCGGGCGACGCCGTCGCAACTCTCCAAGGGTGGCGATCATCGCAGGGGGGCGCGGGCCCGCCACGACAATGTCGGCGCTGGAGGATGCAAGGAGCGCCTCGACACTCTCGGTGTGGAGGTCCGGCAAGAACGCGACGTCGGCTATCGGCGCCACATGCGCCGCTGCCGCTCGCACCGCATCGAGCCATGGAGCCGCCTCCGGTTCCAGTCCGGACGCTGCGCCAGGCCGCGGCGCGAACGGCGGTGGGGGATGCACGCCCACGACAAGTCGATCGGGGGTCGGCGCGAGCGCTCGCGCCGCGGTGAACGGCGCCAGCAGGTCGCTGCCGTATTCCGCAATGAGCAACACCCGTCGGTACGTCATGCACCCTCCTCAGGGACCGCCAGCCGCTCGAGCCCGCCGCCCCCGGGGATGACCACCTGCGCCTCTGCCGTGTCGAGGCCGCCGCGGTCCCCGATCTCATAAGCGTTGAAGCCGGCTCGCACGTTCGGATCCGGGTGATCGAGCGCGGCGCCGCTAGCAGCGATTGCATCCAGAGCTCCCGCCGCGGTTCGGAGCGACCGGCGCAGGCGAACGTGGAGGTGCCCGAACAAGACCAGCCCATGATCCAGGGACGCGAGCACGGAGCGCAACCGATCGGCGTCCACCAGGCCATCGCGGAGTTGCGCGAGGCAGAGCCGGTCGTCCACCGGAGGGTGATGGACGAGGATGACCGGCGTGCGCCGCGCCACTTCGGGATGCGCCAGGACCTCCCGCAGAGCGGCGAGCTGGGCGTCGCCGACGCGACCGCTCGCGACGAACGGAGGCCGCGGCACAGCGCTCGAGAGGGCGACGATCGCCGCGGGGCCGCGCAGCTTCACGCAGGGGAATGGTCCCGCAGGTAGATCGCGCGCGAGCGCGGGCAGGTCACTCCGCAGGAAGGCGCCGAAGTAGTGCCGGAACCGCCTCGCCACATGGACGGACGCCAGGTAGACGTCGTGGTTTCCCGGCACAACCGTAACCTCGACCGTGCGGCCAACACCTTCGAGAAGCGCTCGAGCCTCCTCAAACTCCTCTTCGAGCGAGAGGTTGGTGATGTCGCCCGTCACGACGACATGGTCGGCCCAGGCTGCGGCGTCCGAGAGCACTGCCCCCAGGTACTCGCGGCGATACACGCGGCCGCGGTGTAGGAGCAGGTTCGCATATCCGGTCACGCGCTTGTTGAACAGAACCTGCCGCCACTTGGTGGCGTGCCGCGAGAGCACATGCAGATCGGAGATGTGGGCAATTCGGAACACGGAGCTTTCTATCCCGTCGAGGCACTCTCCCGGGGACCGGCACCCGGTGCACCAGCCGCCCTACGAGCCGGGGCCGTCTCAGCCTTGCGGCGCCGTCTCCTTGCTCACCTTCGCGAGTACGCCCTCTAGCTCGGCGCCCGCGAGACTCTCCTTTTCGAGAAGGGTCGCCGCGGCACTCTCGACCAGCGCTCGATTGGCGGCCAGGATCCCGCGGGCGCGCTCAAACTGCGCCTCGACGGCGCCACGCACGGCCAGGTCGATTTCCCGCGCCGTTGCCTCGCCGTAAAGCCGCTCGGACCCGTAGGCCTGGCCGAGGAAGGCCGTCGGCTCTCGCTCGTAGGTCATGGGGCCGAGCTCCTTCCCCATGCCATAGCGGGTCATCATGTTCCGCGCGATGTCGGTGGCCTTTGCGAGATCGTCGGCGGCGCCGGTCGAGAGATGACCAAAGACGAGGTGTTCGGCCGCTCGTCCGCCCAAGAGTACCGCCATTTTGTTGTCCAATTCGTCCCGGGTCATGAGGTAGCGATCCTCAGTAGGGCGTTGAATCGTATAACCGAGCGCGCCGATTCCACGCGGGATGATGGAGATCTTGTGAACGGGGTCGGTGCCAGGAAGGGCAGCGGCGACGAGAGCGTGCCCCATCTCGTGGTGTGCGACGATCTGGCGCTCGCGCGGGTTAAGGAGCCTGTTCTTCTTCTCGAGGCCGGCGACGATCCGCTCAATGGCGACGTTGAAATCGTTCATGGCGATGTCGTTGGCGCCGCGCCGGGTCGCAACCAGCGCGGCCTCGTTGACGAGGTTCGCCAGGTCCGCGCCCGTGAACCCGGGCGTCAACGCCGCGACCTCTTCCAGTTTCACGTCGGCAGCCAGCGTCACCTTGCGCGTGTGAACGACAAGGATCTGCACGCGCCCAACCCGGTCGGGCCGGTCCACGAGCACCTGGCGGTCGAAGCGGCCGGCGCGGAGGAGCGCTGGGTCCAGGATCTCCGGCCGGTTCGTGGCTGCCAAGAGCACGATTCCGGAGGCCGGGTCGAAACCGTCGAGCTCCACGAGGAGCTGGTTTAGGGTCTGCTCCTTCTCGTCGTGCGCGCCCAGGCCGGGTATGGCACCGCGGGCTCGCCCCAAGGCGTCGAGCTCGTCGATGAAGATGATGCACGGCGCCTTCTTGCGGGCTTGCTCGAACAGATCTCGCACGCGGGCGGCACCGACACCGACGAACATCTCGACGAACTCCGAGCCGGAGATCGAGAAGAAGGGGACGCCTGCCTCTCCCGCGACCGCCCGCGCGAGGAGCGTCTTGCCCGTCCCGGGCGGCCCGACGAGGAGAACGCCTTTCGGCATTCGCGCCCCGAGCCGGCCGTACTGCTTCGGGTTCTTGAGAAAGGAGACAACCTCCTGCAACTCGGCTTTGGCTTCGTCCACGCCTGCCACGTCGGCGAAGGTCACCTTGGTGTCGGTCTCGACGTACACCTTCGCCGTCGATTTGCCGACGGACAGTAGGCCCCCACCCTGCTCACCGAACTGCTTTGCCATGCGGCGGCCGACGAAGGCCCACAGGCCGGCGAAGATGGCAATCGGCACCACCCACGACACGATCTGCTGCAGCAGGTTCGACTGGACTTGGCCGCGATACTCGACCCCGTGCTGGCCGAGTTCGTTCGCAATGTCGGGGTCGACGCGGACGGCGACAAACTCCTTCTTTCCGGCCATCGCCTCTTTGAACTCGCCCGTCAGCTGATCGTGCCCAACCACGACGCTCGCGATCTTGTTTTCGCCAAGGAGTTTCTCGAACTCGCTGTACGGGATTGTTGCGACGGCACGCTGCCGCATCCAAACTTCCTGGATCAGCATCACCCCCAGGGCGGCGAGGAGCACGTATCCCAGGTTGAAGCCGGTCTGCTTCGTGTTCATATCGACCTCCCGGACGGCGACCTTCGGTCGAGTGCGCGGGTCTTGGCGGATCCCTGCGCCGATCCGCTTGGACGAGAAAGCCCCCGGTAGGGTATCCCCGGTGTGCGCGACGGCCGAGAGTCGCGGCGGAGCTTCAGGAGCACCGGCTACAGCGCGCACGGCTAGATCGCGCGGCAGAGGACCCGATGACGGATGATCGACGTCACGCTCCGTTTGGGGGGCGCAGCCTGTGAAACCTCATTGCCTGAATATTACCGCTCCCCGCCACCCGCGGACCCTCGGGCGACGACCGCGGGGCGTGCTATTCTTATCGCATGCTACCGGGGCCCGAGTTGGTCGTGGCTTTGGTTCTCGACAAGGCCCGTGAGCGGCTCCGGGCCCGCTTTCCGACCGACTCCGCGCGAATCGAGCGCGCGAGCCTGGAGATGCTCGATCACACCGTGGCAGCGATCGAGGAGGCGTTTCAGCAGTACGGGCCGGAGCGGACGAACGCAGGCGCTCGCTCAGAGGGCAGGCTCGCGAGCAAGCTCGACGACCACGAGATCGCGGCAGTGGTGATGCGCCTATTCCCCGAGGCCGTCACGGCCACCACCGAAGAGCGCAGAGCGATGTTGGCCCACGCACTCGCAGGGCTCCTCCAACCCGACCTGGATTCGGAAACCCGCTCGCGGGTGTGCCGCGCAGTTACTCAACTCGAGCCACGCGACGTGCGGGAACTCCGGAAGTTGGAGAGAACCAGTCGAGGAGGCCCGGATGCTCACCCCCCTCCGACGATGACTCCCAGCCTGGAGCCACTTCGCCTGGCGGGGTGTATCTCGGGCGAGGGCTTGCAGGATCGCCCGGGCAGCGTGACACTCACGGTCGTGGGGCGGGCTCTGCTGGCAACGCTCCCTGGCTGGGCGGTCACGTCAGCGTAGCCGGCCTGGCAGCTTGCCCCGGTCGTCGATTCGCGCGCACTCGCGCAGACGAGCGCTCTTCTTCAGTCGCCGAGCTCGCTCACCCGGTCTCTGGGCCGTAGCTCAGCGATGTAGTGGTGCGGCCGGTGCTCAGCGGCCGAGTATCGAAACGATTGGCGTTGTTTCTCGGGAGCAACGAGGGCCAGCACCGCGCGAGCGACGTCCCTCTTCCTCACAAGCGGCCCCGTGGGCGATTCGGGCCGGCGCCACTCGCCGTCTTGGAAGCGAAATTCCTGCCCGATGTGAGCGAACGGGCCCCATTGCACGGGAGGAAGCGACGGGACCGGGTCCCTCGCTCGGACGTGGCGAAGCAGTTTTTGTCCGACCCGGTCCACCCAAGGCGGGACGGGCGCGCACACTGCCATCGGCTGCCCGAACGTGTATATGGCCCTAAGCCTTTCGGCAATGGCCCGGTACTTGTCGTCCCCGGCGACCGCAAGCGCAAAGACGACAGCCATCGCACCCCCGAGGCTGTGCCCGGTGACGTAGAGCGAATCGAGCGGATTTTCGACGTCCCGCTCCGGGTCGAGCAGTGACTTCCCCGAAAGTGCGTGTGTCAACTCGTCGATGACGCCAAACCAGGTGGCGCGGACGTTGAGGTGGAATCCGGCATGGACTCTCACTGGCGGGACCCCGTCACCGGCAGACAGGAGGCTCGCCTCGGAACCGACGTCGGCGTCTCCCAGCCAGTTTCCTAGACTGGTGGGCTCGGTCCCGCGATAGCTGAGGATCACGACCCGCCCGCAGCGGCTCTGGATGAGATACGCGGTCGAGAAGATGAACATCGCGTCGACCGTCTGCGAGACGGAGACGCACGCCTGCGCGTCCAGCCCGAGCCGGGCCATCATCGTCGCGACCGTCTCCGTGTCTCCGTACGAATATCCCGCACAGGTCCCGAGGACGTGCGCAACCGTGGGTTCTCGTTTGGTCGTCCCCTCTTGGTGCGCCCCGGTGAGCGCATCGACCAGATCGGAGTAGACGGGGAAAGGCGGCCTGCAACTCGGGCTGGCGACTCTCTGGATCTTCATCGACGTGTGCTCCTGTCACGTATACCTCATCGGTTTGCCAAGAAAAGGGGGCAGCAGTCACGAACTGGGGCACCCTCGTCACGTCTGGGTCCTGACGAGCTACACCCAGCAGCCCGAAGCACGTGCGGGAAGACGACCGCGCCACCCGGTTGGACCGTACCCAACTTGTCATTTCACGAATCGATCCGAGGCTGGTAGGCGGGTTGTACGCGTTTGCTGACCGCCGTTGCAGATGGTGCATCGCATCGCCGTCCGAACGATCGCCGACGTTCTACGGGGCGCACATCCCAGATCGCCGACGGGCGCCGGGAAGGAGGCACGAAGTGGGACAGTCCAGCATGTACTATTTTCCCCTCGCTCTGCCTTTCCTTCTGCTACTCGGCCTCCTCTTCCTTGTCGTAGCTGCGTCCGTCCAGTTTCGCGCCATCGCCTACGCATACGGGCGCATGGGTATCGACTCCAAGTACGTTTTCGGCATTCTCTTCCTTTCGCTGCTGGGAAGCTACGTCAACATCCCGATCGCCACCCTCAACTCGGGACCCGTGATATCCCAGTCCGTCGTGACCTCTTACGGCGTCCCCTACGTCGTGCCCACGGCTAGTGACGGGCATCAGACAATCCTTGCCATCAACGTCGGGGGGGCGCTCATCCCGGCGGCGCTCTCGCTGTATTTGCTCGTGAAGAATCGGCTCTACGTTCGCGGCCTCATCGCGATCGCCTTCGTCGCCGCCATCACGCAACACTTCGCCCAGCCGATTCGCGGAATTGGAATCGGCGTGCCGATCTTTCTTCCGGCTCTAGCGGCAGCTTCGGTTGCCATGGTCTTGGCATGGCGTAACCCACCGCCCCTCGCGTACATCGCGGGGAGCCTAGGCACGCTCATCGGCGCCGACCTTCTCAATCTCGACAAGATCGCGGGGATGGGCGCGCCCGTCGCATCGATCGGCGGCGCGGGAACCTTCGACGGCGTGTTTCTATCGGGCATCATCGCGGTGCTCTTGCCGCCCGTGGGCACGGCGGCCGCGGCTCAGCCCCGGCGATAGTCAAGCCGTCACTCTCGGGTACGAACCGGTTGCACGAAGGCGCAACGCTCGAGGGGGAGCTGCAGCAGCGACTCGCGCGTTCGGGAACGTGAGCCCGCACCCACGGTGACGCCGTCAGGAGGGAGTTGATGAATCGCCCCTTGGCTGTCGGAATTCCGAGCGAGTCGAACAACGCCACCATCAAGCTAAAGCTGCGCAGCATCAACCAACTGTTTAATTCGATGGACCCGTCACCGTTTGTCGAGAAAGACCTCGACGCGGATGCGGAGGAATTCATCGTGAGCTGGGCGCAGGAGTTTCCACGCCGAGCACCGCTCACACTGCGGGTCTATCTGGAACAGCGGCCAGCCGAGGAGCCCACGGCCGTGGTCCGAGAAGCAGTGCACAACTACTTCGCCTACCGTCGCAATCTCAATGAGCTGGAGTTCAGGCGACTGATGAAGCTCGGCCGCATCAGCCTGCTTATCGGTTTGTTGTTCCTTGGGGCCTGCCTCGCTACCACCACGACCCTCCTCGCCTCCGCCCAGGGCAAGTGGGCGGACGTACTGCGTGAAAGTGTGACGATTGGTGGTTGGGTCGCGATGTGGCGCCCCATGGAGATCTATCTGTACGAATGGTGGCCGCTCCGGCAAATGGGTCGCACCTATTCAAAGCTAAGCCGAATGCCGGTGGAGGTCAGCTGCGACGCCGGTGGTTGAAGGTCGCCCGAGTCGCCGTTCCCACCGCTCATACCACTGCGATGAGGGGGACACCTCTTGGGGAGATCCGAATCACCATCTCCGCCTGCTTGCTGGGACGGAATATGAGAGGGAGTCGCGCCACGAAATCGGCTTCTCGCTCTCTGCCTCCCGGACGGGCTCCGGCTCGGGGGGCGGCCCTTGGAGCAGCACTCCCTACTCGCCGCCGCCCACCCGCGAACTCGTAGACACGAAGCGCACACTGCTGACCCTCAAGTCGTTTCCCGCGGGCGGTGGTCAGGCGCTTCCCTATCCCGACTCGTCCTCGAGCTGGAAGCTGCCTCGGGCGTCGTTCCTCGAGCACGTCAAGTGCTTTTCTGTGGACCATCCAGCCAGGGTTCACGCCTTGACCTTTGCGAGGTGCACCCTGTACCAGCGTTGCCATTCTTGCAGTGCACTATTGGCTCGCTTCATAAGCCTCGGGACCAGGGCCGCAACAGGCGGGCTATCCGGAGGCAGCTCACGGATCGCTTCGAACAGTCCAGCTGCCGCGGCGAGCCGGTCGATTACATCAAGCGGTGCCAATGCGGTGACGGCGAGCTCGAGAGCTGTCCGCGTGTCGCGCCGCAAATGGCTGAGCTCCAGCGACGTCTCGCCCTCGTTCACCCACTTTCCCTTCCGTCCCTTGCTCATAAGCCAAGCACCCATGGCGGGTCGACGGCTACCCGAGCGCATACGGCACACAGGCTGTCGGCCTCCGGATCACCGGTGTTTGGATCGAAGTCAATCTGTAATGACCTGGCACCCGCCGTTGCGCGGTCGCGACAGTGGAAAGGGCGATCCACCTTACCGCGGTGGCCGCACCCACAGCGTTCCCGCCACGTGTTGATGAGCCCCCTTCGCGTCCCAGCCGCCTTCACGAGGACGTACAAGCGAAGGTGGACGTTGTCTATGCCCAGCCCCTGGAGCGGCATGTCGATGCTCGATCCCTACGCCGGCACCGGAGGGATGGGAACGCGGACATGATTCTCCATCCGACAACCCCTTGCTGCTGGCAATCTGACCAAGTGAACAGCCAGTCGTGGCCGCGCGTAGAACCGCGGCACCGCGGGCAACGGTTGGAAACGGGTACTCCAATCGGGACGACGCAGCCCTGGACCGCCTCCTCCGGAGTGAACACCGCTTCGGAGTTCAGCGCCTGGAGCGGACTCCGTGTCACGGGCAGCAACATTCGACAAGGAAGATCGCGAACCAATTTCAACTTGTCTTGACCGTGATCTGCCGCGGCCGAGCCTTCTCGACCTTCGGGAGCTCAAGTCTCAGGACGCCATCGGTCAACTGGGCGTCGATCTTCGCCTGGTCGATGGCCTCCGACAGCGTGAATTGCCTAAAGAACAGGCCCGATTGGAACTCCCGCAGCACATCCCACTCATTCGGGCTTTCCGGGGAAGTAACCCGGCCAGTCAGGCTGAGCACGCTCTCTCGCAAATCGATTTGGAGGTCGTGGGCCTTCACTCCCGGCATGTCTGCGAGAACGGTGATCGACTTGTCACTCTCGAAGATATCTACGGCTGGAGTGTAGACGGGACCGGGGCGCGTCTGCTCCGGCACAGCTGGGGCCCCGGGTCTTTCGGACTTCTCCATCTCCGTGACGGTTTCTCTTGCCATGGCGGCCTCCTCCTTGTGCTCATTCCTGTTCATGTTCTCACCGTGATCTGCCGTGGCTTCGCCTCCTCAGCCTTGGGCAAGGTGACCGTGAGGATGCCGTCCGCATACCGCGCGTCCACGCGGGTGGAGTCCACCTCCATGGGAAGCGACACCGTGCGGTTGAAGGATCCCTCCGCTCGCTCTTTGCGGTGATAACTTGCGTGCTCGTGTTCTCGCTGAATCTCCCGCCTCCCTGCGAGCAGCACTCGGTTCTTCACCGCCGACACGGAGAGCTCGTTCGCTCTTACGCCAGGGACTTCGGCACGCAGGTAGAAGTTATTGTCGTCCTGCGTGATGTTGAGGGGCGGGAATACCCCGGTCCCGTCGACCCCAGCCGTTTCCGCCGAGGCGGCGTCGATAAGCCGCAGCATTTCGCGCCGCAGTTGATCGAGGTCGGCGAATGGGCTATCGAACGCCGGCCTCGAAGGCCAGACTCGTCTTACGAGCATGGAACGCCCCCTTAGGCCAAGTGATTGATTTAACACCGCTTATTGGCCCGGCAGGGGAAGACTAATCACCAGCATTTAGGTGTCAAGAGCGTGCGAATAGGATCCGCCAATGCGCATGCCGCTGGCGATTGGGCCATTGCCAGTCGACTCAGTCCGGTTTCTCTCCTGGCCACGATCTCTGCCTGCCGAGCATTGCACCTCCTCGAGGGCTCGCGGGGAGCCCAGGTGGGAACCGGGAAGTGGCCCGGTGAGTCTCAACGTGAGGCCCGAGCGGGGTTGCCCCGCGAGCAAGCTAAGGCCAGGACGGTCGCGACCTCAGCGAGCCAGAGGTCGCGAAGGCCCTTCAGCCTGGTGCCACCCTGGTGCCAGGAGGTCGGTTCTTCGGTGCCAACCTGCACGGCGAATCCCTGCGGGTCACCACCCATCCACATGGAACTGCCGGGGTCGTCAGCGGTGGTTGCCCCTCGGTGGAACCGATCCCAAGCGTTTTGGAGCGCCAGGGACGTCCAGTAGCCGAGCTGCTTGCTGGCCAGTATCGGGAGGTTCTGTATCGCGAGCGAGCTGTAGAGCCCTTGGCGCAGGACGTGAGGCGGCGACGTTCTACGGCAGCAGCTTGTTGCGCTCGTCCCAGATCTTCGGCTCCCAGAGCTCGACCTTGTTGCCGTCAGGGTCCATGATCCACGCGAACTTGCCGTTTTCGTGAGACTCGGGACCCTGGATGATCTCGACGCCGTTTTTCCTGAGTCGGGCGAGCATGCCCGCCATGTCGTCGACGCGGTAGTTGATCATGAAGGACGACCGGCTGGGGCTGAACCACTCCGAGTCCTTTTCGGCGATGTGCCAGACGGTCAGTCCCTTGTCCTCCGCCTGATCCTCCGGCCACCTGAGGATTGCGCCCCCGAATGAGGGATTTAGGGCTATTCCCAGGTTCTCGGCGTACCACGCCGCCACCGCCCGGTCTTCGGATCTCGTCTTGAAGAATACGCCGCCGATTCCCGTGACTCTTGCCATACGAGGCAGATAGTGCTGACCATGCGAGCGCGCCACGACTTGCCTTGCATCAGGCTGAGGAAGTCGCGGCAGCCGCGTCTCTCACGGGTACCGGAAGACCCTCAGAAGGGGTGCTCCTGAGCAAGGGCTTGCGCCGCTCGGGAGCCGCATGCCGGGCTATTCGGGGGTACTGGGCCGTTTGCCGAGACGTGGAAATGGAAGTTCTGCCCGTAAAGAACGGCTGAAAGCGATGGTGTCCTCTACGCGGGTCCAGCGGGCATGGGCCAAACCGTCCTCGCGTTTCCCGAAGCATAGCCCCTCGACGCGCGCGGCCACGCGCGGAAGCCGCGCATCCCCAACCTCGCCGTCGCACTTGGAGAGCGTCCTCGCGACCACTCTGCGTGCGTACTCGTCGGCCAGCAAAGGCGAGCCGCCGCTGGGTCCGCGCTCCAGGAGCGGGTACCCCCTCTCTTCCGCTGTACCTCGGGACACGATGGGCACTCTGGGGCGACGGCGTCGTCGTGAGCCATGTCTCTCCTTTCGTTCAATCGGGGTACTCGCGAATGCCTCATCTCGAGTCGGGTAGCTCTCGCGAGACCCCGGCAATCCGCCGCGCGTCGGAGACCGCGTCCTCCCCTCGAATCAGAGACCGGACGACGAGTTTCGCCCCATCGGGCGATCCACCGCCTTGCATGCAGCCCGGAACGCCACCTCCGATGGTGAGCCATTCCACGAGCCGCGCAAGCCGCGCCCTGGTCTCTCCGTCCGCGGCGCCCGCCGCGGCAGCCCAGGAGCTCGCCACCGTACTCGGGCGACTTGAAGTCCCGGAACGAGGGAAGACACCCGGTCTCCGCGATGCCGCCAGAGATGTCCTGGGCGAGCACCTTTGTCTCGTAGGGCAACCGGCCCACCTGGACCTTGTTCACGTGCGCCAGAAGGGGGTCGGGCACGAAGAGCCCGGACGGATGGGTCTTACCGAGAAGCATCGCGCCGGCGCCGAGGCCGAAGGTGACCTCGTTGTGTCATAGCTCGCGGCCACGGACTGGACGTGTAGGCGCGTGGCGGGATGGGTCGTGACGTCTTCGATGAGCTCGCCCCACTGTGTACGTTGGGCCGGAGCTTGCGGAGGCTTTGCTTGTACGCTTCGCCGTTTCGTGTCGACATGGGCGCTCCTCGGGACGGTCACCGCACCCAGAAGAGAAGCCGGCGCCGGAGGCGTTCGAGCAGTTCCATGGACACGAAGGTGACGAGACCCGTGTAGAGGATTCCGGCCACCATCCTTGGGTAGTCGGCGTAGTCGGCGTAGTACTGCACGAAGCGCCCCAAGCCGGCGTTCGCGCCAAACAGCTCCGCAACGGTGAGCAGGATGAACGAGAGCGCGAGCGCAACCGCCATTCCGGAGAAGACGTGCGGAAGGGCGGCCGGGAGGACGATGCGCCACAGGTATTCGACTCCCCGGACCTCGAGGACCCGGGCGCTGTCTCGGTGGCGCCCGTCGAGCGCCTGGGCGCCCGCCGCCGTGTTGAGAAACACGGGCCAGTAGGCACCCACGAAGACGACGAAGATCGCGGAGAGTCTGAACGTGGGAAGTACCGCGATTGCGTACGGAATGCACACGGTGGGCGGCACGGGGGCGGACACCCGGGCGAACGGGAAGAAGGGTCGTGCCCCGGCTTCAGCGCAGCGAAGGCGAGAAACGCCCTGCCGGGGCTGTCCCCCGCGGATCGGGCGAGCCCCTCGCCAGGCGGGGCAGTTGGGCCGCCAGCATGTCGGCGAGCGCCCGGGTGCGCGCGTTCCTGCGTGAATCGCGGTGCAGTACGAGCCAGAGGTCCCTTTCGAGGACGTCTGCGGGTCCGATGAGCTCCACCAGCCGCCCGTCGTACGCTGCCGCGTAGCACGGGAGCACCGCAAGCCCCATTCCCTGCGCCACGGCCTCGACAAGGAGGGTGACGCGGTTGGCGCGAAGGGCGAACGAGCCCGCGGGTGCGCGCTCGTCAAGCCAGCGGGCCTCGGGAAGGGTTCCCAAGCCCTTGTCGTATCCGAGCAGCGCATGATTCGACAGGTCCGCGACATCGTGAAAGGGCCGCCGGCCCAGGTACTCGGCGGATCCGTAGAGCCCGTGCCCTATCGACGCGACACGGCGTGAGACGAGGAGTGCCTGGCGGGGACGCGCGAACCTCAAAGCCACGTCGGCCTCTCGCCGAATGAGGTCGACCGGACGGACATCAGCCACGACTTGAATCCGAACCTGCGAGTGAACCCGCTGGAATTGAGCAAGGGTGGGTACCAGGAGGTAGCGTCCGACCGCGTCGCTCGTCGCGATGCGGATGGTACCGACGAGCCTGCGGTCTGCCTGCCAAACCCTGCGCACCATCCCAGCGATCTCGGCCTCCACTCGTTCCGCCGTGGCGGCCAGCCCGCGCCCCATCTCCGTGAGCTGATGACCACCTGTCGTCCGGTCGAAGACTCGAGCATCGAGCGCTCGTTCGAGCGCGTGTACCCGGCGGCTTACGGTCGACGCGTCGACGTCCAGAGCTTCCGCTGCCCGCTCCAGGGAGCCGCCGCGCACCAGGGCGAGGACGAACCGCAGGTCGTTCCAGTCGGGAGGGCGCATCCTGCTATGCTAACGAAGTCAGTCTATGCTAGCGGACTCAGTGTGCCTCCCGCACACATGTAGCGGCACGGACGCGCCCGTGGCGTGAGGGCCAGGGCGAGCCACTCCTCCGCCCTTTGCCCAGCCTTCCAGGAGGTTGCCGCCTCGAGAATCTAGGCAGGGGAACCAGCCCTTCATCGAGCCTAGAACTTCCAGGCGATCCCGGCGTCGAGGCTGAACTGCGACATCGAGGCGGTGTATGTGGCGATCCCCTGCCCGTACGGCCCGGGGTATCCCGGGGTCCCCTGCGGCGGGTTCGGATTCGATCCTGAGATCGTGACCTTACACCCCCGAGCTCGATCGTGAACTTCTCGGATAGGTTGAACCCGAATCCCAAAGTGATGTGGCTCTCCGCGATCGCCGGGAACGCGACGTTCTCGAATGCGCGCGACGAGTCGAGCGGCTGCGTCGAACTGCGCGCCGACCTTGACGACCACCTGGCTGCTCCAACTCAGGTTGAACGGGATGGCCCCGCTGCTGTGAGGACGCTCGAGGCCACCACTGTCGCGGACCCCAACGCGCTCTCGACGACCTCCGTGTGCCGAGGGTTCACTCTCCGGCACGATGAGCTTCCCGACTTCGTGGGCGCCAACTCCGCGCCGACTCCGCTGGAAGCCGTCCTCGCCGCCCTCGGGGCAAGTCACGTCGTCAGCTACCGTGCCCATGCGAGCATCCTCGGGCTCCGCATCTACAGCGTCCAAGTCACGACCCGCGGCTATGCAGACGTCCGCGGCTTCTTGGCCTGCCTTCGTGGATCTGCCAAGCTGAACCAGACCGTCGAGATCGAATCGCTCCGCCGGCCACCGTCGGAGGGCGACTGGGAGTGACTGAGCGGTGAGCCGCACCGCACCTTCTACGCCTCACTAACCGACCGATGCCTTGCGCGCGGCCCGGACGCTGTGCCAGCGCTCAGTCCGGAACCACCTCACCGCCCGGCCCTTGCGACGCCTTGCAAATTCGCCAGGATCGCCTTGCAGGTTCGGGGACTCGGCCCTCGCGCCGATGCGATAGGGGTGGGCCGCGCGTTTCAGAGGGAGCTTCGCCATGCCATTCCAATCCATCCTCGCCGACATCCGGTCGCCAGGGGTCGGTTTCATCCGATTGAACCGTCCGTCCAAGCTGAACGCGATCTCTATCGAGATGCGACGCGAGCTATCCGAGTGCCTGGACGTCTGGAGCGATGACCCCGCCGTGGGCGCCGTCGTCCTGACCGGCGAGGGGCGCTCCTTCAGCGCCGGCTACGACCTCGAGGAGTTCAGGGATCCTGCTTGCCACGCCGATCTCCTGGAGTCGTCCTCGGCCTACCACCGCACGGTTTGGCACTTCCCGAAGCCAACGATTGCAGCAGTGAACGGTCTGGCTCTTGGCGGTGGCCTTGACCTGGCAACGCTCTGCGACCTGCGGCTCGCATCGGAGAACGCGTGGTTCGCCCGCCCCGAACTCGCGCACGGAGCCCCGCCCCTCTTTACGCCGTTGCGCTGGATCGTGGGCGATGGAGTCGCTCGGGATCTCTGCCTGACACGCAGGCGCCTGACGGCACTCGACGCACAACTCGTCCATCTCGTGTCTGCCGTGGTGGCCGCGGACGACCTGCTCCACGCAGCGATAGACCTCGCGGTGCGTGTGATGGCCGCTCCAGCAAGCGCACTTCGGTTCTTCAAGTCACGGGTGACGGCCGGGAGGGCGCTCGAGTTCGACGAGGCGTTCTCTGCGGAACACGACCGGGCGTTCCGCGAAGTCATCCTGCCGTCCGGCCGCTGGGAATAGTCTCGCCACGTCGGGACCGGACGCCCCCTACGGGGGTCTCCTCCGCCCCAACTTCGGCTGCCCCCGGTCCGTGCCCGACGACGCGCCTACCGAACATCCGCGCAGGAGCTCGCTGCGCGAGGTCGAGACGTTGCGGCCGGTCGGCGAACGCTCCGACCGGATCTCCTCCGCCCCCAACGGCGGCCCCGCGACGGGCCCGTCCCCCAGGCGCCGCGATCAGCGGCCGGCCGCCAAGGCCTGGTCCAGGTCCCGGATCAGATCGGCAGCGGTCTCGAGCCCCACGGAAAGCCGGACGACGTCCGGCCCGGCACCTGCTGCCGCACGCTGCTCGTCGGTGAGCTGCCTGTGGGTAGTCGAGGCCGGGTGGATCACGAGCGACCGCGTGTCGCCCACGTTTGCGAGGTGCGAGAACAGTTCGCAGGCTTCGACGAGCTTCCGGCCTGCCTCGTAGCCTCCCTTCACGCCGAACGTGAAGACCGATCCCGCGCCGCGCGGAAGGTACTTCTTTGCCAGCGGGCGCCACGGGCTCGACTCCAACCCGGCATACGAGACCCAGGCAACCTTTGGATGGGATTCCAGAAACCGCGACACCTCGAGCGCGTTCTGGACGTGGCGCTCCATGCGCACATGCAGCGTCTCGATACCCGTGATCGTCAAAAAGGCATTCATCGGCGCCATGGCCGGCCCGAAATCGCGCAGGGCAACGGCTCGCGCCTTCATCGTGAACCCGAAGTCCCCGAACGTCTCGTAGAAGTTCAGTCCGTGATACGCGGGCTCGGGGCTCGTGAGCGACGGGAACTTCCCGCTCTTCGCCCAGTCGAACCGAGTGCACGACGAGGTCCGCTCCCCACGCCGTGGGCTGGCACAGATATGGCGACGCCAGGGTGTTGTCCACGATGAGCGGGATCCCGGCGTCGTGGGCGACCGCCGCCACCGCCTCCAGGTCCACGACGACTCCCCCGGGGTTCGCTAGGCTCTCGACAAAGATCGCCTTCGTCTTCGGGGTCAGCGCGCGGCGGAAGTGCTCCGGGCTGCTCGGATCGACGAGCGAGCCCCTCCAGCCGATGCGTGGGAAACTGTGCGTGAACTGGGTGATCGAGCCGCCGTACAGGTTCCGTGAGGCGATGAACTCGTCCCCGGGCTCCAGCAACGTGAAGAAGGCGAGGAACTGCGCGGCATGGCCGGATGCCGCGGCCACGGCCGCCCGGCCCTGCTCGAGGCTCGCGACCCTCTCCTCCAGGACCGCCACGGTCGGGTTGGTGATGCGGCTATAGATGAAGCCGAACGTTGCGAGGTTGAAAAGCGACGCCGCCTGATCCGCGTCCTCGAAGACGTACGAGGTCGTCTGGTGAATCGGAACGTTGCGCGATCCCGTGACGGGGTCAGCCCGCGCCCCGGCGTGGATGGCGCGGGTCTCGAACCCAAAGGTGGGCTTTTCGCTCATCGGTGCACCCGCAGGCGCTTGGACGAGATCACCCCGGTGTTGACCCCGCACCATCCGAGCTCGCCGAAGAGCCGACCGTACTCGATCTTGAGGCAGCGGTTCATCACGACTTCGAGACCGGCGGCTCGGGCGCGTGCCGCCGCCACGTCGTTACGCACGGTGAGTTGCATCCACACGACCCGCGCACCAATCGCGATGGCCTCGTCGGTGATGGGGCCCGCTGCCTCCGAGTTGCGGAAGACATCCACGATGTCGACCTTCACGGGGATGTCGGCGAGGCGCGCGTACACCGTCTCGCCCAGGATTCTTTCCGCGACGTTCTGTGGATTCACCGGGATCACCCGATAGCCCTTCTGCTGGAGGTAGCGGAACACGAAGTGGCTGGGACGGACCCACTTCGGGCTCGCGCCGACCATGGCGATCGTTCGGCTTTCGCCGAAGATACGTCGGAGATCGGCGTCAGAGTATCGCAGGTCATCCTGCATCGGCTTCTCCGGGCGAGAGGAGGATTTCGCGATTCGAGCGTAGCCTACTCGTACCGTTTCATCGCCGCACCCTCCTTGCCGGGTATGTGTCTCTGATCCGGCGCATCACCGCTTCGGCATGTAGCGCGCCCGTCCCCAGGTGCCAACGCCGCTCGCCGTGCCAGTCTTTATCCTCCGCTCCATCGCTAGGCGCGGCCGGCGCGTGCCTCCACGGCCAGCGTCGATGTCCCGCGCGAACCACAGCGACCCTTCACGCTCCCGTCGCCCATCCTGTTTGTAGGACAGGATCTCGCCGACGGGAGCGCCCGAAGATGGACTTAACCAGGGCGGGAGGCACGGCTGCTCGCGCCTCCCGGGCGGGGTTCTTGAAGGATGTCCGCTAAAGCGGATAGGAATTCGAGGCGCTGCGGCGGCGACCCCGCCTTTCCTCGAGGATGCCCGACGTGGTTGGCACCTGCGACTTGGCGTTCCGTCGATGTGCAGGCGAGGCCATCCTTGCTGGGAATCGATCCACTCGATTCCCAAGGCGCGTGCGTCAGCCCGGTCATCGAACGGCGCGACCACGGCCGTGCGCGCGTTGACCCGCGGCCGCCACCAATCGCATCTGCTATATTGACATAGTATCTGTTGTATAAGATATTGCCCGCTTCTCTCTCGTCGAGGGCGCAACCGGCATGCAGGACGACTGCGGACTGACGCTGGCAGGGTGGAATCGAGGTCACTGCTGGTGTCCAGCGATGGAGGGACCGCCGTGACGCGCCAACGCTTTCCCCGGGGCGACATCTCGGCGGGCGACGAGCGCCATGGCCTGCCCCGGGCGGACGGTCGCCCCTACGCAGACGCCGAGGCCTCGAACCTTGCGCCGATCGTGGGCGCGAACCTCCGCCGGCTGAGAGTCCATCGGGGACTTTCTCTGGAAAGGCTCGCCCAGGCGAGCGGCGTGTCCCGGGCGATGCTCTCCCAGGTGGAACTGGGCCGGAGCGCACCCACCATCAACGTGCTCTGGCGCATCGCCCGCGCCCTCGGCCTCCCCTTCTCGGCGCTGATGACGGCAAAGCAGGGCCGGGGAGCGAGGGTCACGCGCCGCGACGCTGCCAAGGTCCTCGCAAGCCACGACGGCACCTTCACGTCCCGAGCCCTGTTCCCCTTCGACGAACCGCGCCGGGTGGAGTTCTACGAACTCCGCCTCGCGGCGCGAGGCGTTGAACACGCGGATCCTCACGCGGCAGGCACGACGGAGAACCTCGTCGTCAGCGCAGGGCGCGTGGAGCTGGAGGTAGGGGGAGACCGTACGGTGCTCGAGCCCGGAGACAGCATCTTCTTTCAAGCGGACCTCCCACACACCTACTCGAATCCTGGGCCCGTCCCGGCCGTCATGTTCCTCGTCATGTCCTACGCCGACACCATCGGATGAAGGCGCCGGCGCCCCAGGACCACGGGAGTGTCCCACTCCCTTCCAAGAACGCGTCTTGGCCGGGGCCGAGGAGCCCCGCTCGCTGGCCCGCGGAAGCGCGGCTCGCCGAGAACGGCCGACCCGTCCACACGGGACAAGCGATGAACGGACCGCTCCTCCCTCTCTTCCTCGACCTCAAGGGCAGAAACGTCCTCGTCGTGGGCGGCGGCCCCGTTGCCGCAAACCGGGTCCGTCAGCTCCTCGACGTGGGCGCCCGCGTCACTGTCGTCGCGCCGGACGTTTGCAGCGACATCCGGGCGAGTCGTGCCACCGTCATCGCCCGTCCGTTTCGGGCCGCCGACGTGGCCGGCTCCTGGCTCGTGATCGCCGCGGCGCCGCGCGACGTGAACCGCGCCGTAGGCGCTGCCGCCGAGGCGGCACACGTGTTCCTGAACGCTGTGGACGACGCGGAATGCTGCACGGCCTTCACCGGCGGCGTACTCCGGCGCGGCGGGGTGGTCGCGGCCTTCTCCACGGGGGGCCGTGCGCCGGCGCTCGCCGGCCTTCTTCGGGAGGCCGTCGATGCCCTCCTGCCGGCAGACGCGGAGGGCTGGGTCGTGGAGGCTGAGCGACTGCGTGCCGAGCACAAGGCAGGCTCCGTGCCCCTCGCCCGCAGGCGAGGCCTTCTTCTCTCGGCCCTCCTCGCGCTGCACGCCAAGGAGGGCACACCCCTATGACCGGAATCGTCTCGATTGTCGGCGCGGGACCGGGAGACCCGGACTTGCTCACCCGGAAGGCCGTGCAGCGTCTCGCCGAGGCCGACCTGGTCCTCTACGACGCGCTTGTCTCCGGGGAGGTGCTGCGCCTCGCAAAGGGCGCGCACTGCTTCTTCGTCGGGAAGCGCGCCGGCCGGCCGAGCGTGAAGCAGGAGGCCATCAGCCGGATGCTCGTCGCCGCCGCGAGGGCCGGGAAGCGCGTCGTCCGCCTCAAGGCCGGAGACCCGTTCGTGTTCGGGCGCGGCGGCGAGGAGGCTCTCGCGCTCTCTGCCGCCGGCGTGCCGTACGAGGTCGTGCCCGGCGTGAGTTCGGCGCTTGCCGCGCCCGCCCTCGCAGGGATCCCCGTGACCCACCGCGGCATCGCGTCCGGCTTCGCGGTGATCACCGGCCACGAGGAAGCCGTCTGGGGACCCATCATCGACGGGCTGCGGCCCGAAGCCCTCACCCTCGTCGTCCTGATGGGGCTCTCCTCGCGCACCGCCATCGCACGGCGTCTACGGGCACGCGGGTGGCACGGCTCGACGCCAGCCGCGGTGATCCTCTCGGCCTCGACGCCGGACGCCTTCACCTGGTTGGGTACGCTAGACGGACTCGAAGCGGTCGCCCTGCCGGAGCTCGCGTCGGCGCCCGGGACGCTCGTCGTCGGGCGCGTCGCTTCGCTCGCGGACTCCATCGGCCGCTCGCTCGAGCCCCTGACCTCGCCGCTGCGCTCCGCCGGAGCTTGAGGAAAGCCATGCCATCCGCCGAGATCGCCAGCGCGCACCGCAGCCGTCCGTCCTTCGCAGATCCGACAGACCTCGAGGCCTTCGTCGAGACCCTTGGCCGGTTCGAGCGGGGCGAGATCGGACCCGACGCGTGGCGGGCCTTCCGACTCATTCACGGCACCTACGGCCAGCGCCAGGAAGGCGACCTCTCCATGCTCCGGGTGAAGGTCCCGGAGGGCGCCCTCACCTCGGCGCAGCTCGAGGCGCTGGCAGAGGTGGCCGAGAAGTACGGCAGAGGCTTCGGACACGTGACGACGCGGCAGAACCTGCAGGTTCACTTCGTCCGCCTCGCCGACACCGCCGCGGCGCTGCGACGCCTCGCGGAGGCCGGAATCACCACCCGCGAGGCTTGCGGGAACGCCGTGCGCAACGTCACCGCGTGCCCTTTCGCCGGTGTATCCGTCGAGGAAGCGTTCGACGTCACGCCCTACGCGGAGGCGACCACCCGCCACTTCCTCCGTCACCCCCTTTCTTCGTCGCTGCCGCGCAAGTTCAAGATCGCCTTCGAGGGGTGCCCACAGGACCACGCCGAGACGGCTATCCACGACCTGGGCTTCCGCGCTCTGGTGCGCGACGGGCGGCGGGGGTTCCGGCTGGCCGTCGGCGGCGGCACCGCCACCCGCGTCACCTCGGCGGGGGAACTCTTTGCGTTCCTTCCCGCCGGCGACATCCTCGGCGTCGCCGAGGCACTCGTTCGCGTGTTCCACCGGCTCGGCGACCGCCAGCACCGGGAGCGCAACCGCCTGAAATTCCTCATCCGGGCGATCGGATGGGAACGCTTCACGTCGGAGGTCGCCGCCGAGACCGAGGCCATCCGGGCGGCGGGTGGAATCCCTCTCCCGTTCGATGCCGACCGGCCACCTGCGGAGCTCGCCCCGTCGGGGCCGCGGCCGGCCCCCGAGACCCCCGGGGCGATCCGCGAGCGGGTGCTCGCCCAACCTTTGCGCGGCCCCGGGCTCGTTCCTGCCGTCCGTCCGCAGGCCGCGACGGAAGGGGCTCTCGCAGCCTGGCGGGACACGAACGTGAGAGCTCAGCGGCAGCTGCATTTCGTGAGTGCCCTCGTCACCCTTCCCTTGGGCGATGTCACGTCGGAGCAGCTTCGCGTCCTTTCGGGCCTCGCGCGCGCGTTCGGAGATGGAAGCGTGCGGTTCACGTCCGGGCAGGACCTCGTTCTGAGGTGGGTGCGCGAGACGGAGCTGTCCGCGCTTCATGAGCGCCTGGCCGCCGCAGCCCTCGGGGCGCATGGGGCAGAGACCGTGCTCGACGTCCTGAGCTGCCCCGGGACCGAGAGCTGCCGCCTCGCGGTCACCCAGTCGCGCGGCCTTGGGCGGCTCGTCGAGAACCACGTGCGCGCGACCCCGCACGCGCTGAGCCTGGCCCCGGACCTGGCCATCCGGGTGAGCGGCTGCCCCAACGGGTGCAGCCGCCACCACGTCGCCGGGATCGGGCTGCAGGGCGGCGTGCGCAGGATCGGCGACCGGGCGCTCCCCCAGTACTTCGTCCTGGTAGGTGGCAACTCTTCAGGGCCCGACGCGCGCTTCGGGCGACTCGCGGCAAAGATTCCAGCCCGACGTGTCCCGGAGGCCCTGGATCGGCTGCTCGGCCTCTACGAGAACGCACGGAAGCCTGGGGAGCGCGCGACGGACTTCTTCGGCCGCGTCGACCTCGGCCTCGTCCAGAAGGCCCTGGCGCCCCTCGAGGCGATCGACGCCACGACCGCTCTCGCCGAGGACTTCATCGATCTGGGCGAGGACCACGACTTCCGCGCGACGACCTTGGACGGCGAATGCGCTGCCTGAACACGTTCCGCAAGGGAAGCGCACCCGCCGCCCGGCGCTGGCCCGATGGACCCTCCCGAGCAACCCGCGGGTCATGGGGCCTGTTCCGCGTGACCTGGCCATCGAAAGGAGCAACAGCATGACGAGCGCGACACAAGTGGCTCCCCCCTGGCACCGGCGGGAGGATACCTGGGCGATCTTCATCGCCCTGACCCTCGTCGTACTAGTGACGGCCGCCTTTCTCACTGGCTCGGCGCGCTTCGCGACCTCGACCGCACTCACGATCCCGGTATGGTCGAGCGATCTCGCGAAGGTCGGCGCGGCGCTCCGCAAGAGCCCTCTCGCCGCGGTCTCGCTCTTCGGCGTCTTCCTCGCCGTCTTCACGGTAGCCGCGGCTGTCATGAGATGGGACACGGTCAAGTACGCGGCCGGCTTCGCCGTGCTCTTCGTGTTCTCCTTCGTGGTGACGGTTCTCGGCTCGAATCAGCACTTGAAGGATTGGCAGCTCGAGACGCCCCTCCTGGCACTGATCGTGGGGATGCTCATCGGAAACGTCACCGCCTTGCCCGCATGGTTCCAGTCGGCGCTCCGGACCGAGTTCTACGTGAAAACGGGGATCGTGCTGATGGGCGCGACACTGCCGTTCACGATCATCCTCCAGGCGGGACCCTTGGCGATCCTCCAGGCCACGATCGTGGCGGTCGTGACTTTCACCTCCATCTACTTGGCCGCGACCCGGCTCTTCGGCCTCGATCCCCGCTTCGCCTCGTGCCTCGGCGCCGGCGGGTCGATTTGTGGCGTCTCGGCGGCGATCGCCATCGGCGGCGCCTGCCGCGCTGAGAAGGAGCACGTGTCCGTGGCCATCTCGCTAGTTATCGTCTGGGCCGTCGCCATGATCTTCATCCTCCCCGTCTGGGCGAGGCACCTCGGAATGGCAGCCGGGCCGACCGGCGCTTGGATCGGCACCTCCGAGTTCGCGGATGCGGCCGGCTACGCCGCGGCGGCGGCCGTCGGAGACGAACGCGCCATCAAGACCTTCACGCTCATGAAGATCGTGGGCCGCGACATGTTCGTCGGGATCTGGGCATTGCTCGTCGCCTTCCTATCCGTCACGGTGTGGGAAAGGAAGGGCGCCCCCCAGGGCGAGCGGGTCGGCGCGGGCGAGATCTGGCGGCGCTTCCCGAAGTTCATCGTCGGGTTCTTCGTGGCCTCCATCCTGGTCACCGTCGTCGTCACCCACCTCGGCGCTCCGGGCGCCGGTGCGTTCACCAAGGAAGCCATCGGGCCCATCAAGACCCTGCGAGGGTGGGCCTTCACCTGGGCGTTTCTTAGCATCGGCTTCACGACCCGGTTCCGCGAGCTCGCGCGCTTCGGGTGGAAGCCGCTTGCCGCCTTTGCGGTCGGCGTGATCCTCAACGTGCCACTCGGGTATTGGCTCTCGAACCACCTCTTCGCCGGCTACTGGCTTGCGCTGGGCTAGCGCTCGACGATGGTCGACCACCTCACGCGCGTCAGCATGAAACTGGTCGAGCCGGACCCTCTCTTCGCCGAGCTCGGGGCGAAGGGGAGCCCGACGCCCGAAGGCGTCCTCCTCGCGGGCGATCGGCTTCGGGACAGGACCGCCCGCGTCGCGGCCATGATGGTGGCGCTCCGCGCCCGGGGATTCACCTTCCGATTGGAGAGCACGCGCGTCGTCGCCGAGTCGACGACGGTCGGTGCGCGCGAGGTGAAGCATCACCTTGCGTCCCTCGGCTTCCGGGGGGACGAGTTTCAGGTCCGGCTCGAGTACGTGCGGCAATGGGGCGTACTCTGAGATTGGTTGTTGGCGCCGCTCCAGCATCGGGCCAGTCGCCGGCGAGGCCTACGCGGCGTGGAACCGCGGCTGCCCCCGGCGTGTGCCGATGGCGTCGAGCATCTCCGCGAGGCGTGCCGTCCCGCAGCGGCGCAGGAGAACGGGAACGCGCCCGCGCTCCCGCAGGAACCTCCTTGCGAGCCGGACCGCACCGTGGCTGTTCACGTCGGTCACGACGATGACCAAGTCGGCCTGGTCGATGACCCGCTCGAGCGATCGCACGCCACGGGCTCCAACGGCCCCTCTGTGAAAGAGGACCTCGTGACCCGCCGCCTTTGCGAGGCGTGCCAAGAGGGGCTCCGTGCGCTCCACGCCCCCGATGATCGCGATGCGCACGCTCGCACCCTCCGTCGCGGGTAGCCGGATGGGAGGGGCGCCGAAGGCCCAGGCTCCGGCGCCCCTCCACCCTTCCCCCTACCTCGCAAACAAGTATCCGCCATAACGGAGCGTGTGTCAATATGACGGATGACAGCCCGGCGGCGCAGTCCCTCGTCGCGAAGGCTCGAGAAGAACTTGCCGACGTCATCCAGGCGACGCTACGCCCGCAGCCGCTGTCCCCGTCCGCCGCTGCCGATCAGGCCTGCAGTGCGCCCGCGGGCATCGGCGGCAGCGCCCCCCCGAGCCATCGCGGGGCCGGCAGGCCCTTGGAGCGCAGGAACTCTGCGTTGAAGAGCCTGGAGGCGTAGCGCGATCCGGAGTCGCAGAGAACCGTGACGACGGTGTGCCCCGGGCCCAGCTCGCGGGCCATCCTCACCGCGCCTGCCACGTTGATACCGCTCGAGCTGCCTAGGACGAGCCCCTCGTGCTCGCACAGGTCAAAGACCATCTGTACGGTCTCCGCGTCCGCAACCTGGCAGGCGAAGTCCACGGCCAGCCCTTCCAGGTTCCGCGTGATCCGTGCTTGCCCGATGCCCTCGGTAATCGAGGACCCCTCTGCCTTGAGCTCCCCGGTCGTGAAGTATGCGTACAGCGCGGCGCCGGGAGGATCCGCGATCCCGATCTTCACGGACGGCTTTCGCTCCCGAAGGGCAGCCGCCACGCCCGCGAGGGTCCCGCCGGTCCCCACCGCGCAGATGAAGGCGTCCACGTTGCCGGACGTCTGCCGCCAGATCTCCGGCCCGGTGGTCTCCTCGTGGCCGCGCCGGTTCGCGACGTTGTCGAACTGCTGGGCCCAGACCGCTCCGGCCGGTTCCGTCCGCGCCAACTCCTCTGCCAGCCTCCCCGCCACCTTCACGTAGTTGTTCGGCTCCCGGTAGGGCACGGCCGGCACCTCGTACAGGCGGGCGCCGCACAACCGCAGCATGTCCTTCTTCTCTTGCGACTGCGTTTCCGGAATCACGATGACCGTGCGATACCCCCGGGCGTTGCCGACGAGGGCCAGGCCGATTCCCGTGTTGCCCGCCGTGCCCTCGACGACGACACCGCCCGGCCGGAGCAGCCCCCGCTGCTCGGCGTCCAGGATAATGGCCAGCGCCGCCCGGTCCTTCACCGACCCGCCCGGGTTCAGGAACTCGGCCTTCCCGAGGATCTCGCAACCGGTCTGCTCCGAGACGCGGCGGAGGCGGATGAGGGGCGTGTTTCCGATCGTAGCGGCGAGGCCGTCTCGAAATTCCATGGGTCGGGTCCGTCTCAGGTTCCCCGGTGTCCTCTCCCCGCCTGGAGTCGAAGGAGCGCGCCAACCAGGGCGTCGATGTCCTCGCACGTATTGTAAGGCGCGAGGGACGGCCGCACCGTGCTCTCGAGGCCAAAGCGTCTCAGGATCGGCTGGGCGCAGTGGTGACCCGAGCGCACGGCGATGCCCTCGCGATCGAGGGCTGCACCTACGTCCTCGGTCCGGAACCCGTCCAGGACGAACGAGATGACCCCGGCCTTCTCGGCCGCGGTCCCGATGATCCGCAGGCCCGGCACGCCCAGAAGTCCACGGGTGGTGTACTCGAGCAGTTCGTGCTCGTAGCGGGCGATGTTCTCCCGACCGATCGAGAGCACGTAGTCGAGCGCCGCACCCAACCCCACCGCGTCCGCGATGTTGCCCGTTCCGGCCTCGAACTTGAACGGCGCCGGCTGGTAGATCGTCCGCTCGAAGGTGACGTCGGCGATCATGTTGCCACCGCCCTGCCACGGCGGCATGGCGTCGAGGGCATCCGAGCGCGCATAGACGGCCCCGATCCCGGTGGGCCCGAAGACCTTGTGCCCGGAGAACACGTAGAAGTCGCAGCCGATCCCCTGCACGTCGACGGACATGTGCGAGACGGCCTGGGCGCCGTCCACGAGGACTCGCGCGCCGTGGCGGTGCGCGGCCTCGGTGATGACTTTCACGGGGACCACGGTCCCGAGAGCGTTCGAGACCTGGGAGACCGCGACCAACCGGGTGCGGGGGCCGAGCAGCTTCTCGTACTCCTCCAGTATCACCTGCCCCCGGTCGTCGACCGGGGCCACCCGCAGCCGCGCTTTCCTCTCGGAGCAGAGCATCTGCCAGGGAACGATGTTGGCGTGGTGCTCGAGGTGCGTGATGACGACCTCGTCACCCTCGTTCACGTACCGTCTTCCGAATGCCTGGGAGACGAGGTTGACGCCCTCCGTGGTCCCCCTGACGAAGACGATCTCCCGAGTCGCGCCGGCGTTGAGGAAGCGCCGCACCTTCTCCCTGGCCGCCTCATAGGCATCGGTGGCCTTCGCCGCGAGCGCGTGAGCGGCGCGATGAATGTTGGAGTTCTCACGGCGATAGAAGTCGGAGACGCGGTCGATGACCGCGTTCGGCTTCTGGGTCGTGGCCGCGTTGTCGAGCCATATGAGCGGCTTGCCGTGGACCTGCTCCTGGAGGATCGGGAAGTCGCGGCGAACAGCCCGCGGATCGAACGGGCGCGCGGCCAGCGAGAGACTCGGCACCCGGTTCGGGTCGTAGGACACCGACTCGGGCGGGAGCTCGAGGGACTCCAGCCGCAGCGGCGAGGACGCCGAGGTCGTGGCGGCAGCTGCCTCGTCGAGGAAGTAGAAGACCTCACCCGGAACCGCGCCCCCGGGCGTTTGCCCGCTAGGTGGTCGTGGATCCGCCGAAATCCCAGCCGGACCGCGCGGCGCCGCCGAGCCCGCGATCGCGGTCGTGGACGACGGGCTTCTGGTAGCATCCCCTTTCGGTGTCTCCCACGCCTCCGATGGCGGCGGCGCGAACGCCGGAAATGCCGGCACCGCCGCCATCACGCCCGGGTGCAACCGGGGAACGAGGGCGAGCTGGTCCGGCGCCGGCATGACGTTCGGGGACCGCGTCCCTGGGAGGTCGGGCGCAGCCGTCGGATCCTTCGCCACGGGCGCGGCCGGAAGGGCCTGGACCGTCGCGGCCGGTATCTTGACAGGAGGAATCGGGGGCTCCGGAGCAGAGGTAGGGGCGAAGGCCCCGGACCCAACCGATGGAACGGCCGCAGCTCCCGCTCGCCCGACCGGCAGGAGCCGCAACTCAGTCTCGGACGGAACGAGAGAGGGCGAGGCCATCGTCGGCCCGAACGGCGGCGCCTGCGGCGGGATCGAAGGCACGCGTGGCGCGCCTCCGGGCGCCGGGACGGCGGACGCCGGAGGTGGCCATCCTGCCGCCGGCATGGGCGCCAGGGAGGGCTCAAATGACGACACCGACGGCGCAGCCTCCGGGAGGCCTGGAGGGAGCGGCCCGCCGGCGGGCTGCGCGGCAGCCGAGAAGAGCTCGTTCGCGAGCCGCGCCAGCGCGAGCGGGTCCGGCACACCTGCGACGAGGGCCGCCATCGCGCCCCAGGGGTCCGGAGGTGCCGCGCTCGTCGTGGGAGCGCCCAGTGCCGAACCCTCTTTCCCGGGTTCAGGCGTACTCATGGTAGTAGCCCACCTCGACGTCGTCGAGCGCCGCGAGGGCGTCTTCCGTGAGGACCGCGGCCGAGCAGTACAGCGAGATGAGGTAAGACGCGATCGCCTTCCGGTTGATGCCCATGAACCGGACCGACAGGCTCGGCGTCACCTCCCCCGGAATGCCTGGCTGGAACAGGCCGACGACACCCTGCTTCTTCTCGCCCGTCCGGAGCAGCAGGATGCTCGTCTTGCCACCGCCCTTCTTGCCCTCGGCCTTCACATATATCTTGTCACAGGGGACGAGGGGGATCCCTCGCCACGTGACGAACGGGTTCCCGAAGAGCGTCACCGTCGGCGGTGGGACGCCGCGGCGCGTGCATTCCCGCCCGAACGCGGCGATCGCGCGCGGGTGGGCCAGGAAGAAGGCGGGCTCCTTCCACACCTTGCTGATGAGCTCGTCGAGGTCGTCGGGCGTCGGGGGGCCCTTGAGCGTCTTCAGCCTTTGCGAAGGCGCAACGCTATTCAGCAGCCCGTAGTCCTTGTTGTGGAGGAGTTCCGCCTCCTGCTTCTCCTTCACCTTCTCGATCGTGAGCCGGAGCTGCTCGCGGATCTGATCGTGCGGGTGGCTGAAGAGATCCGAGACGCGCGTCTGGACGTCGAGGACCGTGGTGACGGCGTTCAGCGTGTACTCGCGGGCCGGCACACCGTAGTCGACGAAGCTCTCGGGCAGGTCCTTCTTCTCGTCTGGACTGCACTCCACGTCCGCGCTCTCGGTGGTCCCGTCCTTCACGCGCGTCACGCGGTACGTAGCCGCCTCTACCGGCACCCAAGGGAGGAACGTCACGAGCCATCGGGGGGTGATCGCCGTCCACTGGGGCACCGACTTCGTCGTGTTCGCGAGTTGCCGTGCGGCTCGTTCGCCAAGGGTGTGGGGAGTGTCGACAGGGTCAGGCATCGGGTCGCTCCTTGTGTCGTTGTGCCTACGCGGGAAGTCGAGGCGCGATACGCCCTTCGGGTGAGAGGCTAAGCGCACGTCGGAAGGCCCGGCGCGACCACTCGGGTAATGGGGTCACTTTCCTCCACAATCTTGGAAGGGACGATGTGCCAGGCGGCGCGCGCGACCCAAGTCGGCGGGGGCTGCCCTCCATGCGCGGCGGCGGAAGCGGGAGCGCCCTCGCGGCAGGGTCCTTTGCGGCGCGCTCACCGTGCCGAGCAGTACCCGGCGCGTGAACTAGATGCCGCCCCCGTGCTCGAAGCGCGTCTCCCGCACCTCGGCCTGGGTGACGCGGCTCCTCGGGGGGACGCCGTGGGTGAGCCACACATTGCCACCGATGGAAGAGCCCTGGCCTATGGTGACGCGCCCGAGAATGGTCGCGCCGGCGTAGATGACGACATCGTCCTCGACGACGGGGTGGCGATCGATGCCCTTGATGGGAATGCCCTTCTCGTCGAGCGGGAAGCTCTTCGCTCCGAGGGTCACTCCCTGGTAGATGCGAACCCGCTTCCCGATGCGGCTCGTCTCCCCGATCACGACCCCAGTTCCGTGGTCGATGAAGAAGCCCTCCCCGATGGTCGCTCCGGGGTGGATGTCGATCCCGGTCTCGCTGTGCGCATGCTCCGAGATGATCCGCGGGATGAGCGGCACTCCGAGGACGTAAAGCTCGTGGGAAAGCCTCTGCTCGGTGAGCGCGAAGATGCCAGGGTAGCTGAAGATCGCCTCCTCCTTGATCTTGAGCGCGGGGTCGCCCTCGAACGCCGCCTCGATGTCGGACGCGAGCAGCCTCCGCACCTCGGGCAGTCGCTCGAGGAAGGCGCGCGCCGATCGCTCGGCAGCCTCCCGACAGTGGTCGCACGTGGCGAGGTCGTGGCGCTCCACGTAGGCGATGGCGCGCCGGATCTGCTCCTCGAGCGCGCGCAGGGCGTCGGCGAGCGTGGCGCCGACGTAGAAGTGGAGCGCGTCGTCGTGCAGGTCTGCGTCCCCGAAGTACCCGGGGAAGAAGACCCGCCGGATGCGCTCCACGCTCTCGATGACGGCGTCGCGCGAAGGCAGGGCGGCCTTGCCATTCCAGCGAGGCCCGCTGGCCTGAACCCCTGCGGAGGCGAGCTCGTCGAGCACGCGCGAAAAGGTGGGCTTCAGGCTTGATGTCGCGTCGCGGACCTTTTGCATGGTTGGGCTCCGCCCAATTCGTGGGATGAACGCTAGGCTGCCTGGTTCCCCGCTCGGCCGCGGCGGCGGGTGTTGGCCACGGTCCGGCGCTGACTCGCAGCCGCGAGTCGCACCACCACGCGCTGGAGCTCGGGAACGTCAAGCGGCAAAGGGACCCACGCATAAGCGCCGATCGCTTCCGCCCGCTCTCGGGCGTCGGTGCCCTCCCCACCCGCGACGATCACTGCCACGTGGTTCGTCTCTGTGCGTGCCCGGATTGCCGCAGCGAGCGAGACGCCGTCCATGCGGGGCAGGACGGCGGCCGCGACGACCAGATCGGGCCTCCACTGCCGCACCCGCCGAAGCGCCTCAAGGCCGTCGTCCGCCGTCTCCACCTCGTTGCCCCAGAGTGTCAGGAAGACGAGGCCACGCGCAGCGACGGCCC
The DNA here is from genome assembly GCA_035543235.1 of Anaeromyxobacteraceae bacterium. Lineage (GTDB taxonomy): Bacteria > Myxococcota > Myxococcia > Myxococcales > Anaeromyxobacteraceae > DATJZG01. The sequence goes on along the minus strand of DATKJV010000053.1, from coordinate 152,221 downwards.
CGGTCTCATCTGCAATGAGCACCCTCATGCGGTCCCCCGTTCCTCGCGCCACGTGCTTGGCCTGGCCCCGAATCCGTGTTATCAGACTATCATCCGTTATGACGGACGTCAACGACGCTGCCGCTCCTAACTCGCTCCTGAGACCTCACGGCGGCGACCTTTCCGAGCGCTTCGCTTCGAGCATCGAGGCTGACGCGCTCGTTGCCCGGGCTCCCTCGCTTCCCAGCGTCGTCGTCGACCCTGGAGAGCGGCTCGACCTCGAGCTCCTGGCTTCGGGCGGCGCGAGCCCGCTGCGAGGCTTCATGGGCTACGCCGACTATCGCCGCGTCCTCGACGAGTGGCGGCTCTCCAACGGCTTGCTCATGCCGCTACCGCTCACGCTGGCGGTCCCGATCGAGCGCCTCGGCATGCTGTGCCCCGGAACGGAGGTGGCGCTGCGCGCGGGCGACGGGAGCCTGCTCGGCGCGCTCACCGTCCGAGACACGTTCGTCCGGGACCTGCGCGAGGAGGCGCGGCTCGTGTATGGCACCGACGATGCTCGCCACCCGGGCGCTAATGCACTGCTCGCCCGGCCGGCGGGCGCCATCGGCGGCGAGGTCGTTTGCCTCCGTCCCCGGGGGTGGCTCACAGAGACCGCTCGCGAGGTGCGGCTGCGCCTCGCCGCACACGGGTTCTACCGGGTCGGGGCGGGATTCGGCGCGGGCCTCCCGGAGGCAGCGAGCGCGCTCGAGACCTCGGTCGACGCCCTGCTCGCCCAGTCCCTCGCTGGCAACGTCGCCATCCCGCCTCGCCTCCCGGTCGTGGTCGCAAGGCTTCCCCTCGGGGCTCGCCACGCCGGCGCGCGGGAGGCGGTCTTCCAGTGCCTCGTGCTGCGGAACTTCGGAGTGAGCCACGTCGTCCTCGGAGGGGTTCGCACGGGTCTTCGTACCGCGGACGCGCTGGTGCGTCACCGGAACGAACTCGGGCTCATGTTCCTCCAGGGCACGGCCACGGCGCCGCTTGAGCGCCTCAGCATCCGAGCCGCCTGACTCGGGTCGGACTCGCACGAATCACGATTCCGGCATCTGGCGCCCGGTCGCCGCGAGGGGCCGGTTCAGGACGCCATTTCCCTCCGGATGTGGTTGACGAGGTCGATGGGGGTCACGAGTCCAACAAACGTCTCGCCCTCGACCACGATCGGGACGAGACCGTCGTCGATCATCGCCACGACCTCCTCGATCGACGCCGACGGCGTGACGGTATGCAGGCGAGTCACCATGACGTCGCGCACCTGGGCCTGTAGCCGGGCGGCGCCGTCGACTGCGGCGTGAAGCAGGTCGGACTCGGCAACGATGCCGACCAGGCGATCTCCCTCCAGAACAGGCAACTGCGACACGTCGTGGACCCTCATCCTGGAGTACGCGACGAGCAGGTTGTCGCTCGGGCGAACGGTCACGACCGCCCGGTCGGCGTGGCGCCTAGCGACGAGGTCCCTCAGGTCGCCGGCCCGCACCCGATCGACAAGCCCCTGGTCCGCCATCCAGTCGTCACTGAACATGCGTGAGAGGTACTTGTTGCCGCTGTCGCAGACCAGCGTGCAAACCCGTTTCGGGCGGTCCTGCTCGCGGCTGTATCGGAGCGCCGCAGCGAGCAGGGTCCCCGACGACGAGCCCGCGAGGATCCCAGAGCGCCGCAGCAGCGCCCTCGAGGCGTCGAGGCTCTCGCGGTCGGGGATGGTGTATGCGGCGCGCACCCGCGACAGGTCGCAGATGGGCGGGACGAAGTCCTCGCCGATCCCCTCGACGAGCCAGCTGCCCGCCTTGCCGAGCTGCCCAGTCCGGACGTAGTCGGCGAGGACGGACCCCTGGGGGTCGGCGAGCACCATCTCGCAGGACGGGATCGCCCTGGCGAAGTAGCGCGACAGGCCGGTGATCGTCCCCCCGGAGCCGACGCCGCAGATCATCGCGTCCAGCCGCCCCTCCGTCTGTTCCGCGATCTCGGGCCCCGTGGTCGTTTCGTGCGCGAGCGGGTTCGCCGGATTGCCGAACTGGTTCACGTAGAACGAGCCTTCCTCGCACGCGATGCTCTCAGCCAGGTCTTGGTAATAGTCGGGATGCCCCTTCTCCACGTCGGAGCGGGTCCGGACGACAACCGCACCGAGGGCCTTGAGGTGCAGCACCTTTTCCTGGCTCATCTTGTCGGGAAGGACGAGCGTGAGGTGATATCCGCGCTGGGCCGCGACGAGGGCTAGGCCGAGCCCGGTGTTGCCCGCCGTCGCCTCGATGAGCCGCGGCTGGTGCGGTCCGAGATGCCCGGCTCGCTCTGCCGCCTCCACCATCGAGCGGCCGATCCGGTCCTTGATCGATCCTCCTGGGTTCTGGCTCTCAAGCTTCAGAAACACCTCGCAAGGCCCGGTGTCGAAGCCGGTCAGTCGGACGAGCGGGGTGCGGCCGATGAGCTGGAGCGTGGAGTCGGGGACGGGCGCCATCGTGGACCTCGGGACCTGGGACGCGCGCGCGCCCCGTACGCATAGGTGGACAAAGGGGATGGGGTCGGGGCAAGCGCCGGCTGCAACTCGCCGATTACCGGGCGAGCGCTGCCGGCCTGGAACAGATGCATGGGGCCGCTGCCGCGAGGCGCGCGCTCCCATCGTGTCGCCCGCACGTCACGGGCGAACATCCTGCATAGCGTCGCCGACTCTGTCAATACGGACGCTGGTTGCACAGGTGCGCGGACGGCGCGCTCCCTAAGCCGTCTCCAGGTGCGCGCGAAGCGGGACATGCCGTCCCCGGAAGGGTGGACTTGCATTAGTGGCGCCATATCCGCTATAACAGACGCCATGATTCGAACCGTGACGCCCCTCGAGGCCGAGGCTCTCCTCTCTCGGGAGGACCTCGATGTCGTAGATGTTCGCGATCCGCGGGACTGGGCCGCCGGGCACATTCCTCGCGCGCGCCCGTTGCCCCTCGCGGAAATCACCGCGGATGCGAAGAGCGCGCTGCCTCGCGACGGCGTGGTCTTCGTGTGCGCCAAGGGCATCCGAAGCCTCACCGCCGCGAAGGCGGCCGAGGCGATCGGGTTACAGCGCCTGTACAGCATCGAGGGCGGCACCCTCGGCTGGGGGAGCGCGGGCCTGCAGCTAGTGAGCGAGGGCGGCGGGATCTGACCATCCGCCCGCCGAACCACGTCCGAAAGCAGAGGACTCATGGCACGGATCTACGAGGACAACAGCCGCAGCATCGGCAACACCCCGCTCGTTCGCCTGAACCGCATCGCCCAGGGTCTCGGCACGACGGTCGTCGCCAAGATCGAGGGCCGGAACCCTGCCTACTCCGTCAAGTGCCGAATCGGGGCGGCCATGATCTGGGCGGCGGAGCGCGACGGCATCCTGAGGCCGGGCTCCCGAGACCGGACCATCATCGAACCGACGAGCGGAAACACCGGCATCGCTCTCGCCTTCGTCGCGGCGGCCCGCGGCTATCCCATCACCCTGACCATGCCGGAGACGATGTCCCTCGAGCGCCGCCGCATGCTCAGGGCCTTCGGCGCGGACCTCGTGCTCACCGAGGGCGCGAAGGGCATGCCCGGGGCCATCGCCAAGGCCGAAGAGATCGCCGCGAGCGACCCAGCGAAGTACTTCCTGCCGCAGCAGTTCAAGAACCCCGCGAACCCGGACATCCACTTCCAAACCACCGGGCCGGAGATCTGGAACGACACCGACGGCCAGGTGGACATCTTGGTGTCCGGCATCGGCACCGGAGGCACTATCACCGGCGTGTCGCGATACATCAAGAACGCGAAGAAGAAGGCTATCCGCTCGGTTGCCGTCGAGCCCGTCCATTCCCCCGTCCTCACGGCCATTCGCGCCGGCCAGCCTCCGAAGCCGGGACCGCACAAGATCCAGGGGATTGGCGCCGGGTTCAAGCCCGATGTCCTCGACCTCTCCCTCGTTGACGACGTCGTGACCGTCTCGAACGAGGAGTCGGTGGAGTTTGCTCGGCGCCTCCATCGCGAGGAAGGCATCACCGGAGGGATCTCCTGTGGCGCCGCAGTGGCAGCCGCGGTGAAAGTCGCCGGCCAGCCGGAGTCCAAGGGCAAGCTCATCGTGGCGGTGCTTCCGGACGCCGGAGAGCGCTACCTCTCAAGCATTCTCTTCGAGGGAATCGCGGCGTGACGGGCGACCCGGGCCGGACGGCTGCCTCGGCCCGCACGGCCGACCCTTACCGGGACCTCGCCGTCATCGACTCGCGGGCGCCGCGATTCAACCAAGCAACGGTGGGGGTCCTCGCTCTCCTCGGCGTCGCCACCGGCTGGTGGGGCTTGTTCGCACTGCTGGCGCTTCAGCTGACGCTGGGCCTCCTCTTCGGGCGTCGCTGGTGTCTCCCATGCGTCTTCTACTTCGAGGTGGTCCAGCCCCGGATCGGCCAGGGGCGACTCGAGGACAGCCGCCCGCCACGATTCGCGAACCAGGTCGGGGCCGTCTTCCTGTGGACCGCGACGCTGGCGAGCGCGGTAGGGCTTCGCAGCGTTGGGCTGGCACTCGGAGGCATCGTCGCCGCCCTCGCTATCCTCGCCGCAACAACCGGCCTGTGCGTCGGCTGCGTCCTCTACACGATCGGCGCCCGGCTGCGTGGCGTCCGCACGATGCGCCTGCACAAGGTGGACCTCGCCGAGCTCTCGGTGCCGCCCGGCCGTGGCGCCGTAGTGCAATTTACGCACCCGCTTTGCGGCGATTGCCAGGACCTCGCCGAGCGCCTGAGGCGCGAGCAGAAGGACCCTGTCCTGGTCGACGTGTCGCGCCGGCCCGAGCTGGCCCGCAAGTACGGTGTCGCGGTCGTGCCCCTGGCTCTCGAGGTCGCACCCGACGGGTCGGTCCTTAGGCTCCTGACGGCCTGAAGCCGGTGGGGCGCCTCGCGCAGGCGCAACGCGGGCGCCGACGCTGGCGGTCGGCGTTTCGCCTGCCACCGAGACCGAGCATTGCCTTCGCGGCCCGGTGCGGCTACCAATCTGACCCTGGTTACGTCGAGAACCCCTTGAGCCTCACCGTGGGAGCCCCATGTCCCAAGAAGTCCATTTGGACCCGAACGTTCCAGGCAACCCGGCCTACCACTTCACCATCCTCCCGCCTGGCTCTCCGGCGCGCGCCGGCTGGGTGAACCGCGCGGCGCTCGTGCCGGCCGCCGGCCTTGGGACCCAGTGCGTCCACGCCGGAGTGCAGCCCGACCCGGCCTACGGCGCGGTGATGCCTCCCATCTACCAGACGTCCACGTTCGCGTTCCGGGACGTCTGCACGAACGCTGGCTACGACTACACGCGCAGCGGCAACCCGACCCGGACCGCGCTCGAGGAGGCCATCGCCCTGCTCGAGGGAGGCCAGGGCGCGACGTGCACGAGCACCGGGATGAGCGCCGTCGTCGTTGCGCTCAACCTGCTCCCTCATGGCAGCCACCTACTCTGCACCGTCGACTGCTACGGCGGTACGTTCCGCGCGCTCGAGCACGCCAAGACGGCCTACGGCCTGGAGGTCACCTATCTCGACCTCGCGGACCTCGAGGCCGTGCGAACCGCCTTCCGCGCCAACACCCGCATGGTGTGGATCGAGACCCCGTCGAACCCGCTCCTCCGTCTGACGGACATCCGAGCGGTCTCCGAGCTGGCCCGCGCACACGGTGCCCTGTCGGTGGTGGACAACACCTTCCTCTCCCCGGCGCTGCAGCGACCGTTCGAGCTCGGAGCCAACCTCGTCGTGCACTCCACCACGAAGTACCTGAACGGCCACAGCGACGTGGTGGGTGGCGCGGTGGTCGCCGCCCCCGGCCAGGTAGCTATGCTTCAGCGCATCCAGAGCATGAACAACCTGCTCGGGACTTCCCAGAGCCCGCACGACTGCTTCCTCGTCCTCCGCGGCCTGAAAACTCTTCTCCTCCGCATGAGGGCGCACGAGGCCGGCGCCCGTGCGGTGGCCGAGTTCCTCGTCGCCCATCCGGCCGTGGCCAAGGTTCACTACCCGGGGCTCACGAGCCACCCGCAGCACGCGCTCGCTCGTTCGCAGCAACGAGGCTTCGGGGGGATGCTCAGCTTCGAGCTCCTGGACGGCCGCCCGGATCGTGTAGATCACGTCCTGAAGACGCTCCGCTGGTTCACGCTCGCCGAGAGCTTGGGGGGAGTCGAGAGCTTGGTCGCCCACCCCGCCTCCATGACCCACGCGTCCATGACGCCAGAGGCGCGAAAGCGCGCTGGTATCACCGACAGCGTCATTCGGCTCTCCATCGGCATCGAGGACCCTGCGGACCTCATCGCGGACCTCGGCGCCACGCTGGCATCGCTGCCACGCTGACCTGCAGCCTTGTTCCCGGGGCGCAGGCCGACTTTGGCATATCGCCGTCGGCGACGCGGCGGCTGGAACGGTCTGACCCAGCGAACTCCGGGCTCAGCGGCCCAACCCTAACGGGTCATGGCCGGCCGCGGCTCCTCGGGCCAAGCTTGGTGGATTGACGGCGAAAGGGGGTGATGGTCCTGCTTTCGATCGAGTCCCGCAGCCCGCTCGACCACTGAAGCCGTGAGGCGGGGGGGCCGTGCGCCTCCCGGACTGACCGAGTTGGCCGGCGATGCCGCAGCACGGCGGGGCCATCTTCCCCGCTGCCTTTGCCGTAGCGCGCCGACCGGCTTCAACAAGACGGCTGCCGTGCACCGAGCACGGAGAGCGAAGCCACGGCGAGGGCCAATTGGATCAAGCGATCCTGGCTGATGATTCGTGGGATGCAGGTGACGTGGGCTGCGGGGAGCTGGTGTTCCACCTTGCACGGCGACTCGCGGCGCTTGCGCCGGGGAAGACGTTCCTCCTCGTCGCGACCGACCTCGGCGCCCCTCACGACATTCCGGCATGGTGTCGCCTGACCGGGCACTCGCTCATCGCGGCAGACCATCCTCGCTATCTCATTCGAAGGAAGGAGTCCTGACATGGCCGGCAAGTTCTGCGTTTCGATTACCCACGCGAAGAACGACACCGACAAGGCAACCGTCGGGTTCGTGGTCGCCAACGCTTCCGTGGCATCAGCCCAGGAGACACTCGTGTTCCTCTCTACCGAGGCCGTCCGCATCGCGGTGAAGGGGTACGCCGAGGAGATCGATGAGCCGGGCTTCGCACCGCTCAAGGAACTCGTAACCAATTTCGTCGGGGCAGGCGGAAAAATCTACGTCTGCTCGCCGTGCTTCAAGAAGCGGGCGCTCGACGAGAAGGCCCTCATCGATGGAGCGACCATTGTCGGCGGGGCCAAGCTAGTCGAATTCTTGGCATCCGGAGCCCCCTGTATCTCCTATTAGGAAAACCGCCTTGGGATCCGAGACCAGTCACCCCTATACGCCTCAGGCGAGTTTCGACGGCGGGGAACTCGATTGCGGCAGCGGCCTGCTCTTGCTCATCCGCAGCCACATCGACCCGCTTCGCGAAGGCGAGCTCCTGGAGATCCGTTCGTCGGAATCGTCCGTGTGCGAGGATCTGCCAGCCTGGTGTCGCATGACGGGAAACGAGCTGGTCTCGGAACTTCGAAGCCCTACCGGCTTCAGCTTCCTCGTCTCGAAGGGCAGGTTCCAGCCACCTGCGAACTCGGCCTCGCCCATCCGGTCGCCGCCCCCCGCGGGCCACGAAGAGGCTGGCCAGCGCGTCGTTCCCGTCCAGATCCCGGCCTTCCTTCCCGCCCCGGCACCCGCTCCGGCCATCTCGCCTCTCGCCGTCATGGGCATCGGGAGCTGGCCGCGCCCGCGCTGGATGCTCGACGCGCTCCACGCCCACCTCGAAGGGCGACTCTCTGAGACCGAGTTTCAGGAGACCGCCGACGACGCGGTCCGGCTGGCGCTGACGGACCAAGTCGAGGCTGGCGTGGACGTCGTGACCGATGGCGAGCAGCGGCGAGACAATTACGCAAGCTTCGTCGGGGCGAGGCTCGACAATTGCCAGCTCGTCCCCATCACCGATCTCCTTGCATACGTATCGGACCCAACCGAGTTCGAGCGCGAGCTCCGGGCGCTCGACGTCCCTGCGACGAGGGTGCGCCATCCAGCGGTGTTCGGGCCGCTGTCTCGCTCCCGGCCGCTCGCCGCGCATGAGCTCGCGTTTCTGCGGAAATGCACGCAGCTGCCCGTGAAGGTAGCACTCCCGGGTCCATATCTTCTGACTCGAATGATGTGGATGGAGTGCGTGTCAGACCGCGCCTACGTCGATCGTCAGGCGCTTTCTCGAGACGTGGTGCGAGTGCTGCGCGAGGAGATTCACTTTCTGCTCGCCGCCGGAGCGGCGCTGGTACAGATCGACGAGCCGGTGCTCTCCGAGGTCGTTTTCGGCGGAAGCGTCACCGGAAACCGGACCTTCATGTGTGGGGCGCTCGACGCCCGGGGGGCGCCCGAGACCGAACTTGCACTCGCGGAGAGTCTTCTCGCCGGAGTCACTGCAGGGCTGCCGGCGGAGCGGCTCGCGCTACACATCTGCCGCGGGAACTGGACGCCCGACGAGCAGGTCGCCCTCGCCGGCGACTACCGGCCACTCCTTCCGCTGCTGTCTCGCGCACCAGTCGGGACGCTCTTCCTGGAACTTGCGACGCCGCGCGCCGGGGAGATGGAGGTGCTCCGCGAGATCCCCGCGAGCAAACGCATCGGCGTCGGCGTGGTGAACCAGAAGGTCCCGAACATCGAGAGCGCCGAAGAAGTGCTCGCTCGTGCCGAGCGAGCCGTGGCGCTCTTTGGCCCGCACCGCGTGCTGCTCAATCCTGACTGCGGATTCGCCACCTTCGCCGACAACCCGATTGCATCGGCGGCCATCGCAGCCGGAAAGCTAACGGTCATCGCAGAAGTTGCGCGGAAGCTGCGGAAACGGCACGCGATTCGCGCTTCCTCGCCCGGATAGGGGCACACAACGCGCTCCTGCCCCCCGCCCCGCGGCCATGACAGGTCGGCCCGTAACGAGTGGGGCGTCCGGATCCGGTGGCCCCCGGTGGCCTCCGCACCCGAAGGAAGCGGATCGGTGGCTGGCGCGATGTGCGGGCGTGATTGACCTGCCTCGCCGACGCGCCCTGTTGTAGGCTCGCCAGGCTCCTGAAGGAGGTCTCTCATGTCCCGCCGCATCTCGCTTCGAGCGATCGTCTCCCTGGCTGCGCTCGCCTCTGCGGTTCCGGCGGTCGCACAGCAGGCGCCCCCGCCGCACTGGACCTACGAAGGCGTGCATGGCCCAGCCAACTGGGCAAACCTCGAGCCCGCATTTGAGACCTGCAGGCTCGGGAAGCACCAGTCACCCATCGACATCCGGGGTGCCAAGGCCGCGGCTCTTCCCCCGATCCAGTTCGCCTACCAACCTTCGCCTCTGAAGATCATCGACAACGGTCACACCGTGCAGGTTATCTACGCGCCCGGCAGTGTAATCACGGTAGGTGACAAGAAGTACGAACTCCAGCAGTTCCATTTCCACCACCCTGCCGAAGAGAAGGTGAACGGGAGATCGTATCCCCTGGTCGCTCATCTGGTGCACAAGAGCGCGGAGGGAAAGCTAGCGGTCGTGGCGGTGCTCCTGGCCAACGGCAGGGCGAACCCCTTCATTGAGGCGCTGTGGAAGCATCTTCCCGCGGAGGAGGGCAAGGAGATGGCCCCGGCAGGCGTGACGGTGGACGTCGCCAAGCTCCTTCCGGTCAAGCGCGGCTACTACACCTTCAGCGGGTCACTCACCACGCCCCCGTGCACGGAGGAGGTGACCTGGTTCGTGCTCAAGACCCCGGCGCAGGTGTCCAAGAACGATGTGGCGGTCTTTGCCAAGAAGTACCCGCACAACGCCCGACCCGTGCAGCCGCTCAATGCGCGGGTAGTCCAGATGACAGAGTAAGGGCTGAATCGGGGCCGCTAGTTCACTATTGGTGATCGCTTTTGGTCCCCGTTGTGGTCGATAGGGGACTTCGCCAGGATCCGGGACCTGATCGGTGCCCGCTCGCTGGCCACAGCTACAACTTAGCGTTGATACATTCGGGCAGAATCATCGTGGCCTCGGTCTTGTATCCGATGCCACCTGCTGGCCACGCCGAGGAAGCGCCCCCTTCAGTTCGTCGCATGTCAGCCGCTTGGGATGAACAAGCACCGCTGTAGCCGCCGACGCGATGTCATCACCTAGATCGTGCCGTTCACTCGCGGATTGTCGCGTCTCCGCGGGTGTTCGCATTTTTCACCTTCTGGCAGTAACTCCGTTCCTCCTGGGCCGGTTCGACGATGCGCCCCGCGATCGGCACTGGCGCATCGAAGATGGACTCTACGTATGCGTCAAGTCCAGGACGAAGATCCTGCGTCCAACACGGCCCTTGGAAGGTCCGCGGTAGCGGATAGACAGCGGCTACACCTGACGCCCCCTGCGGGCGTCGCGGGTGCCTCGCGCTGGAATCGGGATGCGTCCGAGGCACCTTGGCGGGTACCGGGACTCTATCGGGGTCTGGCACCCCGGGGAGGTGGCTCCAGATTCAAATTTGGACACGCCAGAGAAGCCGGGCAGGGCGTCCACGTCGCTGCCCGAGGAGACAGAGGAAATGACGACCAGCATAAGGGTCGCGTGCAGCGCTGCGGGCTTCGCCTCGGTCCTGTTGCTGGTCCCGATTGCCAGTTGCGGAGGAGGAGGTGGCGGCGGCGGCGGGTGCCCTGCTGGCTCCGTGCTAAACGTCGTTCCGACCTCAGCGAGGGTGACTGCCGGAGGCGCTGCGGTCAGCTTCGGCGCCACGGTCACCAACTGCACCGAGAATGTCAGCTGGAGTCTTTCCGGGCCGGGAAGCATCGACCGGAACCAAGGCGTTCCGGTGCTCTACACTCCACCGGCCACGGTGGCGACCGAGACCACGGCGACGCTGACCGCGTCGGTCCCGAACGTGGCCCCGGTGACGGTATCCATCGCCATCGACCCCGCTTCCATGGCGCTCGGAGGCAAGGTGATCGCGCCCAACGGTACCCCGGTCGCCGCGGCCGTCGTGCGCGTCGGTTCCTCCACCGCCACCACGGACGCCGCTGGAGCCTTTTCCTTGACCAGCGTCGCCCCTCCTTACGACATCACCGCGACGGCGCCGAGCGGGCTGTTGACCAGCGTCTACCCGGGGATGCGCCGCATGGACCCGACGCTCGTGATCTTCGACACCGCGCCTGCCTTCCCTCTGAGCGCGTACCTCGCTGGCACCCTGTCCGGCGGCGCAGGCTTCCCGCAGCCTGCCGGGCACGAGGCCGGCGTCAGCTTCGCGTCTGCGGAAGCGAACGGCAGCTGCCCCGTCCTGGCGGGCTCGTCAACCTTCTTCATGGACATTTCCTGGAGCGGCGCATCGTCGGAAGCGGGCACCCTTCACGCTCTCCAGTGGACCGTGGACGCCAATGGGCGCCCCGTGAGCTACGACGGCTACGGCAACCGGACGGGTGTCACGCTCACGAGCGGTTCGACGGTAAGCGGGCAGGACATCGCACTCGCCGCGATCCAGGCGCGTTCGGTCAGCGGCACGATCGACAACTCGGTGAACTCCAACGTTGCCGTGATCGCCATGTTCACGGTTCTTCCCGACGGTGCACGGATCCGGGTCCTTCCGCCGCCGAGCGATCCCTCCCCGTACCCGTCGCCAGGCTTTCAGTCGACGTTCAGCATCCCAACGCCAGTCCTGCCGTCGGGCAAGATCGACGTGGTGTCCTTCCAGGGCTACGTCGGTGGCGCCTACCAGGAAGTGCACCGGCATGGGCTCGCTGCCGACGCGAGCGGCGTGGCGATCCAGTACGGTGGTCTCCCGATGCAGAACTCGCCGGCCGAAGGCGCAACGGAGGTGGGCCCGGGAACCACGTTCACCTGGTTCGCGATGCCGGATAGCCCCGTGTACGTGGCCTCGTTCCGCGGGCCATCTGGAAGCCCGGGCTACGACGTCTTCGCCACGGCCCAGTCGCTGACGATTCCCACGGGGTTCGCGCTTCCCTCGAACGCCGCATACACGTGGTGGATTCGAGGCAGCTCTGCTTTCTCGACCGTCGACGACGCCGCGGGGCCGGGCGGCTTCTTCGCATCGGCCGCCTCCTACCGCGTGGCAGAGGGTCCGCCCCGGCAATTCACCACCGCGCCCTGACCCCACGCAGACGACTGAGGCCTTCGCGAATCGCTCGGCGGATCCGGGGCGAACGGACGGGTTGCTACGGTCCTGCAGTACGGTCCAGTGATCGCGTGCGGCGCCTCACCCGATCGCGGAGGTCCGCCGCAATGGAGCGAGAAGGTCTCTCGGCCGAGTACACCAGGGTGGCCCTCTCCGGCGACTACCGGCCGCTCGCTCCCCCGCTGTCTCGAGCACCTGTCGGGATGCTTTTCCCAAAACCTTGCGATGGCGGGCGCATCGGCGTCTGCCTCGAAAGCCAGAAGGCCCGTACATCGAGAGCGTGGACGAGGGGTACTTCGACGGCCGGGTTACCGCGCATGAATGGGCATCAGACCGTGATCACCTTCGACGCGGTCATGGCCCGCTGGACGATCTCTCGCATGTTGCTCACCTGGCCCAGCGCCAGCCTTTCCGTCAGGGAGTAGAACTCAAGGCACGTCACGCAGGCGAGGAGGTCGACGCCGGTGGCGTGCAGCGCGCCGAGCGCGTCCAGGTGGGGCGACGCCGGCGCGAGCAGCTTGACGGCTGCGTTGTAGAAGACGAGCGCGTCGGGCTTTTCGTCCAGGGTCGCGAGCGTGCGGAGGAAGTTCCCAGTGAGTTTCGCTCCCAGTGCCTCGTCGCCACGCCCCATCGTCTCCGCGTGGAAGATCACAACCACCCCCTGCTTCGTCTTGCTCCCGGCCATGTCGGATCCTTCTCCTGACTGTGAGGCGTGGCGGACCGTCTGGGCCCGGCCATCCCCCTTCCTGTCGAAGTTCGCCCAGTCTCCCCGGAATGTTGCCGTCTTCACTTGGCCTGACGTTCTTCGAGGCCCGAGCCTCCTTTCTAGCGCAAGACGGACGAATCGGGGACGCAGAGACAGCCGCCCGTTGCGCCGAGCTCGATCCGAATGGCTGGGCCTGCCAGTTCCCGAGGGGAGCTGCTCCTTGACGCACAGAGGGCACCTACTCGCCACTCGTGGGAGAACAGTTCGCGCCAGATGCTCGCACCCATGGCGCCCGCGACGGTCGTTGGACTCTCTCCTGTCGACCTGCTGTTCCGGCTCCTCGTCCAACGGGTGAACGGATGGCGAGACAGGCGGCGAGATCCAGCATCGACCCGCGGACCCGGACTTCGACGTGCTGCTCGAGGCGCTGCGGCGCATCCCGGTGAGCGGCGACATCGCCCTGCGGGTGCGACAAGCGGACAAGGACAAGATGGAGGCGATGGTTCTTACGTTTCGCAGGACGGGTACCCCCGGACCGACGGGGATTCCACCACGGTCCGGCGGCTTCTCCACCTCGACCCGCAGACCACCGATTTCCGCGTCGTCTACGGCTCCTTGGCGAAGGAGGAGACCGGGATAATCACCCGCTCGATGCTCCAGGTCCTGGTCGACCTCTCTTCGTCCGTCGCCGTGCCGGAGATGCAGGTCGCGCAACAGCGGGTCAGCGCCAACAGAGCGCCAGAACAGGGTCCGGACGGACCGCCATTGGTCCGCATCACGAGTGGCAGCGAGGAGCCGAAGGACGCATTCGTATCGGTGCCCTACCGTGAGTATTGGTTCTGGATCGACGACCGGGACCCTTTGTCAAAGCGGATCCTCTCCTTCATGCTTTTCGCCGTCAGTCTTATCGATGTCGGCGCCAAGGGTGGCGCCCCGGTTCTCACGATACCGGCGCAATGATGCGATTGTGGTCGGGCGCCCCACTTCCGACGCCGTGAACCCGCGCTAGCGGAACTCCGAGGGCGCGGGAACGACCCTCGTGAGAGGCACGCCATCGACGAGCGCGAAGCCGCCACCAACGACCATCATGGCGCCTGGATGCCGGGGGCCACCTGGAGCCGTCCGCACGCGGCGACGCCAAGGGCACCGGAGTTCCCAGCCCGAGAAGTCCCAACGTCAGCGGTCCGCGGACTCCCGCGGGGGAGCGTAGGGCGGAACGGCGAAGGCGATGGCGCGTGGTCCTCGCCGCTAGGGAATCCCGCCGCTTCAGGCGGGCCCTCCCACCGGAAGATCCATCACCACGCCCAGCGCTAGGCACCGCCCCGGATGTCGGCGACAGTGCTCTCCTCGAGAAACCGGAGGTACACGCGCTTGACGTCGGCCCACGTAGCGTGGGCCGAGCAAGCCCCGGAATCCCGGCACCGCCGCTCCGGTCGTAGCAGACACCCCGGGCGGGTTCTCTTCCCTTCGAATGGTTTGATCACCTCGGCGAGTCGGATCCGCTCGGGCGGCTTCGCGAGCCGATATCCGCCCTTTACGCCGCGGCTGGCGTTCAGCACCCCGTTCCGCGCAAGGGTCCCGAGCACCTTGGTGAGGTAGTCGGGGGGCAGCTTCAGCTTCTGGGCGAGCTCGCGCCCCATGACGGTCCTTCCATCGCCATGGGCGGCGAGCCAGGCAACGGCGCGCAAGGCGTGGGTCGTGGAAGCGGAAAACATCATGGCATCAGCCTACTCGATCCGGAGACGAAGATCACGCTGGACGAATCTTATCATACCGGATAAGTATATCCCCATTCACTTTATCAAAGGACCCCTCCACGTGGATGGACACCCTGCCTCCGGCTCTCCAGCTCGCGACTCCGCGACTTCAGCGAGCCGGGGCGGTGCCGGACAAGTGCGTTGCGTGCCACGAGACGCGGCCGCCGAGCGTCGTGGCGGATGGGAAGCTCCTGTGGTCCAGGGGGCCCGCCACATGAACCTCGACTACTCGCTTTGGTACGGGGGGAGCGAGATGCAGCGCGACCTTTCCGAGATCCGGGATCTCGCTAACGAAGAGCGCACGAACGCCACCGTCGAGATGAAGGCCAAGCCTTCAGGAAAGAAGACCTAGCGGAAAGGAGCGCACCATGGACGCCATCGCCCTGCTCATGGAGGAGCATCAGATCATCCTTCGCACCCTCGACGCGCTCGATGCCTTCGCGGCGGAGACTTCGTGCGGCGCCGAGGACAAACCGGAGCTCGGACGCTTCGTCCGCTTCATCCGAGAGTTCGCGGACGCACGCCATCACGGGAAGGAGGAGGACATCCTCTTCGAGGCGATGGTGGAGTCCGGCTTCCCTCGGGAGGCCGGTCCCATCGCCGTCATGCTCATGGACCACGAGGCGGGGCGCGCCCGCCTCGCCGTCCTGAGAGCGAAGGCCGAGCAGATCGCGCCCTGGAGCGAGGCCGACCGCGTCGAGATCGTAGACGCCGCCCTCGGATACACCGGCCTCCTGCGAAGCCACATCATGAAGGAGGACTCGATTCTCTACCCCATGGCCCAGCATCGTGTACCCGCGCAGGTCATGGAGCGCGTCGAGCAAGAATGCGCCGCGTTCGAGCGGAAGCAGGTCGCGGCGGGAGCGGAGGACCTCAGGTCGCTCGCCGCCGAGCTCGTGTCGCGCCACGTGGCGTCGCCTCAGCGCCGGGTCTCCGCAGGGGGATGAGGCTTCTCATGCCGCACACGCGGTCGCTTGCACCGGTCTGGGCGGGTGGGCCAGCGCGCCACACGGCTCCAGGCCGGACGACGAGGTCCACATGCGCATCTCCCGCGTAGCGCTCTTGGCTCTCTTCGTCGGGGGCCCCAGCGCCGCCACGGCTGAAGCTGGCGCGCCGCCTGCAGCCGGGTCGGCGGCCTCGGGTCGGGACCTCTTCATCGGGACGCGTCGCTTTCAGAACGGCGGAGCGCCCTGCGGCGCTTGCCACGCCATCGGAGGCGAGGGGCTCGCTTTCACGGCGTCTCTCGGCCCGGAGCTGGCCACGACGCTCTCGTCCATGGACACAGCGACGCTCGACGGACTTCTCGAGACACTCCCCTTCCCGACAATGGCGCCGATCTACGACGGTCGCACGCTCACGCCATCAGAGCGGGCCGACCTCGCCGCGTTCCTCGTTCCCGCGGCGCAACGCGGGCCTCCGAACGGGGCGTGGCGCTTCGCCGTTTGGGGCGCCGCGGTGGCAGTCGTTCTCTTCCTCGTACTCGCAGTCGCATGGCGGCAGCGAAAGGGGCCCACTCGCGCGCGCCTACTTTCCCGCGCCGCGCAGATGCAGGGAGGCTCGCAATGAGCTGGGTGAAAGACCTCTTCGGCCCCAAGGCGCGCCGATGGGAGGACCTGTATCGGAACCGGTTCCAACACGACAAGCTCGTACGGAGCACGCATGGCGTGAACTGTACGGGCGGCTGCTCCTGGAACATCCACGTGAAGAACGGGGTAGTGGCGCTCGAAACGCAGGCCACAGACTACCCGCGCATCTCCTGCGACGTTCCTGCCCACGAACCGCGAGGGTGCCAGCGAGGGATCTCGACTTCCTGGTATCTCTACAGTCCGCTCCGCGTGAAGTACCCCTACGCTCGCGGGATCCTGCTCGATCTGTGGCGCGAGGCGCGGAAGGCGCATGCGGACCCGGTGACGGCCTGGGCCTCGATCGTCGATGACCCGGCGAGACGCCAGCGGTACCAGGAGGCCCGGGGCAAGGGCGGCCTCCGCCGAACGTCCTGGCACGAGGTCCTCGAGCTCGTGGCGGCTTCCACCGTGCACACGATCAAGCGACACGGATCGGACCGGATCATCGGCTTCTCGCCCATTCCTGCCATGTCGATGCTCAGCTTCGCGGCCGGGTCCCGCTTCCTCCAGCTCCTCGGCGGTGTGAACCTATCTTTCTACGACTGGTACTGCGATCTGCCGAACGCTTCACCCGAGATCTGGGGCGAGCAGACCGACGTCGCCGAGAGTGCGGACTGGTACCACTCGAAATTCATCGTCTCCATGGGCTCGAACCTGGGGATGACGCGCACTCCGGACGTGCACTTCGTCGCTGAGGCGCGCCACGATGGCGCGAAGTTCGTCGTCCTCTCGCCCGACTTCAGCATGACGTCCAAGTACGCCGACCAGTGGATCCCCATCCACGCCGGGCAAGACGCGGCGTTCTGGCTCGCGGTCGACCACGTCATCCTCCGCGAGTCTCACTACGAGCGGGAAGCGCCCTACTTCCTCGACTACGTCCGTCGCTACAGCGACGCGCCGTTCCTCGTCGAGCTAGAGCAGGGCGCGAACGGTCTCCGACCTGGCCGGCTCCTTCCGGCGAGCCAGATCTCGCGCACCAAGGACGTCGAGAACGGGGACTTCAAGTTCGTCGTCTGGGACGGCACTGCGAACGCGCCGCGCATGCCGCGCGGCACTCTGGGCTTCCGCTGGCAGCACGAGAAGGGCCAGTGGAACCTGGAGATGAAGGACGGGTTGGACGGGAAGGACGTGGACGCCCAGCTCACGTTGCTCGGCGGGAACGAGGTCGCCCGAGTGGCATTCCAGGAGTACGGAGCTGCCCGGGTGGCCTTGCGGGACGTCCCGGTGCGTCGGGTTGAGACGGTTCGTGGGCCCGTGACGGTCGCGACCGTGTACGACCTCATGTTCGCGCAGCATGGGGTCGCACGCGGCCTGGGAGGGACGTACCCGGCGGGCTACGACGACGAGGACGCGGCCTACACCCCGGCCTGGCAGGAGCGGTTCACCGGCGTCCCCCGGGCCGAGGTCGTTCGCTTCGCCCGGGAATGGGCTACGACCGCGGAAAAGACCGGAGGCAAGTGCTCCATCATCATCGGCGCCGGCGTGAACCAGTGGTACCACGGGGACCAGCACTACCGCGCCGCGATCTCGGGGCTCATCCTCTGCGGCTGCGTGGGAAAGAACGGTGGGGGCCTCAACCACTACGTCGGCCAGGAGAAGCTCGCGCCCGTGGCACCTTGGTCGGCGCTTGCGATGTCTCTCGACTGGGGCGGGCCCCCCAGGCTCCAGAACGCGCCCAGCTTCCACTACGTCCACTCCGATCAGTGGCGCTACGAGCGGGCCGTCGAGGACGAGAGGCTGAACCCTCTGCCGGAGCCGAGCGCCTTCGCCGCCCGCCACACCCTGGATCACCAGGCGCGGGCCGTCCGCCTCGGCTGGCTGCCGTTCTTCCCGCAGTTCGACCGCCCGCCGGAGCAGGTCGTGAAGGATGCTCAGGCCGCGGGTGCCTCCACCGACGCGGACGTGATCGCCTGGGTGGTGAACGAACTCAAGGAGAAGAGGCTCCGCTTCTCGGTCGAGGATCCCGACGCCCCCGAGAACTGGCCGAGACTCTGGTTCATCTGGCGCGGCAACGCGCTGAGCTCGAGCGCCAAGGGTCACGAGTACTTCCTGCGCCACTACCTCGGCACGCACTCGAACGCCATCGCCCCGGAGACGGCGAAGGGCGACGTGAACGAGGTCGCCTGGAGGGACCCTGCGCCGAAGGGCAAGCTCGACCTCGTCGTCGACCTGAACTTCCGGATGGACACCTCCGCGCTCTACTCGGACGTCATCCTTCCCGCGGCCACCTGGTACGAGAAGGACGACCTCAACACCACCGACATGCACTCGTTCATCCACCCCCTCCAGGCGGCGGTGCCGCCCTGCTGGGAGTCGAGGAGCGATTGGGACATCTTCAAGTCGATCGCCGAGAAGGTGAGCGAACTCGCGAAGACGCACCTCCCGGATCCTGTCCGCGAGATCGTCACCCGCCCGCTCATGCACGACACGCCCGCCGAGATGGCTCAGCGCGAGATCCGCGACTGGGCGAAGGGCGAGTGCGAGCCCGTGCCCGGCAAGACGATGCCCGCCCTGGCGGTCGTCGAGCGGAGCTACCCTGACCTCCATCGCAAGTTCGTCTCGTTCGGTCCCCTCGTGCGCTCCCAGGGACTCTCCGCGCACGGGATCAACTGGCCAGTCGAGGATCTCTACGACGAGCTCGTCCGGGACCGACCGTCCGTCGAGTGGGGCGGGAAGCGCTACCCGTCACTCGAGCAAGCCCGGGACGCCGCCGAGGTGATCCTGCACCTCGCTCCGGAGACGAATGGCGAATCGGCCCATAGGGCGTTCGCTGCGGAGGAAAAGAAGGTCGGCCTGCCACTCACCGACCTTGTGGCCGGGAGCCGCAACGCCCGCGTCACCTTCGCCGACCTCGCCCGGCAGCCGCGGCGCCTCATCGATTCGCCCTGCTGGACGGGCATCACCGGCGGAGGGCGGACCTACTCCGCGTACTGCCTCAACGTGGAGCGGCTCGTCCCGTGGCGCACCCTCACGGGAAGACAGCACTTCTACCTCGACCACCCGGGCTTCATCGCCTACGGGGAGGCGCTGCCCACGTACAAGCCGAAGCCGGGCGCCGAGGTGGTGGACGACCTCCGATCTGGCGGAGATGGCCGGCCCACCCTTCAGCTCAACTACCTCACCCCTCACGGCAAGTGGGGCATCCACTCCACCTTCGGCGACAACCTCCGCATGTTGTCCCTCTCCCGCGGCTGTCACCCGCTGTGGGTGAACGATGGAGACGCCTCGCGCATCGGGCTCCAGGACAACGACTGGGTCGAGGCCTTCAACGACCACGGAGTGGTCGTGACCCGCTGCGTCGTCAGTGCGCGCATCCCGGCTGGGATCTGCCTCCTCTACCACGCGCCGGAGCGCACCATCGGAACGCCGAAGAGTCCGGAGCGCGGCAATCGGCGGGCTGGGGTTCACAACAGCCTCACAAGGGTCCGGCTCAAGCCAACGCTGATGCTCGGCGGATACGGTCAGTTCACCTTCGCCCTCAATTACTGGGGGCCCACCGGCAACAACCGGGACACCTTCATCCGCGTTCGCAAGCTCGACGGCGAGCCGCAGTGGTAGCGGGGAGGGAACTCGCATGAACGTGCGTGCCCAGATCGCGACCGTCTTTCACCTCGACAAGTGCATCGGCTGCCACACCTGCAGCGTCGCCTGCAAGAGCCAATGGACCGACCGCCGCGGCATGGAATACGCGTGGTGGAACAACGTCGAGACGAAGCCCGGCACTGGCTACCCGGTCCAGTGGGAGGACCAGGAGCAGTACCAGGGTGGGTGGAAGAAGGATGGCGAGACCGTGAAGCTCCGCCAGGGGGGGCGGCTCGCGAGCCTCTCCAGGATCTTCTCGAATCCGCTGCTTCCCATTCTCGACGACTACTACGAGCCGTTCACGTACCGATACGACGAACTGTTCAGCGCGGCGGCCGGGAGCGACCAGCCGACGGCTCGTCCGATCTCCCTCATCGACGGAAAGCCGATGGAGATCCGGTCCGGGCCGAACTGGGACGACGACCTCTCCGGGTCGAACGTCTACGCGGCCCAGGACCCGAACCTGGCGGGCCTCTCGACCGAGGAGAGAGCCGAGCTCCAGGACGTCGCGCGAATGGTGTTCTTCTATCTGCCGCGCATCTGCAACCACTGCCTGAACGCAGCCTGCGTCGCGGCCTGTCCGTCGGGCGCGATCTACAAGCGGGGCGAGGACGGAATCGTCCTCGTGAACCAGGACCGCTGCCGCGGCTGGCGCATGTGCGTGTCCGCCTGCCCCTACAAGAAGGTCTACTTCAACTGGTCCACCGGCAAGTCCGAGAAATGCATCCTCTGCTACCCGCGCCTCGAGGCCGGGGAGGCGCCGGCCTGCTTCCACACCTGCGTGGGCCGGATCCGGTACCTCGGCGTGCTCCTCTACGACGCCGACCGGATCGCGGAAACCGCCGCGAAGAAAGACGCGGATCTCGTCGCCGCGCAGCGCGAGATGCTCCTCGATCCCCGGGATTCCCGAGTGGTGGAGGCGGCCCGCAATGCCGGCATTCCCGACGGGGTCCTCGCCGCCGCCCTCCGCTCGCCCGTCTATCGATTCGTGAAGGAGTGGGAGATCGCGCTGCCGCTCCACCCCGAGTACCGGACCCTGCCGATGCTGTTCTACGTGCCGCCGCTTCTGCCGGCGATCGCCAAGGGAACCGCCCAGGGTGACGACTTCTTCACATCGCTCGAGAAGGCCCGCATCCCGATGCGCTACCTCGCCTCCCTCTTCGGGGCCGGCAACGAGGAGGTCGTGGCCGCCGCGTATCGAAAGCTCATGGCGGTCCGGCTCCACCGCCGAGCGACCCGTGTCGGGGACCTCCCGCCCGCCGCTGCGGAGGGGGCCTTGGCAGAGGCATCGCTGCACGCCGCTGACGCAGACGACATCTACCGTCTCACTTCGCTCGCCTCCATCGAGGAACGAATCGTCGTCCCGCCCATGGCGCGCGAGCTCCAGTGCGAGCCCACCGTGGAGCCCCAGCAGCAGAACGCCGCTGGATTCGCGTGGCTGCGCCCGCCCCCGGGGAGGTGACCGATGACGCGTGCCGAAGGAAGGGCGCATGCCCTCCGCGCCTTCGCCGACCTTCTCAGCTACCCGGCCGCGGACCCGGTTCCCGTGGCGCGCCGCTGCCAGCGACTCGTGGGTGAACGAGCAGCGCGGCACCTGGACGCTTTCGTGACCTGGGCCGAGCGCGCGAAGCCGTACGATGTGGAGGAGGCCTACTCGGCGACGTTCGACCTCCAGCCGACCTGCGCCCCTTACGTCGGGCACCACCTCTGCGGCGACAGCCCTCGGCGCGGGGAGTTCCTGGTCCGGCTGGCAGGCATCTACCGGGACGGCGGCTTCGTGGATCCCACCGGCGAGAACGAGCTCCCGGATCACCTCTCGGTGGTCCTCCGCTACCTGGCCGCCACGCCCACGGGCGAGGCTCGAGACGCCCTTCTTGAGGATGGCCTCCTCCCCAGTCTCGACAAGATGCTCGCAGCCCTCGAGGACCCGACGAACGCGTATCGCTCCGTCCTGGAAGCGCTGCGCGAGGAGGTCCGCTGATGGACGCCATCCTCTTCGGCGCCTTTCCCTACGTCGTCGCGGCGGTCAGCGCCGTGGGCGCGGTGCGGCGGTTCGGCCGGTTCCGGGACACCGTCACGACCTCGTCATCCCAACTCCTGGAGGGGCGCCTCCAGTTCTGGGGCTCGGTCTCCTGGCACTACGCGATCCTTCTCGTCCTGGCCGCGCACCTCGCGGTCATCTTCTTTCCTTCCGCGGTCGGGAGCGCCCTGTCTTCGCCCGTAAGACTGGTGGCTGTCGAGGTGACGGGGTTCGCCCTAGGGATCACCGCGCTGTGGGGTCTCGTCGTCCTCGGTATTCGGCGCCTTTCTCTCCGGGGCAAGAACACCTGGCTTGACTGGACCGTGACCGCGCTGCTCGCCCTCCAAGTCGCGACCGGCCTTTGGGTGGCCCTGACCGCCCGCTGGGGCCTCGCATGGTTCGTGTACACGGCCAGCCCGTGGTTGGCGTCGCTCGTGCGCCTCTCACCCAGGGTAGACCTCATGGCGAACCTTCCCTGGCCGGTCAAGGTGCACGCCCTGAATGCACTGGTGCTCGTGGGGCTCGTCCCGTACACGCGCCTCGCTCACATCTTCGTGGCCCCGATCGAATACCTGTGGCGGCTGCCGCAGGTCGTCATCTGGCGCCGTTCCCGATCGACGCAAAACGAGGTTTCGCGATGACGACGACTACCGCAACCGCCGCTCGCCCGGGGCGAACACTCTTCCGCTGGGAACCGGAGGACAGGAGCTTTTGGGAGACCGAAGGCAAGCGTGTCGCGGCGCGGAACCTGTGGATCTCCATCCCGGCCCTCCTTCTCTCGTTCTCCGTCTGGATGGTTTGGAGCGTGGTCGTCGTGCGGCTCCCCGAGGTGGGCTTCGCCTACACGACCGACCAACTCTTCTGGCTGGCCGCGCTCCCAGGCCTCTCGGGCGCGACTCTTCGGATCTTCTACTCGTTCCTGGTCCCCGTGTTCGGGGGACGCATCTGGACCGTGATCGCGACCGCGTCGCTGCTCGTCCCTGCGATCGGAATCGGCTTCGCGGTGCAAGACCCGAACACCTCCTACCGCACCATGCTCGTCCTGGCGCTCCTGTGCGGATTCGGCGGTGGAAACTTCGCGTCCAGCATGGCGAACATCAGCTTCTTCTTTCCCAAGGAGAAGAAGGGCGTGGCGTTGGGCCTGAACGCCGGGCTCGGCAACCTCGGAGTCTCCGTGATGCAGTTCGCCGTCCCGCTCGTCATCACCTCGGGGGTATTCGGCGGGCTGGCCGGCCGGCCGCAGCGGCTCGCGAGCGGCGCGCCGCTCTGGCTCCAGAACGCCGGGTTCGTGTGGGTACCGTTCATCGCCGCGTGCGCGGTCGCAGCCTGGCTCGGGATGAACAACATCGCGAGCGCGAAGGCGTCGTTTCGGGACCAAGCGATCATCTTCAGGCGCAAGCACAACTGGATCATGTGCTGGCTCTACACCGGAACCTTCGGCTCGTTCATCGGGTTCTCGGCCGGCCTGCCGTTGCTCATCAAGGCGCTTTTCCCGGGCGTGAACCCCGTCAAGTACGCGTTCCTCGGCCCGCTCGTCGGCGCGCTGGTCCGTCCGGTCGGCGGCTGGCTCGCCGACAAGCTCGGCGGGGCCCGGGTCACGCTGTGGAACTTCTTCGCCATGGCGGTCTTCGCGCTCGGCGTCCTGGCCTTCGTACCCCACGGCCCCGGCACGGGCAGCTTCGCAGGTTTCCTGGCGATGTTCCTGCTGCTCTTCCTCACCTCGGGCATCGGGAATGGCTCGACGTTCCGCATGGTGCCAGTGATGTTTCTCACACTTCACGAGCGGCTCGCGGCCGGCCACGGGCAGGAGGCCCTCAACCGATCGCGCAGGGACGCGGCAAAGGAATCTGCCGCCGTCATCGGCTTCACGTCGGCCGTGGCGGCCTACGGCGCCTTCTTCATCCCCCGCGCCTTCGGAACGTCGATGAAGGCGACCGGCTCTCCGGCCGCGGCACTCATCGGCTTCGTCGCCGTGTACGTCACCTGCATCGCCTTGACCTGGTGGTTCTATGCGCGGCGGACCGCCGAGCAGCCCTGCTGACTCGAAAGGGCACATGGAGCGCTCGGAGACCTGGAAGAGGAACAGCGTCCTTGCGATGAACACCTTCGGCTTCACGGTGATGTTCGCCGTGTGGGTGATCTTCGCTATCGTCGGTATCGCCATCCGCAGGGAGATCGTCCTCACCGAGACGGAGTTCGCCTTGCTGGTCGCGCTCCCGGTGCTCACCGGCTCCCTGCTCCGCCTTCCCATGGGCATGGCGACGGACTGGTACGGGGGACGGCCCCTCTTCACAGCGCTTCTGGCGTCGAGTGCGATACCGCTCCTGCTCCTCTGCGTGGCCACCCGTTACTGGCAATACCTCGTGCTGGGTCTCTTCATCGGCATGGCGGGCACGTCGTTCGCGGTGGGCATCGCGTACACCTCCGCGTGGTTCCCGCAGCGCCTGCAGGGAACGGCGCTCGGGATCTTCGGCGCCGGGAACACCGGGGCCTCCCTCACCAAGCTCCTCGCCCCTCCCCTCATGGCAGTGGTCCCGGCGGGGCGCGCGGGGTTCCTCCCCGGAGGTTGGCGCTTCGTCCCGTTTGTTTATGCGATCGCCGTGGTGGTCACGGCCGTCATCTACTGGTCCTTCACGTACACGGACCACTCCCACCACAAGACCGATTCGCTCGGCGAAATGCTCTCCCCGCTCAGGCACATGCGCGTCTGGCGGTTCAGCCTCTACTATTTCCTCGTGTTCGGAGGGTACGTCGCGCTTTCGCTCTGGCTGCCCAAGTACTACATCGACGTCTTCGGCCTCTCTCTCCAGGAGGCGGCGCTCCTCACCGCCGTCTTCGTCTTCCCCTCGGGCATCATTCGCGCCCCCGGAGGATGGCTCTCGGACAGGTTCGGCGCGCGCACTGTCATGTACTGGGTGCTGGGCGTTTGCGTCCTCGCCTCGTTCCTTCTAATGTTCCCGGACCTGCAGCTCAGCTTCCAGGTTCCGGCGAGGTACGCGACGGCGGGCGACACGCTGCGCCTCCGCCTGCGCATGAACCCGTACGTGTTCACAGCGCTGGTCTTCGTCTTGGGGATCGC
Source organism: Anaeromyxobacteraceae bacterium (assembly GCA_035543235.1). GTDB lineage: Bacteria > Myxococcota > Myxococcia > Myxococcales > Anaeromyxobacteraceae > DATJZG01. Next base: position 127,342 of record DATKJV010000053.1, on the reverse strand, counting down.
AATGGGCATCGGAAAGGCCGCGGTGTTCAAGCACATCCCGCACTACTTCCCCGACCAGGTTGGGTCGGTCGGCGGCCTCGTGGGCGTCATCGGGGGTCTGGGCGGTTTCATCATGCCGATCCTCTTCGGGGCGATGGCCCAGTCGACGCATCTCCCGACGACCACCTTCGCCTTCCTGTTCGCCTTGTCCGTGTTCTGCCTGGTGTGGATGCACGCGGTTGTGCGCCGCCTCACCCGCGCGGCGGCTCCGGCCGCCGCAGAGGAGCTCGACCAGGGCCCGGCCGTGGCGCGATCCTGACGGAGCGCCCCCCCGGCGGCCGTTCCTACGCGGTCTCGCTGATGCCGAGTGACCGGAGGTGCCGCCAGAGGGTGGTTCGCCCGATACCCAGGATGCGCGCCGCCTCGACCTGCCGGCCACCGCACTCCTCGAGGACGCGCAGGATGTGATCGCGCTCCACCTCTTCCAGCGTTCGCAACGGTTCCGCGACGCCCCGGAAGACGCGAGACGGATGGACGACCTCCTCCGGCAGGTGCTCCACGTCGACGGCTTCCCCCTCCGCCAGGACAGCACCGTGCTTGACGGCGTTGACGAGCTCGCGAACGTTGCCGGGCCACCTGTGCGCCTTGAGCGCCTTCTCGGCACTGCCCGTGAACCGCGTCGGCCCACGTTCCTGCTGCCGCAGGAACATCGTCGCGAGCGGCATGATGTCCTCGATGCGTTGCCGGAGGGACGGGACTTCGAGCGTGAAGACGCGCAGGCGGTAGTAGAGGTCCTCCCTGAAGCGGCGCTGCGAAACACACGCCCGAAGGTCCTGGTTCGTGGCGCAGAGGACTCGGACGTCTACCGTGAAAGGACGTGTCTCGCCGACACGCCGGATCTCGCCGTCCTGCAGCGCGCGCAGCAGCTTCGCCTGGAGCCCGAGGGGCATTTCGGCGATCTCGTCGAGCAACAGGGTCCCGGAACCGGCCACCTCGAAGAGGCCCCGCTTGTTCGTCGATGCGCCCGTGAAGGCGCCCTTGGCGTGCCCGAAGAGCTCTGACTCCAGTAGCTCGGCCGGGAGCGCCGCCACGTTGACCGCCACGAAAGGGCCGGCCTTTCGCGGGCTGTTGCTGTGGATGGCCCGTGCGAGCACCTCCTTGCCAGACCCGCTCTCGCCGAGGATGATCACCGACTCGTTGCTCGCTGCGATTGGCGCCGCGCGGGTGAGGAGCGTGCGCATCGCATTGCTTTCGGCGACGAGCCGGGAGCATCGGCCGAGCCCGGGGGCGTCCCGGTTCAGACGGCAGACGCTGCAAAGAGCTCCCCGCTCGAAGGGCTCGACGCACGACGGCTGCGTCATGGGTTCGTTCCCGTTCGTTTCATGGTGAAACGTTAACACGGGAAGCGGGCGGCCGCCCGCTGCGAGGCGGGCGTCCTGGCTCCTCTACCGCCCAGAGCCCTCGGGAGCCGCAGGAACTATCCGGGGCCTGCCGTTATCGTCCCTTCCTCGGGGAACGGGTCGCCGTCAGGAAGTGGCGGGCAGGTCCGACTCGGTCCTCCGGAAGTACGTCGTGACCGTTCCGTCGGGTTCCACGGCACTGAAGGCGCGGAACCCCCTTTGGCGCGTCATGTCCACGAGCGGAGCCGGCACGAATGCCGTGACCAGTTCGTAAACCTGCCCGCCCGCCAGCAGGGAGAGGTCTCCCATCACTCGAGCGACGGGGTGCTCCCCGGCCTCGACGGCGGCGCGCACATCCAGGGATCGCGTGACGGCCCCCTTGTTCGCCCAGGCGGGACGCTCGCCCTGTGACGGGGGACCGTCTTCGACAGCAAGGGGCTCGAGCCCTGCGCTCGCGCGAAGTCGCGCGATGAGTGCGCCAAGGGGCACGCCGCTCACGGTGGCCGCCTGCCTTATCGTCGCCACCTTGGCAACCGTCCGCCGAAGAACGGGGTTCCTCAGTGCCCGGAAGTGTGGCGAGACCTCCACCAGCACCTCCTCCATCCCCGGCCACCGTTCGAGGACGTCGGCGAGCCGCGAATCCGGAGTGATGCCCACCGCCGGGAGCTCAGGCATCGGCGCACTCCTGTCCCCAGGACAGCAGCCGTTGCTCGCCCGCGAGCGCGCGTTTGCCGGTCAGGTCCTGGGTCACCTCCAGGCATCCCAGGTAGCGACCTTCCGCGTCGCGCAGAGCCACGTATTCGATGTGTATGAAGCGACCGCGCATGTCGATCCAGAAGGCCGCTCGGCTCTGCCGCCCGGAGCGGAAGCCGTCGAGGATCCGCTCGACGGTGTCGACACTGGAGGGGGGGTGGCAATGCTGGACCTTGCGGCCCAGGACCGCCCGGCTCCTTGCGAAGACCCGCTCGGCCCCGTGAGTGAAGTAGCGAACGCGATCCTCCGCGTCGACGAAGGTCGCGTCGAGCGGCAGCGCGTTGAGGATGGCCTCGAGTTCCGCGGGCGAGAGTCTCCCGGTCGGCAAGCGGATGGAGGCGCCGGGCTCGTTCGCGCTCTTCTCGGCCTCCGGCACCGACGTCGGGCGCCATCCGTCGCGGGGGTCGACAAGACAGAATCCGATCTCCGGGCTCTGCCGCGATATCTCCCACCACTCCGCGTCGTCGAGGGTGTCGAGCGCCATCGGAAGGAGGATGTTCTCCTCACGCTCGATCATGTCGCGAATCCCTCGAGCGGCGGGCAGCACCGTCAGGTGGATCACGGCCAGCGCCTCGTCGCGGCTCATCGGCGCGGCCGCCAGCGCCTCGAGGGCTCCCCGGAGGAGTGCGCGGGTCTCGTCGTGCTTGCCCCACATCACCTTCGGCGGGCCCGTCACCCCGTGCTTCTCGAGGTACGGGAAGAGGAGATGCTCCTTGCGCAGGTAGTGCTTCTCCACATCGGTGAGCGCGTTTAGCCGGGAGCGGATGGAGAGCAGTAGCTCGGCGGGCGACTCGCCCGCCTCGAGACGCTCCAGCTCGGCGGCCGCGCTTTCGAGCCCCTCCGCCTCGGCCGCCAGCGCGGCGTTCTCGAGGGCGAAATTTTGGGCGGGGTGGCCCTCGGGCGCGACCGGCACGGTGGAGAGGTCCATCGCTCCTTGGAGGGCGGCCCCGTGCAAGTGACACAGGCGCATGACCTCCTCCTGGGGAAGCCCTTCGGCCATGAGCTCCTGCTCCGTCTCGACCACCAGCCCGTACGGCACCTGCCCGAGCATCCGGACCAGCTGGCGCTGCACCTGCGCCGGCGCGACCCCGTCGTGGAGCTGCAGGATGAGATGCTTGAGAAGGCCCTTGCGTCGCTGGGTCTCGTTGTCGATGAGCTCGCTCACTGTCTCTTTCTCCGTGAGGGGTTCTTCCGTCACGCCGCCTGGGTGAACGCCAACCCGAAGCGTGGCGCGAGCACGTGGTTCTCGAGGTGCACGTGCCTCAGGATGTCCCCCTCCAAGGCCTCCAGCTCCGCCATGAGGACCCGGTAGGTGTTGCACCCCCATCCCGGCGTCGTGAAACGGTCGGTGAGCTTGCGAACCTGCGCGAGCAGATCCCCGACGGCCAAGTGCTCTTCGTGCATCTGGGCAAGCTCCTGCCTCACCTTGGCGGGGTCGGGCGTGCGAGAGAGGAGCAGCGGGAACAGCACCGCCTCCTCCTGGTCCAGGTGCGGCACGAGGCTTTCCGCGAGCGTCCGGACCACCTCCTCGAGGCGCCCCAGGCCGCCCTGGCGTGGCCCGTGCACCTTCGCGACCTTCGCCATGATCGGAGCGATGTAGGGCAGCGCGCGACGGAGGTATCCGTGATGACGCTCGACCACGAGCGTGATGAGCGCGGCGTCCGAGAGCGTTCGGGGATCGGGGTCTGCGGAAGCCCCCTGCGCGGCGAGCGCCAGGTCGAGCTCCGCGAACACCTCGTCGGGATCGACTCGTGCGACCGCACACGCCTGCGGGACACTCACGTTGCCGTGACAACAGTAGTCGATGCCGCGCCTCTGGAATATCCGCGCGGTCGCGGGATGGTCGGTGACGATGCGTGCGACGGTCGAGTGGCGGTCCAGCTTCGGCTTGTTTTCGTGCATACGCTCCCAAAGAGCAGGAACCGTGCCGTCCAGCGCATGCGTAAACAGGCTTCTTTTCAGAGCCCGGAACCTCATTTTTGTTTCATAACGGGACGTTGCGGAACGCTCCGGCCGCGGGCACCCGGCCCTCCACCGAATCCGAGCGCCGCCACCCGCGCGATCAGCGACGAGAGCCGCCAAACGCAGCTGACGACCGGCCTGCCGATCTCCGTGCCAGTTCGCAAGAGCATACCTTCGACCGGGCCCCGAACGGGCGGCGGGGAACCGGCGTTCGTTGAGTTTCGAACGCATTTGGCATGGAGTCCTTTAGATTCGGTTGCGGCGACGGATGATTAATCGTAGAACTACGATATGCCACCCGGCCTGGGGAGCGCGCGGTCCTGTGGGCCGCCGGCTCGTAGTTACGAGTTACCCGACACCCGCCCCGTCGAAGGGGCCGAAGCGGACGAGGAGCTCGCTGCCCTGGCGAAGGCGTTGGGCCACCCTGCTCGGGTTCAGATCCTTCGCCTTCTCGTCCGGCAAGACGCCTGCATCTGCGGCGACATCGTCGACGAACTTCCTCTGGCGCAGTCCACGGTGTCCCAGCACCTGAAGGTGCTCAAGGACGCGGGACTCATCCGCGGGGAGATCGACGGGCCCCGAACCTGTTACTGCGTCGAGCCGGCCGTCTTGCGGCGCTTCAAGGCGCTCGTCGGCAGCCTGTAGAGGTCCGCCATGTCCCTTCCTGCCGTCGCGCCCACCTCTGAGCCCGACCTGGCGCGCCGCCTGTCGTTCCTCGACCGCTACCTGACGGTCTGGATCTTCCTCGCTATGGGGGCGGGGGTCGGCCTGGGGGTCGCTTTGCCGGGTGTTGTCCCCCTCCTGAACAAGATGGCGGTCGGGACGACGTCCGTTCCGATCGCCGTCGGCCTCATCCTGATGATGTACCCACCGCTCGCGAAGGTCCGCTACGAGGAACTGCCACGGATCTTCAGGAACGGGCGCGTGCTTGCCCTCTCCCTGGCCCAGAACTGGCTCGTCGGGCCCATCGTCATGTTCGTGCTCGCCGCGGCCTTCCTCCGAGACAGGCCCGAGTACATGGTCGGCCTCATCCTCATCGGGCTAGCGCGCTGCATTGCCATGGTCATCGTCTGGAACGACCTCGCGAGGGGCGACACCGAGTACTGCGCCGGTCTCGTCGCCTTCAACTCGATCTTTCAGGTCCTCTTCTTCTCCCTCTATGCGTGGCTCTTCATCACGGTCGTGCCGGGCTGGATCGGGCTCCGGGGGGCCGAGGTTCACGTCACCATCGGCGAGATTGCGAAGAGCGTGTTCGTGTACTTGGGTGTTCCCTTCCTGGCCGGCATGGCCAGCCGCTTCGGCCTCAGGGCCTGGAAGGGCGAGGCATGGTACCGGCGGGTCTTCATCCCGCGCATCTCGCCCGTCACCCTGGCCGCCCTGCTCTTCACGATCGTCGTGATGTTCTCCTTGAAGGGCGAGACGATCGTGCAGCTCCCCCTCGACGTCGTCCGCGTCGCGATCCCCCTGCTCCTCTATTTCGTGTTGATGTTCTTCGTCTCATTCTTCATGAGCCGGAAGGCCGGGGCGACCTACGGGCAGACTGCGACGCTCTCGTTCACCGCAGCCTCGAACAACTTCGAGCTCGCGATCGCGGTGGCCGTCGCCACGTTTGGGATGTCGAGTGGGGCCGCGTTCGCGGCGGTCATCGGCCCCCTCGTTGAGGTACCCGTCTTGATCGGGCTCGTGAACGTCGCACTTCGAATGCGCAGTCGCTACTTCCCAGGCGAGGGAGCCGAGCTTCGCCGGGTCGCAAACTGCGCGGTCGGCGTGGATGCCTCGGCTCGGAGGGCATCCCCGTGAGCCGAGCCGTACCCGTTCGCCTCCGGTGGGGGTGACTCGATGGGCAACGCCGTCTACAACGTCCTGTTCTTGTGCACTGGCAACTCCGCGCGCAGCATCATGGCGGAGGCGGTAATGAACCGGCTCGGCCGCCCCCGCTTCCATGCGTTCTCTGCCGGCAGCCATCCCGCCGGCACTGTCAATCCCTTCGCCATTGAGCAGCTCCAGCGGCTGAAACTCCCCGTAGAGGACCTGCGGAGCAAGAGCTGGGACGAGTTCGCGCTTGCTGGTGCGCCGCGGTTTCACTTCGTCTTCACCGTTTGCGACAACGCAGCCAAGGAGACGTGCCCGATCTGGCCAGGCCAGCCGATGACCGCCCACTGGGGTGTCGAGGATCCCGCTCTGGTCGAGGGCTCGGATGAAAAGAAGCGACAGGCCTTCCGAAATGCGATCACCACGCTGAGACGCCGAATCGAGCTTTTCGTCAGCTTGCCCCTCGAGAAGCTCGACAAGCTCGCGCTCCAGCGCCGCCTGCGCGAGATCGGAACGGCCTGAGCGAGAGCGACCGGCCCGGTGGCGCGCATGCGGACGGGCGGCTGGACCACCCACCCCACCCGGCTCAGGGCCGAGCAGCCAGGCGTGCCGACCTCACGACCGCTGCCGCTCCGACTGCCACGAGAAGGACGCCGCCAAGATGAAAGACCACGAGGTGGAGCAACGCACCGTGAGCCTTGCAGGTCATCTGGAGCGCGGCGTCGGCCGCCAGGGCGCCGGCCAAGCCGCCCATCGCCAGTGCGGTTCGCGCGCCGACTCGCGACCGGCCCCGCACCCCCAGCCATGCCACCCCGGCCACCACCACCGCTGAAACCAGCTCGAGGGCGAAGCATTCGACGCCAGCCGCGAAATCGAGGGCTCCGGCGCTCCCCCCGGCAAGCGCCCCGACCAAGGCCGCGGCAACGGCCGCGACCACGATCCCCATCGCGAGCCTTCCGGCCAGGGAGGCAACCGCCAGGGCGGCTCCAGCGAGCGCGGCGGCGATCACCCAGTCCTCGGGTGCCTGAGACCGCTGCCTGGCGAACGCGACGAGCAGGACCAGCATGCCGAGTACCCCGACGGCGGGCCACGGCGAGAACCTGCCCCCCTGGGTGGCCGTCCATGCGTCGAACGTCGCGAGAAGGGCGTCGCTGAATGCAGGAGAGACTTCGGTTTCCGGCAGTCGTCGGAGGGCCTCACGGGTGACCTCGAGCTGCCGCACATAGGCCCGGCACCCGTCGCAGGCGCGAAGGTGCTCGTCGAAGGCCAGGCGAGCAACGGCATCGAGTGCGCCGTCCGCCCGGTCGGTTGCCATCTCGGTGATCTGCTTGCAGGTCAGCATCACGCCCGGCCGCCCAGTCGGTCCTCGAGCGCCTGCCGGACCTTCGCCCGGGCGCGGTGCAGGAGCACCCTTTGATTCGTCACCGTGATCCCCAAGACATTACAGATTTCGTCCGCCTCGAGCCCCTCGACGTCCCGCAGCGTGATGACGGCACGCTGCCCCTCTGGAAGGTCGCGGATGGCGGCCTCGATGGCCGCCTGCGTCTCCGCCCCGATCGCCAGGCGCTCCGGGTCCTCCTCGGTCCAGCCGGCCGGCGGCTCGAGCCAGGCTCCCGCCCCGTCGAACCGACCCGCCTCCCGCGTCCCGCCCTCGGACTCCTCCCTTTGCGCGAGGGCGGAAAACGGCACCGTCCGCCCTTCCCGCACGGATCGCGTCCTCGCCTTGTTCACGAGAATCTGAAACAGCCACGTTCGCACCGATGAGCGGCCCTCGAAGGAGGAGAGGCCCGTGAGCGCACCGAGCCAGGTCTCCTGCACGACTTCTTCCGCGACCGCGCGGTCCCGGACGAACGTCGTCGCGAGGCGGAGGAGCGGGCCCGAGTGACGCGAGACGAGGGCGGCGAACGCAGCCCTGTCGCGCGCTCGAAGGCGAGCGAGGAACCTCGCGTCCTCCTCGCCGCCGACCGGCTCGCGGCCGGGTGTTCTCTTGCCTTCTGGCATGTGAAAGCCCGGCGCCCTTCATGGCCAGATCCCTGGGACGGCAGGGCCACAGAAGGGGCGTTCGCCTTCCGTGTGTAATGCGGGGAATTGATCCTAGTCAACAGCGGCATGGACCGACCCCATGCCGCCCGCGTCGCCCTCCTCCTCGCCGTCGCCTCCCCTGGCTTCGCCCACGCCGAGGCCTTCGAGGTGAACCCCAACGCCGGGAACAACACGTTCTCGGCGGTCTTCGACGCGAAGCTCGGCGAGCGCATCAACGCCGTCTCCTCCGCGGTGGGCTGCCAGCTCACCTACGACGAGAACAGCGGCATGGCATCGGGGAGCTGCTCGGTTCCGCTGGCGAGCATCCGCGTCGACAACGACGACACGAAGAGCGGGCACTTCCGCGAGTGGTCCACGAACAAGAAGACGGACCCTGCCACCTGCAAGCTCGAGGCGACCTTCGCGAACGTGAAGGTGGGACAGCTCCAGGCTGGCAGGCCTGCGTCCTTCACCGCCTCCATTCCCTTCACCATCTGCGGCAAGACGCGCGCAGACGGCCAGCCGGAGAAGGTGAGCGGCACCGTCCTCGTCTTCCCTCCCGGGGCCTACGGCGAGCGGAAGACCGTCCGCATCCGGGCCGCCATCGCCAGCTTCGACCGCGACGCCTACAGGATCGGCCCCAAGTACACCGACGGCTGGCTGGCCCGGGTACAGCAGCTCGCGCCCGTCGTCGCACAGACCGGGACCATCGATCTGTCCCTCTTCGCCAAGGCGAAGTGAGCGCAGCACCCACCGCAGCACCCACGAAAGGAAGAGCGATGATCCGCAACGCCGTGAAGGGTAGCGCCATTGCCGTCGCCGTCTGTTCCATGTTCGCCGCCGGGACCGCCCGCGCCGACGAGAAGCCGAAGGACGGCGGCGTGCACTGCGCCGGCATCAACTCTTGCAAGGGTCAGGGGAGCTGTGCGGGAGCCGACAACGCCTGCAAGGCCCAGAACTCCTGCAAGGGCAAGGGCTGGGTCGAGACGAAGAGCACCAAGGAGTGCACGGACAAGGGCGGCACCGTCGTTGCCTCGAAGATGTAGGAGTCGGAAATGGCCTTCCAGCGCCTGGACCTCGGTCATGGCATCGGCCTCCGGACGAAGCACTTCCCCCAGTTCGATTCCGAGCCCTCGCCGGCGGACTGGGTGGAGGTCGTGACCGAGAACTTCATGGCCGAGGGAGGCCGCCCCATCGCGCTGCTCGAGAAGGTCCGGAGGGACACGCCGGTCGTGCTGCACGGCGTGTCCCTCTCCATCGGCTCGACGGATCCCCTCTCGGCGCGCTACCTCGACGACCTGGACCGGCTCGTGGCGCGGATCGAACCGGCCATGGTGACCGACCACCTGTGTTGGGGTACCTGGCGAGGACGGTACGTTCACGATCTCCTGCCGCTGCCGTACACGGAGGAGACGCTTGCCCATGTGTCCTCCCGCGTCGCGTCCCTGCAGGACCGCCTGGGTCGCCAGATCCTGCTCGAGAACCCCTCTTCCTACATGGCCTACCGCGACTCGACGATGACCGAGTGGGAGTTCCTCGCCGCGCTCTCCCTGCGTGCTGACTGCGGCATCCTGCTCGACGTGAATAATGTGTACGTGTCGGCCAACAACCTCGGCTTCGACCCGATCGAGTACTTGAACGGGATCCCTCCGGACCGCGTCGGGCAGTTCCACCTCGCGGGCCACAGCGACAAGGGCAACTACCTGCTCGACACGCACGACGCTCCCGTCCCACCCCCGGTCTGGGAGCTCTACCGCGAGGCGCTGCGAAGGTTCGGCCGGGTCCCCACCCTCGTCGAGTGGGACGACCGCATTCCGCCGCTCGTGGAACTCGTCGCGGAGAGCCGTCACGCGGAGGACGTCGAGATGGAAGAGCTCGGCTCCGTGCTCCGGAGCCTCGCGTCGTGACGCTCACGGAGACGCAGGCCCGAGTCCACGAGGCCATCACCTCCGGCGCGGAGCTCGCCCGGGTTCGGATCGAAGGCTGCGTCGCGGACACACCGGTCCTTAGCGCTCGCGAGAGCCTCGAGATCTACGCAAACATGTACCTGTGTCGGCTCGTCCGGGCACTGCAGGAGACGTTCCCCAACCTCGCGAGGCATCTGGGCGACGAGTCGTTTGCCAGCCTGGCCGAGCGCTACCTCCGTCGCCATCCATCGGAGCACCACGACGTCGGCCAGGTCGGGAGGTTGCTCCCGAACTTCCTGCGGCAGAACCCAGATCCCGAGAGGCCGTGGCTCCGCGACTTGGCGGAGCTCGAGTGGGCACGTAACGAGATCTTCTTCGCACCGGCGCCGAGGAGCGTCGCGGCCGGCGCGTTGGCGGCCATTCCGCTCGAGTCCGCTGACCGTGCCCGGCTCGTGCTGTCCCCGGCGATGCAGGTCCTCGTGCTCGAACACGCTGTGACCTCGTTCTGGGAGGCGTCGGCGGACGGGAACCACCCTGCCCCGCCGAAGGCGGGGCGGTCGCCCGCGGCCGTGTGGCGGAGCGGTTTCCAGGTCCATCACTGCCCGCTCCAGGCGGACGAGGCCCTCGCGCTCGAAATGGCGAGGCATGGCGAGTCGCTCGGGCGCGTCTGTGCAACCTTCGCGGATCGCGAAGATCCATCCGCTGCCGCGTCGGGCGCCATCGCGAGTTGGTTCGCCGAGGGCTGGGTGGTCGGAGTCGAGAGCGCCGGCATCGAGAGGACCTGAGATCGAAGGCACATCCTCTGCGCCCCTTCGGCGCGACCCTCGCCGCCTCGGCCCGGACGCGCCCCGGTGGCGCCCTCGACGCCGCCCCCGCGCGCAGAGCATTCGAGGTTCGCCTCGCCGGAGCATTCGGCCCTCCCTGTCGACCCTGTGTGCCACTCCGTCACCCGACAGACGCCTCGCCGTCCGTCACGTCACCCCGCCGCAGGGCTCCGGGAGCGTTGGAACGGCATGGCGGAAGGCTGAGGTAGAGTGCGGGCGGTCTGAGACGATGACTCTCCGCGGCACTCGCAGCGCGCTCGCTGCCATTGCGCTTTGGAGCACCCTTGCGACTCTGGCAGTCCGGCTACGGCGGGTACCCCCCTTCCTGCTCGTGGGACTGGCGCTGTTGCTCGGGTCGGTCCTCGGACTGCGCCGTGTCTCGTGGCGGGGGGTCCGGCTCAAGGCTCTCGCGGTCGGCGTCTACGGTCTCTTCGCATACCACCTCTGCCTGTTCCTCGCGCTGCGGCTCGCGCCGCCCGTCGAGGCGAACCTTCTCAATTACTTGTGGCCGCTCTTCATCGTCGTGTTGTCGCCTGTGTTCCTGCCGGGGACGACGCTCCACATCAGGCACCTGGCCGGGGCCCTCCTCGGCTTCAGCGGCGCTGCCCTGCTTGTGACGGGAGGGCGTGTGGGCTTCGAGATGGTCACTGCTCCGGGCTATGCCCTGGCGCTGCTTGCCGCCGTCATCTGGTCCACCTTCTCACTCGTCTCGCGCCGCCTGGGTGGGTTTCGCACGGCCAGCGTCTCGACCTTTTGCCTGGTCTCCGGGACGCTCGCACTCGTCTGTCACCTGGTTCTGGAACCGCCGTACGCCCTGCACGCCTCCGACGTGCCGTCACTCCTCGTCATCGGGTTCGGGCCCATGGGAGCGGCCTTCTACTTGTGGGACCAGGCGCTCTCCGACGGCGACCCGCGCGTGATCGGCACGCTGGCATACCTCACACCGCTTCTCTCGACGTTGCTTCTCTCGGTGTTCGCCGGCGGCCGACTCGGCGGCGTATCGGTCCTCGCCATGGCCCTCATCGTGGGCGGTGCACTGCTCGGGACATGGAGTTCGCAGGGCCGGAGCCCCTCGCCCGGCGCTTAGCCTCTTTCCGACCGCTTCGCGACAGGTCGGCTGCGCGGCGCGCCGTGCGTATCGAGTCTCGCGAGCCCAATCCTTCCCGCCAGGCTGTCCTTCGACGCGGCCGCCGTGGGCTGCGCGATCGGTCCCGGGTTCCGGCGCCGCCCGGTCGTTCTAGGATTTGCTTGATGGCAACGGCCACTTCCCGACCCATGAGCTCGGCGGCCGCGTGCGCTCGAGCGTGCTGCACTGCCTCCGCGCTCTCGGGCCTGGGATGGACAAACGGACGCGGCGACGACAAAGCGCCCTGGCCCCGTAATCCGGATCTGCACCATGTCGCGTTCGATCGCCTCCGACAGGCGGATCGCCGCATCAAGCCCCTCGGCGACGATGTTCACGAAGCGATTCTCGACCTGTACCTCGACCCTCGGGTGACGCTCCGGGACGCGTGGAAGCAGTCGGGCGACCACGAGCGGCACCGCGATGCTCGGCACGGACAGCCGGACGACCGGTGACCTCGTCCGGTCGAGCGGACACCGTTTTCAGGGACTCGAGCGCCTGGTCCACTGCACGTCCGCGTCAGCAGGCTGACGCCCAGGCGCGCTTCGAGCTGCCGAACGGACTGGCTCAGGGCCGAGGCGGAGACGCCGAGGTCCCTCGCCGCCGCCGCGAACCCGCCCCTGACCCGCCTCACCCGTGGACTGGTCGAACCCGGTACCGGACCCACAGAAGATCTCCACGGCGGCGCTCGGCGGACAGCAGCTTCAAGGGCCGAGACAGCCCCGGTCCTCGGGTCGCGTCGAAGAGCGTCGGCGTCCCCACCGCTCCATCGGCAACCGGCGCGATGAGAAGGCTGAGTTCGTCGACGACCCCGGCTGCGAGAAAAGACCCGTTGATCCTTCCGCCGCCCTCGAGGAGCAGCGTGCGGATTCCGAAACGGGCACGGAGCTTCCGGAGTACCACCTGCACGTCGATCCGCCTCTTGCCGCCGAAAAGGTATGACACGCCTTGGGCGCGCAGAAAGGCCAGATAGCGGTCCGGCACCTTCTGCGTGAGAACCGTGATGACGTGCGCCTCGTCGACCGAGCCGGCCTCCCACCGCAGCTTGCCGCTCGGGTCTACCGCGATCGCGTAGGATGGGGCGTCGTCGCACGCGACGAAATCCGTTCGCGGGACCTGCGCACCCGACCTCCCAGGTACCCTTGCCCTCCCGGCGTAGGGCTCCATGGAGACGCGACCGACAATCCAGGCGTCGGCGTGGAACGCGGCGGCGGTGCGCTCGTACTCCTCGACCAGGGCGCGCTGCCGAGGCCAGCCGCGCACGACGATCCGGCCGTCGACCGACGGCGCCATGTGGCAGATGACTTTGGGACGCGCCCTGGAAGGGTCCGAACCTTGCTTCGCACGAGGGGGCATGGCGGGCTCCGGTCGAGCGCGAGCGTCAGCGGCCGACCAACCGCTCCAGGGCTTCTGGGTAGCGCGCGCCCTGGATCGCGACCTTCGACGCCGCGACGGTGATCTCGCGGATGTCGTCTGGCGTCAGGTCGAGCCCGGCCGCGCCGAGATTCTCGTCCAGCCGGTGCGGCTTGGTGGTCCCGGGGATGGGCACGATCCACGGCTTCTGGGCGAGCAGCCAGGCGAGCGCGAGCTGAGCGGGTGTGGCCCGCCGCTTCGCCGCCAGTTGGCCGAGCGCGTCGACGAGCGTCCGGTTCGCCTTGCGAGCCTCTGGCGCGAACCGAGGGACGACGCCGCGAAAGTCGCCCTGCGCGAAGGACGTCCCCTCGTCGATGGCTCCGGTCAGGAAGCCCTTCCCGAGCGGGCTGAAGGGGACGAAGCCGATGCCGAGCTCTTCGAGGGTGGGGAGGATCTCCTCCTCTGGCTTCCGCCACCAGAGCGAGTACTCGCTCTGTAGGGCGGCCACGGGTTGGACCGCGTTGGCGCGGCGGATCGTCTGCGCAGCGGCCTCCGAGAGGCCGAAGTACTTCACCTTGCCCGCCCGGATCAGCCCCTGGACCGTTCCCGCCACTTCCTCGATCGGAACATCGGGATCCACCCGGTGCTGGTAGAAGAGGTCGATCCGGTCCGTCCGGAGCCGCTTCAGCGAGGCGTCGGCCACGGCGCGGATGCGCTCGGGCCGGCTGTCCAGCCCGGCCCTCGAGTCTCCGCCCTTGAAGCCGAACTTGGTGGCGATGACCACCTGCTCCCGGAACGGAGCCAGCGCCTCGCCCACGAGGTCTTCGTTGACGAAGGGCCCGTAGCACTCGGCAGTGTCGAAGAAGGTGACCCCCCGGTCGACCGCGAGGCGGATGAGCGAGATGGCCTGCCGCCGGTCGGTCGGCGGGCCGAGGCCGAAGCTCAGCCCCATGCAGCCCAGTCCGAGGGCCGACACCTCCAGGCCACTGCGACCGAGGCTCCTCTTCTGCACGCGTGCCTCCCGCGTTAGGAGGACTTGAGCGACGCCATGTCGATGGAGAACCGGTACTTCACATCCGACTTGAGCAGCCGCTCGTAGGCCTCGTTGACCTTCTGAATCGGGATGACCTCCACGTCGGCCGTGATGCGGTGCTCTCCGCAGAAGTCCAGCATCTCCTGGGTTGGCTGGATGCCGCCGATTAGCGATCCGGAGAGGCTCTTGTTCCCGAAGATGAGGGCGAACGCCGCCACTGGTTGCGGCTGATCCGGCGCGCCGACCAGCGTCATGTTGCCGTCGCGTTTCAGACTCGCGAGGTAGGGATGCAGGTCGTGCGGGGCGGAGACGGTGTCGAGGATCATGTCGAAGCTGGCGGCGTGCTTCCCCATCTCCTTCGCGTTCTTGGAGATCACCACCTCGTGGGCGCCGAGGCGAAGCGCGGCCTCCACCTTGGAAGCGCTCGTCGTGAAGACGACGACGTGCGCGCCGAGAGCCCGAGCGAACTTCACCCCCATGTGGCCCAGGCCGCCGAGCCCCACCACGCCAACCTTCTTGCCCTTGGTGACCCCCTGCCGGCGAAGCGGCGACCACGTCGTGATGCCGGCGCACAGTAGCGGGGCTGCGCCCGCGAGGCCAAGGTTCGAGGGGATGCGCAGGACGAACCGCTCGTTCACGACAATGCTGTCCGAATACCCTCCGTAGGTGACCTTGCCCGTGTGTTTGTCGGGTGAGTTGTAGGTGAAGACGGCGCCAGGGCAGAACTGCTCGTAGTGCGCCTTGCACTCCGGGCACGTGCCGTCGGAGTCGACGAGGCAGCCGACACCGGCGAGATCGCCCGCCTTGAACTTTGTCACCGCCGATCCGACCTTCGTCACCCGGCCCACGATCTCGTGGCCGGGCACGCACGGATACACGGTGGGCATCGCGCTCCACTCGTTGCGGGCCTGGTGGAGGTCGGAGTGGCAGATTCCGCAGTACAGGACCTCGATCTGGACGTCCTGCGGCGTCGGGTCCCGACGGGGGATGGTCGTGCGGACGAACGGGGACGTCGCATTGGCGACGGAGTAGGCCTTCGCGTTGTACATGGTCCATCCCTCCAAGCTGAACAGGCAGGCTCTTCGCGAACCTCGACGCGTGGTCTCGAATGTAGGCGCAGTCGACCCAGGCGAAAACCGGCATAAGGCGCATGACCCGTTTAGGTAGACTTCACGATTCCCGCGCCTCTCGGTTTGGCGTGAGCGGGTTCCAGTCCCAGCACCGACTCCGAAGGACCTCGGCGCCTCCACGCCATCCAAAGGGGCTTCGAGGTGCGTTCCCCGGCCGGGCGGCGGCACGGCGTCCCGCTTGGGGGCAGCCCTTTCCGGTTGGCGCCGCGCGCTCCGTTCGCACTCGCTCTCCTGGATGACGGCTGCGCTGTCCGCTTGCGTGAAGAAGGTGAAGTGGCCCCACCGGCACGTGGCTAGGTCGAGATTGCCGGGTGCTAGGTCGCAACAACCCCGCTGCAACGGCTCCCGGATCGCAAGTCCTCGAGGCGCGGCCCGCTGCTCTGGCCCGAACGTTGCTAGACAGGCACTTCGGCCGGGACGTTGGGGCGCAGTTCCACGGGAAGAAAGGTATCGACGTCATGAACCTGAGCAACGTGAGCGGCAGTGGCGATGCCTCGGCAGTTGGCCTCCTTCAGGCCCTCGAGACGCAGGCCTCGTCGGATTCAGCGGGCGTCGTGGGCGTTGGCACGACGACGAGCATCTCGAGCTTCGCAAGTGTCCTGAATGCCCTGCAGCAGCTTCAGCAGAGCAGTCCGGACGAGTTCAAGAAGGTCATGGCGGGCGTCGCGAGCACGCTCCAGACCGATGCGAGCAACGTGAGCGGTCCGCCAGCCCAGTTCCTGAACCAGCTCGCCGACCAGTTCCAGCAGGCTGCGCAGACGGGAAGCATGCCCTCGCTCCAACAAGCGGGCTCGTCGAGCTCGGTGCCTGGGCCACGCCATCACCATCACCGCCACCACGGCGTACAGAGCTACGGCGCCCAGCAGGCGTGCGGTTCGATCGGGGCCGGTGAGCAATCGGTCGGTGGCGATGCGACGCAACAGGCTCCGCTCGACCTGGCGCGGGTCATCCAGGGTGCGCTGCAACAGGTTTCGACGTCGTAGCGGAGCCGAGGAGAAGCGCGCCTCGCCACCCCCGTCAGTCGCCAGCTCCTATGCGCGGCGCAAAGCCCGCGACGACGTCGTCCGGCGCGACCATCCGCCAGGGTCGACTTTAACGGCCGCGGTCCTCCGGTGTCTGATCGGCAAATCATCGCGGCAGCGAGGGTTCCCGCGGCCGACAGGAGGAAGTGCCATGCTTCGTTCACGAGCTCTCTGGATCGTCTGTGTCCTGGCCCCCGCGAGCGCGCTCGCCGCACCGACGAATCCCGTGCATGCGCTGCGGCAGCAGATCGCTGCCCTGCAGCTCGACCATGCCCTGAACCTGACCCAGCAGCAGGCCCAGGCGCTGCTTCCCGCGTTGCAGGCTGCCCAAGGTGCCCTTCAGGCCATGACGGCCCAGCGGTCTGCGTCGCAGCCTGCTCTCGTGACCGGTTTGACGCAGGCGGTCTCGGATCTGAAGGCGACCGGGACCGTCTCCGACTCGACGGCGCAGGCCGTCCAAGCGGCCCGGGGAAGCTCCGCGGGAACGCTCCGACAGGACCTAGCGGCGTGCTGGAAGCAGGTCAAGCAAGTTCTGTCGCCTGCCCAGCTTGAGGCCTTGAAGTCGGTGCGCCTGGGAATCCGGACCGCCTCCCTCACCGTGCCGGACGGCCGGAAAGCTGGCCCGGACGGGCGAAAGGGCGCCCGGCACTTCCGGGTGATGCGAACCTTCGTCTCCGAACCCTTCCTCGCGCTGGTGCAGGCGAGAGCAACCGCATAGGCGTTCGACACCTCGGCCGTGATGAGCGGACCGGCCAGCGTGCCCGGTCCGCTCATCCTTTCGCTCGCGTGACGGAAGCGCGGGGCGACTGGAGCCGTGGCGGTGCTGCCACCTGCGGGCCGAGCGGGGCGATCGCTTAGGCAGCATCGCGAATCGACACGCGGTCCCTCTTTCGCGCAGAGCCAAACCTTGTGAAGGAGCCGCCCACCGGGCAGATATCGCTGAGAAGGTTCGAGTAATTTGCGCCGACGAACGCGAAGCGTTGAAGACCGGCCCGGGCGAACGATCAAGCTCAGGCTTCGCACGCGACATGCCCCGCAGGAGGCGCGGGGCGCCCGGGCACCACCCTGCTTCACAGTTCTTCAACTATCGATTGCCGCAGGTAGGGGTTAGCCCTTGGCAATGGGTGGAATCCCCGGCGCCACCGCTCCAGCATGGCTTCGCGAGGGTGCGGCGGAGGCGCGGCCTCCGACGAGCGGCGAGCGCCCCGACCTTCTTCTCGGGATCGTGCAGGAGGATGGAGCTTCCCTGACGGTCGAGGTACTGAACGGGCGCGTCGGCCAGCAGGCGCTCCTCTACGTCAACCAACGCGGGCTGTTCGCGATCGTGGCCAGGCTGCACCGGCAGGCACTGGGCGCGAAGGTCTACCTTCGGCTGAGGGCCTGGAGCCCCGCCTTGCAATGGAGCGTGTGACTGATCGGACCGGACGAACCAGGGGCCACGAAGCCGGGGGCCCGCCCCCAGGACAGCCCACGCTCGAGAGCACAGTCGCTCTGGCCGCTGATGCGGCGAACCGCGGCTCCCCTGGAGCGGACCTTCTCGGCACGCTTCGGGTATTGGCGTGCCTCGACACCGACGTCGAGCGGATGGCACTGCTCCTTCGTGACGTCGTTCAATCCGCGTACCGAGCAACCGAGGAACTCCGGTGCTTGGGGTACGCCGGACAGGTCCTCGCCATTCTCGACGCCCTGATGCGGCGGGATGGCGAGGGCACTCAAGACTTCCTCGCGCGCGCCTGCAGAGATCCGCTTGCGAGGCGGATCCTGTTGGCGGAGCTCGAGGAGAGGCACGGTCGCCGGCATGTCGAGCTCGCGACCAGCCGCCTCCGCCTACGGGAGATCCGGCTCGCGGACTGGCGAGCCATTCACCGCTACGCCAGCGACCCGGAGGTGGTTCGCCACCTGGACTGGGGGCCCAATACCGAGCAGGAGACGCGGGCGGAAGTGGAGGCCTCGGTCGCCCGGCGCACCTCGATCCCTCGAGTCGAGTTCTTCCTGGCCGCGGCCCTGAGGACGAGTGGCGAGGTCATCGGCGTGAGCGGCCTCACGCTCGCAGCCAACAACCCCGCGGCCGCGAGCCTGGCCTACACGTTCGAAAGACGGCACTGGGGACAAGGATACGCGACGGAGACCGCGTCCGAGATGATGCGGTTCGGCTTCGAGAATCTGAACCTCCACCGCATCGGCGCCGAGTGCGACGTGGAAAACACCGGTTCGATACGGATCTTGGAGAAGGTCGGAATGAAGCGCGAGGGACACGTGAGAGGCCACCGCCGCGCGCGAGGAGCCTGGCGGGACTCCTTCGTGTACGGGATACTGAGGCCGGAGTGGCGCTCACCCCACGTCGATTCGCAGCCGAGGCCGCTCGCGGGCGACCGATGAACCTTGCGACATGCGCGAGGTCCGAGTTTTCTTGTGGGCCTACCGCGATGGTGGGAGGGTTGGCGCGGCGACGGTGGCGGAGGAGAATGCATGCCTGAACCGGTCGATCGAGTCCATGCCCGGTGGCGCTCACGGGTGCGCACCACGAGGATCGCCGGCGCTCTCGTGGCCGTGTGCACGTTCGCCTCGGCGGTTCCGACCGTCGCCCTAGACGATGGGCTGGCCAGCAGCGCGTCGCTCCAGGCCGAGCCGCCGCCGCCTTCCTCGTCGATGGACTTCGACCTGCTGGGAGAGCCCAAGCCGGCCCAGCCGGTGGACACCCAGTCCATGCGCCTCCGGCGGACTCTCCTCGATTGGCACCAGGGCCTCGGGCTGGGAATGTTCGCACTGCAGCTCGCCACGACCGTCGTGGGACAGCTCAACTACGACGACAAGTTCGGCGGGGCCAATACGAACAAGTACGCCCAGACCCACGCGGTTCTCGCATATTCGACCTTCGCGCTGTTCATCGCCGCCGGCACACTCGCCCTCGTTGCCCCGGCTGCGCCCGAGCGCCGCGACGGCTTCGACCGGATCTCTCTTCACAAGATCGGCATGTTCACGGCGACGGCGGGCATGGCCGCCCAGGTGGCCTTGGGAATATGGACGACGAGTCGCGAAGGGTATCTGAACCAGCAGTCGATCGCGACTGCGCATCTCGTGGTCGGATACGTCACCTTGCTGGCCGTGGCGACGGGCGTGGGCGCGCTGGTCTTCTAGGGAGGGCCTCTTGACGAGCGGATATCTACTTGCGGTCCTGCTGTCGGCGGGACTGCCGTCCGGCTCCCTGTACACAGCGGTCCCAGCACAGAGCGTCGTCCGCTACACCGTGATTCACAAGCTCCACGAGGTGGAAGGGGTATCCCGCGACGTCGAGGCGAAGGCGCTCGTGAAGGAAGACGGATCGGCGGTCGCGCAGGCAAGGGTGCCCGTGGCATCGTTCCACTCCGGCGACGCGAATCGCGACTCGCACATGCTCGAAGCTGTCGACGCCGGCCGGTATCCGTTCGTCACCGTCAAGGCTGCGATCCAGCTCGGACCGACGCGCGAGCTGCCCGACAAGGCCATTCCGGCAGACGCGGAGGTCGATTTTCACGGGATCAAGCGCCGGATGACGATTCCGTTCACCCTCGTCCGCCAACCGGGAGGCGAGCTTCGCGTGAGAGGCTCGTTCGACGTGAGCCTCGACGCCCACGGAGTGGCCCGTCCCTCGCTCCTGTTCGTGAAGATCGACGACGCTTGCCGCATCGATCTCGACATCGTGTTCCGAGGCGCCCCGCGATGAAGAAGGCCGCGGCGGCCGTCCTGGCGATTGCAACCTGGGGGTGCATACCGGACGATGGCCCGACGATGCATCCAGGGCAGAACTGCCTGGGCTGCCACGGGGGCGTCCCCTCCAGCACCTCGCGCGAGGGTGGCCACGCCACGCCCTGGAGCTTCGCGGGGACCGCCTATCTCGCCCTGGATGCTCCGGCCAACCAAGGGGTCCAGGGCGTCATCGTGACCGTCACGGACGCCAATGGCTGGACGTTCGACGTGCACTCGAACCTGGTCGGCAACTTCTACTCGGCCGAGTCGGTCGCTTTCCCCCTCAGCATCTGCGTCGGGTTCCAGGGCGTGACGCGCTGCATGAGCGAACCGGCGCCCCACGGAGCATGCAACTACTGCCACGCGTCACCGCCTCTCGAGGGTGCACCTGGACGAATCGTGGCCGGTGGCTCGGACGTCGTTCCGTAGGTCGTCACACCAAGGCGAAGGTCGGGCGCGACCTGGCGGGGGCGCCTACCCGGGGGCTCCCGCCCGATGCAGGCACCGAGCGGCGGCGCACGCCTAGTAACAAGCGATCGCGTTCGTCTGACCGTACACCGGGCACACGACGGGCTTCTGTCCGGCCGGGCACGCCGTCGCCGGGTCCGGGGTGCATCCTAGACACACCTCCACGGGGACCTGGAGCTCGTCCGTGGTGAAGGGAACGCCGCTTTCGTAGTGCCCGAGAGCCGTCAAGGCCATGCCGATCCTCCCCGGCCGCGGGAGATACGGAAGGTAATAGGAAGGCAGGGTGATGGCGTAGGCGGTCGCCGATCCGACCCCTGGCGCGTCGACAGACCTGTACGGGAAGAAGAACGTGAATGGCGGAAGGTCCACTCCCGTGTAGGCAACGTAGAGTTCCTCGACCAGCGCGTCGTCATAGCCGAGCCAGGTGTTGGAGAGGTCTCCCGGATTCTTTGTGTTGTCGAACTCGATGAGCAGAGTGAAGTCCCCGGTCGCGTGCTCGGAATCCAGCGTCGGAGCCCCCGCGAGAGGGGCGCACTGCACCGGGGTGACGCACGCGCCGCTTTCGTCCGGCGTCGGGATCGAGCAGACGTGGGAAATGCTGACCCTACCCACGGCGCCGGCGGAGGAACCGCAGGCTGCAAGCGCCGGAGCGCTGAGGACCAGGAGTCCTCGTATGGTCATGGGGCCTCCACGGTGGTGAGCGTACACCGGCCGCCCCGGTGCTGCGAGGCCCATCACACGCTCGGCTGCCCGCACCCCTTGTCCGGGTTCCTGCTAGTATGACAACGATCTCGCCGTCTCGCCGGGGGGAGCACCCATGCGGTGGTCCTGTTCGAGTCTGTCAGCCGCTAGTGTGGCCGTGCTGTTGTCCTCGTGCGGCGGCTCGAGCAGTTCCTGCCCGCCCTGCCCCGCGAACTACATCTGCGCGAACGGATCGTGCTGGCCTGCGAACACCGCGAGCCTCCAGCTTGCCACTCACGACGTCGAGTTCACGGCGTCGGTGACATCCGACGTGTCGCTGTCGAAGACCGTCGTCGTAACGGACAACGGTTCTGCCCCGCTTGTGGGGCTTGGCGCGAGCCACCTCGCATCCGGATGGATCGAAGTGAGCCTCGCCGGAGACACGCTCCATCCGAGCGAGTGGATCGTCTGGGTTCAGATACACACGAGCGGGCTGCCGGCGGGTACCTACACCGACGAGATCTCGGTCTGGGGACTCCCGATGAGTGGGTACCCCGACGTCGAGAACAGCCCGCAGTCCATCTCCGTGACCCTCAGCATCCTGCCGTGAGGGGCGTCTCCGGCCCCTTCGCGCGCCCTGGTGGGCTGGAAGAACGCATCGGCGGCCCGACCGAACGAGCCACAACCTCCTAGACACCGCACCGCCGATGATGTTTGGTCGCTGCCCGGGGAGGAATGCACCCACCGCCCCGGCGGGAGGAGGCGTCCGTGCATCACCCGAGCTACCGGGCCATCGCTCAGGCCATCCGACGCCGCTCGGGCTGGGCGAACGGGGACCCTCTGTCCTTTCCGGACCTGGGCGCCGACGTCTACTTCCTCGAGGCCCACTCGCGCCACGCCTCGCATCTCCTCGGGCGGTCCGCGTACCGCTGCGACGAGCACGGCCTCGAGTTCGCCGGGGAACCGACGGATGATGCGCCCCCCGACTGCGACGTCCCGGAGAACGTTGACTTCCGGTACCCCTTGCTCCGCTCCCCGGGCGCGGATCGGGCACGCGCCCTCGTCATCGTCCTCCACGGGCTGAACGAGCGGAGCTTCACGAAGTACGTTCCATGGGCGTACCAGCTCTGGCGTTCCACTGGGGCGGCTGTTGCCCTTTATCCCCTCTCCTTCCACATCAACCGCGTCTCGCCACAGTGGGGGCGGGAGATCGAACGGCATCTGGCTCTCCGGCGTGCGGTGCCACGCAACGAGAACGTCCACGGCTTCAACTGCGTCATCAGCGAGCGGCTGGACGCCTACCCCGAGCGCTTCTTCTGGGGAGGACTTCAGTCCTACGGCGACGTCGTGGACCTCGTCCGCGAGGTTCGAGCCGGACACCACCCGCACGTGCATCCCGAAGCGAGGATCGACCTCGTGGGGTACTCGATCGGCGGGTATCTTGCGCTGGGGCTCATGCTCCTCGACGAGGGGGGACTGTTTCGGGAGAGCCGCGCGGTGATGTTCGAGAGTGGAGCCGCGCTGCGAGCGACGAACATGTCGTCCCGATTCATCATCGACCATGCCTGCGAGGTGTCGCTGATGAAGCTGTACGTCCGCTTCACCGGGCGTCTCGCCAACACCCGCCTCTCTCACTGGCTGCGGGAGCACGAACTCGGTCGTTGTTTCCGGGCACTGTGCGGCGACGAATCCGAGCGCCCGCGCCTCGAGGCTCGTCTGCGCGAGCTGGCGCCCCGGCTCCTCGCAGTGTCAAATCGGAACGACGAGGTGATTCCAGCGCCGGCCGTCCTGAACACGCTGCGCGGGCTCCATCGCGACACCGGCGTCCGCGTCCACGAACTCTCCTTGGGCGTGCATGAGCATCCGTTCCTCTGTCGCGACTACCACCAGCGCGACCGGCGCTTCGTGACCGAGTTCCTCGACGTGTCCCTTTACGGCACGGGGTTCACGAGCTTCGTGGAGGCGGCCGCCGGGCTCATCCGAGCGTGAGCGCGATCGGGCGATCTTCCTCGTACGAGGCGCGGACGAGATGCCCTCCGTCGTGATTGCAGTCCGAGCGGAGCAACGCAACGGCCAGCCATCCCCCCGGGTTGTCTCCCGCCGCCTCTCCCTCCGGTGCCGCGCGGCGGCAAGCCCGAGCGGCGCGCCGGCCGACGACGTTCGACCCGCTCCACTCACCCTCTGCGTTCAACACGTGAAGGGCCCGCCCACATGCAAGGCGTGCCTCGCCTCACCGCAAACCGCCCGCCTCGGCGGCGGGCGATCGATAGCTTCATCTCACCGGATGCGCCCTGCGCACGGCCATCTCCGGCGCGAACGCGTTCCTGCGCCGCTCGTCCCGCCGGGAGGGTGACCGGACCCCCTGACGGGTTGCGTCTGACGCTCGTCAAGGCCACAGCCAACCATCTCCCCCGGCTGGCGCTTCGCCGCGCGCGTTTCGCGTTGGTGCGGGTGCCGTTTCCGGGGAAGATCGAGCCTCCCCAAGGAGGGGACGATGCCTACGACAAGCGAGAATCTTGCAACGGCGTTCGCCGGTGAGAGCCAAGCCAACCGGAAGTACCTTGCGTATGCACGTCAAGCCGACAAGGAGGGGCTACCGCGGATCGCGAGGCTCTTCCGTGCCGCGGCGGAAGCCGAGACGATTCATGCGCTGGGTCACTTCGCCAACATGGGAGGAGTCGGAACCACGCTGAAGAATCTCGAGGCTGCCGTGGCCGGCGAGACCTACGAGTTCACCGAAATGTACCCGCCCATGGTCGAACAGGCGACGGCCGAGGGGCACAAGGCGAAGACACTGCTCGGGTTTGCCAACGCGGCAGAGCGGGTCCACGCAAGACTCTTCTCGCAGGCCCTCGAAGCCCTGAAGGCAGGGAAGGACCTCTCGAACATGGAGGTCTTCCTCTGCCCGGTTTGCGGGGACGTGGAGTTCGGGGTTCCGCCGGACAAGTGCCCGATCTGCGGAGCGCCCGCCTCGAAGTTCCAGAAGATCGCGTAGGCCCTCACTCCTCGGCCCGGGCCGTGGCGCGCCGACCCGTCGGCCCGCGCCTCGCCCGCCCCGCTTCAACGGGCGACAAGACCCGCCGCTCGGCCCGCTCGCGGCTTTTCGCTCCACTTGCCGGCGGTCGGACCATCCCCGACGTACCGGTCTGCAGGAGGCGAAGCCCCGGACGTCACCAGCGGGATGCACTCTCGCGTCACGGCATGTGCTAGCGATGTTGCGTTGCCGCCGTTATCGCATCGACCCGCAAGGGTGCACGCACGTCCTGCGAGGATGACATGCCCGGCTCAAAGACTCCTGCGGAATCTCAGCGCCTCGTGGAAGCCCGCGAGCGAAGGGCCCCCTGGAAGAAGTGGGGCCCGTACCTCAGTGAACGGCAGTGGGGCACGGTCCGCGAGGACTACAGCGCGAACGGGGACGCCTGGAACTTCTTCACGCACGACCAGGCGCGCTCGCGCGCCTACCGCTGGGGGGAGGACGGGCTCGCCGGCTTCTCCGACGACAAGCAGCGGCTTTGCTTCGCCATCGCGATGTGGAACGGCAAGGACGCGATCCTCAAGGAGCGCCTCTTCGGCTTGAGCAACGGCGAGGCGAATCACGGGGAGGACGTCAAGGAGTACTACTTCTACCTCGACTCGACGCCGACCCACTCGTACATGAAGTACCTCTACAAGTACCCGCAGGCGGCGTTCCCCTACGCCGACCTCGTGCACACGAACCGCTACCGGAGCCGGAACGAGTTCGAGTACGAGTTGATCGACACCGGGGTCTTCGATGCCGACCGCTATTTCGACGTCTTCGTCGAGTACGCCAAGGCGCGTCCCGAGGATGTCCTCGTCAAGATCACCGCCCACAACCGCGGGCCGGAGCAGGCCGAGCTCCACCTTCTGCCGACGTTGTGGTTCCGCAACACCTGGGCACCCTGGTTGACCCGGCGCACCGAAAGGCCCGCCCTCCGGCAGGTCGACGGACCCCAGGCGACGAGCACCGTCGAGGCGACCCACGCCGATTTGGGCAGCTACCGCCTCCACTGCGAGGGCGCCCCGCCCGTGCTCTTCACCGAGAACGAGACCAACCACGCCCGGCTGCAGCTCGACTACCCGGATCCCGGCCCCTACCTGAAGGACGGCATCAACGACTTCGTGGTGAGGGGACGCGCGGAGGCGGTCAATCCGGAGCGCCGCGGCACGAAGGCGGCGGCTCACTACCGCCTCAAGCTCGGCCCGGGCCAGTCGGCGACGGTACGGCTGCGCCTGGTCGGACAGGGGGACGGCAGCGAGAAGGCGGCGCGACCCTCTCCGTTCGGAAGGCCCTTCGAGGACGCCTTCGCGGCCCGGGTGAAGGAGTCGGACGACTTCTACGCATCGGTCATCCCGGAATCCGTGTCGGCTGACGCCGCCAACGTGATGCGCCAGGCCCTCGCCGGGATGCTCTGGTCCAAGCAGTACTACTACTGGGACGGCGACGCGTGGCTGAGAGAACACTACGCCCACCCCCTGCACAACGGCCGGGAGGACGTCCGGAACCGCGACTGGTTCCACATGGTGAACGACGACATCATCTCCATGCCCGACAAGTGGGAATACCCGTGGTACGCCGCCTGGGATCTGGCCTTCCACTGCGTTCCCATCGCCATGGTGGACCTCGACTTCGCGAAGGATCAGATGATGCTGATGCTCCGCGCCGCGTACCTCCACCCGAGCGGTCAACTCCCGGCCTACGAGTGGAACTTCAGCGACGTGAACCCGCCCGTGCACGCGCTCGCGACGCTGTTCCTGTACCGCAGCGAGCGTGACGCGCGGGGCGTGGGCGACCTCCACTTCCTCAAGTCCGCGTTCCAGAAGCTGTTGCTGAACTTCACCTGGTGGGTGAACCGCAAGGACCGGTTCGGGAAGAACGTCTTCGAGGGCGGCTTCCTGGGACTCGACAACATCGGCATCTTCGACCGGAGCGCTCCTCTGCCGACGGGAGGTCACCTCGAGCAGGCAGACGGGACGGCCTGGATGTCCCTGTTCACGCAGACGATGTTCGAGATCGCCGTCGAGATTGCCAGCCACGATCCGACCTACGAGGACCTCGCCGTGAAGTTCGCCGAGCACTTCCTGTACATCGGCGCGGCCATGAACCGCTCCGGGGACGGCATGTGGGACGAGGAGGACGGCTTCTACTACGACCTCCTGCGACTCCCTGACGGGACCGCCCGTCGGCTCAAGGTTCGCTCGATGGTCGGGCTCTTGCCCCTGTGCGCGACGACCGTGGTCGAGAAGTGGCAGCGCGACCTGGTCCCGTCGACGCTCGCCCGTTGGAACCTGCGCCTCCAGCAGATGCCCGAGCTGCTGGCATCCATCCACCCGACCGGACCGGGACACTTTGGAGTCGCCGAGCGGGGGATCGCCGCGCTCGTGAACCCGGAGCGTCTCCGGCGGATCCTCTCGAGGATGCTGGACGAGGAGGAGTTCCTCGGTCCCTTCGGCCTGAGGTCGCTATCCAAGTTTCACGAACGGAACCCGTACGTCTTCAGCGTCGACGGCCGGGAGTACCGCGTCGATTACGTACCGGCCGAATCGAACACAGCCATGTTCGGCGGCAATTCCAACTGGCGAGGGCCGGTCTGGTTGCCGGTCAACTTCCTCGTGATCCGCGCCCTGCTGAACTTCTACGCCTACTATGGCGACGGCTTCCGAATCGAGTGCCCCACCGGCTCGGGCAGGGTGATGAACCTCTTCGAGGTCGCGAAGGAGATCTCCGATCGCCTCACCCGAATCTTCCTGCGGGACGGGAGCGGACGGAGAGCGGTCTACGGGGGAACCGAGAAGTTCCAGAGCGACCCACACTGGCGCGATCACGTCCTGTTCTACGAGTACTTCCATGGAGACAACGGCGCAGGGCTCGGCGCGAGCCACCAGACGGGATGGACCGGCCTCATCGCCAAGCTGATCGAGACCTTCACGGTTCTCAGTCCGGACAAGGCGCTCGCGGTCGACCAGGCGAAGTTCG
Source organism: Anaeromyxobacteraceae bacterium (assembly GCA_035543235.1). Taxonomy (GTDB): domain Bacteria; phylum Myxococcota; class Myxococcia; order Myxococcales; family Anaeromyxobacteraceae; genus DATJZG01. Next base: position 100,152 of record DATKJV010000053.1, on the reverse strand, counting down.
CTGGCAAGTAACCGAAGGGGGGCGGAAATGCTCGGTTGGCTCAGTCTTCGAGCGCCTCGGGCGCGCGTGTCGCGACGACCCCGGGGCTCGAAGGCACTGCCATCCCGTCTACAGTGCAGCGCAGAGTGCCCGGACGTCGTGAGCGTCGCCATTGTCACGAGGGGGCCGTCGGAGGAGGATGGCCGGGCTCCGAGCACGGTCCTCTGCCGTCTGCAAGGCGAGAGGACCGGCGAGCCACGCGGTCGTGGCGGCGCCGCGGTGACCCTCTCGCGGGAGGTCGTGCCACATGCACCGTTGGACTTGGGCCGTGCCGCTCGTCGCCGCTGCCCTTCTCGGGGCCGCGTCGTTCCTGCCGGACACGTTGCCGCTCGCGCTGCTCGCCGGTGCGGCCCTGGTGGGAGCCGTTCTGGCGGCCGTCCATCACGCCGAGGTGGTGGCCCACAAGGTCGGCGAACCGCTCGGGACGCTCGTCCTGGCTCTCGCCGTCACCGTCATCGAATGCGCCCTCATCATTTCCATGATGGTCGCCGGCGGCCCTGCGAAGGCGCCGCTTGCCCGGGACACCGTGTATTCGACCGTCATGATCATCAGCAGCGGCGTCATCGGCACCTGCATCGTCGTGGGCGGGATCCGCTACCGCGAGCAGTCGTTTCGAATCGAAGGTGCGGGCCCGGCGTTCGCGGCCCTGGTCACGCTCGCCACCCTCGTGCTCGTGCTGCCGGTCTTCACCACCAGCGCCCCGGGAGCGGCCTACTCCCCTTCGCAGATGGTCTTCGCAGGGGTGGCGTCTTTGACCACCTGGGGCGTGTTCGTCTTCCTGCAGACCGTCCGGCATCGCGACTACTTCCTGCCGGCCGGGGGGAACGACGCCCACGTGCCAGCACCGTCCGGCGGAGCGGCCCTGGCGAGCCTGGCGCTACTGCTCGTGGCGCTGGTGTCGGTCGTGGGGCTGGCGAAGCAGATCTCGCCCCGTATCGAGGCGGCGGTCCGCGCGGTCGGCGCGCCCCAGGCCGCAGTGGGGATCGCGATCGCCCTGCTCGTCCTCCTGCCCGAGACCGTCGCGGCCATCCGCGCCGCCCGGGCCGACCGGCTTCAGACGAGCATCAACCTGGCGCTGGGGTCGGCGCTCGCGACCATCGGCCTCACCGTACCCGTGGTCGTCGCCGTCTCCCTGATCTTCGGCCTGCCGGTCATCCTCGGCCTCGACCCGAAGGAGATGGTCCTGCTCGGGCTCACGTTCATCGTCGGAGCGATCACCCTCGGCTCCGGTCGAACCAACCTGATGCAGGGCGCCGTGCAGCTCGTCGTCTTTGCGGCGTTCCTCTTCCTTTCGCTCGTGCCCTGAGGGAGCAGCCCGAGCGACGAGGGGCGCCGGCCCGCAGGCGTCACCGCGGCATGTCGGCGAGGCCGCCGGCGTTCGTCACGTCGGTGAACCCCGCCTGCTTCATGAGCCGAGCGGCCATCGCGCTCCGGGCGCCCGCGGCGCAGTAGAGAACCACCGGCTTGTCCTTCGGAAACTCGTTCAAGCGGCGACCGAGGTCGTTCACGGGCACGTTCACGGCTCCCGGGTAGGCTCCACCCCGAAACTCGTTCGGGCTCCTGACATCGAGCACCTGGGCCCCCGACTTGATCTTCTCCATGACGACGTTCGACGGCGCGCGCGATCCCCCGAGGAAGCGCCTGGCGACCCAGTAGGCGGCGAGGGCGAGCACACCTGCGATGACCCAGGATCGATCGTTCAAGGTCCCTCCACGCGGCAGCCGCCCGCGGCCTCCATGGGGCCCAGCCGCCGGGGACGCGGGCCACGTCGCGGAAGCCGTTCTCCTCGAGAGTCCTCGCGGCGAGGCGGTCCCGAAGGCCCACTCCGCAGTGGGCGACCGCGCGCCGGCCCGTCCAAGTCTAGCTCGAACCCCAGGTCGTCGCCTGGGATCTTGCGTGCGCCGGCCCGCGCCCCGCCGACGGATCGTCGAGGGTAGGACATCGAGGGCGTGCAGACCTGGACCCCGCGGCCGCTGCCGGGCCGGCGTGTTACGTTTCCTCGGCGCATGGACTTCGATTTCGACCATCCCCCGGATCGCCGGCGCGGGGATTCGGTCAAGTGGAACCGGTACGCCGGCCGCGACGTCTTGCCCCTCTGGGTGGCGGACATGGACTTTCCCGCGGCACCGCCCATCCTGGAAGCGCTGCACGGCCGGGTGGACCACGGCGTGTTCGGCTACGCCGAGCCGTGGCCCTCGCTCGTCGAGTCGGTGGTGGAGCACCTGGGCGGCGAGTACGAGTGGGGGATCGATCCCGAGTGGCTCGTCTGGCTTCCGGGCCTCGTCACGGGGCTCAACATCGCCTGCCGCACCGTGGGTGGGGCCGCGTTCACCGCGACGCCCGTCTATCCCCCCTTCCTCTCCGCCTCGCGGGAGATGGTGACGGCGCCGCTGGTGCTGCACGACGACCGTTGGCGATGGGACCTCGCCGAGGTCGAGAAGGCGCTCACGCCGGAGACACGGCTCTTCCTCCTATGCCATCCTCACAATCCCGTCGGACGAGAGTGGGATGAGTCGGAACTTCGCGCCATCGACGCGTTGGCCGAGCGCCACGGGATGGTCGTGTGCTCCGACGAGATCCACTGTGGGCTCGTGCTCGATGCCCACATGCGCCACCGACCGTTCGCGACGCTCTCCGCATCCGCCGCGAAGCGGAGCATCACGCTCATGTCTCCGTCCAAGACGTTTAACCTCCCCGGCCTCGGCTGCGCATTCGCCATCATCCCGGACGAGGCCCTGCGAATGGCGTTTCGCCGTGCGATGCGCGGCATCGTGCCGCACGTGAACGTCCTCGGCTGGGTCGCATGCGAGGCGGCCTTCCGCCACGGCGCGTCGTGGCACCGCGCCCTGCTCGAGTACCTGCGCGCCAACAGGGACCGCGTCCTGGCGGAGCTCGGAAGCGTGCCGTCGCTCCGGACGACGCGAGGGGAGGCCACGTACCTTGCATGGATCGACGCACGCGCGACGGGTCGCGCTCATCCGCACCGCTGGCTGGAGCAGGCCGGCGTCGGGCTCTCCGCCGGACGCGACTTCGGCCCATCGGGCACGTACGAGGGCTTCCTTCGCCTCAACTTCGGCTGCTCTCGCACGACCCTCGACGAAGCTCTGGCTCGCATCCGCGCGGCGCTCGGCGCCTGACCTGCGCACTTCGTCGGGCGATCGAACATCCTGACAGGCGCACCGCCGAGGGGAAGGCCCCCCGCGCGGGCCCGCGAGCCATCCGCGCACGCTCGCGCTCTCTACGCGATCCACCACCGCGACAAGCAGGTCCGCCGCGATGCCGGAGCTCGTGGGGCTCCCGCGGCCGCGAATCGCCGCCGCGTGACGTGTTCTCCGCCCGGGGCCGTCCCTCGCCTCATCCCTCGAGGGGTGGGGGGGCCTTTCGGAGAAACGAGCCGAGGTCGGCGTCCGCGGTCTCGAAGTGGTTGATGAGCCAGTTGCACACGAGCTCGTCGAGGCGCATGGCGAGCTCCTCGGTATGCCCCTTCGTCTCGAGCTCCTTCTGGAGGGAGGCGATCTGCCGTGCGAACCATGCACCCCGGCAGGTTCTTTCGCGGAAACCTCTCCTCGGCCAGCAGCCGCCACAGAAGGACCGGGAGCGTCGCGGCGGACGCGAATAGTCCGCAGAACGACCCGAGCGCGACGGGCGTGCCGAGAAAGGGAGCAGCCCTCCGGCATCAAGGGATGAAGCACCCGGGCGTACGGCCCCGAGGAGATGACCTTCTGCGCCTCGGCGACCTCGATCGTCGCGGAGCTGCAGGAGTTCTCCCGGTAGACCAGGAACGTGATCCCGAACCCGACCGCGACGAGCGCCTCGCCCGCGATCACGGCCGGAAGGCTCGCGCGGGACCAGCCGAACCGGTGGTCGAGCGCTGGGACGACGCGTGTGGCGACGAAGCCGGGCGCAAGCGCCATGACGGAGCGGAAGCGAAAGGCAGCACTCTCATGCACGCCGCGTGGAAAGCCCGCGAGAACCACGGGTGGGCGGGGAGATCGTCCTCGGGCCGGCCGCCGATCGCCCCGCTGCCCGTGTCTCTCCGCATCCGAACGTTCCTCCCGCCCCGGGCCGGAGGTCGCGAGGAGCGCCCCCGGCACGCCGGCGCATCCCCGTCAGAAAGCCGCCTCGACCGAGGCCACCCAGTACTGGCTCACCTGCCCGGGGTCGAACCAGTAGATGCTCCCGTTCAGCTTCCAGATCTGCACGCCGACGAGCGGCCCCCACTGGACGACCCGCGACGTCGAGACCAAGCGGGTGCGCTGGAGGGCGAGCCCGGTCTGGAGCCAACCCACGGGCGACCCCGTGAGCTGGGACCAGCTGTAGAAGTCACTCTCGCCCCAGTCGGACAGGTTGAAGACGAACTCGTCCTGCGACGACAGCTGCATCGGCCCCCAGGACAGGGTGAACTCCAGGCCGGGCGCGACCCCGTTCTCGCTGCCGAACACGCCGCCGAGCATCGGCGTGAGGGCGAGTTGTAGGCTCTTGCCCCAGCCCAGGTTCCAGCCGACCCAGAGCGAGCCCGTCTGCAAGGCCTCGTAGTTGTACCGACCCTCGAGGTGCAGGCCGCCGTGGTCCACGGCGGCGGTCGGCTGGACGAGGCTGTCGCGGCCCTGGAAGTAGGCCGTGACCGTGACGCCGACGTTCCAGGGGACGGATCGCTCCGTTCCCTCGTCGGCCGCGGCAACGGGACCGCAGGCGAGCCAGACCGCGACGAGGCTCGCACCCGCCGCCCCGCCCCGGAGGGAGGGACCCATCGCAGCCAGCGGCCGGGCGGTGGCCCGGCCCTGCCCGTGGACTTGCCCGCGGAATCCCAACGCCCGATCCGCCACGCATCCCCCGGCCCACGCCCGCTTCTGTAAGATAGCCGACGTGGCATCCACGAGTCCCCCCGTCCCGGACGGAGAGGCCTCCCCGTCGAGCGCGCGCCCCGCCGGGTCCATCGGCGGCAGGACGTCGGCCCTCCTCCGCCTGGTCGCCACGTCCCTCGCCGTCGGCGGGGCCACCGGTGTCGTCTGCGCCGCGTTTCGCCTGGCCCTGAACCGCGGGAACGTCCTCCGCGAGGCGGCGCTGGCCTTCTCGAAAAGCCTCGGGTGGTGGGGATGGCTCCTCCCGATCGCCGGCGCAGCCGCGGCCGCAGGCTTCGCCCGCTGGCTCGTCGTCCGCTTCGCCCCGGATGCGGCCGGCAGCGGCGTGCCCCAGGTGGAGGGCGTCGTCCGCGACGGAGCGGCTCTCGACGGCCTTCGCGTCCTGCCGGTGAAGTTCCTCGGTGGCCTCACCGCCATCGGGGCGGGGCTCGCGCTCGGCCGAGAGGGGCCGAGCGTTCAGATGGGAGCCGCCATCGGCGGGAGCCTGGGCCGCCGGCTTCGCCTCGCCCCCGGCGACGATCGGGTGCTCGTCGCAGGCGGCGCGGCTGCAGGGCTCGCGACCGCCTTCGGTGCCCCGCTCGGCGGCGCCGTCTTCGTCCTCGAAGAGGTCATGCAGCGCTTCCACGGCCGGACGGCCATCGCCGTCCTCGGGGCCACCGGTGCGGCGACGGCCGTCGCGCACTCCATGCTCGGCTCGCGGCCGCTGTTCACGGTCGGCGCAATCGCGCATCCTCTCGGCCTGGGACTCTTCGTCTACCTGGTGTTCGGGCTGGCCCTGGGAGGCCTGGGGGCCCTCTACAACCGTCTCGTGCTCTACCTGCTCGACCAGGACGAACGCGTGACGAGCGTCCGCACGGAATTGCGTGCCGCCGCGGTCGGAGCCGCGGTCGGCCTCCTTGCGTGCCTGAACCCGCTGTACGTCGGCGGCGGAGAGGGCGGGGTTCAGCGGCTGCTCCTCGGGCCCGCGTCACCCGTGGGGGCTCTCGTCCTCTACGGAGCGATCCGCTTCCTGCTCGGCCCTCTCTCGTACGCGTCCCGCACGCCCGGCGGACTCTTCGCCCCGCTGCTGCTCGTGGGCGGGGCGGTCGGGGTCATCGTGGGGCGCGCCCTGCACGCCATCGTGCCGGTCCTCGTCCCCGACCCCATCGCCTTCGTGATCGTGGGGGCTGCAGCGTTCTTCACGGCGACGGTCCGGGCGCCCGTGACCGGCATCGCGCTTCTCGTCGAGATGACGGCAGTGAACTCGCTCATCATGCCCATGCTCGCCGCGGCGTGTGGCGCCTTCGTCGGAGCCAGCCTCCTCGGGAGCGCGCCCATCTACGACTCGCTGCGCGAGCGCCTCGGACGAGACCCGCCTGCGCAGCACCCAAAGAAAGACGCGGCCCCGCCGCCCGGCTGAGGCGGCCTCCGGCTCCATTCCTCGAGGGCGACTCGCTTGAGAGAAAGCCCCCAGGGAGCCGGCCCGCTTGGGGCCGGTGCGAGCGGAGGCGTCGGCGTCGGCCGGGCCTTATGCTACGCGCCATGCGGCTCCGCAGCGGCACGAGCGGGTTCAGCTATCGTGCATGGAAGGGCACGTTCTATCCGGCGGACCTCACCAGCGAGGCGATGCTGCGATTCTACGGGGAGCGCCTGGGCGCCGTGGAGGTGGACAGCACCTTCTATCGGATTCCCAAGGCGTCTACGCTCGTCGCCTGGAGTGGGCAGGTGCCGGCGGACTTCCGGTTCGCCCTCAAGGCGCCACAGCGCGTCACCCATGAACAGCGCCTCCAGGGCAGCGCCGAATCGCTCGCCTACTTCTACCGGGTCGCGGCCGAGCTCGGCGCGAAGCTCGGAGCGGTCCTGTTCCAGCTGCCCCCCTTCCTGAAGAAGGACCTCCCGCGCCTCATGGCCTTCCTCGAGCTCCTGCCGGCAGGCGGGCGTGCCGCATTCGAGTTCCGTCACCGGTCCTGGCTGGAGGACAACGTCTTCGAGGCGCTGCGCAAGCACAACGCCGCGCTCTGCGCGGCCGAGGCGGAGGAGATCGAGGTCCCGCTCGTCCCGACGGCAACATGGGGGTACCTCAGGCTCCGCCGTCCCCACTACTCGGGAGGGGAGCTGCAGGCGTGGGCCGAGCGGATCCTCGAGCAGCCCTGGGACGAGACGTTCGTCTTCTTCAAGCACGAGGACGGGGCGACGGGGCCTCAGCTGGCCCTCGCCCTGTCCTCTCTGGTCGAGGCCAAGCCCTGATCGAAAGGTTGGGTCATGGCATATCGGCCCGCAGCACGACCTCGATGCGCCTGTTCTTGGCGCGCCCCTGGGAGGTGTCGTTCGTTGCCACGGGACGGGTATCGCCGAAGCCTGCTGCCGACAGAACCTGGGGGGCAACGCCTTTCGAGACCAAGTAGCGCACGACGTCGGTCGCCCGGGCGGCGGACAGCTCCCAGTTGGAAGGGAATCGCTTCCGGAGGTCCGGACCGATGGGCACGTCGTCCGTGAAGCCCTCCACCTCGATCCGCTGTCCCTTGAGCGCCTTCAAGGTGGGAACGGTCTTGTCGAGAGTCTCCGCGCCCTTTCGGTCGATCTCCCACCCCCCTTCCGGGAAGAGGATCTCGTCCACGAGCGTGACCTTCAAGCGATCGTTCAACTGCTCGATCCGCACCTGGTCGGACGCGACCTCTTGCTTGAGCGCCGCGTTCAGCTGGGCATAGGCCTCCTTCTGGGACTGCAGCGCACCCGCCTTCTGCTCCTCCTTCTTGTAGGTGCTCTCGGTCACGCACGCGGTGGCGAGGATCAGGCAACACAGTAGCGCCGACCGCCTCGTCTGCAGCATGGCGTCCTCCCCTGGCTCCCCTTCGATGGGACAACCGGTGGCGCTCCCACGGCGGGCCGCGCCGGCTGGACGATACACGGAGGAGGGCGCAGCGACCGGAGGAAACCCACCGCGCATGGGCCGTTGCGGAGAGGGCCATTGACGGCGCACCCGGGGCATGCTGCGTCCCGGCGGCGCACGGTGTCCCACTGCAACGCTGTTCCGGGGGATGGTCGATTACAATTGGCCGGAACTGGGAGCCAGGGTCCACCGTCCCGAGGCCGCACGGTCTCCCGGCCAGGAAGAGGTCGTCGACCGTGGAGCATCCACTCGACGTCTCGGACCACCCGGGTCCACGCTCTCGTCGGAGGCGCCGCCGCTCTCCGCTGCGGGTCGTCGCTGCCGCCTCCGTGCTCGCCCTCTGGCCCTCGGCCTCGCGGGCCGGCGACGAACCGCAGGCGTGCGGAGGTGCCACCGACGCCTCCGGCGGGCCGGCATCCACCGCAGGTCAGGTTCCGCAGAGTACCCCGGACGCGGTCGATCCCGCGGTGACCAAAGGGGACCTCCCGCGGCCCGTGACGGCTCCGGCGACGACCCTCGCGACGGAGAAGCCGCCGGATCGCGATGCATGGCAGGCGACCGTCCACTTCCTCGACGAGACCGTGCACGGCGTCTCCGAGTCCCTGAAGAAGCAGGGCTGGGTGACCTGGAACGAGTACCGGGGCACCTGCGCCACGATGAACCTCCACACGAGGCAGATGTTCGACTTCACGTTCTTCGTTCAGGACGCGACGAACGTCTCACAGGTCGGGAAGGCGGACCCGCAGTTCCAGTGGCGCGAGGCCCGCTTCATGCTGTCGGGGCGCTTCCTCTGCTTCAAGCCCGCCTGGTCGTACTACGTCTCCATCGAGTACGGCGGGTTCAACCTCCCGCAAGGGCAGCGATTCGGCGTCTCGGAGGCGTGGATCGGGATTCCGATCAACGACTGGCTGGGCACCGTCGAAGTCGGCAAGGTGCAGCAGGCCTTCTCGATCGAGTCGCTCACCTCGGGTGGCTCGTTGACGTTCATGGAGCGCTCTCTCGAAGCCTTCGACCTCGGCGACCAGATCGGGATCGCGCTCCGGAACAGCGCGCTGCGCGATCGTCTCACGTGGCAAGCCGGCTTCTATTACGACTTCTTCACCGACAGCTCCACGGTGGGAGGCGCGGTTCGGGTGACCGGGCTTCCCGTCGACGAGAACGGCGGGGCGCTGCTGCTTCACGTCGGCGCGAGCGGGCGCTACCTGGGCGCCGCCGGCGGCTCCCTGCAGCTTCAGGCGAGACCCGCCACGCATGTCGGGCCGTACTTCGCCGACACCGGCTCCTTCCCGGCCTGGGGCTCATGGGGCTTCGACGTCGAAGCCCTGGCCGTGCTGGCTTCGGTCACGCTCCAGGCCGAGTTCCTGGAGAACTGGGTGGGCGCCTCCCAGGCCGGGAACCCCAGCCTCTTCGGCTGGTACGTGAAGGGAGCCTGGCTCGTCACCGGCGAGGTCCTGCCGTTCGAGCGCGAGAAGGCGGTCCCGGGGTACATCGTCCCCAAGCGCGACTGGGGCGCCATCGAGGTCGCCATTCGCTACTGGATGAATAGCCTCGACGGTGGCAGCGTGTCGGGCGGGGTCCTCCGCGACGTGCAGGCCGGGGCGACCTTCTACCTCGGCAAGTTCCTCCGAGCCGACTTCAACTACGGCCATGTTTGGCTCTACCGCTTCGGCGTCACCGGACAGAGCGGCGTGTACGGATTCCGGCTCCAGCTCCAGGTCTGACCGGAGGCTCCGGGGCCGGCGCGGCGGCCGTGCACCCCGACGCGCCGGAGTCTCCGCCGCACCTGGACCGATGGTTGACTCCGGGGCGACTCGCAACCGGTCGGGGGTTCGACTAGGATCCTCGCCTGCAGGAGGCATAGGTCATTTGAACCCCCTCCCAGCGCCCGGACCGTCCCCCGAGGCCGCCCCCGCGGACGGCACGGCACCGAGCGACGGCGGCGTCGCCCCGGGGGCGCTGACCGAACTCCTCGAGGAACTCGCCGCGGCGCCGCTGGGGGACGGCGACGCGGCGTGGATGCAATGGCTCACCCCTGGCGCAGTCGCCGGCCGCTTCGAGATGGTGCGCGAGGTCGGGCGCGGCGCGTTCGGGGTGGTCTGGGAGGCACGCGACACCGAGCTCGGCCGCAGCGTCGCATTCAAGGCGGTGTCGAGCGGGGACAAGGCGCGGCTCCGCGAGGAGCACCTGCGACGCGAGGCCGAAGCCGCTGCCCGTCTCTCTCATCCCAACATCGTCACGCTGCACGACCTGGGACGGACCCCGCAGGGACCGTTTCTCGTCATGGAGTTCCTCAGAGGAGAGACCCTCGCCGAGCGGCTTCGCCGCGAACGCATCCAGATCCGCGACGTCCTTCACATTGGCTACGAGGTCGCGAAGGGCCTCGCCCACGCGCACGGGCTGGGGGTGATGCACAGGGACCTCAAGCCGGCAAACGTCTTCCTCTGTGCCGACGGGCAGGTGAAGGTCCTCGACTTCGGCATGGCCCACGTATTCGGCTCAAAGCGCCGGCGTGGCGGGACCCCTGGGTACATGGCACCCGAGCAGCGCGAAGGGAGGCCCGAGGAGCACCAGGCGGACGTCTACGCGCTGGGCGTGATCCTCTTCGAGATGCTGGAAGGCCGCCTGCCCCCACCGCTCGACGGCACCGGCGCGGGGACGCCGCGACGCCCGCGAGTCCCGGAGGCGCCGGCACTCGGAGGGCTTGTCGAGCGGATGCTCGCGCGGGGTCCGGCCGAGCGCCCCCCGGATGGCCGCGCCGTGGCGGACGCGCTCCTCGTCATCGGGCGCGGCCTGGACGCGCACCCCGGAGACGACCGGCGTGGCGAGCGGACGAGCGACCGAACGCGCCGCCGCGTCCTCTTCTCCGGGATCGCGCTCGCCGCGATCGTCGCCCTGCTCGTCGGCGCGGTCGTGAACCGCCGCGTCGGAGCGCTCCGCATGGGCGACGAGCACGTGATGGTCGCGGTGGCGGACTTTGCGAACCACACCGACGACCCGGACCTCGATGGCCTTTCCGGCCTGCTCATGACCTCCCTCGAGCAGTCGAGCCGCCTGCGGGTGCTCACGCGCAGCCGCGTCCTCGACCTCCTCCGCGACTCGGGCGGCGGTGACTCGCCGCGAATCGACGAAGGCGCCGTGCGCGCGGCGGGGCGTCTCGCCGGCGTTCGGGCGGTCCTCCTCGCCTCGATTCAGCGGCTCGGGGGGGTCTACGTCGCCGAGCTTCGCGCCATCGATCCCGAGCGCGACGAGCACCTTTTCGCCCTCCGCGAGTCCGCAGCGACGAAGAGCGAAGTCTTGGCGCTCGTCGACCGGCTCGCGGACGGCGTGCGGCAGGCGCTGGAGGGCTCCCGCGCGCAGGAGGTGAAGGTCGCGAACGCGGTGACGGGCAACCTCGAGGCCTATCGGCATTACTTCCGGGGGAAGGACCTCGCGGCGCGCGGCAACATCGAGGAGGCCATCGGCGAGTACGAACTGGCCGGAGCCATCGAGCCAGGGTTCTCCCTCGCCCATCTCGAGGTCGCGTGGCTCGGATACCTCTCCGGCGACCGGACCCGCAGGAGTGCCCGGGCGACCATCCGCGAGGCCGCGCGCAACGGCGCCAACGCCCCGGACAAGGAGGCGCGGCTCATGAGCCTCCTCGGCGCCTTTTTCGACGGGCGGTTCGCGACGGCGAGACGGGAGGCTATGCAGCTCGTCGAGCGGTACCCCGAGGATCGCGACGTCGCGACGGTCACGGCGGAGATCCTGGACTGGAGCGGAGAGGGAGAGGGGATCCTTCCCTATTTTCGGAAAGCCTTCCGGCTCGCTCCCGACTGGGACGTGCTCCGCATCGAGGAGGTTCGCTCCCTCGGGCTCGCTGGGCGGGGCACGGAGGCGTTGGAGCGGGCGCAGGCGGCCGCACGCGAGCGCGACACGCCCCTGGCGCGGGTGGCTCTCGGCCTGGCTCGCTACGGGGTGGGCGACATCGAGGGAGGAGTCACGACGATCCGCGGCGCCGGGGCGACCGACACGCTCGCGCCATGCTACCTCGCGAACGGCCTCGCCTATCTCGGGCGGATCGACGAGGCACTCGCCGCGCTCGCACCCCTCGCCGAGCACAAGCCCCTGCGGCACGACATGGTCGCTGGTCAGGTCCTCGCGTATGCGGGAAGGCTGCGCGACGGGGTCGCGGCTCTCGACGCCGGAGCGAAGCACCCCGGCGACGACGTGGCCTTCAATCGCCAGGTGACGGCCTGGTACCTGGCCGCCGCCGGCGACCTCGACGGCGCGAGGAGGATGGCGAACCAAGGGGACTTCTTCACGGTCCTCGACGGGCCGATGCTCGCCGCGATCGGGGACGGACCGCGCCTCGACACGCTCCTCGCGGAGGTGGGCCCGGAGGCCGGCTTCCACGGACGGTTCCTCCGCGCCGTGGCGGCCTACCGGAAGGGAGACCTGGACCGCGCGCTCGCCGACCTGCGCGAGCTCGACGTCGGGACCGGCGCGTCGTTCGTGCCGTACTACCGCGGAGCCGCCGCTGCCGAGGCGGGCCTCGACGCAGAGACCGTCGACGCGTTCCGGAGGTTCCTGAAGCCGCTCCTCGTCGGCGCAGCGGCCTACGAGGCGCCCTGGCTCGTCGCGAGGGCGCGCTACCTCATGGCCCGCTCCCTGGACCGGCTCGGCCGGCGCCGCGAAGCAGCGAGCGTCCTCGACCTGCAGCTCAGGCGGTGGAGCCACGCCGACCCCGACCTCCCCCTGCTCGGCGACATGAAGAGGCTTCGGGCGAAGCTCGCCGGGTCCGAGAGTGCTCGCCGATCGCATCTGTTCCAGGCCACGGTCTCGACGGAGACGAGTGCCAGCACCGCGGGCCCGAAGGTCCCGGGAGGGGCCGAGCCGCCGCTGCCTGCGCCTTGACGCCGCGGGAACCGGCCGCAAGGCGCATCTGCTAGCCTGGGCGGCGAATGTCCCTCGAACGGAGCGTCAAGGAGCTTCTCGAGCGCGGGGACGTCGGGAAGGCGTCGGAAGAGGTCATTCGAGGCCTCGGCCCCCGGGTCCTTCGCTACCTGCGCTCCGTCCTCCGAGACGAGGACCAGGCGGCCGACGCCTTCTCCCTCTTCGCCGAAAGCGTCTGGCAGGGACTCGCCAAGTTCCGGGGAGACTCGGCCCTGCTCACCTGGGCCCTGTGGATCGCCCGGAACGTTGCGCTGGACCTTCGGCGGAACCCTTGGAACCGCGACCGCCAGCGCCTGTCCACCGGAGCGGCCTCCGCGCTCGCCGACTCGATTCGCACGCGAACCCACGCTCGCTGGGCGCAGCGGGAGGAAGACCTGGCCGTGCTGCGCAAGGGCCTGTCGACCGAGGAGCAGTCGCTGCTCGTCCTGCGCATGGATCAGAGACTCTCGTGGGCGCAGATCGCGGACGTCCTCTCCCGCGACGGCACCGTGGTGCAGCCCGCCACGGTCATGAAACGGTTCGAGCGGCTCAAGGCTCGCCTGGGGAAGATGGCACGGCGGCGGGGCCTCCTCCCGTAGGCTAGTCCCGGATGCCGGACGAAGCGAGGCGCCCCAGTCTCCCGGTTCCCCGACTTCCTTCGACACGCGCCCGAGGCGCGCCGGCCAGGAGACCTGCCTCCGCGAGCCGGGACTCGGTCAGAGCGAGAGCCGCCGGACGAAGCCGTGGACGCGGTGCGGCCACGCGGCAGCGGGCAGCACCATGAACGGGCAGAGGTTCGCGACGACCTGCAAGCCGCTTCGCTCCGCGAGGGCCACCGCCTCGCTGGTCATCGCCCCCGCCCCCGCGCCACGGTGAATCCACACGCGGGCAATCCCCGCCTCGGCGCAGTCTCGCACGGCCTCCTCGGTGCGAATGCCGGGGGTCACCAGGAGGGCGCCCGCGACGGGTGGCTCGATCTCCTGCACCCGCGCGGCGCAGCGACGCCCTTCGACCTCGCCGGCGAGCGGGTTCACGGGAACCACGTCATAGCCCCGCGCCAGGAGTTCCCGGAGGATGACGCGGCTGAAGTGCTTCGGGTTTCGCGAGACGCCCACGAGCGCGATTCGCCTCTGGGCGAGAAAATCCTTTGCCCTCTCGATCGTCGTTTTCGGCATCGCCCCTCCCGGTGGGAAGCGTAATGGATCTCCGCCGTCCGCGGCGTGACAACCGTCTAGCGGTAGCTCGCACGGCACCAAGCGTCTACCGGGTGGAGGAGCGGCCGGTCCTCGACGAGCTCGCCTGTGTAGCTCCCGGCGCTCGCCGACGCGGTCGTGCCGGTTTGGTTCCCTCAGTGGCCGACGACCTCGATGTCCCCAGGTCCGCTGCATCGGGGGCGGCGCTGGATCGGACGCCGCGGCCAGGGGCGGCAGGGCGAGGAGCGCGGCCCGGAGCCGTTCATTCATGCGCGCGCCCGGCAACGCGATCGATTCCATCGACCCCGTCTACTGGCCACCCCTGTGAGAGCGGACGTCTTCGACTGCTTATGGGGAGGACATCTTCAGTGCTCCTTACAGTGGGTCGATGGTCCTTGCCGCGGGGGCTCGATGGTGCTACGCACAGAGCATCCGTGCTACGAGGCCCCTCGTCGCCATGCACATGTCGGACGCACTCGTCTCCCCCGCGGTAGCGGGCTCCCTGTGGGTGGCGACCGCCGGCGCGTCGACGCTGTCCGCGCGCGCGCTGCGAAGAAGGCCCGACGACCGGCGCGTCCCCCTGATGGGGGTCCTCGGCGCCTTCGTGTTCGCCGCGCAGATGGTGAACTTCACCATCCCCGGGACCGGCTCGAGCGGGCATCTGTGTGGCGGCCTGCTCCTCGCCATCCTGCTCGGTCCCGCGGCCGCGTTTCTCGTCATGGCCTCGGTCCTGAGCATCCAGGCGCTCTTCTTCGCGGACGGCGGCCTCCTGGCCCTGGGATGCAACATCGTCAACCTGGGCCTGGCGACGAGCTTCGTCGCATACCCCCTGGTCTTCGCTCCCCTCGCCCATGCCCACCCGAGCCGGAGCCGCCTGGTCCTGGCGACGGTCCTGGCCGCCGTCGTCGGTCTCCAACTCGGATCGCTCGGCGTGGTGGCCGAGACGCTCCTGTCCGGGCGGACCCCCTTGTCGGCTGGCGCATTTCTCGCCCTGATGCAGCCGATCCACCTCGCCATCGGCCTCGTGGAGGGTCTCGTCACCTCGGCGGTGGTCCTGTTCCTCCGCGACGCCCGGCCCGACCTGGTGCAGGGCGACCTGCGGGCCGGGCGGGAATCCGTCCCTCCACGCCGGGTGGGAGCGCGGATCCTCTTCGCGAGCGCGGTCACGGCCGGGCTCCTCTCCCTGTTCGCCTCGTCCGCCCCCGACGGCCTCGAGTGGTCGCTCGCACGCGCCACCCGTGCGGCCCGACCTGAGCCGGCCGGTCCGCTGCACGAGCTGCTCTCTCGCGTCCAGGAGCACACGGCGGTCCTCGCCGCCGTGCCCGCGGACGGCGAGCGCCTGGCGGGGTCGGCAGGGGGGCGGCCACGGGCATCTGCCGCAGCGTCCCTCTCGGGACTTGCGGGATCCGCCCTGACGCTCGGCCTCGCCGGCCTGCTCGCGGCCGGGCTCCGCGGCCTCCGGCGCGGCTCCCGCCCCTCGTCGTCCCAGTGATGCGCGCGGACCGCGTGACGGCGGCGCTGTCCCACCTCGGTCGGCTCGACGAGCTGGCGAGCGCGAGCACGCCTGCCGGGCGCATCGATCCCCGCGCGAAGCTCGTCACGACGGCCGCCTTCCTCTTGACGGTTGCGTCCTTCGGCCGATTCGAGGTGAGCGCGCTGCTCCCGCTCCTGGCGTATCCGATCGCGCTCCTCGCCCTCGGCGACGTGCCGCTTCGCCCCATCCTCTGGCGGATGGCGCTCGTCGCCCCCTTCGCGGTCCTCGTCGGCGCCCTCGACCCCATCCTGGACAGGCGCCCCCTGGTCTCGCTCGGCCCCGTGGCCCTCACGGCCGGGTGGGTGGCGTTCGGCTCGATCCTTCTCCGCTTCGCGCTCAGCGTCAGCGCGGCCCTGCTGCTCGTCGCGACGACGGGGCTCGACGCGGTCGCGGCCGCACTCGCCTGGTTCCGGATCCCGCAGGTGCTGGTCGTTCAGCTCCTCTTCCTGTACCGCTACCTGTTCGTGCTCTCGGAGGAGGTGGCGCGGGTGCTCCGGGCGCATGCGCTCCGGTCACCGTCGCGCCCGCGACCCCGGATCGGCGTCGCTGGCACCCTGCTCGGTCAGGTCCTGCTGCGCACGCTGGACAGGGCTCAACGCATCCACACCGCCATGTTGTGCAGGGGCTTCGACGGCGACGTCCGGTTCCGGCGCCCCCTGCAGGCGAGCCCGGTCGACGCCACGTTCGTCCTCGGGTGGTGTGCCTTCTTCCTGGCGTCCCGGGCCTGGGACCTTCCCCGGCTCCTCGGCATCGCGCTCACCGGGATCGCCAGATGAGCCACCATCTCGTCCGGCTCGAGGACGTGCACTTCGCCTACCCGGACGGGACGCCGGCGCTTCGCGGGGTTTCCTTCGAGCTCCACCACGGCGAGTCCGTCGGGCTGGTGGGGGCAAACGGCGCCGGCAAGTCCACCCTCCTGCTCCATCTGGCCGGCGTTCTCTTCCCCTCGTCGGGGCGCATCCGGGTCGGGGACTGGCCGGTCAGCCCGGAAACCCTCCCGCAGGTGCGCCGCAGCCTCGGCCTCGTCTTCCAGGACCCCGACGACCAGCTGTTCATGCCCACGGTCGCCGACGACGTCGCCTTCGGCCCCATCAACATGGGCCTGCCGGCGGAGGAGGTCGCGGCCCGCGTGAGCGATTCGCTCACGCGCGTCGGCGCCGGTGCGCTGGGGAGCCGCCCCCCGTACCGCCTCTCGGGAGGCGAGAAGCGCGCCGCCGCCATCGCCAGCGTGCTCTCCATGTCACCGGACGTGCTCGTGATGGACGAGCCGAGCGCGGGGCTCGACCCCGCCGCTCGCCGCAGGCTGATCGGCCTGCTCCGATCCTTCGAGCACACGAAGATCATCGCCACGCACGACCTCGACCTGGTCCTGGACGTATGCGCGCGCACGGTAGTCCTGCGCGACGGGCGCGTCGCGGCGGACGGCTCCACGGCGAGCGTGTTCGCGGACGCTTCGCTGCTCGCGACCTGTCACCTCGAGATGCCGCTGCGACTCCAGGGCTGCCCGCGCTGCGGCAACCGACCCGGCGCCACCGGGTCGTAAGCCTCCAGCGCAGACCTCGCCCGCGGCGCTCCCTACCCGGCCCGCGCTGTGGTGTACTGGGCCGGTCCAGCCCGCTGCCCCAAGGAGGAACCCACGATGACTGGCCGTGCGCGCCTCGCGTTGATTGCCGCATTCGTGCTCCCCCAAGCACCCTTGGCCACCCAGGCCCGCCAGAACTCCGTGTCGGCGACGACATTCGCCGTGCCGGCCGATGCGAGCGGCTGGCACCGGGCAACTCGCCTCGCGAGGGCCGCGTCCCTCGCTCCGGCTGCGCGAGCCCTCGCGGCCCTTCAGGCCGAGACCGGGGCCGCGCCTCCCGCCGCAGCCGTCACCCCGGACCCCTGGCCCAAGTCGGCAACGGTGAACGGGGCGGAGTTCACGATCTACCAGCCGCAGCTCGACAAGTGGGATGACTACAGCTACGAGGCGCACGCCGCCGTCCGCGTGATACCGGCGGGCTCCAAGGACCCGGTCTTCGGCGTCATCGAGATCACGGCGTACACCATCGTCGACCGCGCGAGCCGTGTCGTCTACATCGAGGGGCTCACCATCGCGAAAGCGACGTTCCCTTCGGCACCGCAGAACGCCGCCGCCTGGCAGGCCGAGATCCAGCAGATCGCCTCGAAGGGCCCGGGCACCATGTCCCTCGGACGCCTCGAGGCCGCGCTCGCCATCGAGGGGGCGGAGCGGAAGGCGCTGCGCGTGCCCGTCGAGAACACGCCTCCGCAGATCGTCTTCACCCAGAGCTCGGCCGTGCTCGTGCTCCTGCAGGGCGAACCCGTGTGGGCACCGGTCAGCGGGACCTCGTTCAAGCGAGCGATCAACACGCGCGCCCTCCTCCTGCGGGACGCCTACGGCATGTTGTACGTCCACGTCCTCGATGGATTCATGACGTCGGCGTCGCTCACCGGCCCCTGGACCGTATCCACAAGCCCTCCGGCGGGAGCCACCAAGACGGCTGAGCAGCTCGCGAAGAAGGGGCTCGTGGATCTCATGGAGGGCCAGCGGAACCAGACCGGCAAGACGCCCACGCTCGTCGCCGATCCGCCGCTGGTCGTGGTCGCGACGCAGCCGACGGAGGTCATCACGACGAACGGCCCCATGGACTGGCAGCCCATCGAGGGTACCCAGCTGCTCTACGTCTCCAACACGACCGGAAACATCTTCATCGACCTCACGAACCAGCAGTACTACGTGCTCGTCACCGGCCGGTGGTTCACGGCCACGACACAGGCTGGGCCCTGGTTCTACGTCGCCGGCAAGGACCTGCCCTTGGACTTTGCCCTCATCCCGGACACGAGCCCCAAGGAGAACGTGAAGGCCTCGGTCCCGGGAACGCCCCAGGCGGAGGAGGCAGCGATCGAGGCGGAGATCCCGCAGACCGCCACGGTTTACGTCGCCAAGGTGTCGTTCAAACCCGTCCTGAACGGCGCACCCCAGCTGAGGCCCATCCCGAGCACCCCGCTCATGTACGTCTTCAACTCGCCCCAGCCCATCGTCATGGTGACGCCGACGCAGTGGTACGCGGTCCAGGCGGGCGTCTGGTTCACCGCGCCGTCTATCCAGGGGCCGTGGACCGTGGCCACGGCCATCCCGGCCGTCATCTACTCGATCCCGCCGAGTTCGCCCGTCTATTACGTCACGTTCGTGAGGGTCTACGCAGTGTCCCCCGGCGTGGTGGTGGTCGGATACACGGCCGGTTACACTGGCGTGGTCGTCACGCCCGACGGGACCGTCGTCTACGGCACGGGGTACGTCTACCCGGCCTACGTGACCACGACCGTGTGGTACCCCCCACCCGTCACCTACGGGTACGCGGCCAACGTGACCTACACACCTTGGACGGGCTTCGCGATGGGCTTCGCCATCGGCTGGTCCGCCGCACACTGGTGTTACGCCCCGGCGCCCTACTGGGGCCCGATGCCCTACTACTACCACCCACCCGTTCCGTACGGCGGCGCCTACTACGGGGCCGCCTACCACGGGGCTTACGGCGGCGCCGCCGCGTGGGGTCCCGGCGGGTGGGCCGCTACGAGTGGCAACATGTACAATCACTACGGGACGACCTCCACCGTCTCGCGAACCTCCGCCGGCTACAACGCCTGGACCGGCAACGCCTGGTCGAGCAAGGTCGGCACCTCCTACAACTCCGCCACCGGGCGCATGTCGGCGGGCCAGACGGCATCGGTCTCGAACGCGTACACGGGCGGCTATGCCTACGGGAACCGGGGGGCG
Organism: Anaeromyxobacteraceae bacterium; assembly: GCA_035543235.1. Classification (GTDB taxonomy): domain Bacteria; phylum Myxococcota; class Myxococcia; order Myxococcales; family Anaeromyxobacteraceae; genus DATJZG01. The sequence goes on along the minus strand of DATKJV010000053.1, from coordinate 80,966 downwards.
ACGTACAACCCGAGCACCGGGGTGAGCGCCTCGGGCGGCCGCGCCACGGTCGGCAACGCCTACACCGGCCAGCAGACCACGGTCGGGCACGCCCAGGTGACGGGGCCCGGCGGCCAGACGACGCAGTTCGCCCAGTCGGGCGACAACTACTACGCGGACCACAACGGCAACGTCTACAACTACAACTCCTCGACCGGGCAGACCCAGAAGTACAACGGCAGCACGAACTCCTGGGAGTCGACGCAGAAGCCCGCGAGCGCATCGAGCGCGTCCTCCGGGTACGACAAGTCGAGCGGCAGCTACAACTACTCGAAGCCGTCCGGGTCGAGCGGCGAGTCCATATCGCAATCCCGCTCGGCGGGGGACTCCCGGTCCGCCTCGTCCTCGTGGGGAGGCGGCTGGGGCGGGGGCTTCGACCATTCGGGGGGCGGCGGCGGTGGTGGATGGGGAGGCGATGGCGGAGGCGGGGGCCACAGCTGGGGGGGCGGCGGATGGGGAGGTGGCGGCGGGGGCGGCGGCTGGGGTGGATTCCACGGGGGCGGCCGACGGTAGGCCTCGAGACCCGAGCGCTCGTCCGCTGACCGCGTACGCCGTGCCGGGGCGCAGCTCCCACGCATGGGAAAGAGCTTGCAGGGGCGAGCCGGCGAAGCCGTCCGCGCCGCTCGGGGCGGCCGGAGCCTTCGGCTCGGGCCGGCCGCCCTTCGGAGCCTGCCCTAGATCCAGCCCTTCCGGAGGAGAAGCACCTTCACCTTCTGGGTCAGCACGACGTAGAGCACGAGCGTCACGAGGACGAGCGGCCAGTAGAGCGGAGGAAGGGCCGTGAACCCCAGCGCCGCTGCAAAGGGTGAGTACGGGAGCCAGATCCCGACGGCCATCACCGCCGCGGTCGTCAGCGTCAGCTGGAGACTCGCGCGGCTCTGGATGAACGGCACCCGGTTCGTCCGGATCACGTGGATGACGAGCGTCTGCGTGAGGAGCGACTCCACGAACCAGCCCGTCTGGAAGAGGGACGCCCGGGCCGGGCTGTTCGCTCCGAAGACGTAGAACATGAGGAAGTACGTGGTGTAGTCGAAGACGGAGCTGCAGGGCCCGATGAACAGGATGAACTTGGCGATCCTCTCCATCGACCAGGGGCGCGGAAGGGCAACCTGCTCGGGGTCGACGTTGTCGGTGGGGATGGGGACCTGGGAGAAGTCGTAGAGCAGGTTGTTGGTCAGGATCTGCAGCGGCGCCATGGGCACGAATGGAAGGAAGGCGCTCGCCCCCACCACGCTGAACATGTTCCCGAAGCTCGAACTCGCCCCCATGCGAACGTACTTCAGGATGTTCGCGAAGACCTTCCGCCCTTCCACGATGCCGTCCCTCAGCACGAGAAGGCTCATCTCCAGGAGGATGAGATCCGCGGACTCCTTCGCGATGTCCACGGCGGAATCCACCGAGATCCCGACATCCGCGGCGCGAAGCGCTGGACTGTCGTTGATCCCGTCCCCGAGGAAGCCGACCACGTGGCGTCGCCGTTGCAGGGCCTTCACGATGCGCTGCTTGTGGCTCGGCGCGAGGCGCGCGAAGAGGGTCGCCTCCTCGGCCGCGACCTCGAGCTGCGCGTCGGCCATGGACTCGACGTCGCGTCCGAGCAGGACCCTCCCGGACTCGATCCCCACGTCGCCGCAGATCTTCCGGCTGACCGCGTCGCTGTCTCCGGTGAGTACCTTGACGCAGACCCCGTGCGATCGCAGTGCCTCGAGGGCGGGGCGGGCGCTGTCCTTCGGCGGATCGAAGAAGGCCGCGTACCCGCGCAGGACGAGCTCGCTCTCGTCTGCCTTGGAGTATGCGGCCTTGGGCTCGAAATCCCGGTAGGCGATTCCCAGGACCCGGAACCCATCCGCGCTGAGCTTGTCGTGCTCGATGCGGAGGTCGTCGAGGAGCAGACCCTCGAGGGGCAGCTGCTCGCCCCGGTACTCGAAGCTGGTGCAGCGGCTGAACACCTCCTCGGGAGCGCCCTTGCAGATGAGGCGGTGCATGCCGTTCGGCAGGACCACGACCACCGACATCAGCCGCCGCCGGAAGTCGAACGGGATCTCGTCCGCCTTGCCGTAGTCCCCGATGTCGATCTGCCGCTGGACCTCGCTGTGCTCGAGGATGGCTCGGTCGAGAAGGCTCTTGAGCCCGGTCTGGAAGTGGCTGTTCAGGTAGGCGAGAGCGAGGACCTCGTCGTCCTCCTCCAGCTCGACGTCGCAGTGCTTCTGGAGGACGACCCGGCCGGCCGTGAGGGTCCCGGTCTTGTCGGTGCAAAGCACGTCCATCGCTCCCAGGTTCTGGATCGAGTCCAGTCGCTTGACGATCACCTTCTTGCGCGACATGAGCAGCGCGCCCTTGGTGAGGCACACGCTCACGATCATCGGGAGCATCTCGGGCGTCATGCCCACCGCGACCGCGAGCGCAAAGAAGAACGCCTCGCGCCAGTCGCCCTTGGTGAGCCCGTTCAGCACGAACACGACCGGGACCATGACCGCGATGAAGCGGATCATGAGCCACGTGAAGCGCGCCACGCCCTTGTCGAAGGCGGTCTGGCCTTGCTCGACCACCAGCTCGCGCGCCAGCGCGCCCAGGAAGGTCCGTTCGCCGGTCGCCACCACCACGCCCGTGCCGGTGCCGCTCTCCACGCTCGTCCCCAGATACCCGACGTTCCGGAGCTCGAGCGGGGTCAGGCGCTCGCCCTGCTCCACCGCCTCGAACTTCTCGACCGGCAGGGACTCGCCCGTCAGGCTCGCCTGAATGACGAAGAGGTCCTTCGCGGACAGCAAGCGCACGTCGGCCGGGAACATGTCGCCGGCGCTCAGGTGGACGATGTCGCCGAGCACCAGTTCTTCGAGCGGCAGTTCCCGCGGCTGGCCGTCCCGAATCGCCGTCGCCGTCACCTTGATCATGGCGCGTAGCTTCTTGGCGGCCGAATCCGCCCTCGCCTCCTGGACGAAGCGAAGGGAGACCCCGAGGGCGATCATGGCCGCCATGACGACCGCCGCGCGCGTGTCTCCGGTGAGCACCGAGATCGTCGCGAGCAGCGCCAGCAGGACGACGAGCGGATTGAGAACCGCCTTCGCGAACAGCTTGAGGCGGTTCGGGCCGATGTCCTTCACGACCACGTTGGGGCCGTGGTCGAGGAGCCGTTGCGCGGCCTCTTCCTGCGTGAGCCCCGTGGACCGGCTCCCGAGCCGGGCGAGGACCACGCTCCCGTCCTCCCGGCCCGCCTGCAGGAGCCCCTCCGAGACCCCGACGGGATCGCGCCGGTGAGCGATTCCGAGTCGCTTCGGAACGCCGTTCAGCATCCCCGGTTCCCCTCCCGCGGTGGCGCTGGCGACGACTTCGACCCGATGCGCCGCGCGCCCCGCCCTGGGGTCGCGGCCCCTGCATGGGAGTGTACTGCCGACCGCGAATGCAGGGGCGCTGGATCGCGCGACCCATACCCCGAGAGGTCGGCACGTCCGGCTCGCGACAGCGGCGCGCTTCGGCGGCCCCGGCCGGTGACGACCGCAGCCGGACGCAAGCCCGTGTGGCGCTAGATGAAGCCCAGGCGCGGGTAACTCGTCCCCAGGATCGCGTTCGTCGTCGCGGCGCTCTGTCCCAGCCACCGATCGAGAACCGTGGCGTAGAGGCTGCGGAAGTCGGTCGTGTACTTCATGTTGCGGTTCTGGTCGAGGTCGTTCAGGTCGGGATAGCTGCCGTAGACGCCGCCGGCAACGGCCCGACCGACCGCGAAGGCGAGTCCCGCTGTCCCGTGGTCCGTCCCGCCCTGGTTCTCGGGGACGCGCCGCCCGAACTCGCTGTAACCGACCACCATCAGCCGGTCCTGGGCGTTTCCGAGAGGCGTGTCGATCTTCGCCAGGTCGTCGTAGAGGGCCTTGATCGAGCCGCCGAGCGCCCTCTGCAGGTTCGGGAGGTCGCGTGCCTCGTTGCTGTGCGTGTCCCAGCCGCTGAGCCGCGTGAAGAAGATCTGCGTGGGAAGGCCCGCCGCGAGCATCTGGGCGATGAGCTTGAATTGATAGGAGAGCTCCGACGACAAGCGGCCACCGTCGGCGCTCGTCACCGGGTAGTCCGCGTCTCCCGGGTACGGGACGGTCGGCGTCCTGCCTGGCAGGGTGCCGTTCGTGCCGAACTGGTTCTCCGCATCGAGGAAGAGCTTGCCGGACCGTGCCGCCGCCAGCTGGGCGGGGTCGGTCGTCGTCGGCGTGACCGCCGCGCCGAAGCCGTTCTCGAGCAACTGCGGGTCGTAGGGGGAGCCGATCCGGTTGGAGCGGAGCCAGGATGGGTACACGTAGCCGCTCGCGCTCGTGATGGAGACGAAGTCGCGGGTCGCGCCGTGGAGCATCTCCGGGAGGTCGCCCGTCACGGTAATTCCGCGGAGCACGTCACCGGTCGCGTTGAAGGCGGTGTCGGCGAAGCGCCCCAGCCAGCCGGTGCCGTCCGGCTGGGAGGAGCCCTGGCCCCACAGCGCGATCGACACGAAGTGAGAGAGGTCGGGGTTGTTCATGCCGATCCCCGGGATCCACGCCACCCTCCCCCGGGCCGAGAGATCCCCCATCCCGATGAGGTCCTTGTTGAGCCCCGCGTCGCCGTTCACGGTCGTCACCTGGGAGGAAGGGATGTTGAGCGTGGCGCGGTTGGCGAGGTACGCGGCGTGGTTGCTGGCGGCCGTCGGCGTGAGGACGTTCAGCCAGTCCCACCCGCCGTTGATGTCGACGATCACCAGGACCGGATGCGCCGGAATGGGGATCGGTGGCTCCCAGGCTCCCAGCGTGCTCTTGAGCGAACAGCCCGAGGCAGCCGCGACGACGCCCGTGGCGCCGAGACCCTGAAGGAAGGTTCTCCGAGTGATGGGCATGGCGGTTCCTCTTCAGTAGACCTGCCCGCCGGGCGAGCAGAGGATGAGGTACGCGAGCTCTCGAACGCTGGCCTGCATGGTCGGGTCCGTCGCGTTCCACGAGAAACCCGATGGCCACAGGGCCTGCAGCCAGGAATCGCTCACCGCGGTCGGAATGGGCGCGGGCTGCAGGAGCGCGACCATCCGTGCCAGGACGTCCTGTGGGGTGGCTGGCTCCGTCGGGAACCAGCGGGTCGCGTCGCTGGGGAAGAGGCCGGCGTCGCTGGACTGCGGTGCGCCAGCACCAAGGGCCACGGCGGCGGCGATCATCGTCCGGTACCGGATGGTGTTGCTGTTCATCCAGCCCGTGTCCTCCTTCCAACCGTTGGGGCCGATGGGGTCGAGGAGCTTCATCCCGGCCTGCTCGAAGTACGGGTCGGTGACGCTCGACCAGGCCGGGAAGCCCTTGGGGGTCATGGCGTCGGCGGTCGCGAGGTCGTAGCCGAGGGCCCGCGCCGCCCGCACCGTCCACGAGACCGGCCCTTCCACGAGCGCAAACCGGTTCGCGGCGTCGAAGAAGTAGTTGGACTTGAGCAGCGTCTTCATCACCGACCGCAGGTTGAAGCCCGCCGAACGGATCATGGCGGCCACGTCGGTCAGGTCGGACGGGGCGTAGTTCCCCGTTACGAAGTGGATGATCAGGCGCTGCGCCAAGAACTGCGAGCACTGCGTCGCCCGGCTCGTGACGATCGACCGCAGCGCGTCCTCTCCCGGCACCATCCCCGAGGGGGGATTGGCGATGTCGAAGGTCTGGCCGAGGTAGGTGATGGTGCCGGCCCCGTGCATCGAGGGCAGATGCGCGGCCGCTCCCATGTACCAGAGGTACTCGTCCGGGTTCGCGCTCCCGTCGTAGACGCGGAAATTGCCGGCGGCGGCGGTCAGGCTGTTCGGGTTCGTGGGGTCGGAGATCGCGTTCGCTTGGTCGACCGTGAAGCTCCAGCCCGACAGAGCCCGCGCGAGCTGCGTGATGTCCGTCTGGTTGTACCCGTTGTCGGCGCCAAGGCTGTAGAGCTCCATCACCTCCCGGGCGTAGTTCTCGTTCGCGACATTCGACCCCGAGGCGTCGTTGGCGACGAGGTCCAGCCAGATCGCCATGGCGGGGTCCTTCGACACGAGGACGAGGAGGTCGTCGAAGTTGTCGAGACCGTGATCCCGAAACGTCTGGTACTGGTCCAGCATGAGCGCCGCGTTGTTCACCTTGGTCCACCCGGTGGCGAACAGGTTGTGGAAGAACAGCGCCATGCGCTCGGCGAACGGGTACGGGTCGTACTGCATCCGGAACGCCAGGTAGGCCTGGGCCCGGGAGAAGTTGTTCCGCCACGCGTCGTTTCCCTGGACCAGGAACGGGTGCGGCGCCGGGACGGCCGGGGCATCGACGGCTCCGGCCGTCGTCGAGGCGCTCCGGGCCGGCTCGTCCACGACGTCGGCGGTCGCGCCGAGAACGGCGTCGATCTCCGTGCGATCGGCGCCGCCGTCGACCCACGCGTTGACGGCCGCGTCGAGGCTCTGCGCGGCGAGCGCGCTCGCCGCCTCCGGCGAGATGCCGAATCCCGCGCGCCGCGCCAAGTGCGCGGCGTCGTCGGCGGTCCAGCTCGTCTTCGGGCTCAAGTCGGCCATGGGACTCTCCGCGGCTACGGGGGCGCTTCGTCGACGATCCAGTTCCTGAAGGCCTGGATGGTCGCGGCACAGAGGTCGGGCGCACCGTACGGCATCCGGGCGCCGTATCCCGATCCACCCGGCTCGTCTTGGGTGATCTTCGCGAGGATCCAGGAATGGTCCGGGTCGCCCGGCGCGACGCGCAGGTATCCGGGCGGGGCGTTGGTCGGCGTGGCGTTCACGAGGTCCGCGTACACGTCGGCGGCCGTCCGGGGGGGCACGGTGGCGAAGATGAGGTGGCTCGGTGCCCCGACGTCCCCGTGACAGCTCGACGTCTGTGAGCTCGTCGGCCGCGCCCCACAGCTCTGCTGCAGCGCGGGCAGGATGTCCTGTGCGAAGGTCGGGTGGGCCGGTGGCGACGCGATGGGACACGTGGTCGGCATCGTCGACGAGCCCCCGCACGCGGAGGTCAGGGCGGCGAGGGTGCAGACGATTCCCGCCCGCTGCCAGGTGGTTCGGCGACTTGATCTGGCGCAACGCATCACCAGCCGCTGTACCACGGCCGCCCGGCCCGGTCGATGTGGTTTTGTCACCCACCGTGTATACGGAACCCCGACCCCGGAACCTGGGTCGCGGAACGGGATCCTCCCGCGCCGTCCGACTCGCGCAGGCGACCGCGTCACGAGGCCGGGCCGTTCCTCCGTTGCACGCTGGCGAGCCAAGGGGCGACGAGCGAGAGGAACCGCTCCGGCGCCTCGAGCTGTGGCACGTGCCCGATGTCCGACAACTCCTCGAGCCGCCAATCCGGCCGCAGAGCCGCGAGCGCGCGGGCCGCCTCCACGCGGACCAGCCGGTCGCGCCGCCCCTGCACGATGAGCGCCGGACTCGGTATCGAGGCCACCAGGGCGCGAAACTGCCTGCGCCGGAGCAGCCTCGCCATGAGGGAGCGCTGGGCCGCGAGGAAGTCGCGGGTGACTTCCCGGCCGAACCCGGCGCGTTCGCCGGCCAGGTCCACGTGCGCACGGACCACGCCCTCGGCGATGCGCCGCGCGTCCACGCAGCACAGCGCGAGCATGTCCCGCACGAGCTGGTCCGGGCCGCGCCGCCGCCGCCAGTCGACGAGGAGGCCCCCGGCGAGCGGGAGCGCCGCGCCGGCGAAGAGGGCGAGGACGTGGCGGTCGAAGAGCGCGCCGGCCGCCGTCGGCACGGCGGGGGCGACGAGCACGAGCGACGCGACCCGGGCCGGCTCGGCGGCCGCCTCCGCGAGGGACAGGTACCCGCCCATGGAGTTCCCGACCAGCACGGCTGGGCCGCCCGCGACCTTCTCGAGGAAGCGGCCGAGCAGGCGACGGTTCGCGCTCACCCGGGCCGACCGCCCGAACGACCGCGTCAGCCCGTGGCCGACGAGGTCCACGGCGAAGACGCGCCCGTGCGCGGCCAGAGCCGGGGCGACGGGAAGCCAGTTGAGGTGCGAGCCGCCCAGGCCGTGGACGAGCACGATGGGCCGGCCGGATCCCCCGAAGTCGGCGTAGTGGACGGGGCCGTCGAGGTCCACCGTGCGATGCTCCATGATCCCAATACTCGCACGCTCGCCCCGGGACGCACGAGACGATAGTCTGCGGCCCACCGGGAGCGCCCGTGCACGACCGTCTGAGCCGCCTCGACCGCTCGTTTCTTGCCTATGAGACGCCGTCCACGCACATGCACATCGCCGGCGCCTCCACGTTCGAGGCGGGTGGGCTGCGCCGTCCCGACGGGGCCATCGACGTCCCGCGAATCCGCGACTACGTGGCAAGCCGCCTCGGTCGCATCCCGCGCTACCGGCAGGTCGTTTCGCGCACGCCGCTCGGGGTCCCGGTCTGGGTCGACGACCCGCACTTCCAGATCGAGTACCACGTCCGCCACACGAGCCTCCCGCCCCCGGGCGACGAGCGACAGATGAAGGCCCTCTGCGGCCGGGTCTTCTCTCAGGCCCTGGACCGCGCGCGGCCACTCTGGGAACTCTGGGTGGTCGACCGCGTCGCCGGTGGCGAGCGCTTCGGAGTCATCCACAAGGTGCACCACGCCATGGTGGACGGCGTTCGATCCGTCGACCTCCTCGAGACCATCCTGACGCCCGAGCCGATCACCGACTTCGAGCCGGCGCCCCGGTGGGCGGCGAAGCCCGCCCCCTCCACGCTCCGGCTCGCGCTCGACGAGGTCGGGCAGCTGGCCCGCAAACCGATCGATCTCGCACGGCGCGCTCCCGCGCTGGTCGCGGACGCGCGGCTGCCCGACGGCGACATCCGTGCAGCGCTGCGGGGACTCGGGTCGCTCGCTTCGAAGACGCTGCGCCGCCCCAGCGAGACGCCGCTCAACAAGCGGATCGGGCCGCACCGGCGGTTCGACTGGACCGCCACGCGCCTCGACGACGCACAGGCGGTTCGCCGGTCCCTGGGCGGATCCGTGAACGACGTCGTGCTCGCAACCGTTGCAGGTGCGGTCCGTCGCTTCCTGGAACGCCGCGGCGTGTCCCCCAGCGGCGTCACGTTCCGGGTCATGGCGCCGGTGAGCATCGCCGGGCGGTCCGGGCGCCCGGACGCGCTCGGAAACCACGTCGGCGCCTGGATGGTTCCGCTGCCGATCGCGGAGGGGGACGCGCGCGCGAGGCTTGCCTTCATCCAGCGGACCACGCGCCGCTTCAAGGAGGATCGGAGCGCGCTCGGCGTACGTCTCTTCGCGGAGCTGACGGGGTGGACGCCGGCGGCGCTGCTCTCCCTCGGGGCGCGGATCAGCTGGCGCAACCTGCCGTTCAACATGGTCGTGACGAACGTCCCCGGGCCGCAGCAACCGCTCCACCTTCTCTCCGCCCGGATGCTCGATTACTACGGCCTCGTCCCGCTCACGGACTACCTGGGGCTGGGCGTCGTCGTCTTCAGCTACGCGGGGACCCTCTACTGGGGTCTCAATGCCGACTGGGACGTGGTCCCGGACGTGGATCTCTTCGCACGCGACGTCGAGGGCTCGTTTGCAGAGCTGCGGGACCTCGCTTGACTCATCGCGCCCGCGCACCGACGAACGCCTCGCTCGGAAACGAAAGGAGCCTGCGGTGGACTTCTCGGACCCCCCAAAGGTGAAGGCCCTTCGCGGCCTCCTCCGCGAGTTCATGGCGAAGGAGGTCTACCCGCTCGAGGCCGACGTCCGCCGGAACGGGTTTCGCGCCATGGTCCCCGTCCTCCGGGAACGCCGGCAGCGCGCCCGCGAGACCGGTCTCTGGGCCGCCCACGTCCCCGAGCGCTTCGGTGGCGCTGGCCTCACCCTCGTCGAGTTCGCCCACATGAGCGAGGAGCTGGGCCGCAGCCCCCTCGGACACTACCTGTTCAACGTCCAGGCACCGGACGTCGGGAACATGGAGATCCTGATGGAGCACGGGACGGAGGCGCAGCGCGAGCGCTTTCTCCTCCCCTTGGTCCGGGGAGACGTCCGCAGCTGCTTCACCATGACCGAGCCGGAGTTCCCTGGCTCGAATCCCGTGCAGCTCGGCACCATCGCCGCCAAGGACGGAGACGCCTGGGTGATCCGGGGCCACAAGTGGTTCGCGTCGGCCGCCGATGGCGCGGCCTTCGCCATCTGCATGGCCATCACTCATCCGGACGCGGAGAACCCCTATCTGCGCGCCAGCATGATCATCGTGCCCACCGACACCCCCGGCTTTGAACTCGTCGGGAACCTGTCCGTCATGGGCGAGCGCGGCGAGGACTACGCGAGCCACGGCGAGGTGAGCTACCAGGGGGCGCGTGTCCCGCTCGCGAACACCCTGGGCGGCGAGGGCATGGGATTCGCCATCGCGCAGGACCGGCTCGGCCCCGGGCGGATCCACCACTGCATGCGCTGGGTCGGAATCTGCGAGCGGGCGATGGACATCATGTGCCGCCACGCGGTGAGCCGGCAGCTCGCCCCCGGGAAGCCGCTCGGCTCTCGCCAGATCGTTCAGCAGTGGATCGCGGAGAGCCGCGCCGAGATCCACGCCGCGCGCCTGATGGTGCTCCACGCCGCGTGGAAGATCGAGCGCGAGGGTGCGGACGCGGCGCGCGAGGAGATCTCGCTCATCAAGTTCACGGTGGCGCGCACGCTGCAGCGCGTGCTCGACCGCGCCATCCAGGCTCTCGGCGCGCTGGGAATGACCGACGACACCCCTCTCGCCTGGTGGTATGCGCACGAGCGGGCCGCCCGGATCTACGACGGCCCGGACGAGGTGCACCTCAGCGTGGTGGCCCGGCGCATCCTCCGGCAATACGGGCTCTCCGTATCGTGAGGGAGATGCGCCATGAACGAGCGCCATCTCCCCATCGACGAGCCCGGCGAGGTCCGCTCCGGCGAGGCCCTCGACGTCGAGAAGCTCGCCGCCTTCTTGCGCCGCTCGCTCGACGGCTTCGAGGAGCCGCTGACGGTACAGCAGTTCGGCCGGGGCCACTCGAACCTCACCTACCTCGTGCGCGCCGGCGAACGCGAGGCCGTCCTGCGCAGGCCGCCGTTTGGATCCAAGGTGAAGAGCGCCCATGACATGCTCCGGGAGTTCGCCGTGCTCCGAGCGCTCGCGCCCCTGTACCCGAAGGTGCCGCGCCCCCTCGTCGCGTGCGAGGACCCGGGCGTGATCGGCGCGCCCTTCTACCTCATGGACCGGGTCCGCGGGCTCATCCTCCGCGGGACCCGGCCTCCGCCGGGCCTGGAGCTTCCGCCCGAGCGCATGCGGGCGCTCTCCACCGCCCTCGTCGACGGGCTCGCCGAGCTCCACGCGCTCGACGTTCGCCGGCCGGAGCTCGCCGCGCTGGGCCGGCCGGAGGGGTACGTGCGCCGGCAGGTCGCGGGATGGACGGAGCGCTACCTGCGGGCCAAGACCGACGAGGTCCCGGAGATCGAGAAGGCCGCGACCTGGCTCGCCTCTCGCCTGCCGCCGGAGCGTGGCGCCGCCCTGGTCCACAACGACTACAAGTACGACAACCTGGTGCTCGACCCAGCCGACCCGTCGCGAATCGTGGCGGTGCTCGACTGGGAGATGGCGACCGTGGGCGATCCGCTCATGGACCTCGGGACGACGCTGGGCTACTGGACCGACCCGGAGGACCCCGAGGAGATGCGCGCGCTTCCTCTCGGGCCCACGCTCCTGCCCGGCAATCTGCACCGCGTCGAGGTTGCGGAGCGCTACGCCGCGCGGAGTGGCCGACCCGTGGACGGTCTCCTCTTCGACTACGTGTTCGCGTTGTGCAAGATCGCCGTCATCGCCCAGCAGATCTACCGACGCTACAAGGAAGGGTTCACCCGCGACGAGCGGTTTGCCTCGCTCATCGTCGCCGTCAAGGTCCTCGGCCGCCAGGCCACGAGAGCCATCGAGCGCGGGCGCTTCTTCGACCTCTCCTAGGAAGGGCACCCGGCTCCCGTCCTCCCTCCTGGCGGGCCGGCCGCCCTCCAAGAGGGGACCATGGTGCTCGCGGCACCGGACCTGGCTACGCTTCCTGCATGACATGGCTCCGGCGCACCTTCGAACCGGGCACGCAGCGGGCGAACCTCGTCGTGCGCCTCCTCGTCGGCCTCGTGTTCCTCCCCGAAGGCATGAAGAAGTTCCTCTTCGCGGCCCAGTGGGGCGCGGGCCGGTTCGAGCGCATCGGGATCCCCTATCCCGCCCCGATGGCATCGCTCGTGGGCGGCGTCGAGATCGGCTGCGGCCTGCTCGTCGTCCTGGGCCTCGCGACCCGCCTCGCAAGCGTACCCCTCCTCGCGACCATGGCCGTCGCCATCGCGACCACGAAGCTTCCGCTGCTCTGGCGGGCGACGGCCGTCACCGCCCGGACCGGGTTCTGGTCGATGCAATCCGAATCGCGCACCGACTACGCGATGGTCATGGGGCTCTTGTTCCTGCTCGTCGCGGGTGCGGGCCCCTGGTCGCTCGATGCCGCCGTCGCACGCCGGCGCGACCCGCCCGGCCCGCCGCGCTAGCGACCGCCCGGGGGGCTCCCGAGTGCCCATGGCGCCTTGGCGGGCGCGAGCGATGCGGCACGGACCGGCGTGCCTTGACCCGGGGGGCCACCCGCCGGCGACCCGCCGGCGCTTCTGCCGGGCCGACGACTGCGCTACACTCCCGCGTTCCCGGGCGCGGCCGTCGGCGCCCGCGGATGGATCTTCTTCTTCTCCGCGTTTCGCCGGGACGTCCCGGGGCGACGAGTGCAGCGCCAACACTTTGAGCTCCTAGGTATCGATGCATGGACTCTCTCGCGCCCCACCCTCCCGGCCGGTGGTCTTCCGGTGAGGCCGGCGATCCCCGGCACGCGCTCAGGTAGGTCCGGCACACCGGGGCGTCTCCCTCCACGGAAGGACTAGGCTCGGCTCGCCATGTGGATCGTCCGACTCGCACTCGCCCGGCCCTACACCTTCATCGTGCTGGCGCTCGTCGTCCTGCTCCTCACGCCCGTGGCGCTCACGCGCACTCCGACGGACATCTTCCCGGAGATCAACATCCCGGTCATCGCCCTGGTATGGAGCTACAACGGGCTCCAGCCGCAGGAGATGGAGCGCCGGATCACGACGAACGTCGAGCGCGGAATCACCACGCTGGTGAACGACGTCGAGCACATCGAGTCCCAGTCGTTGACCGGCATCGCCGTCATCAAGGTCTTCTTCCAGCCCAACGCCAACGTCGACAGGGCACTGGCTCAGACCGCGGCCATCTCGCAGACGTTCCTCCGGAGCCTTCCCCCCGGCACCACGCCGCCGCTCGTCATCATCTACTCGGCCTCGACGGTCCCGGTCCTGCAGATCGGCCTCACGAGCGACCGGCTGAGCGAGCAGCAGCTCTTCGACTACGGAAACAACTTCATCCGGACCCAGCTCGCGACCGTCCAGGGGGCCGCGATGCCCTTTCCCTATGGCGGGAAGCAGCGGGTCATCTCCGTGGACATCGACCCCGCCGCACTTCAGGCAAAGGGGCTGTCGGCGGTGGACATCGTCAACGCGGTGAACGCGCAGAACCTCATCCTCCCGACGGGGACCGCCAAGCTGGGGTCCCTGGAGTACAACGTGGAGCTCAACGGCAGCCCCGCGTCGGTGGCGGAGCTGAACGACCTGCCGGTGAAGACCGTCAGCGGCTCCACCATTTACCTTCGCGACGTCGCCCACGTGCGCGACGGATTCGTCCCGCAGACGAACGTCGTCATGGCGAACGGCCAGCGCGGCGTCCTCATGAGCGTCTACAAGACCGGGAACGCCTCGACCCTCTCCATCGTGGACCGCGTGAAGCAGACGCTGAAGGACTACCAGCCCTCGCTGCCAGAGGGCCTCCGCGTCACCACCTTCTTCGACCAGTCCCTCTTCGTGCGTGCCGCCATCCAGGGCGTGCTGCGCGAGGCCCTCATCGCCGCCTGCCTCACCGCGGTGATGATCCTGCTCTTCCTCGGGAACTGGAAAAGCACGCTCATCATCGCCATCTCCATCCCGCTCTCGATCCTGGTCAGCATCCTCTGCCTGAGCGCGCTCGGCGAGACCATCAACATCATGACGCTCGGCGGGCTCGCGCTCGCGGTCGGCATCCTGGTCGACGACGCCACGGTGGAGATCGAGAACATCAACCGCAACCTCGCCATGGGCAAGGACACGGTCCAGGCGATCCTCGACGGCGCCCAGCAGATCGCCGTCCCGGCGTTCGTGTCCACGCTTTGCATCTGCATCGTCTTCATCCCGATGTTCCTGCTGTCGGGGGTCGCGCGCTACCTGTTCGTGCCCCTCGCGGAGGCGGTGACCTTCGCGATGCTCGCCTCGTACGGGTGGTCGCGGACGATCGTCCCCACGCTGGCGAAGTACCTCCTGAGCGCCGAGGACGAGTACCACCCGGAGCACCACGTCGGCGAGAAGATGGGCTTCCTCCGTCGCTACCAGCAGACATTCGAGCGCTCCTTCGAGCGCTTCCGCGAGGCGTACCGGAGGGCGCTCGTCGCGGTGCTGAAGCACGCGCGCATCTTCGCCGTCGCATTCCTCGGGTTCTGTCTCCTGTCGGCCGGGATCGCCCTCCTCCTCGGGCGCGACTTCTTTCCCAGCGTCGACGCGGGGCAGATCCGGCTCCACCTCCGCGCGCGCACCGGGCTGCGGATCGAGGAGTCGGCGCGGCTCGCCGACCAGGTGAACCAGGCCATCCGGCGCACGATCCCGGAGGAGGACCTGCTCACCGTCATCGACAACATCGGCCTGCCCTACTCGGGGATCAACCTGACGTACAGCAACTCGGGCACGGTCGGGACCTCCGACGCGGAGATCCTCGTGCAGTTGAAGGACGACCGGGGCCGGCCCACCGCCGAGTACGTCGACAAGCTACGCCACCTCCTGCCGCGGGAGTTCCCGGGGGTCCAGTTCTTCTTCCAGCCCGCGGACATCGTGACGCAGATCCTGAACTTCGGGACGCCTGCCCCCATCGACATCCAGGTGGTCGGGCAGGACCAGGAGGGCAACTACCGGGCGGCTCTGAAGCTCGCGAACCGGATCCGCCACGTCCCCGGCGCCGTCGACGTCCACGTACAGCAAGCGTTCGACGCCCCCACCCTTCGCATGGAGGTCGACCGCTCGCGTGCACAGGACATGGGCGTCGAGGCGCGGGACGTCGCGCAGAACGTGCTCGTCTCCCTCTCCTCGAGCTTCCAGACGGCCCCCAACTTCTGGCTCGATCCCCGCAACGGCGTCAGCTACAACGTCGCGGTCCAGACGCCCCAGTACCGGATCGACAGCCTGCAGGCCCTGCAGAACACCGCCGTCGCGGGAGCGGGCAAGTCTCCTCCGCAGATCCTCGCCAACCTCACGTCCACCTCCACCGTGGCGCGACCCGCCTCCATCTCCCACTACAACGTCCAGCCGATGATCAACGTCTACGCCTCGGTCTCGGGACGCGACCTGGGCGCGGTGGCAGCGGAGGTCGACGCCTTCGTCGCGGATCTCCAGAAGGAGCTGCCGCGCGGCAGCCGCGTCGTGGTCCGGGGACAGGTCCAGACGATGGGCAGCTCCTTCGTCGGCCTCGGCGTCGGGCTCGTGGCGGCCATCCTCCTCGCCTACCTGCTCATCGTCGTGAACTTCCAGTCCTGGCTCGACCCCTTCATCATCATCACCGCCCTGCCCGGTGCACTCGCGGGAATCTGCTGGATGTTGCTGCTCACGCGCACGTCGCTGAGCGTGCCCTCCCTCACCGGGGCCATCATGTGCATGGGCGTGGCCACGGCCAACAGCATCCTCATGATCTCCTTCGCGCGGGAACAGATGAGCGAGGGGAAGAGCGCCTTCGACGCCGCCGTCCAGGCCGGCTTCGTGCGCATCCGGCCGGTGATCATGACCGCCGCCGCCATGATCATCGGGATGGTGCCGATGGCGATCGGGCTGGGGGAGGGCGGCGAACAGAACGCACCGCTGGGGCGGGCGGTCATTGGAGGGCTGCTCTTCGCCACCGTGGCCACGCTCTTCTTCGTGCCGTCCGTGTTTTCCATCATCCATGGCTGGCGAGAGCGCCGACACCGCCCGCTTCCTGGGTCCGAAGGGGCGGCGACGTGACGCGCACCGGCACCGCACAGGGGATCGCACCATGAACGAACGACCGAGCGCGGGAGGGAGCTCGCCCGACCGCGGGCCAGCGCGGAGGATCTTCCTGGGCTTCGCCGCCACGGCCGTGGCCCTGGTGGTCGTCGGCGCGCTCCTGATGCTCCAGCGCCGCAGCCAGTTTCGCGCCCTCGCCAAGGACACCGAGGCCGAGGCCATCCCGACCGTCGCGGTCATCCATCCGGCACCGCCAATCGAGACCGAGGAGCTCGTCCTCCCGGGAACCCTGCAGGCGTTCGTCGAATCCCCCATCTACGCGCGCACGAACGGGTACCTCAAGAGGTGGCATCACGACATCGGGAGCCGGGTCCGCCAGGGCGAGGTGCTCGCCGAGATCGACACGCCGGAGGTGGACCAGCAGCTCCTCGCCGCGAAGGCGGACTTGGTCACCGCGGAGGCGAACGAGAAGCTGGCCCGGATCACGGAGGGGCGCTACCGGGAGCTCCTGAAGACCGACAGCGTGTCCCGCCAGGAGGTCGACAACGCGGCCGGCGACCTCGCCGCGAAGTCCGCGGTGGTGCGATCCCTGGAGGCAAACGTCCGCCGGCTCGAGGAGCTCAAGTCCTTTCAGAGGATCTACAGCCCCTTCAGCGGCGTCATCACGCGGCGGAACGTCGACATCGGAACGCTCGTGAACGCGGGCAACGGCGGCACCTCCCAGCTCCTCTTCGTGCTGGCGCAGACCGATCCCATGCGCGTGTACGTGAACGTGCCCGAGGCCTTCGCTCCCTCCATCCGCCCGGATCTACTCGCCTCGATCGCCCTCACGCAGCTTCCGGGACGAACCTTCGAGGGGCGGGTGGTCCGGACGGCCGAGGCCATCGACCCCACCACGCACGCGCTGCTGACCGAGGTCGACGTCCCGAACCCGTCGGGCCTCTTGCTCCCGGGGGGCTATGCGCAAGTCCACCTCAAGGTTCCCGTCGGCGGTGACCGCCTGCTCGTCCCGGTGAACGCCCTCCTGTTCCGCTCGGAGGGGCTTCGGGCCGCGGTCGTCGACGAGAACCGCCGGGTGCGCCTGCAGCCGCTCGCGATCGGCCGCGACTACGGGACGTCGCTCGAGGTGCTGACGGGCCTCGCCCGGACCGACTGGCTCGTCCTGAACCCTCCCGACGGGCTCGAGGCCGGCCAGGAGGTGCGCGTCCGCGAGGTCTCGAACCCGCTCGCGCCCGCGCCGGACCGGCAGCCCCCCAACCCGCCGGACGGGCGAAGACCGCCCGGCCCCAAGACGCCGGGATGAGGCGCCTTGGCCCGAAAGCGAGGGGCGGCGCGATGCTCTGTGCCGCGGCCCTGTGCTCGGCGACGGGCTGCGCTGTCGGCCCGAACTACTCCCGGCCGGACGCGGCGGCGCCGGAGGCCTGGGACGTCCCGGCGCCCTGGCGGGTCGCGAGCCCCAAGGACGCAGTGCCCAAGTCGAAGTGGTGGGCGCTCTTCCGCGACGAGGAGCTCGAGCAGCTCGAGGGGGAGCTCCTCCAGGCGAACCAGACCCTGAAGGTCGCGGTGGCGCACCTCGACCAGGCGCGCGCCGCCGCCGCCGTGCAGAACGCCGCCCTGTTCCCGACCGTCGGAACGGCACCCTTCGTCGGGGTCGAGCACTACTCGGGCAACCGGCCGTCGGGAAGCACCGCGACCCTCACGCCGGTGACCCAGTCGAACTACCTCTTGCCCTTCACGCTCAGCTACGAGGTGGACCTGTTCGGGTCCGTGCGCCGCTCCATCGAGTCGGCCCAGGCCTCGTACCAGGCGAGCGCCGCGGACCTCGAGAACGTTCGGCTCTCGCTCACGGCGGAGCTGGCGGCCGACTACTTCACGCTGCGCCAACTAGATACCGAGATCGCCATCCTGAACCGGAGCGTCGAGAACATTCGAAAGGGGCTCGAGCTCATCGCCGCTCGCCACGCCGGCGGCATCGCCTCGAGCCTCGACGTCGCGCAGGAGGAGACGCTGTACAACACCACGCGGACCCAGGCCACGCTGCTGCTGCGCCAGCGCAGGCAGTACGAGGACGCGATCGCGGTCCTGGTCGGACGGCCCGCTCCCGCCTTCCACCTGGCGTCGCGAGAGCTCGCGGCGGAGCCCCCCGGGATCGGCCTCGCCCTTCCCTCCGACGTGCTGGAGCGCCGCCCGGACGTCGCGGAAGCCGAACGCCAGATGGCGGCGGCAAACGCCCAGATCGGAGTTGCGACGGCCGCCCTCTTCCCCTCGCTCACGCTCTACGGCCAGGGCGGCTGGAACTCCGTCAACATCTCGCAGCTCTTCAACCCGGCGAGCGGATTCTGGGCCCTCGCGGCCGCTCTCGCCCAGACCATCTTCGACGGCGGCGCTCACACCGCCCAGGTCGACGGCGCGAAGGCCGCCTACGAGGCCGCCGTGGCGTCCTACCGGTCCACGGTGCTGAACGCCTTCCGCGAGGTGCAGGACAGCATCACCGGCCTGCAGGTCCTCGACACGGCGCGCAAGTCGCAGGCGGACGCCGTGTCCTCGGCCCGGCGCCAGCTGGAGCTCGCCACTTCCCGCTACAACGGCGGCCTCGTGAGCTACCTGGACGTGGTGGTGGCGCAGCAGAGCCTGCTCGCCAACGAGGAGGAGGCGGCCGTCATCCAGGGTCAGCGCCTCGTCACCGCCGTGCTCCTCGTCAAGGCGCTCGGCGGCGGGTGGGACGCCTCGAGCCTGGCCGACGTGCAGGTGAAGCCGCAGGTGATCGACGCGTTCACGCCCTGACACGAACGGAGGATGCACGATGGACTACGTCAACCTCGGCAGGACCGGCCTCAAGGTGTCGCGCATCTGCCTCGGCTGCATGAGCTACGGGACACCTGCATCCGGCGAGCTCCTGGGAGGGCGCCATGCCTGGAGCCTCGACGAGGAGGCTAGCCAGCCCTTCCTGCGGCAGGCGCTCGACCTCGGCATCAACTTCTTCGACACGGCCAACGTCTACGCGAGCGGCGCGAGTGAGGAGGTGCTCGGCCGGTTCCTCAAGCGCAACGCCCGGCGCGAGTCGGTCGTGGTCGCCACGAAGGTTCACGGCGTCATGCGCGAGGAGCCGAACGGCCGGGGGCTCTCCCGCAAGGCCATCTTCCACGAGCTCGACGAGAGCCTCCGGCGGCTCCAGACCGACTACGTCGACCTCTACCAGATCCACCGGTGGGATCCGGAGACGCCGATCGAGGAGACCCTGGACGCCCTGAACGACGTGGTGCGATCGGGCAAGGTCCGCTACCTGGGCGCCTCCTCGATGTACGCGTGGCAGTTCGCGAAGGCGCTCTATCTCGCCGACCTGCACCGGTGGACGCGCTTCGTTTCCATGCAGAACCACTACAACCTCCTGTACCGCGAGGAGGAGCGCGAGATGATCGGGCTCTGCCAGGCCGAGGGGATCGGCGTCGTCCCCTGGAGTCCGCTCGCGCGCGGACGCCTCGCCCGATCCTGGAGGTCGGAGACGACCAAGCGCGCGCAGACCGACCGCTTCGGAAACGCCATGTACGGCCGCACCGAGGACATCGACCGGCCGGTGGTCGACGCGCTCGGCCAGGTCGCGGAGCACAGGGGGCTCCCGCGCGCGCAGGTGGCCCTCGCCTGGCTTCTCGGCAAGCCCTTCGTCACCGCGCCCATCGTCGGCGCCACGAAGCCGGGCCAGCTCGATGACGCCGTCGCCGCCCTCGCGGTCCGCCTCTCGCCCGCGGAGGTCGAGGCGCTCGAGAGGCCATACCAGCCTCACCCGGTCCTGGGCTTCGGCTGACCCGCCTGCCCGAGACCGGCGGGCATGTGTGTCGAGGTGTGATGCGCCGACCGTGCGCCGCACATCTCGCGGCCGTGGCGCCGACGGCTGGGCCATCCCGCGCAGGCCCCAAAACGTGTTCCGCCGCGCCAGGCGATCTAGGCTCTGGAACGAGGAGGAGGTCCCATGTGCATGCCACTCGGCGGGATGCTCGCGCTCGCGGTCCTCGCCGCTCCGGCGCCCGCCGACGCATCTGCTATCCGACTCGCCATCGGCGCGGTCCAGGGCGACAAGGGCTCGGTGGTGTCTCGACACCTCCAGTCCGCGCTCTGTGCCACGTTCGAGTGCGTCCCACGCTCGCAGGTCGTCACCCGCGGCAAGGTCGACTTCGCGAAGATGCGCGCCCGGGGCGTCTCGGGGTTCGTCTTCGGCGCGGTGACCGCGAAGCCCGGAACCACGAAGCTCTGGCTCGCGCTGCTCGAAACGTCAGAGCGGCCCTCCAAGACCTGGAACCTCCCCGTGCAGGGCGATGGCCGCGTCGCGAGCACCGCCATGGGCGCGGTCGTCGACGACGTCTGGTCCGAGATAGGGGGAGCCGATTCGCGCTCCGCGCAGCCCCGCACCACCGCCGTGCCCACGCCGAGTCCCCGCAGCGCTCCGCTCTCGTTCGCCCGGATCGCGATGGGCGCGATCCAGGGCGACCCGAAGTCTCTCCTCTCGGGGCAGCTCCGGTCGGAGATCTGCTCCCGCCTCGCTTGCGCCAAGCGCTCCCAGGTGACGACCGGCGGCCACGTGGACCTGTCCAAGATGCAGGGCCGCGCGGTCAGCGGGTTCCTCTTCGGATCCGTCGTCAAGAAGGGCAGGACTGCGACGCTGTGGCTCGCGCTCATCACGAACTCCGAGACCCCGGCGAGCACCTGGACCCTCGCTCTCACGTCGACGGGCTCGCTCCCGCGCGCCACGCTGAAGGCAACGGCGGCCGAGGTCGCGGACCTGCTGGCGGTGCGCGCGACCACCTCGGAGGGCGCTCTGCCCCTGGCTCCGGCGGCCGCGGAGGCGATCGCGCAGCCCGCTGCCGCAGCCACGCCCCCCGTCGCGACTCCATCGCCCGAGCCGGCCCCGGTGGTGGGTTCGGCGGCGGCGGCCACGGCGGCTGCGGCCGCTTCCGCCGGTTCGACGGCGGGGGCCCCGGCGTCCGGCGCAGCGGCTGCGACCGCAGACGTCGAAGCGGCGGCCGCGCCGCCGCCCGCGCCCGCAGTCGCCCCGGCCGGACAGCCGGCGGAGAGGTCACCCGCGGCCGAGGCGGCGCCGGCGCCTCCGCCGCCCGCACAGGCCCAACGCAAGGACGGGCCACGCACCGAGGGGCTCATCCCGGGCATCCTGATCGGGCCCAAGGCGACGGCCACTCTTCTCTTCCCTCCGAGCGTCATGGTCGGAGGGGAACTCAAGGTGGTGGGCTACGTCGGAGCCTCGTTCGAGTACGGGGTGTACCCGAACAACACGACGTTCAACGGCTACTCGCTCGGGGTCCAGAGCTGGAGCGCCGGCCTGCGCGCCTTCCCGTTCCGCGGATCCTTCTTCGTCGGTGCGGTTCTCGGCAGCTACAGCCTCACGGGCACCCAGTCCGTCGGCGGTCAGACGGCGACGCTGGTCGTGAAGAGCATGTACCTCGGCCCTCAGATCGGCTGGGTGTGGGACTTCGACTTCGGGCTCTTCTTCGGCCTGAACCTCGGCTACGGCTTCTCGCTGAACTACACGTCGAGCCTGTCGGGGCCGTTGAGCGACACGCTCCAGACCGCCAAGGACAACGCAGACCGCTACCTGAAGACGGGCGTCCCCATCCTCACGCTCCTGGAGATGGGCTGGCTCTTCTGAAGGAGCGGCCGGACCACTCCGTTCCTGCCCGCTGCCCCGACGCCCACGCCGCCCTCGGCGGACTCACGCCGTGCGCAGCGCGCCTGCGAGCGCCTTCGCGAGCTCGGCCTGGCTGAACGGCTTCTGGAGAACGTACAATCCTGCCTCCAGAACTCCGTGGTGAGCGATCACGTTGGTCGTGTACCCCGACATGAACAGCACGGGGAGGCCGGGGCGGAGCGCCCATATCCTGTCCCGCAGGGCCCTTCCGCTCATCTCGGGCATCACCACGTCGGTCAGCAGAATGTCGATGCGGTTCTCCAGTTCACTGGCGAGTTCGAGGGCTTCCTTCCATCCTCGGCACGGCAGCGGTCGCAGACCGAGCCCCGCGAGCATGCTGGAGGCCACCCGGCGGACCATGTCGTCGTCCTCCACCACCAGGACGGACGCCCCGGCCGGCAGCGGCGGCAGTGGCTCCTCCGTCAAGCCGGTCTCGCCCGCCGCGAGCAGGCGCGGGAAGTAGATCTTGAAGGTCGTGCCGCGGCCGGGCTCGCTGTAGACGTGCACCACCCCGCCGTTCTGGGCCACGATGCCGTACACGGTGGCGAGCCCGAGTCCCGTCCCCTTGCCGAGGGGTTTCGTGGTGAAGAACGGCTCGAAGATTCTGGGCAAGGTCTCCTTGTCGATTCCCACGCCCTCGTCGCTCACCGACAGTCGCACGTGATCGCCCGTCCGGAATCCGGCATTCAGGCGGCAATAGGCCTCGTCGATCCGCACGTTTGCGGTCTCGATCGTCAGCCGCCCGCCACGTGGCATGGCGTCGCGGGCGTTGACGACCAGGTTGACGAGGATCTGCTCGAACTGGGACGGGTCGAGAGACACACGCCAGAGGTCTTGCGCCGGCAAGAAGGCGAGCTGGATGTCCTCGCCGATGAGCCGAGCCAGAGTCCTCTGCCGCCCGGACAGCAGCTCGTTGAGGTCCAGGGCCTTCGGGGAGATGACCTGTCGTCGGGAGAACGCGAGCAGCTGCCTCGTCAGCTCCCGCGCGTGCTGGGCGGCCTGTTCGATCTCCTGCAGGTCGGACAGCACCGAGGCCTGACCCTCGACCTGGCGCTTGAGCAGCTCCACGTTCCCGAGGATGACGACGAGCATGTTGTTGAAGTCGTGGGCCACCCCTCCGGCGAGGCGCCCGACCGACTCGAGCCGCTGTGCCTGGGCGAGCTGCTCCTGAAGCCGGCGTCGCTCGTCCTCGGCGAGCTTGCTCTCCGTGACGTCGCGGACCGCGCCGACCGTGCGAACGGGACGGCGACCCTGGCCCTCTCCCTCGAAGAAGGTCTGGGCACGGGTCGTCAGCCAGCGGACCGCCCCGTCGCGGCGCGTGATGCGGTGCTCGACGTCGAAGGTCCCGTCGCCCCCGGGGCTGTGAGCGCGCCGAACCGCCTCGCCGATGCGGGGGCGGTCCTCGGGATGCACAGCCTCCATGTAGACCGCCAGGGTGATCACCTCGTCCGGACCCACACCGTAGATCTCGCGCTGTCGGGGCGACCAGTAGATGACGTCGGCGACCTGGTCGTGATCGAAGATGCCGATCTCCGCGCACCGAATGGCCTGGCGCAGGCGTTCCTCGTCCTTCTGGAGCGCGGCGACCGCTCGGGTCCTCTCGGTGACGTCGATGAACGAACCCATCAGCGCGGCCGGCCGCCCCTGGGCGTCGCGCACCATGCTCGCGCTGAGCTCCGCGATGAACGGCTCGCCGGACTTCTTGCGACCGACGAGCTGGCCGTAGCACTCGCCCCCGACCCCGACCGCGGCGAGGATGTTGGCCGCCTTCTCCGGCGCCATCCAGAAGTCGGTGACGGGGCGCCCGACGACGTCCCGCTCTTGGTCGTAGCCCCACATCCGCAGGAACGCGGCGTTCACCGACGTCAGCGTGCCGTCGAGCGTCGCGAACGCGATCCCGTTCAGGGACGAGTTGATCGCCTCGCTTCGGATCCAGAGATCCGGTGCGTGCTCGCTCGTGCTCGCCATGCCTCTCCTCCGCTCGCCGCAGCGTTGCACGCGTCGTGCGCCTCCGCAAAGAAGCGTCGGTCCCTTCGGGGTCTCCTCTGGCGAGGGTCTCGCCGGCGAGGCACGTGAGCCAAGCCAACGAGGGCAACCGATGGCGCCCTTCCCCTGCCTGAAACGCGTGAGGAAAACAGGGACAGCCGGCCCTGACGTGGGGCGCATTTCCTTATCCAGAAGGGGCAGGCCACGCCAGATTTGCTCGAAATCATCAGACATGCGCTCGGCACGCGGCGTGCACATGACGGCGGCGTGGAAGCGCAAAACCACCTGCAATCTCAAGGGGAAATGACATGAAGAAGATGCTGAGCGTTCTCGTCGCCGCCGCATTCGCCGCGCCCGCGCTGGCCCAGGCGCCCGCCCCGGCCGCCCCGGCGGCTCCGGCCGCACCCGCGGCCGCCCCGGCGGCTCCTGCAGCCCCGGGCGCCGGGACGACCGTCGCGGGCGTGAGCGAGGCCGTCGGCTTCGTGGCCGAGGCCACGGTGAAGGCCGTCGACGCGAAGAAGCACACCGTCACGCTGCGGGGCCCGAGCGGCGCCACCCGCACCTACCACGTGAACCCGAAGGTGAACCTCTCGAAGCTGAAGGCCGGCGACGTCGTCGGCATCGAGGCGATCGAGGGCGTCGCCATCTCGCTCAAGGGCCCGAAGTCGGGCCCAGCCGGCGCAGAGGCCGTGGAAGCCGTGGCGGCCGAGAAGGGCGCCATCGGCGCGGAGGACGTCATCCGCGTGGCCGCCAAGATCACGGCCATCAACACGAAGAAGGCCTCCGTGACCCTCGTCGGCCCGAACGGCCGGAAGCTCTCGATCAAGGCGAAGAGCGCGGACGCCCTCAAGGGGCTGAAAGTCGGCGACGACGTCGACGTCACTTTCGCCGAGGCCGTCGTCATCGCGGTCGCGGCTCCGAAGAAGTAGCGAAGGCAGGCGGGCGCCTCCGGGCCTGCCGGAGGCGTCCCGCCCGCGAGCGTACCCCTAGAGGCTCGCCGCGATCTCCCGCAGGGCCTTGGCCGGATCGTCGGCCACGATAGGCCCGTGACTCGTCACGATCCGCGCGAGCCCCGGCAACCGGGACAGGCCCTCGAGTTGGCTGCAGAGGGCACCGCGGTCGCGGAGCACGCGCAGGCGGATCGGCGCCGGCAGCTTCGGCCGGTCCCCCGTGAGGCCCAGGACCCGGAAGACGAGGCCCCGGAGCCCGGGCCCGTTTGGCACGTTCAACACCACATCGGCCACGACGAGGCTGACGCGTTCGCCGCTCCGGACGATGGCCATGGCCTCTCCCGTGCGAAAGCCGGCCACGGTGGCCATCGACACGGCGGGATCGGGCGGGATGTCCTCCAACGCTCCGTCCACCGCGACCCGCCGGGCGACGAGGTCCCGGGTCGCCCGCGGCGCATACACGCGGACCCCGAGCCGCTCGCGGAACGCGTTCGCGTCGATCATGTGCAGATGCTGCGGGACGACGAGCATCGCAGGAGTCCCGAGCGCGCGGATGGCCGCGAGCGCCTCCTCGTCCACCGGCACGGCGTTGTAGAAGAGCAAGCTGCCGTCCGTCCGGCGGACGATGGCCATCCTCCGCGTCAGCCCGGGGACTCCGGGGACGTAGCCCTCGATCGCATACAGGTTGTCCTCGAGTCGCTCCAGGGGGCGGTGCGGAAGGACGGTCCAGGGTCGAGGGGGCTTCGGCATCGGTCCTCCGGTGCTCGGCCCTCCGCAGGCCGCGGCCCGCCGAGTACAGCAGGTTCACCGGTGGCTGTCATGATCCCGCGGGGGGTCGAGTGACGCCGCGAGCCACCGCAACGAGCCCGGAGACGCAGGCGAAGCGGCAGGCGATGGCTTAGACTGGTCCCGACCGAACTGGAAGGACCGTCCCTGTCGACGCACCACGACGCCTCGCGCTTCGCGACCCTCGTCGCGCTCCTCGCGAGCTGCGCGGGCGGGCCGGGCCCCCGGACCCATCCCGAGGCAGCGGTCCGGTGGCGAGCGCTCGCGACCGTGGGAGTCGTGGAGCCGGTGGTCCCGGTCTACGAGCTCGACTCCGCCGGGAACCTCCGCGAGGTTCCGGAGTGGACGCATGCCGCACAGCAGCAGCTCGCGCAGGCGATCGCGGCGGAGCTGGAGGCCCGGGGCATCCGGGCCTTCCCGGTCGTGTCTTCGCTCGAGACGGAGGCGGAGCTCGACGACGCACTGCTCCTCTTCGGTGCGGTTGCGCGCGACGCCGTCTATGCGAACTACGTAATCCCGTTCGTTTCGCCGGCGGCCCGCTTCCAGTACTCCCTTGGCGACCTGTCGGGCCTCGCCGCGACCTACGGGGTCGACGGGTTCGTGTTCGCCGTGGGCCACGGGGAGAACTCGTCCGCCGGCCGGACCGCGTCGGAGGTGGGCAAGACGGTGACCTCCGCGCTGCTCGCCATCCTCGGGGGCGGGGGCGTGTACACGCCCCAGTTCGGCGAGGACTGGCTCGCCGTCGGGCTCGTCGACGCGAAGGGCGACCTCCTCTGGTTCGGCGTGCGCGACTCGAGCAGCGGGGACGTGAGCGTGAAGTCCGGGGCCGCGTCCATCACCCACGGCGCGACGGAGCAGATGCCGCCGCGCCAGCCGGCGCCGCCTCCTCCGGGCGGGCCGGCCCAGGAGGCGCGGTGAGGCGCGCGCCGATCGGGGCGCTCGTCGCCCTCTGCGCCTGCGCCACGCCCACGACGACGTGGCGGCCGGCGACGGGCGCCATTCGCTCCTCCGCCGGCTTCTCGCTCAGGCTCCCCCCTGGCTGGATGGTGCTATCTCGCGGACCGAGCTCGACGAACGGCTTCATCGCCGCGAGCCGCGACGGACCCGGGCTACAGTGCATCGCCGCCGGCGTGACGGCGCTCGGACCCGAAGGTTCGCCCGCCCTCAATGCACTCGCGGCTTGGCAGCGGCTTCCACTCTACGGCTCGGGGGGGAGTGGCTCCGGGCGGGCCCTATTCATCGTCTCCTCCTCGCTGGGCGGCGAGGCCTCTCCTCCGGAGGTCGTCGCCTTCTCCGGAGTCCCCGTGGCGGGCCTGCCGGGCTTCCGCGCCGAGATGGCCTTCGTCGACCCTCGCGGCATGCCCGTGCGCGCGTTGGTCCTGGGCGCGATCTCCGGCGACTGGGTCTACTGGATCCTGTACGCGGCGCCGGCCCGCCATTACTACGAGCTCGACCTCCCCACCTTCGAGGACGTCGCGACGACGTTTCGCGTCGGCCCTCTCCCGAGGCCACCGACGGAACCGCCGCCCTGAGTGGTTGCCGCCGGCGCCAACGGCGACGCCGCCTCCCGTGGTCTGGCGATCGACCTGCGCCGCCGGGACGGCCCGTGGCGAGCGGCAGGCTCGCGTCGACCTATGTCGCCGCCCTCTTCGTCCCCGCGTTCTTCGTGGCCATCCGCGGCTGGACCGAAAGGCGGAGCGCAAAGGCTCGGCGCACCCCGGGGCCCGGTCAGGCCCCATGGACTGCCCGGAAGGGAGCGCGGCCACCGTGGCCGCCGCGGTCGTCCTCACGCCGCTCCGCGCCTCCGTGCCGCAAGTGACAGCCCCACAACCCTTGATGCGTCGCTCAGGACTTTGTCGGCCGGGCACCGCCCTGGGCCGCAACCCACGCGTCGATGCGGGCCTCGAGGACGTCGAGCGGCAGGGCGCCCGCCCCGAGCACTTGGTCGTGGAACTGGCGGACGTCGAAGGTCGGGCCGAGTGCCTTGCGGGCGCGCTCCCGGAGCTCGCGGATCTTGAGCTCCCCCACCTTGTAGGCGAGCGCCTGACCGGGCCAGGCGATGTAGCGGTCGGTCTCCGCCTGCACCTCGACCTCGTCGATGGACGAGTGATCGCGGAAGAACTGAACCACCTGGTCGCGGGTCCAGCGCTTCTCGTGAAGGCCCGTGTCCACGACGAGCCGCATCGCCCGGAGCATCTCGTCTTGCAGGTGGCCGTAGTAGCTCGCGGGGTCCTTGTAGCGACCCACCTCCTCGCCGAGGCGCTCCGCGTAGAGTGCCCAGCCCTCGCCGTAGGCGTTGTACCAGAGCCACAGGCGGCGCTGAGGAGGCAGCCCCGGGATCTCCTGCTGGATCGACCCCTGCAGGTGGTGTCCGGGGACGCCCTCGTGATAGGCGGTGGACTCCATCGCCAGCGTCGAGCGCTGCGCGAAGTCGCCGGTGTTCACCTCGATCCGGCCGGGACGGGACCCGTCCGGCGCGGGCGGCATGTACTGGGCGGCGGCCGCCGCCTTCTCCCGGAACTGCTCGACGGGCACGACCACGAACCCGGCCTTGGGAAGGCGGCCGAAGAGTCTCGGGAGCTCGGGGGATATCCCGTCGAGGTACCCGCGGTAGATTTCGAGGATCTGCTCGCGGGAAGTCGGCTTGAGCCGGGGGTCCTTGGCGAGCGCCGCGCGGAAGCTCGCAAGGTCCGGGAAGCCTGCCCGCTGCGCCACCGCCACCATCTCCGCCTCGATCCGCGCAACCTCGCGGAGGCCCATCTCGTGGATCTCGGCGGGGGCGAGCTGCGTCGTCGTGAACCGCCTCGCCCGGCTCGCATAGCGCGCGGCACCGTCCGGAAGCGCCCAGAGGCCGGGCTCCGCCCGGCCGCGGGGAGCGTACTCCTCCCTCACGAAGCGCGCGAACGCCCGGTACGCGGGCAGCACGTCGTCGCGGATGACCGCGAGCCAGGCCTTCCGGATCCGCTCCCGCTCGGCGGCGGTCGTGTCCTCCGGCATCTTCGCGAGCGGCGCGGCGAACGGGGACTGCTCCGGGCTTTCCGTGCCGATGGCCTCGGCCTGGGCGGCGACCTTCTCGAGCAGGAAGCGGGGAGGGACGAGGCCCGCCTCCACTCCGAGGCGCATGTTCGCCTCGACGTCGGCGAACTGCCGCGGCAAGGACCGCATTCGCGCCAGGTAGTCGTCGTAGTCCTTCACGGTTCGGAAGGAGAGGATCGACGGCAAACGCGCCGCCTGCAGGTGGATGCCCTCCATCTGGTTGACCGGCATCTTCCAGTCCTCGAAGCGGGCCTCGTCGAGGCTGCGCCGCAGCTCGCGCACCATGAGCGCCTGGGTGAGCGCTTCCTGCTCGGGCAACCCCGAGGCGTCGATGGCCTCGAATCGGGCCAGGTAGTCCCGCGTCCTGGCCACTCGGGCCGCGACCGCCGCCGCGGAGAGGTCGCTCGAGCGATCGTTGAAACGCTTGTCCCCGAGTATCGAGGCGTACTCGGGCGACTGCGCGAGAACGTAGTCCCAGTGCTCGGCGAGCAGGGCCTTCAGGGCGTCCCGGCGAGCCTCGACGCTGGCGGGGGTGGTTGGCTGCCCGGCGGGAGGCGGGCGGGAGGTCGCGCAGGCTCCGAGGGTCAGCACGACCGCAGCGACGAGGCACCGGCTCAAGGGGACGCTCCTTCCTCTTGCCGCGGGCGGCAGGGGACGGCGCATCCTACGGCATCCCCGCGCGCACCGCGACGTCGAGCGCCGCGGGCTTGCGGCTGGGGGTCGGCGGCCCGGCCGGCCAGGACGAGGGGGAAGTGGCCTCGGTGCGGAGCCGAGCGTCCGGGGACCGAGCGCTCGGGATGCACCGTGCCAACGCCATGAGCCCGCCCGCTACCACGCGCCGGCCCCGGACGGCACCAACGCGAAGGCCAGTCCGACCCCGAATCGAGCTCGGGCCTATGCGGGTCGCCGCCTACGTCGCGCAAGGCGTCGAGCCAGGCGCCGCGCTCGGCCCGGCTGCAAGCCGAGTGGCAGCCACGGCGCGCGCCAGGATCGCGTCGAACATCGGGGGCGTGAGCCGCCCGGTCTGCGTGTTCTGTCGCGACACGTGGTAGCTCGCGACGACCAGCGGCGCGCCCTCCAGCTTCAGCTCCGCACCGTGGCCAAAGGACGGGCGCGGGCGCGGGACCGCTCTCCCGGTCCGCGCCAGGTGCGCGACGACCGCGTCCCACGCCACGGCACCCAGGGCGAGCACGGCGCGAACGCGGCGAAGGGCCTCGAACTCCCGGTCGAGGAAGGGGGCGCATCGCGCGAGCTCGTCGGGCCGGGGCCGGTTTCCGGGGGGAGCGCACCGGCAGGCGGCCGTGACGAACACCCCGCGGAGCCTGAGGCCGTCGCCGCGGCGAATGGCCTCCCCCTTCGACGCCAGGCCGGCGCGGAAGAGGGCGCCATAGAGGAAGTCCCCGGAGCCATCCCCCGTGAACATCCGCCCGGTCCGATTCGCGCCGTGCGCGCCGGGCGCGAGCCCGACCACGAGCAGGCGGGCTTCCGCGTCGCCGAACCCGGGCACGGGGCGCCCCCAGTAGTCCTCGTTCGCGTATGCGCGCCTCTTCTCGCGGGCCACGCGCTGGCACCAGTGGACGAGCCGTGGGCAGGCCCGGCAGCGCTCGACGTCGCGAGCAATGCGCTCGAGGGTGCGATCGCCCACGCGCCGAGGCTACCCGAGGTGTCCGCGTCCCGGTCGCCCGGGGTGATCCAGGCCGTGGTGTAAGAATTTGTTTGCTCGGAATTTGTTAGGCAATCGCCTCCCCCTCTGGTCGCCCTTTCACAAGTCGGTCAGATTCGTCCCCTCGCCTCGTCTAATGGCGGGGACGTACAGGCGCCGCGGGGGGCCACCGTGCGCATCATCGACCGCAACCTCGACCTCATCCGGCGCGCCGGGCTCATCCCGACCGTCGTCAGGGCGCCGACCGGCGACGACCCGATCGGCGTGCTCTCCTTTCCCGCTCCGGACCGCTTCTATGCCGTGTTCTCGGACGAGCGCGATCCGCACTACGCGCGCGTGACGACGGGGATGGGATTCGGGAACCACGAGGCCCCTGACCTGGCGGTCCTCCTCCACCACGCGAACGACCTCAACCGCGCGTTCCGCTTCGTGCGCACGGTGGTGGACAGCCCCGTGCGGGTGGAGTTCGTCTTCGATGCGGTGCTCGAGAACCCCGACTCGATCGCCCGGGTCCTCGAGGCGGCCGTGCCCCAGCTCGCGCGTGTAGCGGACGACTTCTTCGACCGCCTCTACCTGCCGAAGGGCGTCCTCTCCTAGCAGCTCCCCTCGAGTGCGAGAGGCACCGGCGCCGCCCGGGGCGGAGGGTTTGCCGGAGCCGCTCCGGTGAAATATCGGGGGCGCCGCGCCGTAGACGCGAGGTTCCCCCGAACCGGAGGCCCGATGAGACCGCTCGCCTTTCCCTTCCTCCTCGCCCTGCTGGCAGCCCCGTCCGCCGGCCCCGCTCGCGCGGATCCGTCCCCCGCCCCTTCCGACGTCCTCGCGCGAGCGAAGGATGCGGCGGGCGGCAACGCCTGGAACGGCGTCCGCACGATGCGCCAGAAGGGGACGCTCGCCACCTCGGGCCTCGCGGGCTCCGGGGAGTCGTACACGGACCTCGTTCACGGCCGCTACATGGATCGATTCTCCCTCGGCCCCGCGAGTGGCGCGGAGGGCTTCGACGGGAAGACCGCGTGGTCCATGGACTCGTCCCGCCAGGTGCGGGAGGAGTCGGGTGGCGACACGCGACTGGGGGCGGTGGACGAGGCCTTCCGGCGCAGCGTCGCCTACTGGTTCCCCGAGCGCGCGAGGAGCACCGCGACGCTGCGCAGCGCTCGGGAGGGCGACCGCTCGCTCTTCGTCCTCACCATCACGCCCGAGGGAGGGCGCCCGTTCGACATGTGGATCGACGCCAACACCTACCTCGTCGACCGCTTCGTCGAGAAGATGGCGCTCGAGACCCGCACTACGTTCTTGTCGGACTACCGGGCGGTGGGCGGCATCAAGCTCCCGTTCCGGTCCCGGTCGACGAACGGCGAGGCGAAGTACGACCAGCTCGTCGAGGTGACCGACGTCGCCCTGAACGAGCTCATGGGCGATGCGATGTTCGCGATGCCGGCGCCCCCGCCCCCGGACTTCGCGATCGCCGGGGGCAAGACGTCGACGGCCGTCCCGCTCGCCCTCGTCAACAACCACATCTACATCGAGGCGAAGCTGAACGGACAGGGCCCCTTCCGCCTGCTGTGCGACACCGGAGGGGCGAACATCGTGACCCCGGAAGTGGCGAAGAAGATCGGGCTCCGGACCGAGGGGGCGCTCCAGGGACGGGGCGTGGGCGAGAAGTCGGAGGACATCGGCCTCGCGCGGGTCGAGACCGTGGCCGTGGGCGATGCGACCGTGCGCGACCAGGTCTTCGCCGTCTACCCGATGGGCCAGCTCAGCGACGTCGAGGGCCTCTCGGTCGACGGCCTCATCGGATACGAGGTGTTCAAGCGCTTCGTCGTCGAAGTGAACTACGGCTCGAGCCAGCTCGTGCTCATGCTGCCGTCGGCGTTC
This sequence comes from Anaeromyxobacteraceae bacterium, assembly GCA_035543235.1. Classification (GTDB taxonomy): domain Bacteria; phylum Myxococcota; class Myxococcia; order Myxococcales; family Anaeromyxobacteraceae; genus DATJZG01. Next base: position 48,927 of record DATKJV010000053.1, on the reverse strand, counting down.
CGCTACCAGGGCAAGGGGATCGCCGTCCCGTTCCAGTTCAACAACCACATTCCCCAGGTCGAGGGGGCGCTCGACGGGCTGCCGGGCAAGTTCGACATCGACACCGGGAGCCGGTCGTCGGTCGACCTCCTCGGCCCGTTCGTGGTGCAGCACGACCTCCGCAAGAAGTACGCGACGACCTCGGTGCTGGTCACCGGGTGGGGCGTGGGAGGCCCGGCCCGCAGCTACGTGACCCGCGCCCGCGAGCTCCGCCTCGGCGAGGTCGTGGTGCGAGACCCGGTCCTCCTCCTCTCCGCCCAGGAGAAGGGCGCCTTCTCGGATCCGTACGTGGCCGGCAACGTCGGCGGCGGCGTGCTGCGGCGCTTCAACGTGACCTTCGACTACGGCGCCAAGCGCATGTACCTCGAGCCGAACGCGAACGACCGGGTGGCGGATTCGTTCGACCGGTCGGGGATGTGGATCAACGCAGGGAACCCGGGGTTCGCCGTCGTCGACGTCCTCGCCGGCGGCCCGGCGGACGCGGCCGGCATCAGGGCAGGTGACCGGATCGTCGCGGTGGACGGGGTCGACGCCTCCCGGATGAGCCTTTCGGAGACGCGCGAGCTGTTGCGCACCCGAAAGCCTGGCGCGGAGGTGCGGCTCGTCGTCGAGGCCAGCGGAAAGCGGCGCGAGGTGATCCTCGTCCTGCGGGAGCTCGCCTGACCCCCGGGGGGGGCGCGCCCCCCGACGGCCCGTCACTGGCCATTTCGAACGCAGTCGTACGTGAGCGGGATCGTCGCGCCCGCGCCGACGACCTCGAAGTCGCTCACCTGCAGCGTCCCGAGCGAATGGGAGTCGATGCCGACGTCGGCCCACTTGTGCTGGGTGAAGGCGTCGTCGGCCGCGGTGAGGGCGATCGTCCCCCCGTCCGCGAGGATCATCCCGTACTTCTGGAGGGCGCGCGCGACGACCTGGGCGCCGGCCGAGAGCGAGGAGATCGGGTAGCTCGACCGCAGGCGCAGCCGCGTTCCGTACGGCGGGAGGTCCGACGCCCCGCTCGGCGCGCCCGCGTGGGTGGCCGGGCGCACGTACACCCCCTGGGCCATGCGCGCGTTCGGCAGGATGAAGCGGATCGCGTGGTCGATGGAGCCGGCGGCGACCTCGTCCGCGGTGAAGAGGAGCGCGGCCACCGGGAGCCCCGCCGCGTCCGTCGAGGTGCACTGGTCGCCCCGGAGATTCTGCGGGTAGCTCTTCGAGAGGTCCCAGACGACCGTGCACATCGACTCAAGAACGCCCCCGACCAGGTTCGCCTGGTACATCTCGTAGAGCTTCCCCTGCCCGGGGTGGACGACGAGGAGGTGGCAGTCGCCGCCCTGGGTGCAGGCGTAGCCCGTCTCGCCCTCCACCGCCCCGCCGGCCGGGAGCGGGAACTGGACGCCGGTGTCGCAGTCCGGCGTGTAGTAGCCCGGCGCGGGCGTGAAGCCGACCATGGGCGTCGACGCGTCCGCCGTCAGGATCTTCATGGAGAAGTCGATCTGGATCTTGCCGCCACCGAAGCCTCCGGCGGCCTCGAGGGCCGCGAGCATGGTGGCGGAGCTCGCACTGAGCGCGGCCGAGTCGACGGCCGTGTTCCAGGCGTTGGTCGCGCGGAACAGCCCCCCGGCGCCCGGGGAGCCGGTGGGGGACGTGGACGACGCCCCGCACGCCGCGGCGGCGAGGGCGAGAGACGCGAGCATCCGGGAATGCATGGATTTCACCTCTGAGCCGAGGGGGCCGAGAGCGGCACCGACGCCGTGGAGTCTAGCCGGCACCGGTGGGTCGCCTTCCATCGCACAGAGGGTGTATGAGGCGCGCCCGGGTGGGGGGCGCTCCCACCTCGGCTCCGGCGATGTCGGGCCCGCGCGGCGTCCGCCCTCCGTTCCCGGAGGGGTCTGGCCGGAGCGCGCGACCGGTGACAGGATGAGCGCCCTCCCCGGAGGGCACATGCACGTCCGCCGCGCCACACTGTCCCTGCTCCTCCTCGCAGCGCTCCCGGGCACCCGAGCGGGAGAGCCGACCCCGCAGGCGCTTGCCGCCGTCGAGGCCCCTCCGGCGCCGGGGTCGGACGGCGCCAAGGCCGACCTCGCGATCGTCCTGTGGGAGCAGAGGGTCCGCACACCCTCGCAGGTTCGCCGCGCCGCCCGGAACGTCCAGGTCGGCCTCGCGAACTACGCGGGGGCCCTCGGGAGCGGATTCGACGCGTCCGCTCATCCGCTCACGGACGAGCTCCTCGCGCGCGCCGGCAAGGCCGGCCAGGACGTGGTTCGCGCGCTGAAGGTGAGGTTCGCCCGGCCTCGCCCGTTCGTCGCCGACCCGCAGGTGAAGCCGGCCATCGAGACCGAGGCGGGATACTCCTTCCCGAGCGGTCACGCCACGCGCGGCACGCTCTTCGCCGTCATCCTCTCGCGGCTCGCGCCCGCGCACCGGACCGCGCTCCTCGAGTGCGGCCTCCAGATCGGGTACGACCGGGTGGTCGGCGGGCTGCACTACCCGAGCGACGTGCTCGCCGGCCAGCGTCTCGGGAAGGTCCTCGCGGAAGCCTGGCTCGCGGATCCGGCGAACGCGGCGGCGCTCGAGGACGTCCGCGCGAAGGAGTGGCCGGCTCCCGCGTCCGGCCCGACGCGAGAGGTGCGGCCTTCGCCGCGCCGCGCACCCGGGCGCGCGACCCGGACCGGCCGCGTCGCCCGCCGGTGGAGCCTCGCGGCGACCGCGCCGCCTCCATAGCGTGCCGGAGCCCCGCGGCCCCAGGGACCGCCGGGGAGGCGGCATCCGCGGTCCACCCCGGCAAGCCGCCCGAGTCTACAATGGCCCATGCCCCTGCGTTCGAGGCCGGCCTGTCGGGCGCCCCACGGCCGGGCGGGACGGGCTGGCCGATGACGCTCGCATTCACGCCCTTCACGATCGGGGGCCTGAGGCTCCGCAACCGCATCGTGAAGCCGGCCACCTTCGAGGGCATGTGCCCCGGGGGCACCTGCACGCCCGCCCTCGTCGAGCACCACCGTCGGGTGGCGGCAGGCGGCGCGGCCATGACCACGGTCGCGTACGCCTCGGTCTCCCCGGAGGGACGAAGCTACGGCACCCAGCTGCTCCTCCGCCCGGAGGTCGTCCCGGGCCTCCGCGCGCTCACGGACGCGGTCCATCGAGAGGGCGCCGCCGCCTCGCTCCAGATCGGTCACTGCGGCTACTTCGCGAACCGCCGGGTCATCGGGGGGCGGCCGATCGGCGCCTCGCGACGCCTGAACCTCTACGGCCTCGCCTGGGCTCGGCCGATGAAGGAGCCGGATCTCGCCCGCGTCGTGCAGGACTTCGCCAACGGCGCGCGCTTCGCGGAACAGGCGGGCTTCGACGCCGTCGAGCTCCACTTCGGCCACGGCTACCTCGTCTCCCAATTCCTCTCGCCCTACACGAACCGCCGCCGGGATCGCTGGGGCGGGGCGCTCGAGAACCGTGCGCGGCTCGCGGTGGAGGTCCTCCGAGCGGTCCGAGCCTCGGCCCCGCGGCTGGCGCTTCTCGCGAAGGTGAACCTCCGGGACGGGTTTACGGGCGGGCTCGAGGTCGAGGAGTCGCTGGAGGTGGCGCGCCTCCTCGAGGCGGAGGGTGCCGGCGCCCTGGTCCTCTCGGCCGGCTTCGTGTCCCGCACGCCGCTCTACATGCTCCGCGGCGACGTTCCGCTCGGGCCCATGATGGCGGTGCAGGACAGGTGGTGGGTCAAGGCGGGGCTTTTCGCGTTCGGGCGGCTGCTCGTGAGGGCGCACCCTTTCGAGGAGGCCTTCCTCCTCGCCGAGGCGCGGCGGATGCGCCACGCCGTGCGCCTGCCGCTCGTGCTCCTCGGAGGCATCAAGTCCCGCCCGACCATCGAACGGGTGCTCGGCGAGGGATTCGACCTCGTCGGCATGGGCCGCGCGCTGCTGCATGACCCGGACCTGCCGCGGAAGATGGAGAGCGGTGCGGCGAGCGCGTCGGCTTGCGTGCCCTGCAACGAGTGCATTGCCGAGATGGACCGGGGCGGGGTCCGCTGCACGCGGACGTGATGCGGCGCGTCGCTACGGTCGCTCCGCCACCGGAACGACCCAGTCGGCGGCCTCGGCCGACTCGTCGTCGCCGAGGCCGAGGTCGATGGGCCCCAGGCCGGGGACGTCCGACTCCGGAGACAGCCCGAGGGCGCGCAGGACCTCGCGCTCCTCGGCCCGAACGGCGCGGATGGGCATCCCGCAGGCGAAGGCGAGCTCGTCGACGGCGCCCACGTCCTCCGGGTCCGTCATGGCGACGACGAGCGTCGCGCGGCCGTGGCGCGTCTCGCGGGCGAGCGGGACGGCGCGGGCGGATCGGAGCACCCGGAGCGGCACGAGCCCTCTCACGTCCGCCTCCGTCGAGCGCGGCTCCGGCGCGACGCGGGGTGAGAGCGGCCTCATGCCCGTAGCATCGGCACGCTCGAACGGAAGCGAAGTCCCACGACCGCCGGACGTCGCGAACCCGCCGACCGGCGAGACTCGGATGTCAGCCGCCCGGCTGCTACGGGACGTACTCCGCGTGGGGGCAGTCGAGGCCGTCGACGGCGACGAGGCAGATGCGGCCGCTGCCCGGCCCTCCGCGGTAGTCGCAGTGGGCGGCCATGTCGGGTGTGCACTGCAGCGGGTCGAGGATGGTCCAGCCCGCGCTCGGGCCGCTCGCGAGGCCGTCCCCTGCGGCGTCGGCGAGGGCCTGCAGGGCGCGATGTCTCTCTTCGCGGGGCATCGCCCGGATCGCCTTTGCGGCCTCCTCGAGCGTCATGGGCTTCATGCGTTCCCCCTTCGGGGAAGCCTAGATGGTTTCGAGGGCCGCCGGGAAGCCCCCCTGCAGCTGCAATCCGCGGCCGGGGCGCCGCCGCACCACCCTTTCGGGTCTGGCCTCGCGGGTCAGGGGGCTGCGCGGGCGACGAAGGGTGGGACGCTCACGTCCGCGCCCTCGACGTCGGCCGTCCGGCTCGGGGGGGAGATGTCGAGGCCGCTCTCGGTCGGCTCGATCCAGTAGTCCCCGTCCATCACCAGGAACCCGAACCACCCGTCGGCGTGACTCGTGGTCTGGGCGATGACGGTTCCGTCGGCTGACTGCACGAGCAGGACCGTCACGCCTCCGACCGGCGAACCGTCCGCCGTGACGATCTGCCCCCGAAGGCCGTAGGGCGGAACCTGGTAGGCGCTCGCGCTGTTGTCCTCGCGCCCCCCGCACCCGGACGCGAACGCGGCGACTGCCGCGACCAACATCCACCTCGCCACCCCGTTCCCCACCTGCATTCCCGCGGACCTCCAAGGAGATCTCACCACACCCCGGGGCTTTTGGAGACTCGCCTTTCGCTCGCCTTGGGCTCGCTTTTGCGCCCGGCCGGGCACACGGGCGCGGCAGCCCATCCGAACGACGGCAGGGCGCGCGTTCCCGGGCCTGCCCGGGGCACGGCGGAGCCCGCGAGCGGGGCACCTCGGCGGTGCCCGCTCGCGTCTACTTTGGGTCCGATACGGGACCGGACGGCTCGGCGGCGGGGCCTTCCGCTACTTCTTGTCCAGCCACTCGGCGACGCCGCCGTGGCTCGAGCAGGCGCCCTCGTGGTGCTTGGCGTGCGAGTACTTCCCGTCCTTGCACTTCGCGATCGCGCCCGTCGGGTCGGCGTTCACGGACCCGCCGGAGCCCTCGGCCGGGGCCGCCGGGGCCTTGGCAGCCGGGGTGGCGGGCGCCGCCGGGGCGGGGGCCGGCGCGGGAGCAGCCGAAGGGGCCGGCGCGGAGGCGGCTGCTGCCGGCGCCTTCGCCTTCTTGTCGATGCCGCCGTGGCCGCTGCAGGCACCCTTCCCGCCCTTGGACGTCGTTCCGTCCTTGCAGACCACCGTCGCCTCGCCCGAGGTCGCGGGCGCGGGCGCTGCCGCCGGGGCCGGCGACGGCGCGGCGGCTGCGGGCGCCTTCGCCTTCTTGTCGATCCCGCCGTGACCACTGCAGGCGCCCTTGCCGCCCTTGGACGTCGTCCCGTCCTTGCAGACGACTGTCGCCTCCCCCGCGGGTGCCGGGGCCTGCGCGGCGGCCGTCGCCTCCTTGTCGATGCCCCCGTGGCCACTGCAGGCGCCCTTGCCGCCCTTGGACGTCGTCCCGTCCTTGCACGTCACCGTGTCCTGGGCGGACACCGAGGTGGTGAGGCTGATTGCGAAGAGCAGCGCGAAGAAGCGAAGCAGAGCCAAGGGTCCCTCCCGGGGAAAGAGTCTGAGGCGTGAGGCGAGGTGGTGAGGCTTGCCAATGCCCGCGGCCTTTGGCAATCCCCTTTGGGGGTCAGCCCGCCAAGGCTCGTGGAAATCGCCGCGTGCGGAGCTAACGACGAACCCAGATCCGGCGGTCGGCCGGGAGCGGGAGGCAGCTATGGGATTGCTCGATCAACTCGCCGGGAACCTCCTCGGCGGCAACGCCGGCGCGTCGCACTCGGCGCTCCTCGGAACGGTCCTGAACTCCCTGGGGAGCTCGCAGGGAGGCGGGCTCGCGGGACTCGTCCAGACGCTCGCCAGCAAGGGGCTCGGCGACGTCGCCCAGTCCTGGGTGGGCACGGGAGTGAACCTGCCCATCACGGCTCAGCAGGTCCAGCAGGTCTTCGGGAACCCGCAGATCCAGCAGTGGGCCGCGCAGCACGGCCTGCACCCGGACGCCGTGGCGTCGACCCTCGCGAAGGCGCTGCCGGGCCTCGTCGACAAGCTCACCCCGGGTGGCAAGCTGCCCGACGCGGCTTCGCTCGCCGCCACGCTCAAGTCCCTCCTCGGCAGCTGACCGCTCGCGATATCGCCGCGCGCCCGGGACCGGGCACCTCGCTCCGCTCGGGAGCGTGTGCGCGGCAGGCGCACATCGCCGCGGGCGCCACTCGCGGTGCGGGATTTTGCCCCGTCTCGCGCGCGAGGCTATGTTGCCCCTATTCTAGGGGACGGCACGGGCACCGAACGGGCGGCGCGGGGGCGCTACCTCCTTCTGGGGGCGATTCGGGCCATGGGAAACGAGATGCGCAGGGTCGCGAACCGCAGAGGCTTCCCGCGCGTCCAGGCGCCGGTGCTCCACCGGCCCGTGACCTGGTTCGCAATCGGAATGCTGCGGCGCACCGCCGACGACCGGCTCGGCGGGTTCCGGGCCTACTCGGACGAGAAGCAGAAGAAGGGGCGCCTGCTCGAGGTGGAGGTGTTCCTCCCGGGCGGCGGCAGCGTGACGGTGGTCGCGGAGGTGGCCTGGGTCGAGGCGCTGCCCGATGGCTCCCCGGCGCGCTTCGACGTGGGGCTCCAGTACGTGAAGGCGAGCGCAGAGGACCTGGAGCGCCTCGCCCCCGTCCTGTCGAACTAGACCGGTCGGCTAGGCGCGGTCGCGCCACGGCTCGCTCGCCCGGAGCGCGGCCAGGATGGCCCTCGAGCTCGGCGAGCGGTTGAGCGTGTAGAAGTGGATCCCGGGGGCGCCGCGGCGCAAGAGGTCCGCGCACTGCAGGCTCGCGTAGGCGACCCCGAGCTGGAGAGCGGCCTCGGCGTCGCTCCGCCGGACCTCCATCGCGGCCCGCAGGGCCGCGGGGATCTGCGCCCCGCACATCGCCGTGAATCTCTCGATCTGCTCCACGTTGGTGAGCGGCATGACCCCCGGGAGGATCGGCACGGCGATGCCCGCCGCCCGCGCGCGCTCCACGAAGCGGAAGTAGTGGCCATTCTCGAAGAACAGCTGCGTGACGAGGAAGTCCGCCCCGGCCTCCACCTTCGTCTTGAGGTGGGCGAGGTCGAGCGTCAGGTCCGGGGTCTCCACGTGCCCCTCGGGGTAGGCGGCGGCGCCCACGCAGAACCGCCACTGCGCCGGGCGCGAGCGGAGGTAGCCGACCAGTTCGCTCGCATAGCGGAAGCCGTCCGGGTGCGGCACGAAGACCCGCTCGCCCTTCGGCGGGTCGCCCCGGAGCGCGAGGACGTTCTGGATACCGGCCTCCGCGACCTCGTCGAGGACGTGGGCGATCTCCGCGCGGGACGAGCCGGCGCACGTGATGTGGGCGACGGCCTCCACCTCCACGTCGCGCTTCAGGCGCTTCACGAGCTCGACGGTCCGGGCGCGTGTGGAGCCGCCGGCCCCGTAGGTCACCGACACGAACGCCGGGCCGAGCGGCCGCAGGGCCTCCACCGTCGCGAACAGCTGACGCTCGCCGTCTTCCGTCTTGGGCGGGAAGAACTCGAACGAGAAGACCGGCTCGCCCCGCTCGCGGGCGAACCGGAGGATGTCGGTCACCTTCACCGCGCCGAGACTAGCCGCAGGCGTTGCCGTGCGCCAGTTCCCCCCGGGACCGGGAGGATGCGCGAGGGCGTTGACAGGGCGCCCGCGGCCCGCCATGACTCGACCTCGACGAGCCGATGAGCCCCGCGAAGCCCCCCGCCCCTGCCCGGCCCCCGCGCTACATCACGCCCGAGGGATTCCGCCGGATCGCCCGCGAGCACGAGCGGATCTGGTCCGAGCTCCGGCCGCGCATCGTGGCCGAGGTCGAGGCCGCCGCTGCGCTCGGCGACCGCAGCGAGAACGCCGAGTACATCTACGGCAAGAAGCGGCTTCGGGAGCTCGACCGCCGGCTGCGGGAGCTCTCCGAGCGGATGGACTCCCTGACGGTGGTCGACCCGCACCCCCACCCTTCCGGACGCGCCTACTTCGGGGCCTGGGTCACGGTGGAGCACGAGGACGGCTCCGAGCGCTCCTATCGGCTCGTCGGCCCCGACGAGTTCGACGCCGCGGCCGGCCTCATCAGCGTCGACGCCCCGCTCGGGCGGGCGCTGCTCGGCAAGAAGCACGGCGACGTCGTGGTCGTGCAGCGCCCGGCCGGCGCGGCGGAGCTGACGGTCGTCGAGGTGGGATGGTCGCCCCCGGAGGATTGAGTGGAGGGCATCGGCGACCGCACCGCGCAGCGCGCTGCGCTCGAGAGCTTCGCCCGTGAGCGCCCCGCGGCGATCCTCTACGACCCGGAGGCGCCGGCGCTCTACGACGTGTTCTCGGGGAAGGCCCTTCCCCTCGAGTGGCGCCGGGTGGCGCGCGTCGCAGAGGCCCGGAACGCCGAGACCGGCGCGCCGTACCTCGCCGTCCTGCGGGACGACGGTCGCCAGGTCCTCCTCGCGGACGTCGGCCTCGCATTCGCCCCTTCCACGGCGAGCACAGGGCCGCTCCCCGGCCTGCCCCCGGTGGTCTGCTTCCGGGACTTCGCGGCCACCGAGGGGCGCCTCGCGCACTACCTGCTCGACCACCCCGAGGACCCGGTGACCCGCTCCCACCTCGACCTCTTCGCCTTCCTGCTCGCGGTCCTGGACGGGGCGCGGGACGTCGGCTTCGACGTGTCTCGGGAGGAGCGGAGGCTCGAGGCGCTCCTCGCCGAGATCGAGGCGCGCAGGGCGGGCGGCGCCTAGCCGTCCGCAGCGGCCTGCGCGAGCTCGAGCAGACGCGCCCACAGCGCCTCGGTGCCGCTGCCCTCGAGCGCCGAGAAGGGCACCGTGCTTCCGGGCGGCAGCCCGAGGTCGCGCTCCGCCGCCCGGACCGCGGGCAGCCGGCGGTGGCGAGAGAGCTTGTCCATCTTCGTGAGCGCCACCACGACCGTACGCCCGCCGGCGCGGAGGAACGCGAGCGCCTCTCGATCCGACGGCTGGGGAGGGTGGCGCCCGTCCACGATGAGCACGACGGCGCGGAGCTGCGCCCGCTCCTTCAGGTAGGTCTCGATCATCGCCCCCCACCGCTCCCGCTCGCCCTTCGACACCTTGGCGTAGCCGTAGCCGGGGAGGTCGGCGAAGGCGACCCGGGTCACGGGGTCGGCCCCCGAGGCCTGCACGGAGACCGAGAAGAACTGGAGCGCGCGCGTCCGGCCCGGCGTGCTCGACACCCGGGCGAGGCCCCCCTTGCGCGAGAGGGCGTTCAGCATCGAGGACTTCCCCACGTTGCTGCGCCCCACGAACGCGAACTCCGGCAGTGCCTCGCGAGGCCAGTCGTCCCGCGACGTGGCGGTCCTGACGAAGCTGGCGGAGAGCACGCGGAGGGCCATGGCCTCTACCCGGCGCCGCCCGGCCCCGTGGGGCCGGAGGCGGTCCCGGCTCAGGGCGAGCGGGTGGGAGCCGGTCGCGGGGGTTCGGCCCTGTGGGCGCGCTTGTCCCCGCCGTGCTCGATGAGCGGCAGGCGCCTCGCGTAGTCGAAGCGCTCGAGCGATGGCGTCGAGTCGTTGTGGCACCGGAGGCAGGTGCGCTCCCCGGGGTCGAGGAGCCCGACGAGGCGGGCGAGCTCGTGATCCCGCATGACGTGGTTCGCGGCGTAGAGCTGTCCGGGGCCGTGGCAGGTCTCGCAGCTCACGCCCGACACGCCTCGCTCCTGCTCGGGGGCGTGGCAGGCGGTGCAGCGGGGGTCGGCGCGGCTCGCGGCCGGCACGGCGTCGGAGGCCCGCGCGTGGGCCGTCTCCCTCCAGGCGTCGTAGGCCTGGGGATGGCAGGCCTTGCAGGTCTCAGGCCCGACGAGGCCCTGCGAGAGCGCCGTCGCCGGAAGGAGGACGCCGAAGAGGCCCAGGAAGCGCATGCCGGGCGCAAAGGTATAATGGCGCATGACCTCGCGTCACCTGGCAAACGCGCTCGTTGCGGCCGCTCTCGCGCTGCCTGCCGCCGCATCCGCCCGCCCCTGGCAGGGCATCACCCCCGGCGTCTCCACCCAGGCGGACGTGGTGGCGCGGTTCGGCGAGCCCTCCACGAAGGGCAAGCTCGAGGGGCACACCGCGCTCGTCTACAAGGCAGACCAGGCCATCGCCGGCACCCGGCAGGCGCAGTTCCTCGTCGGGGAGGACGGCGTGGTGTCGGAGATCAACGTCTTCCCCGCCGCCCAGCTCGACAAGGACTCCGTCACCGGGACCTACGGGAAGGACCCCCAGAAGATCTTCACCGACGACTTCCGGCCGGTGTGGATCTACAAGCCCATCGGCGTCATGGTGTTCTTCGGCAAGGACGGGGTCGTGGAGGCGATCCGATTCAAGCCCCCCGAAGGCGCCGCGGCCTCGCCCGCGCCTCGCCCCGCGAAGGTCGAGCCGGCGAAGGCCCCGAAGGCGCCCGGCGCACCCTCTCCCTAGCCCCGCGATGCGCCTCGTCGGGCTCACCGGGGGCATCGGGAGCGGCAAGAGCACCTTCGCCGCCGCGCTGCGGCAGCTCGGGGTACCCGTCATCGACGCCGACCGCCTGGCCCGGGACGCGGTGCGGCCCGGGAACCCGGCGCTCGCCGCCATCCGGAAGGCCTTCGGCGAGGCGGCGGTGGGGCCGGAGGGCGAGCTCGACCGCCGGGCCATGGCCGACCTCGTCTTCCGGGACCCCGGGGCCCGGGCCCGGCTGGAGGCCATCGTCCATCCCGCCGTCCGCGAGCGGCTCTCGGAGGAGACGGCGCGGCTCGCCGCCCGCGGTCACGACCTCGCCTTCTACGACGTCCCGCTGCTGTTCGAGACCGGCCTCGACCGAGCCGTCGACTGCGTCGTCGTGGTCTACGCCCCCGAGGCCCTGCAGCGGTCCCGCCTGATGACGCGCGACGGCATCTCGGGCGCCCAGGCGGACGCGCGCCTCGCGGCCCAGCTCCCCATCGAGGAGAAGGCGCGCCGGGCCGACGTCGTGGTCGAAAACGTCGAGGGGCTGGACGAGCTCAGGGCCAAGGCGGCCCGCGTGCTCGCCGCCCTCCGTTCGGGTCTCGGCCGCAGGCTTCCCAACGCGCCGCCGGCGCGCTATTGACCGAACGGCATGGCCGACCGTCCTGGGACCATCCTCGTCACCGGCTACCCCGGCTTCATCGGCCGGCGGTTGGTCCAGCGACTCCTCACGGCGGAGCGCCGGGACCGGCTCGTCCTGCTCGTCGAGCCCCACGCCGCGGAAGCCGCCCGCCGCGAGCTCGCAGCGCTCGGGGCGAACAGCGCCGAGGTCTGGGAGGGGGACGTCGTGCGGATGCACCTCGGCCTCTCCGGGACGGAGTTCAAGGCGCTCGTGCGCGACGTCGTGGAGGTCTGGCACCTCGCCGCGCTGAGCCACCTCGACGCCGAGCCCGGGGCCATCCGCCGCGTGAACGTGGAGGGCACGCGAGGCGTCCTGGAGCTCGCGCGCGCCGCGCGCCGGCTGCGGCGGCTCAACCACTTCTCGACGGCCTTCGTCTCCGGAAACCGCCAGGGCGTCATCCTCGAGGAGGAGCTCGAGATGGGGCAGCGGTTCCGGAACTCCTACGAGGAGAGCAAGGCGAGGGCCGAGGTGCTGGTCCGGCGCGCCATGGGGGAGATCCCCGCCACGGTCTTCCGTCCGAGCATCGTCGTCGGCGATTCCCAGACGGGCGAGATCGATCGGTTCGAGGGGCCGTACTACCTCGCCATCCTCCTCGTCACCTCCCCGCTCGCGGTTCCTCTGCCGCTCCCGGGCGACGGAGTGGCCCCGCTCAACGTCGTCCCGGTGGACTACGTGGTGGCGGCGGCGCTTGCCATCGGGCGCAACCCCGAGGCGGTGGGGGCGACGGTGCACGTGGTCGACCCGGCGCCGTTCTCCGCCCGGCGCGTCTACGAGATGATCGCCGCGCGCGCGAACAAGCGGCTCCCGCCGGTGTCGCTGCCGCACCGAATGGTGGAGGCTGTCCTGGGCCTTCCGCTCCTCGAGAGGTTCTCCAGGCAGCAGCGCGCCGCCATCGAGTCGGTGAACCACCTCGCGTTCTACAACCCGATGAACCTCCTGCGCCTGCTGGAGGGGACGGGCGTCCGCTGCCCGCCGATCACCGCCTACCTGGACCGGCTCATCGACTTCGTGCGGAAGGAATTCGAGAAGCGTCGCCAACACGAGTCCGAGGCGGCCGTCGAGGATCCCCTCGACGCCCCCGTCGCGGGCTCCTCCCCGTCGGAGGCCCCTTGAAGAAGCTCGTGGACTTCCGGGCGGGCGACACCTTCGAGCTCACGCGCTCGGCGGATCGCTACCTGCCCGTGTACTACGCCGCCGTCTCCGGCGACTTCAACCCCATCCACATCGACCGGGAGGTGGCCCGGGTCGCCGGCTTCCCCGACGCCATCCTCCAGGGCATGTGCACGATGGCCTGGCTCGCGGACGCCTGCACGCAGTACTTCGGCGACCCCGGCCGGGTGAGGAAGATCCGCGCCCGCTTCTCCCGGCCTGTCGTGGTCGGGGACGGCGTCACCTTTCGCGGGCGCTGCGTGGCCGTGGAGGGCGGCGTCGTGCGGGTCGAGGTGGATGCCGTGAACCAGCGCGGCGAGGAGGTCCTGAAGGGCGCCGCCGCCGAGGCCGCCATCGAGGAGTGACGATGCCCGTCGACCCGCGCCACGTCGGCCGCCGCTACGGCCCATTCCACAACACCGTGTGCGGCGAGCGCATCCGGGACTTCGCGACCGTCGTGGCGGGGGGTGTCCCCGGTCACTTCGGGTCGGCCTCGGGCGAAGCCCACCCCTATAGCGTCGACGAGGAGGCTGCGGCCCGGTCGCGGTACGGCGCGCTCGTCGCGCCGCCCACCTTCGGCGTGACCTTCGCCATGCGCCCGTTCGCGGAGGCGTGCGTCGACCCGGAGATCGGCATCGACCTCGTCCGCCTACTCCACGCCGAACAGGAGTTCGAGCACTTCTCCGTCGTCCGCCCGGGAGACGTCCTCGAGACCACCGGGGAGGTCGTGGAGATCCGCTCCAAGGGCCCCCTCGACTTCCTCACCGTGCGCTCGGAGACCCGGAACCAGGCCGGGGCGCTCGTCCTCGTCGGCCGCTGGACGGCCGTGGTCCGGAACTAGGGACGCGCCTAGCGCTTCCTCGCCGCCTCGAGCCGGCGGTCGCGGTTCGTCCGCACCCGCAGCCGGAGCGCGTGCAGCTTGATGAACCCCTCGGCGTCGTTCTGCTTGTAGACGTCCTCGGCCTCGAAGGTCGCGAGCTTGGGGTCGAACAGGCTCCGCTCGCTCTTGCGGCCCGCGACGAAGCAGTTGCCCTTCCATAGCTTCACGCGCACCGTGCCCGTCACGTCGCGGTTCACGTCGTCGACGAGCGCCTGCATGGCGAGCCGCTCCGGCGCGTACCAGAACCCGTTGTAGACGAGCTGCGCGTAGCGCGGGACGAGGGAATCCCGCAGGATGAGCGCCTCCCGGTCCATCGTCAGGGTGGCGAGCGCGCGGTGCGCGGTGTGGAGCACCGTTCCGCCGGGGGTCTCGTAGACGCCCCGGACCTTCATGCCCACGAAGCGGTCCTCCACCATGTCGAGGCGGCCGACGCCGTGCTCGCCGGCGAGGTCGTTGAGGCGCGCGATGAGGCGCGCCGGGCTCATCCGCTTCCCGTCCACGGCCACCGGGTTTCCGCCCTCGAAGTCGATCTCCACGTAGAGGGGCTCGTCGGGCGCCTTCGCCGGGTCCCGGGTCATGAGGTAGATGTGCTCCGGCGCCTCCGCCCACGGATCTTCCAGGATCCCGCCCTCGTGGGAGCAGTGGAAGAGGTTCCGGTCCGTCGAGTACGGCTTCTCGAGCGTCGCGGTCACCGGGATGTCGAACTTGCGGCAATAGGCGATGAGGTCGGACCGCCCCTTCAGCTTCCACTCGCGCCAGGGGACGATCACGCGGATGTTCGGCTCGAGCTGGTAGGCGGTGAGCTCGAAGCGCACCTGGTCGTTGCCCTTGCCGGTCGCGCCGTGGCTGATGGTGTCGGCGCCCTCGAGGCGGGCGACGTCCACCATGTGCTTCGCGATGATGGGGCGCGCGAGCGACGTGCCGAGGAGGTAGCTGCCCTCGTAGACCGCCCCGGCGCGGAGGGCGGGGAAGACGAAGTCCCGGGCGAACTCCTCGCGGACGTCGCGCTGGACGTACTTCACCGCGCCGGTCTTCTTGGCCTTGCCGGCGAGCGGGGCGAGCTCCTCCCCCTGGCCGAGATCCGCGCAGAAGGCGACCACCTCGGCGTCGTAGTTCTCGACGAGCCACCGGAGGATGACGCTCGTGTCGAGCCCCCCGGAGTAGGCAAGCACGATCTTGCGCTTGCCGGCCTCTCGCCCTCCCTTCCGGGCTTGGGTGGCGGGCTTCGTCGCAGGCTTGGCCAAGGCGGACTCTCCTCGCAGATGGGAGCGCGGCGCGCTCCGCGGCGGGCGTGTCATACCATGGATCCACGCAGGGGAGGGGCCCGCGCCGCGTCGTCAGCGGATGACGCCCTCGGCGAGCAGCGCGGAGAGGATGCGGGCCGTGTCGAGGCGCGGCAAGCCCGACAACGCGAAGAGCTCCTCGTAGTTCACGATCCCGTCCACCTGCGCGAGCAGGAACCCGGCCCGGTGGTCGAGGTTCAGCCACATCACCTCTTCCTCGCTGATGGCGAGGCGTGGCACGCTCGTGAGCGGCCCGAGCTTCGACTCGTACATGGCGATCAGGGTCGCCTCGTTCTGCTTCAGGTAGGCGCGCGCCTCCGCGTGGTTCGCATCGAGCCTCAGGATCTTCTCGATCATCTCCAGCGATCCCGAGAAGTCGCCGAGCGCGAAGAGCTCCCGCGCCCCCTCCATCCACACGTCGACGTCGTTCTTCGGGGTGGCCGGCCCGGGGCGCCGCTCCGGCACGAGCGGGCGCAGATCCGACTTCTCCGCCACGACGTCGAGCTCCACGCCCCCGCCGGGCTCGAGGACGATGGTTGCGGCGAGCGCGGGGCCGTCGTCCCAGGGGGACTTGGCGTAGCCCGGAGGCTGGGACGCGGCCGGCGGCTGCGAGGGCACGGGCCTTGCGGGCGCCGCCGGCGCGGGCGGAGCGGCCGCCGGCGGGGTGGTCCGCGCCGGGGCCGCGGGCGGGGGGGCCGGGGAGCGCGGCGGCTCATGGGCCTGCGGCTGCGCGGCGGCCGGGGCCTGCGGCGGCGCTGCGTCTGGGACCTGCGGCGGCGTTGCGGCCGGGACGTGGGGCGAACCGAACGACCCGGAGGAGGCGGCGCGAACCTCCGGACGGGACGGGCTGTCTCCGCCGAGCTGACGCAGGTACGCGTGCGCCCGCTCGTTCCGCGGGTCGAGCTCCAGGACCTCGAGCCAACAGCGCTCGGCCTCGTCCGCATGGCCGCGGGTGTAGGCCTTCACGCCCTGGTCGAGGAGCTCGGCCACGGTCGACATCCCCTCACCCCTCTCCGCCTGGGACGGTGCCGCCCCCAGCGAGACCCTTGAAGAGCTGGACGGTCCGGTCGAGCTGCTCGTCGTTCGTCGCCATCTGCTGCAGGTCCTGGGAGGCGATGGCGGCGCGAGCGCGGCCCACGACCCCCTCGGCCTTCTGGAGCGCGTCCTTGCCGTAGTGGCTGCGGGTGAGCGCCTCGCTGACCTGCGGCACGAGCGACTCGATCTCGCCGATCATCTGGAGGGCGCGCTCGCGCAGGCGCTCGAACTCCCCCGACTGCTTGCGCTCGAGCAGCTCGTCCAGGTTCTCGTCGAGGATGCGCCGCAGCTCGTTCTCGGTGAGCCCGGAGGTGGCGGTGACGGTGATGGACTGCCTCTGGCCCGTGTCCACGTCCCGGGCCGAGACACCGACGATGCCGTCGGCGCTGATGTCGAAGGCGACCTCGATCTCCACCTCGCCCCGCCTGGCCGGACGGATGCCGTCCAGGATGAACTCGCCGAGGAGCTCGTTCTCGATGGCCTTCTCGCTCGCGCCCTGCAGGACCGCGATGCGCACCGAGGTCTGCTGGTCCTGCACCGTCGTGAAGACGTGGGTCTGGCTCGTGGGGACGGTGGTGTTCTTCGGGATGATGGTGGCGAAGTACCCGCCGACCACCATGATGCCGAGGTTCTGGGGCGTCACGTCGAGCAGCAGGACCTCGCGGTCCTTCTGCGGGTAGAGCAGCGCGTGCGCCTGGATGGCGGCGCCGAGCGCCACCACCTCCTCCGGGTGCACGCCCCGGCTCGGCTCGCGCCCGAAGAACTGCTTCACCGCCTGCTGGACCCGGGGCATCCGCGTCATGCCGCCGACGAGGAGAACCTCCCCGACCTGCGCCGCGCGGATGCCCGCATCCCGCAGCGTCCGCTCCGTGACCTGGATGCAGCGTTCGACGAGGTCCTTCGTGAGCTCCTCGAGCTTGTCGCGGGCGAGCTGCTTCGCCAGGTGGAGGGCGGCCTTGCCCTCGCCCGCCGCGGCGAGGAACGGGAGGTGGATGGCAGCGCTCTGGACCGAGGACAGCTCGATCTTCGCCTTCTCCGCCGAGTCCCGCAGACGCTGCAGGGCCATGGTGTCCTGCCGCAGATCGATGCCCTGGTTCTCCTTCGCGAAGCTGAAGGTGAGCCAGTCCATGATGCGGCGGTCGAAGTCCTCCCCGCCGAGGTAGGTGTCGCCACCCACGGCGACCACGTCGTAGACGCTCTTGCCGATGTCCAAGACCGAGATGTCGAAGGTCCCGCCGCCGAGGTCGAAGACCACGACCTTCTTCTCCATCTGCTTGCCGAAGCCGTAGGCGAGCGCCGCCGAGGTGGGCTCGTTGATGATCCGGAGAACCTCGAAGCCGGCGATGCGCCCCGCGTCCTTGGTGGCCTGCCGCTGCCCGTCGTTGAAGTACGCGGGAACCGTGATGACCGCCTTCGTGACGCGCCGTCCGAAGAACGCCTCGGCGTCCGCCTTGAGCTCCGCGAGGACCATGGCGCTCACCTCGGGGATGGCGAAGGTCCGACCCCCGAGGACGACCCGGACGTCGTGCCCCTCCGGCCCGGGAACGAGCTGGTAGGGGAGCACCCGCCGCGCGTCCTCCACCTCCTTCGCGCCCCACCGGCGCCCGATCAACCGCTTCGCCGCGTAGACGGTGTTCTCGGCGTTGGTGATCGCCTGGCGCTTCGCGATGGTGCCGACGAGCTTCTTCCCGTTCTTCGAGACGGCGACGACCGAGGGCGTGAGGATCTGACCGACACGGTTGACGATCACGCGCGGAACTCCGTCGATCACGGTGGCCACGACGGAGTTCGTCGTCCCGAGGTCGATGCCGACGAAGGGTTCGATCTCGCTCATCCGAGGAAGCTCCAGCGGAGGCGCTTCAGGCGCTCGCGGGCACCGTCGAGGGCAGGGTCGAGCTCGAGCGCGCGCTCGAGCGCGCGGCGCGCCCCGGCCTTGTCGCCCTGCTCCGCGAGCACCTCGCCGAGCACCTCGTGAGCGGGTCCGTGCGCTGGCGCGGCGCGAACGGCGGCCTCCGCCTGGCCGCGCGCGTCCCCCAGCGCCCCGCGCCGGAGCGCGAGGCGCGCCGCGAGCACCGCGTAGCGGGGATTTCCGGGGTCGGCGGCCGCCGCCGCCGTCGCCATCTCGAGGGCGAGTTCCACGTTGTTCACGGCCTCGGCGGCATGGGCCTTGTCCCAGAGGTCCTTGGCCTTCTCGGCGTTCGCGCGCTTCTTCGCCTCCTGCGCGAGCGCCTTCGCCTCGCCGACGTCGGGGTCGATGGCGAGCGCGGTCGAGAAGTCGTTCACCGCCTGGGTGAAGCGCCCCGCCGCCATGTGCTCGCGCCCGCGCTCGACGAGGTCGTGGACCCGGCCCGCGCGGGCGACGAGCGGGTTCGTGCGCGCGAGTCGCGCGCGCCGCTCCCGCGACCGCTCCGCATCGTCGAGCCTCCGCACTTCGGCCCGCGCGAACTCCTCCGGGGGGGCGCTCTGCTTCGCGTAGGCGGCGCGGGCCGCGTCGTTCGCGAGGACGTCCCGCGCCTCGGTGAGCCTCCGGAAGATCTGTTCCAGCCGGGCACGGTAGGTCCCGAGGCGCTGGCCGGGGTAGCGGTCGGGGTGGAACACCTTGACCTTCTCCCTGTAGGCCTCGCGCGCCCGATCCGAAGGTGCGTTCCAGGGGATTCCGAGGACCTGCCAGTGCGTCCAGTCGGCGAGGTGGCCGTGCACGAACAGGATCTCGCGCCGACGATCGAGGTCGAGGTCGACGTCTTCGGACAAGTCCGCGGGATTGAAGACGAAACCTTGAAAGCGATCGACCGGCACGCCTGCCTCCCGGGTACCGTCCCCCCGGTCGCGTTTCCTAAGGGGAAATCTAGCCTTCGGCCATGCGTGGGGTCAACGTGGCCTCTTCTCCTACCGGGGCGCCAGGAGGAACTCGAGCAGGGCCTTCTGCGCGTGGAGGCGGTTCTCGGCCTCGTCGAACACCGCCGACTGGGAACCCTCGAGAACCTCCTCCTCGATCTCCTCGCCGCGGTGCGCCGGCAGGCAATGGAGCACGATGGCCCGCGGGTCGGCGCACGCCAGCAGCTTGCGGTCGAGCGTGTAGCCCCGGAAGGCCTTCCGGCGCGCCTCGGCCTCCCCCTCCTGCCCCATGCTGGCCCAGACGTCGGTGTTGAGCACGTGAGCGCCCCGGGCCGCCTCGGCCGGGTCCCCGAGCAGGCGCACGCGGTCGCCGGCCCTCCGCAGGAGGTCGGCGTCGGGGCCGTAGCCGGGCGGGCAGGCCACCCGGAGCTGGAAGCCGAGGACGGCGGACGCCTCGAGCCAGCTGTTCGCCACGTTGTTCCCGTCCCCCACCCACGCGACGAGCAGGTCTCCGCGGGCCAGCCGGTCCTGTCCGAAGCGCTCGGCCACCGTGAGCAGGTCCCCGAGCAGCTGGCACGGATGGGAGGTGTCGGTGAGCGCGTTCACCACCGGGACCGTCGCGTGGCGCGCCATCTCCTCCACCTTGGAGTGCTCGAACGTCCGGACGACGAGTGCGTCGAGGTACCTCGAGAGCACCCGGGCGGTGTCGCGGATGGGCTCCCCCCGCCCGAGCTGCATGTCCCGCGGCGAGAGCATCATCTCGTAGGCGCCGAGCTGGTAGCAGGCGACGCCGAAGGAGACCCGGGTCCGGGTCGAGGCCTTCTCGAACACCAGCCCGAGGGTCTTCCCCGCGAGCGGGCGCGGCCCCTTGGGGCCGAGGATCTTCCACTCCGCGGCGCGCTCGAGCAGCGCGAGGAGCTCGGAGCGATCGAGGTCGCTCACGCGCAGGAAGTCGCGCTTGCCGGACGCTCCGCCAGCCATGGCCCTAGCCCGCCGGAGCGGCAGCGATCGCAGCCGACAGCCGCTCGACGGCCTCGTCCGCCTCCGCCTCGCTGAGGTTCAGGGCCGGGGCGAGCCGCACCACGTCGTCGCCGATGGCGTTCGCCAGCACCCCGCGCGCGCGCCCTTCCAGGACCACGTCCGGAGCCTTCACCCCCCGGACCACGACGCCGATGAGCATGCCGCGTCCCCGCACCCCCGCCACCCGCCCGCCCAGCGCGGCGAGGCGCCCGGAAAGGCGGGTGGAGACCCGACCGGCGTGGTCGAGGAGGCCGCGGATCTCGCGGAGCGTGGCAAGCGCCACCGCGGCGGCGAGAGCCGAGCCACCGAAGGTGCTCGCGTGGCTGCCCGGCCCGAGGTGCGCCCCGACCTCCTCGGACGCGAGGAGCGCGCCCATGGGGAAGCCGTTCGCGAGCGCCTTCGCCGAGCTCATGAGGTCGGGCACGACGTCCTCCCACTCGTGCGCCCAGAGCTTCGCGGTCCTCCCCATCCCGGTCTGCACCTCGTCGAGGCAGAAGAGCGCGCCGGACCTGCGGACGACCTCGCGGGCCTCCCGCAGGTAGCCAGGCGGCGCCGCCAGGACGCCGGCCTCGGCCTGGATGGGCTCGACCACGAAGGCAGCGGTCTTGGGCCCGAGCGCCTTGCGCAAGGCGTCGAGGTCGGCGAACGGCACGTGGCGCACCCCGGGCACGAGCGGCTCGAACCCGTGGTGGTACTTCTCCTGGCCGGTGGCGGTGAGCGAGAAGAGGGTCCGCCCGTGAAACGAGTTCACGCAGGCCACGATCTCGTGGCGCTCGGGGTGGCCCCGGTCGGCGTGGTACTTCCGGGCCAGCTTCAGCATCGCCTCGTTGGCCTCGGTGCCGCTGTTGCAGAAGAAGACCCGGCGCGCGAACGCCGACCCGCGGGTGAGCTCCTCGGCGAGTTCGATCGCCCGCGGGTTGTAGAAGAGGTTCGAGACGTGCCAGAGCTCCCTGGCCTGCTCCTCGAGGGCACGCACCGCCGCCGGGTGGCAGTGGCCGAGGGCGTTCACCGCGATCCCGCAGATGAGATCCAGGTACTCCCTGCCGTCGGCGTCCCAGACGCGGCTGCCGCGGCCCCGCACCAGCGCCACCGGCGCCTGCCGGTAGTTCGGGGTGAGGACCGCCTGCGCCCGGGAGACCAGCGACTCGTTCGCGCCCATGGACCGCTTATAGCACGGGGCTGCGCCCCTCGCCGTCGCCGAGCCGGCGCGGCTCAGAGGATGTAGCGCGACAGGTCCTCGTCCCGGGCGATCCCCTCGAGCCTCTCGCGCACGTAGCGCGCGTCGACCGTGACGCGCGCGCCCCTCATCCGGTCCGCCTCGAAGGAGAGCTCGTCGAGCAGCCGCTCCATCACCGTGTGCAGGCGGCGGGCGCCGATGTTCTCGGTACGCTCGTTCACCTCCGCGGCGATGCGTGCCAACTCCTCCACCCCGTCGTCCGCAAACGTGACCTCCACGCCCTCGGTGGCGAGCAGCGCAGCGTACTGTCGGGTCAGGGAGCTCGACGGCTCCCGGAGGATGCGCGACAGGTCGGCGCGGGTGAGCGGCTCGAGCTCCACGCGGATCGGGAAGCGACCCTGCAGCTCGGGGATGAGATCCGACACCTTCGCCACGTGGAAGGCGCCGGCGGCGATGAAGAGCACGTGGTCGGTGCGGACCATCCCGTACTTGGTGTTGACGTTCGAGCCCTCCACGATGGGCAAGAGGTCCCGCTGGACGCCGCCCCGCGAGACGTCCGGCCCCGCCGACTCGCGGCTGGCGATCTTGTCGATCTCGTCGATGAAGATGATTCCGTGGTTCTCGGCGCGGCCGAGCGCCTCGCGGACCACCCGGTCCATGTCCACCATCCGGGCGGCCTCCTCCTCGGTCAGGATGTCCACGGCCTCCTTCACCTTCGCCTTGCGCCGCCGCTTCTTCGCTCCCCCGAAGATCGAGCCGAGCGGCCCCTGCCCCATCTGCTGGAACATCTCCTGGAGGCCCTGCGCCATCTCGTCCATCCCGGGGCCGGCGACCACCGGCATGGGCGGGACCGACCGCTCCGCAACCTCGACCTCGACCTCCTCGTCATCGAGGGTGCCCGCCTGGAGCCGGGCGCGCGCCTTCTCCCGATCGCCGGAGGTCCCGAGCGACTGCAGGACGCGGTCCTCGGCGGCGGCCCGGGCGCGGGCGCGGAGCCTCGCCATCTCCTCCTCCTTGACGAGCTTCACCGCCGCCTCGACCAGGTCGCGGACCATGGCGTCCACGTCGCGCCCCACGTAGCCGACCTCGGTGAACTTGGAGGCCTCCACCTTCACGAAGGGGGCGTCGGCGAGCCGGGCGAGTCGCCGGGCGATCTCCGTCTTCCCCACGCCGGTGGGGCCGATGAGGATGATGTTCTTCGGCAGGATCTCGTCGCGCAGGTCGCCAGGCACCCGCTGCCGGCGCCAGCGGTTCCTCAGCGCGGTCGCCACGGCCCGCTTCGCGGCGCCCTGCCCGACGATGTGCCGGTCGAGCTCGGCGACGATGTCCCGGGGGGAGAGGTCCTTGGCGACCACTTAGAGCTCCTCGATGGTGAGCCGGTCGTTCGTGTAGATGCAGATCTCCGCCGCGAGCTTCATCGCTTCCTCCGCTACCGCCCGGGCGGGCAGCGCGGAATGGGCGAGGAGGGCGCGCGCCGCCGCGAGTGCGTAGGGCCCGCCGGACCCGATGGCCGCCGCCGCACCTCCGGGCGTGGGGTCCGGCTCGATGACGTCCCCCGCCCCGGAGATGACGAGCACGTGCTCCCGGTCCGCGACGAGGAGCAACGCCTCGAGCCGTCGGAGGAACCGGTCGGTCCTCCACTGCTTGGCGAGCTCCACGGCGGCCCGGGGGAGAGCGCGCGCGTGCTCCTTCAGCTTCTTCTCGAAGAGCTCGAAGAGCGTGAAGGCGTCGGCGGTGGCGCCGGCGAAACCTGCGATCACCTGTCCCTCGGCGAGGCGCCGGACCTTGCGCGCCCCCGACTTCATGACCGTCTTGTCGAGGGTCACCTGGCCGTCGCTGGCCATCGCCACCCGGTCGTCGCGCCGTACGCAGAGAACCGTGGTCCCGTGCATGGGGAGCCATCTACCGCGGGCGCCCCACATAGGCAACGGCGGGCGGCTACTCTCGCGCGCGGGGGTGGGCCCCGTCGTAGACGTCGGCGAGGCGCTTCCAGTCCAGATGGGTGTAGCGCTGCGTCGTGGAGAGGGAGGCGTGGCCGAGCAGGTCCTGGATGCCTCGCAGATCGGCCCCATTCGAGAGCAGGTGCGTGGCGAAGCAGTGCCGGAGCACGTGCGGGTGGACGTGGCGGGGGAGTCCCGCGGCCAGCACCCAGCGATCGATCCGCCGCGCCACGGAGCGCGCCGCGAGCCGCCCCCCGCGGTAGTTGAGGAACAGCGCGTTGCCGCCGCGGGTTCCGTCCGGCCCGGCCCGGAGCGCGGGGCGCCCCGCATCGATCCACCTTGCCACCGCCTCGCGGGCCGGGCGGCCGACCGGGACCACCCGCTCCTTCCGCCCCTTGCCCACCACCCGGACGAGCCCCTCGGCGAGGTCGACGCTCGCGAGGTCGAGCCCGACGAGCTCGGAGACGCGCAGCCCGCTCGAGTAGAGGAGCTCCAGGAAGGCCCGGTCGCGCAGAGCGAGCGGCTCGGCCGAGTCCGGGGCCTCGACGAGGGCCGCCACGTCGGCCTCTGGCAACACCTCGGGCAGGGGCTTCGGTCGCCGCGGGGCCTGGACGGCCCGCGCCGGGTTGGAAGAGGCGACGCCCTCCTTGACCAGGAACCGGTAGAGCGACCGCACGGAGGACAGCTTCCGGCCGAGCGCGACCGGCCCGCAGCTCCCGGCCTCCCTGGAGAGCCAGCCGCGGACCGCCATGGGCGACGAGGGGACGAGCGGCAGCCCGGCGGAGGCCAGGTGGGCGGCGTAGCCCCGGAGGTCGGCGAGATAGGCGCGCAGCGTGTGCGGCGACGCACGGCGCTCGACCTCCAGGAACCGGGCGAAGCGCCCGATCTCCGGCGGAAGCGCGGCGGCGTCGAAGGCCACGGCTCCTGGTACCACGGGTCGGACGGTGCGGCCAGTTCGCGGGACGCGGCTTCAGGGAAGGCGCGCCACGTAGACGCCGGCGCGCTCCGGATCGACGACCACGTACGCGAGCCGGTTCCCGTCCGGGGGCAAGAACCGCGCGGTGCCCGGCGCGACCGCCTGGTCGATCGGGACGAGCCGGCCCCGGTCCCAAACGGCGAGGTCGAGGGCGACCACGTCCTTGCGGGCGTACCCGACGAGGATCCGCTCGGGTCGCGAAGGGTCGAACTCGAAGCTCTTCACGCCTTCAGCGAGGCGTTCCGGGCCCCCACCCGGCGCGATGCCCGAGGACGGGATCCGGAACAGGTCGCAGGCCTCGGCGTTTCGCACGCAGTTCGAGCGGTAGTAGAGCCAGCGCCCGTCGGGAGAGAAGTCGAAGCCGAACACGCCGTGCGCGACGGTCGCGGCCGGCCCGCCCGGCGCCGCGACGACGAGGTCGACCGAGTAGCCTCCGGCGGTGACGTGCTCCAGGAACGCGACCCGGTCGCCGGACGGGGACACGTCGAAGGCCGTGACGTTCTTGCCGAAGCTCGAGGAAGGCGCTCCGGGACCGCCCACCCCGAGGGCACCGGCCCGAATCCTCGGGTCGAACGCCTCGAGCCAGGCGAGGCGCGGGGCGGCGGTCGCCCAGCGGAACTCGCCCACCCCCTTCGCCACCAGCGCGGCCTTGGGGCTCGCGCCGAAGGTGCCGAGCGTCGCCGCGTAGAGGTCGCCGGGCCTCCCCGGCGCCATGCCGGCGAGAAAGGCGACCGCCGAGGAGTCGCGGGCGAAGGAGAACGCCTGCACGTCCCTCGCGAGCACGACCGGGGGGCGGTCCGAGGCGATGGGCCAGAGCTCGAGGTCCCAGGTGCCGCCCGCGCCGCGCACGGTGGCCGCGGCGAAGCGACCGTCGGGGGACCAGGCGTAGTCGCCCGCCGGCGCCTGCGAGAGCGGCACCGCGGTGCCGGCGCGCACCCGCACGAGCGCCCCGCCCGCCGCCGACTGGCGGCGGGCGAGCATCTCCCCGGGATCGGCGGGGTCGAACTCGAAGGTCGCGACGCCGCCCCCCGCCGCGACGGCCACCGGCCGCCCGCCGGGCCGGGCGACCTGCAGCTCGCCCGCCGAGACCAGCCCGAGCTCGCCGCCGGGGCCGAACCCGTAGAAGCTCACGGCGGGCGCGAGGGCTTCGGGCTTGCCGCCCGGGGGGAGCACGACGAGCGCGCCGGTGCCGGAGGCGGGGTCGTGGTTCGCGAGCGCCGCGAGCGACCCGTCGCGCCCCCACGCGTACCCGGACACGAGCGAGCTCACCCCCTCGGCGACCCGCGAGGGACCGCCCCCCTCGACCGGGGCGACGACGAGGTCGCAGAGGGCGGGCGCCTGCGCGGCGGCCGGGCGGGCGCAGCGGTCGAGCCAGGCGATCCGGCTCCCGTCCGGGGACGGCCTGAGGCCCTGGGCCTTGCCGTCGCCGATGCGCCGCCCGAGCGCGGACGGCCGCCCCCGGGGCGAGCAGGCGCCGGCCGCCGCCAGCCCTGCCAGCGCGACCAAGAAGAACGGGATCCGTCTCACGGGAGCCACTCCTCGATCTGCCGGCGGGCGCGCGCGACGTGCGCCGCCTGGCGTGCCTGCTTCCCGCGCGGGCGCCCCTCCGGCGGGGGGAACAGCGCGAACACGACGTTCGTCGGCTGGTAGTCGGCGCCGGGGGGGTGTGCCTCCCCGGTGACGTGGCGGTAGAGGGCGCCGATCGCGGTTCCCGCGGGCGGGGGCCGAAACGGCCGGCCGTGGAGCCGGTCGAGCACGGCGCGGGCCGCGGTGAGGCCCGAGGCCGCCGACTCGACGTAGCCCTCGACCCCGGTGATCTGGCCCGCCAGGACCAGGTGTGGACGCTCTCGCAACGAGAGGTCGGGCCCGAGCACGCGAGGGGCGTCGACGAAGGTGTTGCGATGGACCTGGCCCAGGCGCTCGAACTCGGCGGCGGCCAGGCCCGGGATCCGCTCGCGGAAGACCCGCCGCTGCTCGGGCCAGGTGAGCCGCGTCTGGAAGCCCACCAGGTTCCAGGCGGTCCCGGCCCGGTCCTCGCGCCTCAGCTGCACGACGGCATGGGGACGGCGCCCGGTCCGCGGATCGACGAGCCCGACCGGCTTCATGGGGCCGTAGCGCAGCACGTCCAGGCCCCGCTCCGCCATGACCTCGATGGGCAGGCACCCCTCGAAGTAGCG
This sequence comes from Anaeromyxobacteraceae bacterium, assembly GCA_035543235.1. Classification (GTDB taxonomy): domain Bacteria; phylum Myxococcota; class Myxococcia; order Myxococcales; family Anaeromyxobacteraceae; genus DATJZG01. The sequence continues at coordinate 22,666 of DATKJV010000053.1, read as the reverse complement.
TGGCTCCTCGAAGGCATGGGGCTCCACCTTCTCCGCGACGAGGAGCGCGTCGACGAAGGCCCGGTACTCCGACTCGTCGAGCGGCAGGTTCAGGTAGTCGTCGCCGGAGCCCTTGCCGTAGCGGGAGGATGCGAAGGCCACGCGCCGGTCGACGGTCTCGTCAGAGACGATCGGGGCGATGGCGTCGTAGAAGGCGAGGCGCCCCCCGGTGACGCGCGCGAGCGCCTCGGCGAGCGGGTCGGCGGTGAGCGGGCCCGTCGCGAGGATCGCAACCGCGGGGGGCTCGGGGAGCTCGGTGACCTCCTCGCGCCGGACCCGCACGAGGGGGTGTCCGGAGAGGCGTTCGGTGACGAGAGCGCTGAACGCCTGGCGGTCGACGGCGAGCGCGTCCCCGGCCGGCACCCGGGCGGCGTCGGCGCAGGCGAGCACCAGGCTCCGCAGGTGGCGCAGCTCCTCGTGCAACAGCCCGACGGCGTTCAGGGGATTGTCCGAGCGCAGCGAGTTCGAGCAGACGAGCTCGGCGAGGCCGTCGAGCCTTTGGACCGGGGAGCGGCGCCCGGGCTTCATCTCGAAGAGCTCCACCTCCACGCCCGCGTCGGCGAGCACCCAGGCGGCCTCGCAGCCGGCAAGCCCTCCCCCAACGACCGCGACCCGGCGCCTCACGGCCGCTTCCTTACCACGAGGCGGGCCGGCCCGCCGGCCGCGCGGCGCCGCGGCCCCGCGGGGGCGGCGGTACCCCATTTCCCGCGCGGCGCGCCTTGCCCCGCGCCGCAGCGGGAGGGATCCTTTGACACGGAGGAACCGCCATGCGGCCTGAGGAACTTCGCAGCCTGAGGGAGCGGCTGGAGAGCCGCCGGCGGCAGCTCATCGAGCTGTCCCGGCACGCGGAGACGGGGATCGAGCAGATCCGCGGCGAGCGCGAGATCGAGTTCGGCGACGAGGCGCAGAGCGAAGAGGCGACCAGGCGCCTCGAGTCCCTGGAGGAGACCGAGCGCGGGGAGCTCGCGCGCATTCAGGCGGCGCTGGAGCGGATGGAGGCGGGCCAGTACGGCATCTGCCGCAGCTGCCGGGAGCCCATCGAGCCGAAGCGCCTGGCCGCCCTTCCCCTGGCGCTCGAGTGCGCCGAGTGCGCCGGGGCCGGTCAGAGCCCTATTCGGCCTTGAGCACCATGAACTTGTACTCGCCGAGCTCCGCCTGTCCCGCGGTGTACAGGACCTCCATGAGCGTCCGGTAGGGGACGCGGCGGTCGGCGATGACGTTCACCCGGCCCATGAAAGGGGCCTTGGGGTTGTACTGGGCGACGTACTTCTGCTTGTCGACCTCGCGCTTCAGCGAGTCGTAGATGGCTCCGACGTAGAAGGCGTCCGCCCGTCCGCCTTCCTTGGAAGAGGCGGGGATCACGCCGCCGTCGAGGTTCACGGCCAGCTTGTCGCCCACGGTGACCCCGTTCATCGCGATGGTCACGTTGATGTTGTCCTGGGGCTGAACCTGGGTCGTCGAGACCGGCAGCTTGAGGTCCTCGGACATGTTCACGGAGATGGACGAGGCCTGGTAGCTCTTCAGCAGGAAGATGAGGAGGATCGTCATCATGTCCATCATGGCGACGATGTTCAGCTCGTGGATGTCGCCGAGGTCGAGTTTGCGGCGCCGGCGGCGCCGGTTCTCCCGGCTCTCGGCGAGGCGCTTGGCCTCGGCCCTGGTGGCGGCGGTGGAAGCGTTCGCGGGCATGGTCCTTGGCTAGCTGATGAGCGACAGCGAGACGTCGTAGAAGAGCGGCCGCTTCTCCACCGCGCCGCTCGGCAGCTTCACCTTGTACTCGCGGGCCGCGTCCATGGTCTTCACGAGGACCTCGTACTGGATGTCCGGGTCCGCGGAGAGGATGACGTTCGTCTCCTGGGGGTAGCGCTCCTTCACCTTGGCGAGGACGTCGGTGAGGCCCGCGAAGTCGTACTTCCCGTCCTTCAGGGGAACCGTCGGCGGCGAAGTCGAGTCCACCGTGGGCTTGTCGGCAGCCCCGCCGAGAACGCCACCGGCGCCGGCCACGTAGAACCCGCCCTTGGAGATGGCCACGGTGAGCAGGAGGCGGGGCGCGTTCGCTTCCTGCACGGCCTGGGTGTCGCCGCCGATCTTCGGGGCGGACACGTTCACCACGCCGAGCGTCACGAGCCCGGTGATGGAGAGCAGCATGAAGACGACGAGGTTGGTGACGACGTCCAGGTAGGGGACGATGTTCAGCTCGCCCGCGTGCTCCTCGGCGCGTGCCCAGCGGCGCATGGGGCCATCCCTCGGCTAGGCGCGGCGCGCCGAGACGTCGAGGGGGTTCGGCTCTCCCGAGGCCCGCCGCGAGAGCATGTTCTCGACGCGAAGCGCGCTGAACTCGAGCTCCTCCACCATGGCCTTCGCCTTCGAGGAGAGCATGAGGTGCGCCACGATGCAGAGCACCGCGATGATGAGGCCGAAGGCGGTGTTGTTCATGGCCTCGGCGATGCCGCGGGAGAGCATCACCTGCTTCATCTCGGGCGTCGCCACGCCGAGCGAGCGGAAGGTGGTGATGAGGCCGGTGATGGTGCCGATGAGGCCCACGAGGGTCGCCACGTTCGCGAGCGACCACAGCGGCGCGATCCGGCGGGTGATGGCCGGCGTCTCCTGCAGGACCTGCTCCTCGAGGGCGCGCGCCACCTCCTCCTGTCCCCGGTTGCCCTGGGCGAGGCCGGCGCGGACCACCTTGGCGAGCGCGGCGTTCGGGGCCGCGTCCGTCAGCTTGATGGCCTTGTCCAGGTTGCCCGCGGCCACGAGCTTCTGGATCTGCTCCATGAAGGGTCGAGCGTTCAGGTTCAGCCGGAAGCCCAGGGTGATGACCCGCTCGACGATGGTGGCGATGGCAACCGCCAGGATGACCAGGTTCACGAACATGAACGGGCCACCCACGCTGAAGAACTCGGCCAGGTACTGGATCATCCTCTGCTCTCCGATGGAGGGTGTCGGGCGCGCCGGGATCGCTTCGCCTGTCTACGGGTGCGCCTGAAAGCTGTCGTATCAGGCGCTTCCCGAGCGAGTCAAGGATTGCGCCGCCCACACGCGCGCACGTCGGCCCACCTCGGTCACGCCGTCCCGGTCGGCGCCGGCGCGGCCGCGGGCGCCTGCGCCCCGCCTCCGTCCGCGACCCGGCGGTACCCGCACTCCTTGTTCGGGCAGGCGACGAAGGCGCCGTCCCGCTTGGAGAACTTGTCGACGAGCCACGGGTTCGCGCAGAGGGGGCAGGCCTCGGCGCGGGGGCGATCCCAGGAGACGAAGTCGCACTTCGGGTACGCGGTGCACCCGTAGAAGGTCTTCCCCCGCCGGGAGCGGCGCTCGGAGAGGTCGCTGCCACACTTGGGGCAGGGAACGCCGAGGGGGACGGACTTCGTCCCCTTGCAATCCGGATAGCGGGTGCAGGCGAAGAAGCGGCCGAAGCGGCCGCGCTTCATGATCATGGCGGCGCCGCACTCGGGGCACTTCTCGTCGGTCGGGACCTCCTCCTCCTTGACGGGCACGACCGCGTCGCCGTCGCGCCGGAAGTTCATCGTGTTCCGGCACTCGGGGTAGCCGGGGCAAGCCAAGAACTCCCCGTTGCGCCCCCACTTGATGACCATCATCTTCCCGCACTTCTCGCACTTCACGTCGGTCGGGATCTCCTGGCGCTTCACGTCCCGCATGACGACCTCTGCCTTGTCGAGGTCCTCCTTGAAGGTGGACCAGAACTCGGCGAGCACCGACTGCCAGGCGACCCCGCCCTCCTCGACCTCGTCGAGCCTCTCCTCCATCCCCGCCGTGAAGGCGACGTCGAGCTCCCGCGGAAAGGCCTTCACGAGCTCGTCCGTCACCACCAGGCCGAGCTGGGTCGGCTTGAAGGCGCGCTCGATCTTCTCGACATAGCCCTTGTCCTGGATGGTCGAGAGGATGCTCGCGTAGGTGGAGGGGCGGCCGATGCCGCGCTCCTCGAGCTCCTTGATGAGGGAGGACTCGTTGAAGCGGGGCGGGGGCTGCGTGAAGTGCTGCTCGGGGAGCAGCGCGAGGAGCTTCAGCTCCTGGCCGACCTCGAGCGGCGGCAGCGCGCGGTCCTCGGCGCGTTCCCTCGCCTCCTCGCCCTCCTTCTCGGGCTCGGCGCCCGCCTCCTCGTCCGGCCGGCGCTCCCCGTAGACCGCGAGGTATCCCGGCGACTTGAGGACCGAACCGGTGGCCCGGAACGTGGCGCGCCCGGCCTCCACGTCGACGGTGGTCTGGTCGTAGACGGCCGGCACCATCTGGCAGGCGACGAAGCGGTTCCAGATGAGCTCGTAGAGTCGGCCCATGTCGCGCTCGCCCTGCTGCTCCAGGTGCGCGGCCACGCGCTCGGGGGGGAAGTCGAGCGAAGCCGGGCGGACGGCCTCGTGCGCCTCCTGCGCCTGCTTCTGCTTCGTCTTGTAGACGTTCGGCTCCGCCGGCAGGAGGTCCTCGCCGTACCGCGCGGCGATGTGGGCGCGCACCGCCTCGACCGCCTCGGGCGCGAGGCGCACGGAGTCGGTCCTCATGTACGTGATGAGGCCGGTCGTCCCATCCTCGCCGAGGTCCACGCCCTCGTAGAGCCGCTGGGCGAGCGTCATCGTCTTCTTCGCCGTGAACCCGAGCCGGTTCGCCGCCTCCTGCTGCAGCTTCGCGGTGGTGAAGGGCGGCGGGGGATTGCGCCTTCGCTCCTTGCGCTCGACCGCTGCGACCGCGAAGCGCTCCCGCTCCAGCTCGCGCACGAGCGCCTGCGTCGTCTCCCCCTCCTTGAGCTCGGCCTTCTGCCCGGAGAGCTTGACCAGGCGGGCGCGGAAGTCGGGGGGCAGCGCCGCCTGCAGCGATGCGTCGAGCGTCCAGTACTCGACCGGGACGAAGGCCTGGATCTCCCGCTCCCGCTCGACGACGAGCCGCACGGCGACGGACTGGACGCGCCCCGCCGAGAGCCCCCGCCGCACCTTCTTCCAGAGGATGGGGCTGATCTGGTAGCCCACGAGCCGGTCGAGGATCCGGCGCGCCTGCTGGCTGTCGTACTTGTTTCGATCGAGAGCCCCGGGCCGCTCGATGGCCGCGAGGATCCCAGACTTCGTGATCTCGTTGAAGAGGACGCGGCTCACTCGCTCGCTTCCGCCCGGAGCACCGAGCTCCATGGACAGGTGCCAGGCGATGGCCTCGCCCTCCCGGTCGGGGTCGGTGGCGAGGAGCACGCGGCTCGCCTTCCTGGCCGCCTTCTTGATGTCCGACACGACCTTCGACTTGTCGCGGATGACCACGTACTGCGGCTCGAAGCCGTGCTCGATGTCGACGCCGAGCTTCGACTTCGGGAGGTCCATGATGTGGCCGACCGACGCGAGGACGTCGTAGGAGCGGCCCAGGTACTTCTTGATGGTCTTTGCCTTGGCGGGCGACTCGACGACGACGAGGCTCGGGCCCCCGTCCGCACGGGACCGGGCGGCCCGACCGGCGCCGCGCACGGCCTTCGGCGCCGCGCCCCCCGCCTTGGCGCCCCGCTTGGCTGCCTTGCCCTTCGCGCCGCTCTTCGCCTCGGCCATCTTTCCCGTCCTTTGGCTCACCGCGCCTCCCGACCTCCCCGGGCGATCGCGGACGGGACCGGCCCGCCTCGCCGCCTCCCGCCAAGACCCCTCGCGGCGCCCCCCCCGAGTGGCGCCGCGCGCCGAGGGGCCGCGCGAACGGCGCGGCGACTCGACCACGTCCTCGCGCGACAGCTCCCGGTCCGGCGTCGGCCCCCGCCCTCCCCCCGGAGGGTCGTGCCTTGGCCCGCCATGCGGCCGGGTCATATACGCACCGGGTGAGACGAGGTCAAGCGAGCCGCCCGGTCGGCCCGGGATCGCCCCCCGGCTAGCCGCCCTGCTTGCCGGCGTTCCCGGCCGGCGATTCCGGCCGCATCTCGACGTGATCGCCGACGAGCAGCTCGGCGAGGCTCCGGCGGACGTACGCCGAGGAGGCCCGGTCCTGGGAGTCGAAGACCACGACCTCCCCGATCACCTCCCGGGGGAGGCCGGGCGTGTTGAGCGGGCGGTCGATGGGCTCGGAGAGCGGGTCGCCGCTGCGGACCACGACGAAGGTGTTGCCGACCTCGACGCCGTCGGCCTTCCCCTTGTCGAGGTAGACGACGTTGTACTCGGCCGCGCCGGTGACGATGGCCGGCTGGACCCCGATGACGTAGCCCTGCACGGAGGCGTGGTTCGGCCGGTAGAAGATGGGCTTGAGCGCCTGCTCCGTCGACGGCCCGAGCAGGTCGCCCCGCTCCACGCCGTCGTTCACGTAGGAGATGACGAGCGTCGAGGCCTTGCCGGGTTCCGTCGCCGTCACCCGCGCCGTGCCGAGGATCACGGTCTTGTACCCGTAGGTCTCGTTCGTCACCGGGTGGATGACGGGGCCGTCGGCGCGGTAGATGCTGTACTTCTGGCCCACCTTCACCTGCCCCGGGTCGCGGAACTGGGCGTAGATCTTGTCGCCGGTGGAAAGGATCAGCTTCGCCTCGAAGGCGGCGACGATGGTCGCCGCGCTCTCGAGCTGCTTCGCGGTGACGAAGCTGTTGCGCTGCACGGCCGCGCCCTTGGGTTTCGGGGGCGCCACCTTGTAGGGCCCCACGACGAGCACGGCGTCCTCCTCGTCGAGGAGCTCCGCCTTGTGGATGTTGCCGCGGGTCAGGTCGTCGAGCTCCTTCGGAGCCTGATACTCCTCGGCGGCGCTCGCCATCGGCGCGAGCGCCGGCGCGGCCGCCGGCTCGACGCGGGCCGGGGCCTGCTCGCCGGCCGGATAGAAGCGCAGGACGTTGCCCGGGTAGATCCAGTGGGGGTTCGCGATCTCGGGGTTGTACGACCAGAGCTTCGGCCAGTACCAGGGGCTGTCGAGGTAGCGGCCCGAGAGGTCCCAGAGGGTGTCGCCCTTCTTCACCGTGTAGGTCTCTGGCGCGCTCCCCCCGCTTGCGGGCTGGGCCTGCTCGACGGGGACCTCCTCCTCCCCCGCCCCGCCCTCGAGCTGCTCGGCGGCCTTCGTGAGGTCCACGGTCGCACCCCCGGGCGCCTGGGGGGCGACCGCCGGCTGGGCCGCTTGCGGCGCGGCCGGCTCGGCGAAGGCCGGCTCGACGAGCTGCGCCTCCCGCTGGACTCCGGCCTGCTGCGTCTGGGCGGTGCCCCGGGCGGCGTCGAGCGCGTTCGACTGCGCCAGGGCGGCGGCGGGGACCACCGCGAGGAGGGCTGCGATCTTCCAGGGGCTCATGGGGCGGCTCCTTGTGCTGCTGCCGGGGCGTGTGCGTCGACACCCCCGGATGCTTTCCGGGTCGGGAAGTCCTGGGCGAGGCGCGCTTCGAGGCGCTTCGCCTCGTCCGCACGCCCGGCCCGGGCCTCGCACCAGGCGAGCCCGGACAGGGCCTCGGGCATCGAGGCACCGGCGGGGTAGTCGGCCACGGCCCGGGCGTAGTCCTCGCAGGCGCCGTCGGGGTCGCCCACCTTCGTGCGCGCCTTCGCCGCTCCGACGAGGGACTCCTGGGCGGCCTGGTGGCCGGGATAGCGAGCGGTGAACTTCTCGAGCGCGAGCGCCTGGGCGAGCCCGGACAGCTCGCGCGCGGCGGCGAGCGCATCCCGCGCCTCGGCGGCCAGGTCCGCCCCGCCGACGCCGAGGGCCGCGAGCGCAGCGGCGTTGGGCTCCTGCACCGGCGTGGCGGTGGGGACGGGAGGCGGCTTTGCTTGGGCCTTCGCGGCCACCGGCCGCGCGGCCCTGGCCGGGACCTGCTCGGGCTTCAGGCGGACGACCTTGAGCCTCGTCGGCACGAGCGGCTCGGGCTGCGCAGCAGGCTCCTTCGCCGCGGCGACCGGGGCCGGCGACGGGCGCTCGGCGGCGAGCAGATCGACGCGGCTCGCGAGCGCATCCACCTTCCGGGCCGTCTCGTCGCTCTCCTGGCGGAGCGCCTTCACCTCGGCGCGCAGGGCGGCGAGCTCCTGGCGCAAGGCAGGGTCCTCCGCCGCGCAGCCGCAGGCGAGGAGCGCTGCGGCGGCGGCTCTGGCGGGCATCGTGGCCAAAACCTTCAAGATCGTCGGGTCCCTACGCATCGCAGTCAAGAAACCGGAGCGATGAAGCCTACCTGCCGGCCCGTCCTCCCGGCGTCTCGGCGATGGGAGAAGAAGGTGCGGTCCTCGCAGGACGTGCAGCGGCGCATCTGGTGGATCCGGCCGCGCCGGAGCCCGGCGCGACGCAGCACCACCTCGTTCGACAGCCACAGGTCCACGCGCGGCTGCCCGGGGCTGGGGTTCGCTGCGGCGGGGCCGAGCTCGTCCCGGAACCGCTGCGCGAGCGCGGGGGCGACCTCGTAGCAGCAGGGGCCGATGCTCGGCCCGATGGCCGCGACCAGGTCCGCGGGGCGGGCGCCGTGCGTCGCCACGAGGGCCTCGACGGCGCGCTCCACGACGCGGGCGAGGGTCCCCTTCCAGCCCGCGTGGGCCGCTGCGACGGCACCGGTCACCGGGTCGGCGACGAGGACCGGAACGCAGTCGGCCACGGAGACGCAGGCGGCGACCCCCGGCGTGGCGGTGACGACGGCGTCCGCCTCGTCCGCCGGCGGGGTGGGGCGGTCGGCGCGCACGGCGAGGGCGCCGTGGACCTGGCGAACGCGGGCGAAGTCGAGGCCGGTGGCGCGCCTCAGCCTTGCCCAGTTCTCGGCGACGCGGGACGGGTCGTCCCCCACCGACTCGCCGAGGTTCATGGACTCGAACGGCCCCTCCGAGACGCCGCCGACGCGCGTCGTGAATCCGTGCGGGAACCGCTCGAGCAGCGGGCTTTCGAGGATCTCCGGCGGGAGGGTCATCCCACGTCGCCCTGCTCCCCGGCCGGAGCTCCCGGCGCGCGCACTGCCGCGGCGAGCGCCGCCGGGCGAAGCGCCTCCTCCTCCCGGCGCCGCAGGGCCTCCTCTAGGCGCCGGCGCTCCTCGCCCTCCCGCGCGAGCCGCTCCTCGAGCTCCCGGAGCGCCGCCTCCCGCTCGTCGACGCGCACCTGGAACGCCTCGGCCGCCGCGCGCGAGGCCGCCTGCCCCTCGTCCCGCTCCCGAAAGGCCGATTCCAGCGCCGACCGCACCTGGGCGAGCTCGCGCCCCATCCCCTGGAGGTCCTCCTCCCGGCGGGCGAGCTCCCGGGCCATCTCCGCCTGGCGCGCCTCGGCAAGGGCCTGCGCCTCGGCGAGGGCTCGCTCGAGCCGCGCGGCCTCCTCGGCCGACGCCTCGAGCGCCAGCTTGCGCCGCGCGAGGTCGTCGTCGCGGGAGCGCAGCTCCCGCTTGAGGTCGTGGATGCGCCTCTCGCTCGACGCCACCACCTCGATGAGCTCCTTCTCCTGACCGAACTTCTCGAGGAGCAGGTCCTGGATGGAGGCGCCGTGCTCGCGCTCGCGCTGCAAGAGCATCTCGCGGGCGGCTGCGAGCTTGCGGGCCAGCTCCTCGGCTTGCAGCTTGATCTCCTGCAGCTCGACGTCCTTCCTGTGCACCCGTTCGCCGGTGGAGGCCACCTCGCGCTCTCGCACCTCCCAGAGCTCGGAGAGGCGTGCGATCTGCGCCTCGCGCTCCTTGAGCTCCTCCCGGAGCAGCGCCACCCTTCCCTCCGGTGACGAGAGGAGGTCGCGACGCGGCGGCGGGCGGCGGCGGTACGACTCGAGGATGAGCGCCTGCCGGCGGTCCGAGACCGACCGGAAGGTCCGATCGAGGAAGAGCCGGTCCTCGTCGGTGAGCGTCTGGCGGCGCTCGCGCTGCGGCACAGGGGGCGGAGCCGGCTCCGCGGGGCGCGCGGGCTGCTCCTCCCGGCCCACCCGGACCTCGACGGCCGGCTCCGCGCCATCCCAGAGCACGGCGTCGTCCGCGGGCTCGGCGGTGCCCGCGTCGAGCAGCCGCCGCGCCGTCGCCGTGAGCGCCTCGGTGTCGAGCGGCATCGCCAGGTAGGCGTCGGCGGCGGCGCCCGTCCGGGCGTGCTCCGCGAAGGCCTCCGGCACCGAGTCGGAGGAGAAAAGGATGATGGGCACGCCCGCCGCGCCGGTGCTGCGGCGCACGCGGCCGGCGAGGTAGAAGCCGGACACGTCCGGCAGCTCCGCGCGCAGCAGAAGCAGGCTTGGGGGGCACTCGGCGACGGCCCGCTCCGCCTCGGCGGCCGTGCGGGCCACCGCCGTGGCGAACTCGTCGCCCTGGAAGAGCGAGGCGAGCGACAGCGCGAATGGGCCGTCGGGCTCGACGATGAGGACGCGCTTCGGGTCCATGGTCTTCGGCGGGGCCGGTCCCGAGTGTAGGGCGGCGCCGACGGCGGGTCCACCGCCCGACCGCGTCGGAGGGCGCCGGTGTGGGCGCATGTGCTACGCGCGCCCCGACGCCACCCCGCGGGCCACCTCGGCCAGCCGGGGCCGGACCTGGGCGGCGTCGGCCTCGTGCTTGAGCAGCACGCGCAGCGTCTCGGCCACGACCCGCTCGTCGAGGTCCTTCGCCCCGAGCAGGACGAGCGAGCGCACCCAGTCGAGCGTCTCCGAGATCGAGGGAGCCTTCTTGAGGTCCATCGAACGGAGCACGGCCACGGCAGCCACCGCCTGGCGCGCGAGCTCGGCGCCGGCGTCCGGCACCCGCGCCCGCACGATGGCGAGCTCCCGCTCCTGGGTGGGGAAGTCGATGTAGAGGTGCAGGCAGCGGCGGCGGAGCGCGTCGGACAGGTCTCGCGTCGCGTTGGAGGTGAGGACCACCCGGGGTGCGTGGCGCGCCCGGATCGTTCCGAGCTCGGGCACGGTGACGGCCTGGTCCGAGAGGACCTCGAGCAGGAACGCCTCGAACTCCGGGTCGGCCTTGTCCACTTCGTCCACGAGGAGCAGGGCGGGCTGCTCGCTCGTCACCGCTCGCAGCACCGGACGCGGCACGAGGAACCGCTCGCTGAAGAATACGTTGCCCTCGGCGTCGAGCCGCTCCGCCGCCTCGGCGAGCGAGCGCGCACCGGCGAGCGCGTCCCCGATCCGCTCCTTGAGCATCTGGGTGTAGAGGAGCTGCTTCCCGTACTCCCACTCGTACAGCGCCTTCGCCTCGTCGAGCCCCTCGTAGCACTGCAGGCGCAGCAGGGTCCGGCCGGCGGCGCGGGCGAGCGCCACAGCGAGCTCGGTCTTGCCGACGCCCGCGGGACCCTCGACGAGGAGTGGCTTGTCGAGGCGGTCGGCGAGGAACACCGACGTGGCGATCTCGCGCGACGGCAGGTAGCCCTCGGCCTGCAGCCTCGAGCCGGCCTCTTCGACGGAGGCGAACATGTGGCCATAGAACCACACGGCGTGCGTCCGTGCCAGCGACGGGCCGATCGGCCGCGCCGGATGTGGGAGGCCTGCCGTTTGGTGGAGGCCTCCGACGCGGGCTAGACTCGGCGCATGGAAGCGCCACAGGTTCCCCTGAGCGAGGAGATGTTCCACTCGTACCTGCAGCTGGCCGTGAAGCGGCAGGCGAGCGACGTGCACTTCGAGGTCGGCTACCCCCCGACCTACCGCGTGTTCGGCGAGCTGCTCGCCGCGAAGGTGCCACCGCTCACGCACGCGGACACGGAGGCCATCGCCAACTTCGTCCTGCAGGCACCGGGCTCTGGCTTCGCACCACTGGACTTCCGGGAGGTCGACCGGAGCTACTCGCTCGCGGGCGTGTCGCGGTTCCGCGCGAGCATCTTCAAGCAGCGGGGAAGCTGGGGAGCGGTCATGCGCACCATCCCCTTCGCCATTCCCGACTTCGCGACGCTCAACCTCCCGCCGGCGGTGTCGACGGTCGCCGAGGCGCGCCGGGGACTCGTGCTGGTCACCGGGGCCACGGGCAACGGCAAGTCCACGACCATCGCCGCCGTCATCCACCACATCATCCAGCAGGAGCGGCTCCACGTCGTCACGGTGGAGGACCCCATCGAGTTCATCTTCAACTCGGGCAAGGGGCTCGTCATCCAGCGCGAGGTGGGGACCGACACCGCGAGCTACTCCGACGCGCTGCGGGCCGCCCTTCGCCAGGACCCGGACATCCTGATGGTCGGGGAGCTGCGCGACCGGGAGTCCGCCGACATCTGCCTCAAGGCCGCGGAGACCGGCCACCTCGTCATCACGTCGCTCCACACGCCCGACGTCGCCCGGGCGATCGGCCGCGTGGTGGGGCTGTTCCCGTCGGACGAGCAGGAGACGGTCCGCGGGCGGCTCGCCGACAACCTGCAGGCGGTCCTGGCCCTGCGGCTGCTCATCCGCGCGGATGCCGCGGGGCTCATCCCTGCCGTGGAGGCCATGCTCGCCACCTCGACGGTGCGGGAGATGATCCGCGACGGCGGCCGCATCAAGGAGCTGCGCAGCTACATCGAGACCGCCGGCGCCGACCTGGGCATGCACTCCTTCGACCAGTACCTCTACAAGCTCCACGAGGCGAAGCGCATCTCCCTCGACACGGCCCTCGGGAACGCCACGAACCGCGCGGACCTGGAGCGCCGGATCCTCATCGAGACCGGAGGCCGTACCGCGTGAGTGCCGCGGGCGTCCCTCCGGCGTCGCGGGTGCTCGTGGTCGGAGCGGACCCCGACGTGTCGGTCGCTCTCCACATGCATCTGGAGCGCGCGGGGTACGCCCTGTTCTGCGTGCCGGCCCCCGCCGAGATGGAGTCCATGCTGCGCGCGGTCGCCCCCCAGGTGGTCGTGCTCCTCATGCCGGCCGCTCCGGACGCGAGCTGGGGGGGCGCGCTCACCTCGGCACAGAGCGCCGCGCGCGTCGGGGTGCGGGTGATGGTGGTGGCGCCGTCGCGGGAGATCGTCGAGCCCCTCGCCGCCGTGGCCGGCGCGGAACGGGCGCTCGCCCGGGCCGAGGTCTTGTCGCGACCGCTCTCGGTGGTGGAGCGGGGCGCGCCTCGCTCCCCCGCGGCGGCGCCCATGCCCCAGCCGCCGCCCCCCACCCCGTCGGTCACGGCCCCGGTGGCGCGGGCGCCGTCGCCCGTCCCTCCGTCGCTCGCGGACATCGACGAGCACCCGCTGCGGCGGGCGCCCCGCCCGAACGTCGACCTGATGGCCCTCATCGACGAGGAGCTCATCGAGGAGCGGCCGAGGGCGCAGAACGCCCGCGTCGAGGTCAGCGTGAGCCTCGTCTCCGAGCACAACTTCTTCGTGGGCGTGACCCGCCGCATCGACTCCGGCGGGGTCTTCATCGCCTCTACGATGCCCCCGCCGGTGGGGACGCGCGTCCAGGTGCGCCTCGGGCTCGCCGACGGCCGCAAGATCGACCTGGAGGGCGAGGTGGCCTTCATCCGGGGCAAGTCGGCGACGACCGGTCGCCAGCCGCCCGGATGCGGCGTGCGCCTCCAGAACCTGCCGGGCTGGGCCGTGGACGCGATCGAGCGGTTCTTCCTCGCCCGTCAGCCGATCCTCTACTCGCCCACCTGACGCGCGGGCGCGCACCGCCTCAGTCGTCGACGGGCCGGTCGGTCCGGCGGACCCCGAGCAGGTAGGGCTCGATGAACTGGTCGAGCTCCCCGTCGAGGACGTCGTCGACCTTGCCGGTCTCGACCCCGGTTCTCAGGTCCTTCACCATCCGGTACGGGTGGATCACGTAGCTGCGGATCTGCGAGCCGAAGTCGATGTCCTTCTTCTGCGCCTCCTCCGCCTCCCGGACCGCCTGGCGCTTCTTCTCCTCGAGATCGTAGAGCCGGGAGCGCAGGATCTTCCACGCCACGGAGCGGTTCTTCTGCTGGCTGCGCTCGTTCTGGACGGCCACGACGATCCCGGTCGGGAGGTGGGTGATCCGGACGGCCGAGTCGGTCTTGTTCACCTTCTGCCCGCCCGCGCCCGACGAGCGGTAGGTGTCGATCCGGACCTCGGACTCCTTGATGTCCACGACGATGTCGTCGTCGACCTCGGGCGTGACGTCGACGGCCGCGAAGCTCGTCTGGCGCCGGGCCGCGGAGTCGAACGGGCTGATGCGGACGAGGCGGTGCACGCCCTTCTCGGCCTTCAGGAAGCCGAAGGCGTACTCCCCGCGGGCGATGAAGGAGGCCGAGGAGATGCCGGCCTCCTCGCCGGCGACGAGGTCGGCGGGCTCCACCTCCCACCCCTTGCGCTCGCAGTAGCGCACGAGCATCCGGTAGAGCATCGCCGCCCAGTCCATGGCCTCGGTGCCGCCGGCCCCGCTCTTCACCTCGACGATGGCGTTCGCGCGATCGTGCGGGCCAGAGAGCATTCTTTGGAACTCGAGCGCGCCGACCCGGCGCTCGACGTCGGCGGCGTGGCCCGCCGCCTCCTGGCGTGCGCCCTCGTCGCGGGCCTCCTCGGCGAGTTCGTCGAGCGCCTTCGCGTCCTCGAGGCCGCGAAAGGTGGCGTCGAACGCGGCGACCGCCGCCTCGAGCTGCGCCTTCTCCTTCAGCAGGCCCTGGGCGCGCTGGTTGTCGCCCCAGAATCCCGGGTCCTCGGCGAGGCGTGCGATCTCGGCGGTGCGGTCCCGCTTCCGCTCGATGTCAAAGCGACCCCCGGAGCGCCTCCAGCCGGGTGACGAGGCCTGACAATCGCTCGGCGGTCGCGCTGGGCATGGGCTCCTCCCGGAGGGTTGGTTCGCGCGGGTGGCGGCCCGGCGCGGCCGGGCAAAGAGGCTGCCGACTGTAGTGGAGAGGGGTGGCGGCCGCAAGCTCGCCGCGCAGCCTCAGCGGCGCCGCCTTCGCGCGCGCGCGGTGCGCGCTCCCGCCGGTCCGCCCGCGCCCGGCCTCGCTTCCTCGATCATCCCCCCCTCGCCCAACAGCCGCGCCTCGAGGGCGGCCATGGCGCGGGCGTCTCCCGCCTGGACGTGGTCGTAGCCGAGCAGGTGGAGGATGCCGTGAACCAGGTAGCGGTCCGCCTCGGCGACGACGGGGCGTCCCTGGCGCCGGGCGCGGCGGCGAGCCGTGTCGAGCGAGATCACGACGTCGCCGAGTTCCGGGCCCCGGCTGGCCGGCTCGTCGAGCGGGAAGGAGAGGACGTCGGTCGGTCGATCGACGCCGCGCCACCGTCGGTTGAGCGCCCGCATGGCCCGGTCCCCGGTGAGCAGCACCGACAGCTCCGCGTCGGACCGGGCCAGCGCGCGCAGGTGGGCTCGCGCGAGCGCTCGCAGGCGCCGCGCCACCGCGCCGCTGCCGCGGTGGTCGCTTCGCAGCTCGACCCTCAAGGACGCACGACCTGCAGCGCCGTCGGCCGCGCGACCGCGGGGCCGGCCCCGTCGCCCGAACGCGTCCGGTACACCTGGTCGAGCACCTCGACCATCGCGCGGGCAGCCGCCTCGAGATCCCGCAGCGTCAGATCGCACTCGTCGAGCTGCCCCTCGTCGACGATCTCCCCGATGCGCCGCCGCACGAGGACCGCGAGCTTGTCGGGCGTCGCCTCGGGCAGGTCCCGCGACGAGGCCTCGCAGGAGTCCGCGATCATGACCAGCGCCGCCTCGCAGGTCTGGGGCTTCGGCCCGGCGTAGCGGTAGATGGCCTCCACCTCGGTCATCCGCTCGCCACCCGCCGCACGCTTCTCCTTCGCCCAGAAGAACGACACGAGCCTCGTGCCATGGTGCTGGGCGACGATGTCCACCACCGGTCGAGGGAGCTTCCATCGGCGGGCCAGCTCGACCCCGTCCTCGACGTGGCGCTTCACGAGGAGCGCGCTGTTGGTGGGCGGCAGCTCGGCGTGCGGGTTCTCGCCGCGGGTGTTCTCGGAGAACCACCCCGGGTCCTTCCCCTTGCCGAGGTCGTGGTAGTAGGCGCCGACGCGCGCGAGCAGCGGGTCCGCCCCGATCGCCCGCGCCGCCGCCTCGGCGAGCGCCCCGGTCACGACCGAGTGGTGCCAGGTGCCGGGCGCCTGCACGATGAGCTCCTTCAGCGCGGGGTGGTTCAGGCTGGCGAGGTCGCGCAGGCGCAGGTCGCTCGCGAGGTCGAGAACCGACTCGAGCAGCGGGAGCAGGGTGACGACCGCCAGCGGGAAGAAGAGGGCCCCGGAGAGGAAGGCGGTGCCCATGGCGGTGACGAGCTCGGTGGGCGGGGGCCACAGGGGCAGGCGGCCCGCGAAGAGCCAGCCGCAGGCGACGAGGGCGGCGTTGAGCGCGCCGATGGCGACTCCGGCTCGCCACACGTGGCGGCGGCGCTGGACGCGTCCGACGAGCAACGCGGAGGCGAAGGACGTGAGGGTGACGGAGAGTCCGAAGAGGACGGACTGGCCGCCGAGGAGCCCGGCCGCGGCCCCCACGGCCACCGCGAGGAGCACGCCGGCGGTCGGCGACAGGAGCATCGCCGCGAGCGCCGAACCCGCCGGCGCTGGGACGAGCAGGGAGAAGGCCTCCGCGTTCATCGGGCGCAGGCGACCGTCGAGCGCGTCCCCGACCGCCAGCCCGAGGGCGCAGCTCGCGAGCGTCGCGAGGTAGAGGCCGGCGAGGAGGATGGCTCCCCGCCTCCGCGGGCGGAGCGTGGCCCCGAGGCTCGCCGCCGCCACCCACAGGACGAGGAGCGTCGCGCCGACGAGGAGCCCGGCACCCACTCGCATCGCCGTGCGGTCGAAGATGCGCTCCTGTTCGCGCATTCCGCGCAAGACGACGAGGTGGTGTGGCTCGATGCGCTCCCCGGCCACGAGGACCGCCTCGCCCCGCCGGACGGGGATGACGACCGGGCTCACGCGGCCCGCGGCGATCTGGCGCCGCCGCTCCGTCTCCGCCTGCGAGAGGGCCAGGGTCGGGCGCAGGAGCGCCTCGCCCACGCCGCCGAGGGCGGCGCGCAGCTTGGCGCTCCTCCCCGGGAGGGCGCCGGCCGCGCGCTTCAGTCCCTCGCGGGCGCCTTCGAGGTCCCGGAGCTCGGAGAGGTTCGCGACCGCGCGCTCTCCCCGGATCTCGCCGGCGCGGACCTCGCGGACCCGCACGCCCCGCTCGCGGTCGGCCGCGAGCAGCGCCCGATCCTCGACCACGAGCCCCTCGAGCCCCTGCCGCGTCAGCGAGACGAGGTCGTCCTCGAGCGGCTCGGCGAACCTTGCCTCGTCGAGCGCG
This sequence comes from Anaeromyxobacteraceae bacterium, assembly GCA_035543235.1. Lineage (GTDB taxonomy): Bacteria > Myxococcota > Myxococcia > Myxococcales > Anaeromyxobacteraceae > DATJZG01. The sequence goes on along the minus strand of DATKJV010000053.1, from coordinate 5,644 downwards.
GAGAAGTCCGCGTCGTCGACCCAGAGCTGGAGCCGGGAGGCGAACTCGGCGCGGCGGGAGGCGAGAACCCTGGAGAGCTCGGCGGCCTCGGCCGCGGTCTCCCTGCGTCCCTGGGCGATTCCGCGGCTCGCCTTCCACTGCGCCGCGGTGGCGCGCATGAGCTGGAAGGCCTCCCGGACCCGGGCCTCGGCCTCCTCCTCGGCGGCCAGGTCGTGGTCGTAGACGCGGGGCTCGGCGCCTGCGGCCTCCTCGCGGCGCCGGCGGGTGGCCTCGTCGTCCGGCACCGTGAAGTCCCGGGAGGCCCGGACCGTGGCGGCGGCAGGCTGGCCGAGCGCATCGTCGCCGGGGATCCGGGGAGCGTCGCCACCGGGGAAGAGCACGAAGGCGGCGCCCACCGCGACGGCCGCGAGCAGGGCCGCGCCGGCGAGGCGCTCCGTCACCCGACCGGGGGGGGGCCGCGTCGCGGACCGCACGGGCGCTTCTTGCTGCTCGGGCACGGCCATCGAGCCTGTCACCCGCCGCGGCCTTAGGCAAGGACACGCTACGGGCCGCCGTCCCCGCCCCCCCCGTCCGGGCGAGGGCCGCCGTCGCGGGGCCGCCCCTCGTAGCTCTCGTAGGCCTTCACCACCTCCTGCACGAGCGGGTGGCGGACGACGTCGATCTCGCTGAACTGGCAGAAGGCGATCCCGTCGACGCCGCGGAGTACCTTCTGGACCTCCATGAGACCGCTGGCGCGGCCGCTCGGGAGGTCCACCTGCGTGACGTCCCCGGTGATCACGGCCTTCGAGCCGTATCCGAGGCGCGTCAGGAACATCTTCATCTGCTCGCTCGTCGTGTTCTGCGCCTCGTCGAGGATGATGAAGGAGTCGTTCAGCGTCCGCCCCCGCATGAAGGCGAGCGGGGCCACCTCCACCGTGCCGCGCTCGATGAAGGCCGTCGCCTTCTCGTAGTCCACCATGTCGAAGAGCGCGTCGTGCAGCGGCCGCAAGTAGGGATTCACCTTCTCGGCGATGTCGCCCGGAAGGAAGCCGAGCCGCTCCCCGGCCTCGACGGCCGGCCGGGTGAGGACGATGCGCTTCACCCGGCGGTCGACGAGGTGGGCGACCGCCATCGCCATCGCCAGGTAGGTCTTGCCGGTCCCGGCCGGCCCGATCCCGAACACGATGTCGTGGTCGCGGATGGCCTGGACGTAGCGCTTCTGCCCCACGTTCTTCGGCGTGATGATGCGGTGGCGGGCGGAGACGTAGACCGTGTCGCCGAAGATCTCCTTGAGCGGCACGCCCTGGCCGGCGAGCTTCGTCGCCTGATCGACGTCCTCGAGGTAGAGCGGGTAGCCCGAGTCGACGAGCTCGTACAGCTCGCGCACGACCTTCTCCGCCATGCCGCGCCTCTCCTCGTCGCCCCCGGCGACGACGATCTGGTTCCCGCGGGAGCCGACCTGCACCCCCAGGCGCCGCTCGATGAGCTTGAGGTGCTCCTGGTGGGCGCCGGACAGGGCGCGGACCTTGTCGTTGTCGGGGAACTCGATGCGGGTGGATCGGGGAGACTCGGCAGCCTGGGCCAATCGACCTCCTCGTCGCGCGCGCGGCGCGGGCCGCGCGCCGCCGGAGACGGGAGCCGCGACCCACCGGCGAGCTTAACCCGCCCGGGCCTTCCGGGCACGCACGAGCCCGGGCCTCACTCGACGGGGGGCAGCAGCCGGTACCCCTCCGCCGTCCGTCGGTAGAAGTACTCGGTCCGCCACGGGTAGCGGAGGTCGCGGCGGGAGAGCAGCCCGGCGTCGACGAGCGCGCTGAGCGACTCCGGGTACTGCCCGCGCTCCAGCCGGTAGACCTCGAGCGCGCCGCGGATTCGCTCCACCTCCGCGCGGGCGAGGAAGAGCTCGGGGCGGTTGTCGCGGAACCCGTGCACCCCCATAGGGTCGACCGCCATTCCCCGCTCGGTGACGAGGAACGCGAGGGTCGCGAGCGCGAGGGCGATGACGGCCGTGGCGAGCAGCCTGGAGGCCCCCTTCCGAAGCCTCTGCTGCCAGTCCCGCGCGTAGGCCCCGACCTCGGCCGCGGCGGACCGGCGCGACGGCGCGATGGCCTGGAGGACGCCGAGGTTGACGAGGTTGAAGAGCGCCTTGCAGGCCTCGAACTCGCCGAGGCGCGAGAGGTCCGCGATGCGCTCCACCGTGCGTCCCGGGACGGCCAGCTCGTAGACCCGCCACTCGTTTCGACCCAGGGCCGAGGCGTCCCCGTCCTCGGCCGCGTCCGGCTCGAGGAGCGGCTCCCCCCCGCTCCAGGCGGCCCGCGACTGGTCCATGTCGAGGTCGCGCACCCGCTCGAAGGTGATCGCCGTCGACGGGATCTTCCGCCGGATCATGGGCCATTCGTCGACCTGGCGGAACCCCTCCATGAGCATCGACTCGCACCGGATCGGGGTGACCGTCTCGCGGTCGTACTCGACCTCGCCGGGCTCGAAGTCGTAGGTCCCGCTCTTCCAGTGGAAGAGCTGGTAGACGGTCTCCGTCGTCTGGAGGGCCGTCATCTCCTTGAGCTCCTCCTTGGCGACCATCCCGAGCTCCATGAGGATGTCGCCGAGGCGCCGCAGCGTGCGCTTCTGGGCGTCGAGCGCGAGCTGGAGCTGCGCCTGGGTGATGAGGCCGGCGCGGACGAGCAGGCTGCCGAGCTTCTCGCGCGACTTCCGCCCCGCGAATTCCGCGCTCACCACGGACCCGTTCGACACGAAGACGTGGATCTCGTCGGTCCGGTTCTTGAGGTGGAGGACCCCGCTCTTCGCCTGCTGGCCGATGAGCTGGAGGATCTCCGCGATCCCGAAGTCCTTGAGCGTGCCGGTGAGAGCCATCGCGTTCCTAATCCTCGCGGGTGTGCCGGAAGGCGTCCCGCACGGCGAGCGCGTAGAGGGCGAGGAACGGCGGCACGGCGAGCGTGAGCCTCAGCGCCGCGGCGTACGGGGACGGCTGCGGGGGCGGCAGCACCCCCTGCCAGAGCCAGATCACCGCCCCGAGGAACATGAGGAAGAACAGGAGGAGGGCGCCGAGCGGGGCACGCCCGGAGACGATCTGCCCTGCCCCACCTCCGACCACGGCCATCGCCCGCGTGAGGATCCGCGCCCACTGGGCGTGGCGGCGGACCTGGGCCTCCTTGCGCATCCGGTCGCGCGCGTCGACCACGTTCTGCCGGTAGAACACGTTCACGCACTGCCCGCAGATGGCGGCCGCGACGCCGTCGCACCGGTGGCAGGCGGGCCGGCCGCAGCGCTCGCAGGCGCGGGACGGCGTCAGCCGGGATGCGACCGCGAGCGCCCCCCAGAGGACCGCGATGACTGCCAGGGGGAGGAACGGCCAGCTCACCCGCTCGAGCGGGCCCGCCAGGCGACGGCGGAGGGCCTCGGACACGGCCCGCGGAGCCGGGTCGCGCCCCGCGAGTTCGGAAATGCGCTCGACGGGCACGCTGACGTCGACGAGCCACCGATTGGCGCGGAAGTCGTCGTCGGATCCGTTCCGGGCGAGGTAGTCGGGGTCCTCCTGCTGTGCCCGCTTGCGCGCCTCCGTCGACTGCTCCACGGCCGCCAGCCGGAGGTAGAGCTTCGAGAGGTTGTAGTGGGCGGCGGCGAGCGCGCTCATGCTGCCGCCCCGGTCGATGGCGGAAAGGTAGGAGCTCTTCGCCGCCTCCATGTCCCCCTGCAGGAACTGGACGTTCCCGAGGTTCACGAGGACGTCGCCGGATCGCGCCTCGGAGGCGGCCGCGGCCTCGTAGAGCTGCCGCGCGGCGGCGAGCTCGCCGCGGCGCTTGTGGTAGCGACCGAGCGCCTGGAGGGCCGGGGCCGGCAGCCCCTCGGCCGCGGCTCGCGCCTCGAGCGCGGCGGCCCTCTGGGGCGCGGCGTCGCCGTGCTCGAGCTCGTAGACGTCGTCCGCCAGCGTCCCCTGCCACGCCGCGACTCGCGCCGCTTCCTGCCCGAGGTAGGGGATGGCGACGAATGCGAGGAGCGCCACCGTGGCCGTCACGCGCTCGGGCGTCGAGAGGTAGAGCCAGACGGCCGTCGCCGCGGTGAGGAGCATCGCGAGAGGGCCGAGCCGGAAGAGGAGCGGGAGCGAGACGAGCACGAGCGCGAGGACCGTCGCCTGGACCGGGGTGCCGGAGCGGACGACCGGGAGGTGGTGGAAGTCGTGCAGGAAGAGGCGCAGGTGGCTCGCGAAGAGGAGCGCGATCGTGACCACGGCGGCGCCGAACAGGGCGGCGAGCGCCGCCGCGGCGAGGTCGGCCACGAAGGCACGGATCGTGTGGGGGTCGCGCGTCGCCGCCGCGAGGCCCGCGCCGAGCGCGCCGAGCGCCGGCAGGGGCCGCGTCGGCTCCCGGGCCAGCCGGGCCCGAGCGAGCGCCAGGTGGGCCTCCGGAAGGTCGGGCGCGAGCTCGGTCGCGAACCGCGCGTGCTCCACGGCGTCGTCCGCGGCGCGCGCCTGGAGCGCGCGCTCCGCCTCCCGGATCTCGGCCACGGCGAACCATGGCAAGCTCTCGACGCCGAGCTCGAGCATGGTCTCGCGGATCTCCAGCCCGGCCGCTCGGGCGCGCCCCGGATCCTGCTCCCGCACGGCCGTCCGCCGTCGCTGCCACAGCCTGCCGAGCTTCTCGGGCTCGACGTGGACCGGGTCGATGGGGCGCTGCAGCTTCTTCAGCTCCTCCGGGGAGATCGTGACGCCGGGCATCGCCCCAGGTGCGGCGCTGCCCGGGGCCGCCGCCGTGGACGCCGCGGCGGCCACCGGGGCGGCCGCCGGCTCCGGGGCCGGCGCCTGTGGTTCCGGGGGTGGTTCCGTGGTGCGGGGCGAGGCCCGCTCCCGCGCCTCCTCCGCCGGGAGGTCCTCCTCGACCATCGTGGGCGCGCGGACCTGAGCCGATGCCCGTGCAAGGTCCAGCGTGGCGAACAGCAGGGCGGCGAGCGCGCGGAGTCTCAAGCCAGATAGAAATGCTAGCACGGCGCCTCCCGGTGTAGAAAAACGGGGCCATGAGCAGAGCCAGTCGAGCGGTGGAGCGGTTGTTGGACATCATGGCGCGCCTGCGCGCGCCGGGCGGCTGCCCCTGGGACCGGGAGCAGACGCTCGACACGCTCCGCCCCTACCTGCTCGAGGAGACCTACGAGGTGCTCGAGGCGATCGACGAAGGCGACCCCTCGGCACACCGGGAGGAGCTCGGAGACCTGCTCCTGCAGATCGTCTTCCAGGCCCAGATCGCCGAGGAGGAGCGCCGCTTCGACTTCGCCGATGTCGCGGACGCCATCTCGGACAAGCTCGTCTCGCGCCACCCGCACGTCTTCGGGACCGCCTCGGCGGACGGGACGCCGGCCCCCGAGGTCCGGGACTCGGAAGCCCTCCTCCGGCAGTGGGCGGCGCTCAAGCGCAAGGAGAACGAGGCGAAGGGCGGGGGCAAGAGCGTCCTCGAGGGGGTTCCGCGCGAGATGCCCGCGCTCGCGCGCGCGGAACGGCTCACCGAGAAGGCGAGCCGCGTCGGATTCGACTGGCCCGACGCATCCGGCGCGCGCGCCAAGGTCTCCGAGGAGCTCGTCGAGCTCGACGAGGCCATCGCGAGCGGCGACCGTGCGCGAATGGAGGACGAACTCGGCGACCTCCTCTTTGCCGGCGCCA
>DATKJV010000052.1:0-38127 GCA_035543235.1 Anaeromyxobacteraceae bacterium | reverse complement strand
CTCGACCACGTCACCCTTCTTGAACTTCTCGCCGGGGTGCTTGATGCGCTCGTTCCACGAGATGTCGGACACGTGCACCAGGCCGTCGATGCCCTCCTCGACGCCGACGAAGATGCCGAAGTCGGTAACGTTGCGGACCTGGCCCTTGATGATGGAGCCGATCGGGTACTTGTCCTCGAGCAGCGTCCAGGGGTTGGCCTCGATCTGCTTCATGCCGAGCGCGATGCGCTTGGCCTTGGGATCGATGTCCAGCACCACCGCCTCGACCTCCTGGCCGACCTCCAGCACCTTGGAGGGGTGCTTGAGCCGCTTGGTCCAGGACATCTCCGAGACGTGGACCAGACCCTCCACGCCCTGCTCGATCTCCACGAACGCGCCGTAGTCGGTGATGCTGACCACGCGGCCGCGCACGCGGGTGCCGACCGGGTACTTCTCGTCGGCGCGGTGCCACGGGTCCTCCTGAATCTGCTTCAGGCCGAGGCTGACGCGCTCCTGAGTGGGGTCGAACTTCAGCACCACCACCCGCACCTCGTCGCCCACGTTGAACATCTCCGACGGGTGGCCGATGCGGCCCCAGCTCATGTCGGTCACGTGGAGCAGGCCGTCGATGCCGCCGAGGTCGATGAAGGCGCCGTAGTCGGTGAGGTTCTTGACGACCCCCTTGAGGACGGCGCCCTCCTTCAGGTTCTTGAGCGTCTCCTTCTTCAGCTCCTCGCGCTCCTTCTCGAGGAGCACGCGCCGCGACAGGACGATGTTGCCCCGCTTCTTGTTGAACTTGATGACCTTGAACTTGAACTTCTCGCCGATGAGCTTGTCGAGGTTGCGGACGGGGCGGATGTCGACCTGCGACCCGGGCAAGAAGGCCTTCACGCCGATGTCGACGGACAGGCCGCCCTTCACGCGGCCGACGACGACGCCCTCGACGAGTTCGTCCCGCTCGCAGGCGGCCGAGATCTCGTCCCAGATGCGCATCTTGTCGGCCTTCTCCTTCGAGAGGACGACCATCCCGGTGTCGTTCTCCCGGGACTCGACGAGCACCTCGACGTGATCTCCCACCTTCACCTGCGGCTCGCCACCGGGAGCCGGGATGAACTCGTTCAGCGGGACCTGGCCCTCGGACTTGTAGCCGATGTCAACGACCACGTAGTCCTTGGCGATCTGGATGACGGTGCCGCCGACCACGCGGCCTTCCTCCACTTGCCCGCTGCGCGCCTCGCTCTCGGCAAAGAGCTTGGCGAAGTCCTCGGTCTCCTGCTCGGGCGTACGGATAGTCTGATTCTCCATTCGATTGAAACCCGGTTCCTGTGGGCTTGAGCCGGCTAGGGCGTCTGTAAGGGCCCTCGTCGTTCGCCGGCGGAAGCTGCGTTGCCCCCTTCTCGATGGTCGCACCCGAGCCCCGGGGATCGAGGGATCGGGCGGGCCGCCGGGACCGCCCCGGCGGCAAGGAAGGCGCGAAGCTACACGGCCGGGATCACTGCGTCAAGCCGGGGCGGCGCGCCGAACGAGCCCAGGCGGGCTGCGACGCCCTCGATGACCCAGTCCGGGGTGGAGGCGCCCGCGCTCACCCCCACCCGGCGGCAGCCCGCGAACCACTCGGGGCGCAGCTCCTCCTCGGTCTCGACATGCCACGTCTTGGGCTGGATCTCCCGGCAGATCTCCGCCAGGTGGCGGGTGTTGGCGCTGTTGCGCCCCCCGACCACCACCACGGCGTCGACCTCCGCCGCCAACTGCCGCGCGTCCGCCTGCCGCTCGTCGGTGTCCGCGCAGATCGTGTTCACGGCGCGGACCTCCTTGTGGCGGAGGGCCAGCGCTCCCACCACCCGCTCGAAGTCCGCACCGATGCAGGTGGTCTGCGCGATGACCGCGACCTTCTTCGCGTCGATCGGCGGGATGGCGCTGCCCGGCCGGACGACCGTGCAGGGCCCCTCCGCATAGCTCACGACGCCCTTCACCTCCGCGTGGTTGGGGTCGCCGACGATGACGAGGTGGTATCCCTGGCGCGAGAGCCGCTGCGCCATGGCCTGCGGATACTTCACGTACGGACAGGTCCCGTCGACGACCTCGAGCCCCCGGGCGCGAGCCGCGTCGAGCTCCGGCTTCACCGCACCATGGGTGCGCACGACGACCGTGGTGCCCTCGGCCACCTCCGCGACGCGCTCCGCGGTGCCCACCCCCATCTCCCGCGTGCGCGCCACGAACTGGGGGTTGTGGATGATCGGTCCGAGCGTCACCACCGGGCCCTGTCCGGCCTCGGCGACGTCCATCAGCTGGTCCACGGTCCGGCGCACGCCCCAGCAGAAGCCCGCCGTCCTCGCGATCTTGACCTCCATGCACGGACCTCCGTGGGTGCCCTTATAACGCGGGGCGGCGGCGGGGCCAGCCCGAGTCGCTAGCCCCTGGCGGCGCGCCGGCGCCGCGCCTCCACGGCTGCGACGAGTTGCGCCACGACCTCGTCGAGCGACAGCGAGGACGAGTCGACGACGACCGCGTCCGCGGCGGGCCGCAGCGGCGCCACGTCCCGCGAGCTGTCGTCCCGGTCGCGTCTCTCCTGGTCCGCGAGCACCGCCTCGAAGGTGGAAGGGTCCCCTCGCGCGGTGAGCTCGCGCCACCGGCGCCGGGCGCGCACCTCGGCGGAGGCGGTGAGGAAGAACTTCAGGTCGGCGTCGGGGAAGACGACCGTCCCGATGTCGCGCCCCTCGAGGACGGCGCCGCGGTTGCCCGCGGCGCAGGCGAGCCGCCGCTGCAGGTCGAGGAGCCCTGCGCGGACGACCGGCCGGGCCGAGACGGCGCTCGCCCCGAGCGAGACCGGAGGGGTGCGGATGACCTCGGAGACGTCCTCGTCGCCCAGGTACACGCGCTGCCCCCGCTCCTCGGCACCCGCCGGCGGAGGGTCGAAGCGGATCCTCACCGAGGGCAGGAGCCCCTCGAGCCGGGCGTCGTCGTCGAAGGCAATGCCGGCGCGGCTCGCGGCCAGCGCGACCGTCCGGTAGATCGCCCCGGTGTCGACCAGGGCGAATCCGAGGCGGGCCGCGAGGCGCCTGCAGGTCGTGCTCTTGCCGGCCCCCGCAGGGCCGTCGACGGCCACGATGAAGGGGCGCGGTGCGGTCACCGCCCGAGGACCTTGCGCAGGGCGGCGAGGGCCTTCTCGTTCTCCGGGCGGGTGCCGACGGTGATCCGGTGCGCCGTGGGGAAGCCGTACCCACCGAGGGGCCGGACGACCACCCCCTCGCGGAGGAGCGCCTCGAACAGATCCTTTCCCGGACGGCCCGGGAAGTCGGCGAGGAGGAAGTTCCCCTGCGAAGGCACGACGGTCGCACCGAGCGCGGCAAGCGCCGAGGCGAGGAAGGGCCGCTCCCGGCGCACCAGCTCCCGCGTTCGCTCCACGTGCTCCCGGTCCTCGAGCGCCCCCACCCCGGCCGCCTGGGCCACGAGGCTCACGTTGAACGGAGCGCGCACCCGGTCGATGAAGCCCGCCACCTCCTTGCGTGCGAAGCCGTAGCCGAGCCGGAGCCCTGCGAGCCCGTAGATCTTCGAAAACGTGCGCAGGACGACCAGGTTCGGGAAGCGCCTCCGCAGGGCGAGGGAGTCCTGGAAGCCGGGGGCCTCGACGAACTCGACGTAGGCTTCGTCGAGGACGACGAGCGCGTGCCGCGGGACCGCCTCGAGGAACGTCACGAGCTCCCGCTCCAGGAACCAGGTGCCGGTGGGGTTGTCGGGGTTCGCGAGGAACACGACCTTGGTCCGGTCGGACAGGTGCGTGGCCATCGCCGCGAGGTCGTAGTGGAAGCGCCCCTTCATGGGGACCTCCACGAGATCGCGCCCGTGCGCCTGCGCGGCGAGCTTGTAGGCGACGAAGCTCTGGGCGCTCGTCAGGACCTCCTCGCCCTCGAGGACGAAGGTCCGGACCAGGAGCTCGATGAGCTCGTTCGACCCGTTGCCGACGACCACCTCGTCCGCGGGGACGCCGAAGCGCTCGGCGATGGCCCCGCGGAGGTAGTAGGCGCTTCCGTCCGGGTAGAGGTGCATCCGCGCGAGCGCCTCCCGGGCCGCCGCGAGCGCCTTCGGCGAGGGCCCGAGCGCATTCTCGTTGGAGGCGAGCTTCGCGACGTCGCGGACCCCGTACTCGCGCTCCACCTCCTCGATGGGCTTGCCGGGGACGTAGGGCTGCAGGGACTCGACGTTGGGGGGCACGAGGGGCATCGGCCGCTCTCATACCACCGGCGGTCGCCGGTCGAGAAGCCCGGCCGTGGTGGCCTACTCCTCGGTCGTGAATACGCCCATGGACCGAAACTTCTGGTAGCGCTGCCTGACGAGCTGCTCCGGGGAGAGCTGCTTCAGCTCCCCGAGCTGCCGGCGCAGCGCCGCGGCCACGTTCTCGCCTGTGAGCTTGGCGTCCCGGTGCGCCCCGCCCGGCGCCTCCTTGACGATCTCGTCGACGATCCCGAAGCCGAGGAGATCCTTGGCCGTGAGCTTCAGGTTCTCCGCCGACTTCTGCGCCTTGGTGGCGTCGCGGTAGAGGATGGAGCTGCAGCTCTCCGGCGAGATCACCGAGTAGGTGGAGTACTCGAGCATGAGGATGCGGCTCGTCACCCCGAGCGCCAGCGCTCCGCCCGAGCCGCCCTCGCCGATGACGACCGAGATCGACGGCACCGCGAGCGACGCCATGACCTCGAGATTCACCGCGATCGCCTCGGCCTGCCCGCGCTCCTCGGCCCCGATGCCCGGGTAGGCGCCGGGGGTGTCGATGAAGGTGATGAGCGGGCGGCGGAAGCGCTCCGCCAGCTGGTAGAGGCGGCAGGCCTTCCGGTATCCCTCCGGGCGGGGCATCCCGAAGTTGCGCAGCATGTTCTCCTTCGTGCCGCGCCCCTTCTGCTCCCCGACCAGGACCACCGGCTCCCCGTCGAAGCGGGCGAGGCCCGCCACGATGGCGTGGTCGGCGCCGAACCGGCGGTCGCCCTCGACCTCGAACCAGTCCGTGAAGATCTGCTGGACGTAGTCGAGCGTGTAGGGGCGGTTCGGGTGGCGGGCGAGCTGGACGACCTGCCACCGGCTCAGGTCGCGAAAGATCTCCGCCTGGAGCTTCTTCGCCTTGCGCTCGAGCTTCAGGATCTCGTCCGTGAAGTCGACGCCGGCGCCGCCCGAGAGCTGCTTCAGCTCCTCGATCTTCGACTCCAGGGCGACGAGGGGTTTCTCGAACTCGGTCGTGTAGGGAACGCGGGCGGCCACGCCGGCCTTATAGCACGGGGTGACGGGGAATCACGGCGCAGTGCGGCACATCCGAGCCACCGCCACCGCATCAAACGGGGGCCTCAGCCACTCGACGTCCGGCTCGCGCCGCAGCCAGATCACCTGCCGTCGCGCGTACCGACGGTGAAGCATGGCGATCCGCCCCGCCAGATCCTCGGGTGCGAGCTCTCCCCGCACGCACGCAACCGCCTCCGCGTACCCGATGGGGAGGCGCGGGGGAGCCGCGCCGAAGCGGGCGACGAGCGCTCGCGCCTCCTCCAGGATCCCGCCACGCGCGATGGCCTGCGCCCGCGCCACGATGCGGCGGTGGAGCTCCTCGCGCGGCGGATCGAGCGCCAGGAGGCGGTATCGGTAGCGACGCTCCGCGAAGCCGTGCGCGGCGAAGAGCTCGCTCTGGGTGCGCCCCCCGGCCGCGATCTCCAGCGCCCGGACGACGCGGACGAGGTCGTTCGGCCGGATCCGGGCGGCCGCCGCCGGGTCCATCGCGGCGAGCCGGGCGTGGAGCGCCCCTCGGCCGTGCCGGGCCGCCTCCTCCTCGAGCCGGGCGCGCAGCGCCGGGTCGCGGCCGGGGGCCGCGACGACCCCGTGGAGCAGCGTCCGGAGATAGAGCCCGGTGCCCCCGACGACCAGCGGAAACCGCCCGCGGGCCGCGATGTCGGCGATGGCCTGGTCCGCGAGCGACGCGAACCGGGCCGCGTCCATCCCCTCCCCGGGCTCCGCCACGTCGAGGAGGTGGTGAGGCGCCGCGGCCCGCTCCTCGGCCGAGGGCTTCGCCGTCCCGACGTCGAGCCCGCGGTAGACCTGCTGGGAGTCGGCGGAGACGATCTCCGCCCCGAGGAGGCCGGCCACCTCGACCGCGAGGCTCGTCTTGCCCGAGGCGGTAGGGCCCGCGAGGACGGCGATGGCGACCTTCGCGTCCACGACGGCCGCCTAGCGCCCAGAAGGCCTTAGCCGCTCCACCAGCCCCGCCAGGTCGACCTGCACCTCCTCGCGGGTCTGCATGTCCTTGAGCTTCGCCCGGCCCGCGGCGGCCTCGTTGCCGCCGAGGACGAGCGCGTAGCGCGCCCCCACCCGCTCGGCCTGCTTGAACTGGGCCTTGAGCTTTCCGCCGCGGGCGTCGAGGTCGCACGGAATCCCGGCCCGGCGAAGCTCCGCGGCCCGCCGCATGCCCTCGCGCCGCCCCGCCTCGTCCGCCGAGAGGAAGAACACCTCGGGTCGCCGCTCCGGGCCGGACCTCCCCGCCGCCTCGAGGATCAGCGCGAGCCGCTCCTCCCCGAGAGCGAAGCCGATCCCGGGCGTGGGCGGGCCGCCCAGGGTCTCCACGAGGCCGTCGTAGCGCCCCCCTCCGGCCACCGCGGACTGGGAGCCGAGCGCGTCGCTCGTGAACTCGTAGGCCGTGCGGACGTAGTAGTCGAGGCCTCGCACGAGGCGAGGGTTGAGGGCGTAGCCGACACCCAGGTCGTCGAGCCCGCGCCGGACGGCGTCGAAGTGGGTCCGGCATCCCTCGCAGAGCCGCTCGATCAGGCGCGGAGCTCCCTCCAGGACGGGCTGGCACGTCGGAACCTTGCAGTCGAGCACCCGCAGCGGGTTCTTCTCCGTCCGCTCCCGGCAGTCTGCACAGAGGCGATCGCCGGCGCGGCGCAGGTAGTCGCGAAGCTCGGCCAGGTAGGCCGGCCGGCAGGCCGCGTCCCCGACGCTGTTCAGCTGGATCGCCGCAGACACGCCCAACCGCCGCAGCAGGTCGTCGAGCATCGCCACCTGCTCGACGTCGATGTCGGGCTCCGCGACGCCGAAGGACTCCACGCCGATCTGGTGGAACTGCCGGTAGCGACCCTTCTGGGGTCGCTCGCGCCGGAACATCGGGCCCGCGTAGAACCACTTCTGCGGCCCCTCCACGTGGGCGCCGTGCTCGATGTAGGCGCGCACGGTGCCGGCGGTCCCCTCCGGACGCAAGGCGAGCATGTCCTCGCCCTTGTCCTCGAAGACGTACATCTCCTTGTTGACGATGTCCGTCGCCTCGCCGACCCCCCGCGCGAAGAGCGCGTAGGACTCGACGACCGGGGTGCGCACCTCCCGATAGCCGTAGAGCGCGAACACCTCGCGGGCGACGCGCTCGATCTCCTGCCAGCGGGCAACCGCACCCGGCAGGATGTCGTTCATGCCCTTCACGCCGGCGATCTTCACGCGGGGGTTTCTAGACGAACGACCCGGCGCGGTCAAACCCGGTCCCTACCGGGCCGGGCGCCCCGGGTCCCGGCGCCGCCAGAGCGTGAAGCCGGCCCCCTCCGCGACCTCGTCCGCATGTTCCGCGAGCCGGGCCGCGTCGCCGCGCGGTGTGCCGCGCACGAGGAAGTAGTCGTACGACGGGCCCATCTCGTCCCAGCGGAAGTCCTGGGGCGCCCATTCCCCGGGATGCGGCGCCTGCGCGCCCTCCCGGTAGCGCAGCGGAATGGATGGAAGGCCCGCGAAGCTGAACCCCACGTCGCCGCCCCGCAGCGCCTGGTAGTACGCGGCGAAGTGGAGGAAGAGGGGCTGGCGGACGGGGCCGCCGCCGGCGTCGAACACGAGGCCCAGGGCGCGCCGCCCGGGCTCCATCCGGTCGAGGAGCTGCCCGAAGGCCCCGGCCTGCTGCTGGAAGGCGGCGACCTTCGCGACGGCGTTCGCGTCGCAGAGGAGCGCCAGCGCCGCCGCCGACGCCGCGAGGCCGCGCCGGAAGCCCGTGGCGGCGCCGGAGACGAAGGCCGGAGCGAGCAGCGCCGCGAAGACGAGGTACCGGCCGTTCAGGTACCACTGGCCCGAGATGCGTGCCGGCAGGAACAGGTAGCAGGCGAGCGCGACGACGGCGAGGAGCTCGCCGGGGCGCGCGCGCAGCGCGGCGCGGAGATCTTCCTCCCCGGAGCCCGGCGGACGCCCGCCGGCGAGCGCCACCGCGAGCAGGAGGAGGACGATCCAGGCCGCCCCCGCGGCGACCCCCGAGCCATCCGCGTACATCCCCCACAGGCGCTCGGGCGCCCGCCCGAGCGTCTCGGCGAGCGGCTCGAACGCCGCACCGAGGTGGAGGAGCGTTCCGTAGCCGGTGTAGCGCGGCGTGTGGAGAGGCGCTCCGCTCGCCCGATTCCACAAGAAGGCGGGGCCGAGCCAGGCCCCGAACAGGACGAGGGACGGCACGAGCGGGCGCAGGCGCCCGAGCGCCCAGCGCGCGCCCCGCCACTGCGCAGCGAGGAGCGTCACGGCGGAAGCGCCGAAGAGCAGGTAGGTCTGCACGTGCGCGAGGAAGAGCGCAGCGGCGGCGCAAGCGAGGCGGCCCTCGCGGCGCGGTTCCTCGCCCCCGAGCCATCGCGCCAAGAGTCCGAGCGCGACGAAGAGGATCGGCATGGAGACGAGAAAGGGGGCGAAGCCGAAGAAGAGGTTCTCGTGCCAGACGAGCGGCAGCGCGAACGCCGCCCAGCGCCAGTCCCGCCCCAGGGCCTGGAGCGCGTAGCCCACGGACAGGGGAAGGGCCACCGCCCACGCCGAGAGCAACAGTCGGTTCGCGAGCTCGAGGGAGACGACCCGCGTGAGGAGCCACATCGGGGCGAGGTAGCCCCAGTACGGATCCACCGCCCGGTCGAGGGCGTAGTAGCGGGCGAAGCCGGTGGCCGGGTCCGCGTACCGCGCGAGGACGCTCGCCAGTCCCAGGTGCTGCGGCATGTCGAGGAAGGGCAGGAATCGCCCCGCCCACAGGGGCGCGGCACCGGCCAGCACGACGGCGCCGGCGAGCGCCCCCTCGCCCCTACCGCTCATGTTCGGAGCGCCGGCCGCCCCGGCCCGCCGATGGCCTGTCCGACCCGCACCGCGGCGCCGCGCGCGATCGCGGGGAGCAGCTCCGCGCGACCGGGCTCGAAGAGGAGGATCACCGTCGACCCCATCTCGAACACCCCGAGCTCCTGCCCCTTCGCGACCGGGATGGGCGCGTCGAGGTCGCGCGCGCCCGGAACCGCCCCGGGGAGGTTCGTGAGCGGAACGCCGTCGCAGTAGGTCGCGCGGACGCGCCCGACGATGGTGGCCCCCACCGCCACGATGGCGACGATCCCGAGCGAGGAGTCGAGCAAGGTCACGAGCCGCTCGTTCGCCGCGAAGAGCCCGGGGACGCAAGCCACCGACGCGGCGTTCACCGGCCAGAGCCGGCCCGGCGCGTACCGCCATCCGACCACCCGGCCGGGCAGAGGGAAGTGGATGCGATGGTAGTCCCTCGGGGACAGGTAGACCGTGGCGTACGCCCCGCCCTCGAAGCGCCGCCCCAGGGCCGCGTCGCAGACGAGCTCCGCCGCGCTGTAGTCGATCCCCTTCGCCTGGACGAGCCGCCCACGGCTCGCCACCCCGGCCTCGGAGACGACGCCGTCCACCGGCGAAACGACCACGTCCGCGCCGGGGGCGATGGGGCGGAGTCCAGGCCGCAGCGGCCGGGTGAAGAACTCGGCGAAGGTCCCGTAGGTCGGGAGCGGCTCGCACTCGGAGAGGTCGACGCCGTAGCGGCGGGCGAACATGCGCATGAGTGCCTGTCCCAGCCGCCCGAGCCGCAGCCGCGTGAACCAGCCGGCGAGCCGGGAGAGGACGTTCTTCGGCACGAACCGCATGGCGGCGATGAAGGCCCGGTCGCGCACGGGCAGAGTCTAAACCATCGCGATGGGTTCGCGACTTCCGCTCCGGCCGCACCGGCGCGCCAGTTGACGCGACCCGCGCACCCAGCGCAGTCTCACTCGCGGAGGTCGCATGGACGTGATCCGCGCCCCGCGAGGGGGGACCGTTTCCTGCCGGGGCTGGGTGCAGGAAGCCGCCCTGCGCATGCTCATGAACAACCTCGACCCGGACGTGGCGGAGCGCCCCGGGGACCTCGTCGTGTACGGCGGCACGGGGAAGGCGGCACGGGACTGGGAGAGCTACCGGCGGATCGTCGCGGCGCTTCGCTCGCTCGGCGACGACGAGACCCTGCTCGTGCAGAGCGGGAAGCCCGTCGGCGTCGTCGGCACGCACCCGGACGCGCCCCGCGTCCTCATCGCCAACTCGAACCTGGTCCCGCGCTGGGCGACCTGGGAGCACTTCTGGGAACTCGAGCGCCGCGGCCTGATGATGTACGGCCAGATGACCGCCGGCTCGTGGATCTACATCGGAACCCAGGGGATCCTGCAGGGCACCTACGAGACCTTCGCGCAGGCCGGGCGCACCCACTTCGGGACGGAGGACCTCTCCGGGCGCCTCGTGCTCTCGGGCGGGCTCGGGGGAATGGGGGGCGCGCAGCCCCTCGCCGCCACCATGCTCGGGGCGGCGTTCCTGGGAGTGGAGGTGGACCCCGCCCGGATCGCCAAGCGGCTCGAGACCGGCTACCTCGACGAGGCGACGGAGTCGCTCGACGATGCGCTCGCGCGGCTCGACGCGGCTCGGCGCCAGCGACGGCCCTTGTCGGTCGGGCTCCTCGGAAACGCCGCGGTGGACTTCCCCGAGATCGCCCGGCGCGGCCTGGCGCCGGACCTCGTCACCGACCAGACCTCGGCGCACGATCCGCTGAACGGCTACGTCCCCGCCGGCCTCTCGCTCCCGGACCTCGCGGAGATGCGGCGGCGGGACGCGGCGGGCGTCGTGCGCCGCGCCAAGGAGTCGATGGCGGCCCAGGTGGCTTCCATGCTCGCCATGCGCGGCGCCGGCAGCCACGTGTTCGACTACGGCAACAACCTCCGCGCGGGCGCCCGGGACGCCGGGCTCGCGAACGCCTTCGACTACCCTGGCTTCGTCCCCGCCTACATCCGCCCGCTGTTCTGCGAGGGGCAGGGCCCTTTTCGATGGGTGGCGCTCTCGGGAGACCCGTCCGACATCCACCGGACCGACGAGATGGTGACGCGCCTCTTCCCCGAGAAGAAGGGACTCGCGCGCTGGCTCGATCTCGCGCGGCGCAAGGTGCACTTCCAGGGGCTGCCGGCTCGCATCTGCTGGCTCGGCTACGGCGAGCGCGACCGCGCCGGAGTCGCCTTCAACGAGATGGTGCGCCGCGGCGAGGTCCGGGCCCCCATCGTCATCGGCCGCGACCACCTGGACTGCGGCTCGGTCGCTTCGCCCCACCGCGAGACCGAGTCCATGAAGGACGGCTCCGACGCGGTGGCCGACTGGCCGATCCTGAATGCGCTCCTGAACGCCGTGAACGGCGCCTCGTGGGTGAGCTTCCACCACGGGGGAGGCGTGGGGATCGGGTACTCGCTCCACGCGGGCCAGGTGTGCGTGGCCGACGGCACGCCGGCCGCAGGCCAGAGGCTCGAGCGCGTGCTCCGGGGCGATCCCGCGATGGGCGTGCTCCGCCACGCCGACGCCGGCTACGACGAGGCCCGCGCGGTCGCGAGCCGGCGCGGAGTGAGGATCCCGTAGGCCCGTGTCCTCCCCTCGCTTCCAGGCCACCCTCGCCGTGCGGCGCGCCCTCGTCGCCACCTGCGACGCCGGACCGAGCGACCCGGGACTCCTCCCGGACCACGCCATCGCGATCAGCGGCCGCCACGTCGCCTGGATCGGCCCCGACGCTGAGCTCGACGCGGTCGCCGACCTCGAAGACGCGCGCCAGGTGGACGCGCGGGGACGGCTCGTCACCCCCGGCCTCGTGGAGTGCCACACGCACCTCGTGTTCGGCGACGACGGCGCCCGGGAATCCGAGTTCGCAGCGCTGGCGGCGGGCGCCGGCTACGCGGAGATTGCCAGCCGCGGCGGGGGCATCCTCGCGACCGCGCGCGCGACGCGCGCCAGCGACGACGAGTCGCTCCTCTGGGGCGCGGTCGCGCGCGCCCGGCGCCTTCTCGCGCACGGCGTGACCACGGTCGAGGTGAAGAGCGGCTACGGGCTCTCCGTCGAGGAGGAGATGCGCCTGCTCCGAGTCATCCGCGAGGTGGCGCGCGCGCTCGCCGGCGAGATGACGGTCGTCCCCACCCTCCTCGCGGCGCACGCCCCGCCACCCGAGCACGCCGGCGACCGGAAGCGTTGGGCCCGGCTCGCCGCCGACGAGCTCGTGCCGGCCGCCGCCCGCGAAGGGCTGGCCGCCTTCTGCGACGCCTTCGTCGCGCCCTCGGCGTTCTCGCCCGAGGAGGCGCGGATCGTCCTCGAGGCAGGACGCGCCTGCGGTCTCGCGGTCCGCCTGCACGCCGACCAGCTCTCCGACGGGGGAGGCGCCGCCCTGGCCGCGGAGCTCGGCGCAGCCAGCGCCGACCACCTGGAGGAGGTGAGCGAAGACGGCATCGCCGCGCTCGGGCGCGCCGGCACCGTCGCGGTCCTGGTCCCCGTCTCCACGCTCTTCGCCCGCGGACGCCGATTCGCCCCCGGCCGGCGGCTGCTCGACGCCGGGGTCCCCGTCGCCCTCTCGACGAACGTGAACCCGGGTACCGCCATGAGCGAGAACGTCGGTCTCACCCTGTCGCTCGGCTGCCTGGAGAACGGCCTCACCCCCGCGGAGGCGCTCGTCGCTTTCACGCGGGGCGGGGCGCTCGCCCTTCGGCTCGAGGACGCGGGGCGCCTCGCGCCGGGACTCGAGGCGGATCTGGTGGTGTGGGGAGCGAGGAGCCCGGCTCACCTGGCCTGGCACATGGGGATGAACCACGCCCTCCTCGTCGTGCGGGCCGGGCGCATCGTGCACCAGGCGGAAGCCTGGACCGCGGCGGACTGCGCTGCCTAGGGCGGCGCCGCGCCGGCCGGTTACCATCTGCCCATGCGCGTCGGCCTCGTGGCGGACACCCACGGCCTGTTCGACCCCAAGCTCGGCGAGGTCTTTCGGGGGTGCGACCTGCTCCTGCACGCGGGCGACGTGACCCAGTCCTCGATCGTCGAAGCGCTCGCGCAGGTCGCTCCGGTCCGCGCCGTCCGCGGGAACAACGACGAGGGCCCCTTCGGCGAGTCCCTCCCGGAGGTCCTGCGGGTCGAGCTCGGCGACCTGCGCGCACTCGTCGTCCACGAGGCGCGGCCCGATCGCCCGGGACCGCGCCTCGCCAAGGTCCTCGATGCCCGGACCGTGGACCTGGTCGTCCACGGACACTCCCACCGCCCGAGCGCCTCCTTGCAAGGGCGGGTCCTCTTCCTGAACCCGGGGAGCGCCGGCCCCCGGCGCTTCGCCCTGCCGCGCACCGTCTGCGTCCTCGCCGTGGAGGGGCGCCGGGTGACGGCCCGCTGGTGGGACCTCGCGACGCCACGGGCGAGGCCCTTCGGGGATCCGTTCGCTGCGGCGCTCTGACGTGGCAGCATGCGGGACATGCCGATCCCCGCGCCCCCTCGCGTCTTGCGCGCCGTGGGCTTCGACGACGCCCCGTTCCTCCGCCGCCGCCGGGGTCGGGTCGCCGTGGCCGGCGTCGTGTGCGCCGGCACGCGCTTCGAGGGAATGGTGTGGGGCCACGTCCGACAGGACGGCTGGAACGCGACCGACGCACTCGCGGGCATGCTGGTCGGCGGCAAGTTCCTGGATCAGCTGCACCTCGTCCTCCTCGACGGCCTGTCCTTCGGGGGGTTCAACCTCGTGGACCTCCCGGAGCTCGCGAGGCGGCTCGCGCGCCCGTGCGTCGCCGTCATGCGGCGGACACCGGACGTCGCGGCCGTGAGGCGGGCCATCGGGCGGCTCCCCTTCCCGGACCGGCGCCTCGCGCTGCTCGCGCGAGCGGGCCCCGTCCACCCGCACCCGCCGTTCCACTTCCAGGTCGCCGGCGGCGACCCGGAGGAGATCGCGCGCGCGCTGGCGAGGCTCACGGATCGCGGCCACGTCCCGGAGGCGCTCCGCATCGCGCACCTCGTCGGAGCGGCGATCCGCCTGGGCGAGAGCGGCCGGCGCGCCTGACCCCGGGCATCGCGGCGCGCTCCGCGCTATAGGAAGGCGCCGATGTGCCGCCTGTTCGGACAGCTTGCCGACCCGCGCTTCGACGTGTCCCTGCCGCTCTGCGGAGCCGAGAACGCTCTGCGGACGCAATCGCACCAGCACCCCCACGGCTGGGGCATCGCATGGTACGAGGGGCGCGTGCCGGTCGTGCGCAGGGGCGTCATGGCCGCCCACGCCGACGAGTCCTTCGTCCGCACCGCCCGCCGCGCTCGCTCGCATCTCGTGCTCGCCCACGTCCGCGACGCCAGCGTCGGGCGCGTCGCCATCGAGAACACCCACCCTTTCGTGGCCGGGCACTGGGTGTTCGCGCACAACGGCACGGTGGCCCGGTTCAAGCGCTCCCGGTCCGTCCGGGAGGCTCTCGAGCGCGCCATCGCGCCGCGGCTGCGTGCGCGCCTGCGAGGCGAGACCGACAGCGAGCGCTGCTTCCTTCTCTTCCTCACCCGGCTCGCCGTGCATACGCGGAGCCGCGCCCCGGGGCTCGAGGCGGTGCGCGATGCGCTCGCGGATGTCGTGGCCGCGGTCCGCGAGCTCGCGGACCGCGGCACCGCTCACTCGACGATGAACTTCCTCGTCTCCGACGGAAGGCTGCTCGCCGCGTGCCGCCACCTGAAACCTCTCCACGTCGCGCCGAACGAGCGCGGTGGCCACCTCTTCGCGGTGGCGAGCGAACCGATCGGCCGCGTCGGCTGGGAAGAGGTCCCGGAGGACTACTTCGTCGGCGTCGACTCACGTCTCCGCGTCGTGCGCTGCCCCCTCTTCGACGGGCGGGCGCCGGCGCAGCCGGCTCCGCGCTAGCTACAGGACCCCGGCGTTCGACTCGCCTTTTCGCCTGAGGGGCGCCGCGCGAGCGGGGTGGGCAGGTCTGCCTCGTCACCCGACCACCGCCATCGCGTTCCGCTTGGCCAGCTCCCGCACCAGCTTATTCAAGTTGAAGCCCAGGATCGCCAGTTGACCGCAGGCGCCCATCATCTCGGCTGACCGTGCCCTCGGCCGATTGAATCCGTACCTTCTGCTCTTCACCGTCCCGATCCCGGCTTCCACCAGCGCCCGTTCCTTCACCAGCGTCTTCCTCATTTCCTCGCCGACCGACCATGCCGCTCGTCCTTGGGGGGCCAGGCCCACTTCCTCGACGCCCAGCCTCTTGAGAGCGGCCACATTCTCCTCGCTGTAGCCGCCCCGGTCGTAGGCATACGCACGCGGTGGCTTCCCGAACAACGCGATGTGGTCCGAGACCGCTCTCACCGCGAACTTCGCGTCCACTAGTTCGCGTCGATCCTTCGCGACCGTCGCCAGGAGATATCCGCCCCGCAGCCGGGTGATGCCCCACGTCAAACCGAACTCGACTGCCTTGCCCACCTTGCCTCGGACGATCGAGTACAGCTCCCGGATGTGGAGGCTGATGACCTTGTCTGACGCCACCCAGCCGGTCCGCAGCCAGTAGCGGATTTGCGGTGTCAGGGCCTTCATCGTTTCGTGGAGCTTCTCGACCTTCGCCCTTGCAACCTTGCCGTGCTTCGTGAGCCGCTGCGACCCTGAGCCCGCTTGCTTCAGCGCTGCCGCCAGCTGTCGCTGCACCTGCTCGGTGATGGCTGTCATCTCGGCCACCATTCGGTCCTTCACGGCCTTGGTCTTGGCAAAGAGCCGGTACTCGCGAATCTTCTCCTTGGCGGCCTTGAAGTTCTTCTTCGCCTTCCCCGCGAACTTCTTGAGAGCATGCCCAGCCCCCTTGCTCGCCCCGGCGACCGAAGTCATGAAGCCGGCCATCAGCCCCATCTCGTTCGGGTAGGGGATCGCCGCTTCCTGCGCTGTCGTGTCCGCTACCACCAGGCTCGGGTCGGCCAGTTCCTCCCCCACTGCCCACTTCACCGCGTACTCGTTGATCAGCTTTACCCCCTCCTCCCCGAGAAGGACGGCGAAGTCGTGCAGGGTCGTGTGATCCGGCGACCACTCCGTTTCCGTCAGGCCGCAGAGGTACCGGGCCGGTGCGTAGTGCCGGATCAGGTCCTCCGCCTCGCGCCAGGTCATGTCCCGCGTCGCCTTGAGCAGCAACGCCCCGATCAGCGTCCGCAGGTGCGGTGGGCGCCCAGCCGCGCTCTTCAGCTTGCCCATGCGGATCTGCTCGACTCGCTCTTCCAGCTCGGTCCAGTCCGTCTCGTCGGTCAGCAGCACCAGCCGATGGTTCTCCTCGATGGGCACCGTCGGTCGCTTCGAACGAAGAAACAGCTCGGGCTGGCGGTTTTGGCTGCGTGCCTTCTTGCTCATGCCGCGCCTCCTCGGTCACGAGCAACCAGATGCCATACACTTAGGGTGATGTCGCGCAAGCGATCGACTCCAATGGGCTTTTCAGGCCGCTCCGCCGCCAGATACCCGTAAAGCGGGAGTCTAATTTCCCGACAAGCTGTAGCTAGCGCCGGGAGCGACCGCTCCCGGAGACCTTGCGGGGCTGGCGCCTCGTCGCCGGCCGGCGAGTGCCCAGGGCGCGGGCGAGAGCCGCGTGGCGGGCGCCCGTGCCCACGACGAGGATGTGGCGAAGCGAAGGGCGCCGCGCGTCGTGGGCGAGCCGGACCTCGAGCCGTTCGGCCGGCAGCGCATCCGGGATCCGATCCGCCCACTCCACGACCAGGGCGCCCTCCGCGCCCAGGAGGTCGGTGAAGCCCGTCGCGTAGAGCTCGTCGAAGTCGGCGACGCGGTACAGGTCGGCGTGGTGGACGGGCAGGCGGCCGCGGTAGCTCGCCACGACCGCGAACGACGGGCTCGCCACGTCCGCCGGCGCCACGCCCGCCCCGCGGCAGATCCCCCTCGCGAGCTCCGTCTTTCCGGCCCCGAGCTCCCCCACCAGCGCGACCACGTCTCCTGGGGCGAGCATCCGGCCGATGCGCAGGCCGAACCCGGTGGTCTCTCGCGCCGACCGGCTCTGGCGGCGGACGAGCGCCCGCGGGGCGCGCCTCGTCAACGGCTCCACTCGGCCCAGACCGCCCCGAGCGCGTCGCACAGGTCGCCGGCGAGCAGGCCGCGCTGGCCCAGGCGGCGCGCCGCGATGTCCCCGGCGCGGCCGTGCACCCAGGTCGCAGACCTCGCCGCGTCCCGGATCGGCAGGTGGCTCGCAAGCATGGCCCCGACGAGCCCGGCGAGCACGTCCCCGGTCCCGCCGGTCGCCATGCCGGGGTTGCCCGTCGAGACGACGGCCGGGATGCTGTCCGGGTCGGCCACCACGGTCCGCGCGCCCTTGAGGATCACGACCGCCCCCCACTCCCGCGCCTTGCGCTGGGCGAGCTCCAGCCGGTCGGCCTGGACCTCCTCGACGCTCGTCCCGAGGAGCCGCGCCATCTCGCCCGGGTGCGGCGTCATCACCACCGGCGACCAGCGGGCGACGCTGGCGATGAGGCCCGGGTGCTCCGCGAAGGCGTTCAGCGCGTCGGCGTCGAGCACGGCCGGGAGCTGCGTCTTCTCGAGCAGGTCGCGGATGAGAGGCCCGGTCTCGGGCCCCCGCGGGATGCCGGGGCCGATCACCACGGCGTGCGCCTCCCGGGCCGCGTCGACGAGAGCCGGGAGGTCGGATCGGCCGAGCGGCCCGGTACCGGGCAGCGCGTGGCTCATCGCCTCCGGTCGGCCCGCCAGCGCGAATGGGAAGACCTCCGGGCGCGCCGCCAGGGTGACGAGGCCGGCGCCCCCGCGAAGCGCTCCGCCGAGCGCGAGGTTCGCCGCCCCGGTGTGGCCCGGCGAGCCGGCCACCACCAGGACGCGTCCGGCGTCGCCCTTGTGCGCCTCGGAGCCGCGGGGCGGAACGAGGGCCCGGGCCTCGGCCTCGACGAGGAACTCCGCGCTCATGGGTACCCGCGCCGCGGCGACCGCCGGCATGCCGATGTCCGCCACCGTGACCTCGCCGGCGAGCTCGGCGCCGGGGTAGACGACGAGCCCCTTCTTCATGAAGCCGAGGGTCACGGTGCGGTCGGCGCGCACGGCCGTCTCGACGGGGTGGCCGGTGTCGGCGGAAAGGCCCGAGGGAATGTCGACCGAGAGGATCTTGGCCCCGCGCTCGCGGAGCTCCGCCATCCGGGAGATGGCGGTCGCGAACACCCCCTCGGGCGGCCGGCCGAGGCCGACCCCGAAGACCGCGTCGATGACCACGTCCCCCGGCTCCGCTCCCATCGCGGACACGGCGGTGGCGTCGGCGATGGGAACGTCGACTTCGTTCGCCTCCTGTCGCATGGTGCGGGCGACGAGCGCCATCCGGTCGAGCGGGGCGAGCGCCACGACGCGCACGTCGCGGCCCGCGCTGCGCAGGATCCGGGCGGCGGCGAACCCGTCTCCACCGTTGTTCCCCGGTCCGCACACGACGAGCACGCGTCCGCCCGGCGCGGTCATGGCCATGGCCGCGTCGGCGGTCGCCCTCCCGGCGCGGATCATGAGCGCGAGCGCGGGGACCCCGAGCTCCTCGATGGCGATCCGGTCGATCTCCCGCATCTCCGCCGATCCGACGATCCTCATGCGCCCTCCCCTTCCAGGACGGCCGCCGCCGCCGCGATGCCGCCGTCGTGCGTGAGCGTGAGGTGCACCCGCGCGACGCCGCGGGCGCGCGCGGCCGCCTCCGCGGCACCGGCGAGCCGCACCTGTGGCGGCCCGGCCGGGCGCACGACCTCCACGTCCGTCCACCGCACGCCCGCCGGTGCGCCGAGCGCCTTGACCACGGCCTCCTTGGCGGCGAAGCGGGCAGCGTAGCCGCTCGCCCGGTCCCGGCGCGCCTCGCAGGTGGCCTGCTCGTCGCGGGTGAAGCAGCGGTCGATGAAGCGACGCGCCCGCGGGGTCTCGTCGCCGAGGATCCGCTCGATGCGAGCCACCTCGACCAGGTCGATCCCTAGCCCGAGGATCATCGCGCCCTCGCCCGGGTTGCGCTCACAGCGCGCGCGCCTCGCTCGCCCCGCGAGCGATGAGCTCCTTCATCTCTCGGACCGCCCGCTCCATGCCGACGAGGACGGCGCGCCCCACGATGGAGTGGCCGATGTTGAATTCCTCGATCTCGGAGATGGCCGCCACGGGAAGGACGTTCTGGTAGTTCAGGCCGTGCCCCGCCGAGACCTGGAGCCCGAGCTTGGCCCCGGCCTTCGCGGCGTCGACGACGCGAGCGAGCTCGCGCCGCCGATCCGCCGCGAGCTTCGCGTCGCAGTACCGACCGGTGTGGATCTCGATGACCTGGGCCTCCACGCGGTGGGCCGCCTTCACCTGGTCGATGTCGGGGTCGATGAAGAGGGAGACGAGGATGTCCGCGTCGCGCAGGGTCTTCACGACCTTGGCGAGGGCCTCCCGGCCGCGCACGACGTCGAGTCCGCCCTCGGTGGTGAGCTCCTCGCGGCGCTCCGGCACGAGCGTCACCTCGTCCGGTCGCGTCTCGTAAGCGATCTTGACCATCTCCTGGGTGGCCGCCATCTCCAGGTTGAGCCGGGTGGAGACGGTCTTGCGCATGACCTGCAGATCCCGGTCCTGGATGTGCCGCCGATCCTCCCGCAGGTGGATCGTGATCTGATCCGCTCCCCCCAGCTCGGCCAGCAGCGCCGCCGCCACCGGGTCCGGATAGAAGGCGCGCCGGGCCTGGCGCAGGGTGGCGACGTGGTCGACGTTGACTCCGAGGCGCGCGACGAGCATGGGGGGCAATCTACCCTAGAACCCGGCCGGCTTCCCGTCCCAAGAGGCGCTCACCCGAGCGCCCGGCGCAGCTCGTCCGCGATCCGCTCCGCGTGGCTCCGGATGGCGACCGCATCCGGACCCTCCACGAGCACGCGGGCCTTGTTCTCGGTGCCGGAGAACCGCACGAGCACGCGCCCGGCCGCTCCCAGCGACCGCTCCACCTCGCCGATGGCGCGCTGCACCCCGTCGAGGCCCTCGAGCGGCCGCTTCTCCCTGACGGGGACGTTGATCTGCGCCTGGGGCACCGGCTCGAAGCACCGCGCCAGAGCGGAAAGGGGCTGGCCCGTGCGCTTCATCACCGCGAGCAGGTTCAGCGCGGCGCACACACCGTCCCCGGTCGTGACGTGGTCGAGGAAGACGAGGTGCCCGGACTGCTCCCCGCCGAAGTTGTAGCCTCCGCGGCGCATCGCCTCGACGACGTAGCGGTCACCCACCTGCGTGCGGAGCACGGCGCCGCCGAGCTGCGCCAGGGAGCGCTCGAGCCCGACGTTGCTCATGACCGTCGCGACGACCGTCTCCTTGCGCAGCGCCCCCCGGCGCAGGAGGTCCCGCGCGACGACCGCCATGATGGCGTCGCCGTCGACGACCTGACCCGCCTCGTCGGCGACGATGACCCGGTCGGCGTCGCCGTCGAGCGCGATGCCGATGTCCGCTTCGTGCCGCTTGACGGCGGCGGCCATGTCCTCCGGGTGGACGGCGCCGCACTGGTGGTTGATGTTCCGGCCGTCGGGCTCGACGTGGAGCGGCACCACGCGCGCGCCGAGCTCCTCGAACACCGCCGGCGCGACGTGGTAGGCGGCCCCGTTGGCGCAGTCCACGACCACCGTCAGGCCATCGAGCGTCAGGTCGCGCGGGAACAGGGACTTGAGGAAGACGACGTAGCGCCCGATGGCGTCGTCGATCCGCTTGGCCTTGCCGATGAGTTCGGCAGTGGGACGCAGCTCGTGGAAGCCGTCGGGGGCGCCCTGCCCCGGCTCCGCGAGCACGAGCCGCTCGATCTCCAGCTCGGCGTCGTCAGGGAGCTTGAAGCCGGTGCGGTCGAAGAACTTGATCCCGTTGTCCTGGTACGGGTTGTGACTTGCGCTGATGACCACGCCGGCGTCCGCCCGCATCGACTGGGTGACGAAGGCGATGCCCGGCGTGGGCAGGGGCCCGCACAACAGCACGTCGACGCCCATGGAGCAGATGCCCGCGGCGATGGCCGTCTCGAGCATGTATCCGGAGAGGCGGGTGTCCTTCCCGATGACGATGCGGTGGCGGTGGTTGCCGGAGCGGACCTTCCAGGCGAGCGCCCGCCCCAGCTGGAGCGCCATCTCGGCCGTCATGGGGTGGACATTCGCCACCCCGCGCACGCCGTCGGTCCCGAAGAGGCGCCGCGCCTCCCCCGGGACCGATCCGTTGTTCCGCTGCGCGTCCATCCGGGGCCCTCCGAGACGGAGTCTAGC
Organism: Anaeromyxobacteraceae bacterium; assembly: GCA_035543235.1. Taxonomy (GTDB): domain Bacteria; phylum Myxococcota; class Myxococcia; order Myxococcales; family Anaeromyxobacteraceae; genus DATJZG01. The sequence continues at coordinate 16,884 of DATKJV010000052.1, read as the reverse complement.
CTGCCGGCGCGCCGCGGCCAGCTTCCCGCAGCGCCCGGGCGAGCCGAGCCGCTTGCCGCGCCGGGGCCACGTCGTGGACCCGGACGAAGGCAGCGCCGGCGAGCACGGCCGCCGTCACTGCCGCGAGCGTCGCCGGGAGGCGCTCGCCCACGGGCGCCCCGGTCGCAGCCGCGAGGAAGCTCTTGCGCGACGGGCCGACGAAGAGCGGCCGTCCGAGCTCGTGCAGCTCGGCGAGACGTCCGAGGATCTCGAGGCTCTGCTCCGCCGTCTTCGCGAAGCCGATGCCGGGGTCGACGAGGATCCGGCGCCGGTCGACGCCGCGCCGCTCGGCGCGCTCGACCGCCTCGGCGAGCTCCCGGCGGACCTCCCCCACGACGTCCCCGTAGGCCGCCTTCGACTGCATGTCCCGGGGCGTCCCGCGCATGTGCATGACCACGACCGGTACCCCGGCCTCCGCGACGAGCTCGGCGAGCGCCGGGTCCGACAACCCGCGGACGTCGTTCACCATGGCGGCACCGGCGGCGAGCGCCCGGCGAGCCACCTCCGGCTTGGACGTGTCGACCGACACGGGCAGGGGGAACCCCGTCGCCTGGAGGCGCTCGAGAACGGGGACGACCCGGGCGATCTCCTCCTCGGCGCTCACGGGGGGAGCCCCCGGCCGGGTGGACTCCCCGCCCACGTCGAGGATGTCGGCCCCCTCCGCGGCGACCCGCAGGGCGTGCTCCGCGGCCGCCGCCGGGTCGAGGAACCGGCCCCCGTCGGAGAAGGAATCGGGGGTGACGTTCAGCACCCCGACGACGTACGGACCGGGGGCGCCGAACGTCCTCCGGCCGATGCCGATGGGCTCCCAGCTCACGGGGCCCGCCCGGGACGTCAGGCCTTCCCCGGCTCGGCCTTGGGCAGCCCGCCGAGCGCGTCGAGCAGCCCGGGCTTCCGCGCCTTGTCCTTGTCGCCCCGCTCGGACGGCGGGGGCGCCTTCGGCGGCGGCGGCCGCGAGATGGTGCCGCCCGCCATGATCACGTCGACGTCGGCGAGGTCGAGCGTTTCGTGCTCGAGGAGCGCCTCGGCGATCTTGTCGAGCTCTTGCCGTCGCTCGTTCAGCACCGTCTTCGCGCGCTCGTATTGCTCGGTGACGATGCGGCGCACCTCGGCGTCGATCTCGCGCGCCGTCTGCTCGGAGTAGGTCTGGGTCGAAGCCATGTCGCGGCCGAGGAAGACCTCTCCTTCCTTCTTCCCGAAGGCGAGCGGGCCCATCCGGTCGCTCATGCCCCACTCGCAGACCATGGCGCGCGCCATGTTGGTCGCCTGCTCGATGTCGTTGCCGGCACCGGTGGTCTTCTGGCCGAACACGATCTCCTCGGCAACGCGCCCGCCCATGAGGATCGCGATCTGGTTCGTCGCGAACTCCTGGTTGATGTTGAGGCGGTCCTCCTCGGGCAGCTGCTGGGTCAGGCCGAGCGCGCGGCCGCGCGGGATGATCGTCACCTTGTGGAGGGGATCGGCGTTCGGGAGGATCCGGGCGACGAGCGCGTGGCCCGCCTCGTGGACGGCCGTGGTGCGCTTCTCCTTCTCGCTGATGATCATGGAGCGGCGCTCCGTGCCCATGAGCACCTTGTCCTTCGCGAACTCGAAGTCGTTGCCCTCGACCCGCTCCTTGCCCTTGCGAGCGGCGTAGAGGGCGGCCTCGTTGACGAGGTTCTCGAGGTCGGCGCCGGAGAAGCCCGGCGTCCCTCGCGCGATCTTCGTGAGATCGACGCCGGTGTCGAGCGGCACCTTGCGCGTGTGCACCTTGAGGATGCCCATTCGCCCGTTCAGGTCGGGGCGCGGCACCACGATGCGGCGGTCGAAGCGGCCCGGCCGCAGCAGAGCCGGGTCGAGCACGTCGGGCCGGTTCGTCGCGGCGATGAGAATCACGCCCTCGTTCGACTCGAAGCCGTCCATCTCCACGAGCAGCTGGTTCAGCGTTTGCTCGCGCTCGTCGTGCCCGCCCCCGAGCCCTGCGCCGCGGTGTCGCCCCACCGCGTCGATCTCGTCGATGAAGATGATGCAGGGCGCGTTCTTCTTGCCCTGCTCGAAGAGGTCGCGGACGCGGCTCGCGCCGACGCCGACGAACATCTCGACGAAGTCCGACCCCGAGATGGAGAAGAACGGGACCCCCGCCTCGCCGGCCACGGCGCGGGCGAGCAACGTCTTGCCCGTCCCGGGCGGCCCCATGAGCAGGACCCCCTTGGGGATGCGACCGCCGAGCTTCGTGAACTTCTTCGGGTCCTTCAGGAAGGCGATGATCTCCTCGAGCTCGTCCTTCGACTCGTCGATGCCCGCCACGTCGGCGAAGGTCACCTTGTTGTGGTGCTCGGTCATGAGCTTGGCCTTCGACTTCCCGAAGCTCATGGCCTTCCCGCCACCCGCTTGGAGCTGGCGCATGAAGAAGAAGAAGAGGAGGAAGAGGAACGCGAGGGGGAGCCACTGGACGAGGGCATTCACCCAGAAGGAGTTCTGCTCCGGCCGCTCGTAGAGGACCTTCACGCCCTTCTTCTGGAGCCGGTCGAAGACCGAGGCGCCCGCGTCGATGGGCCCGACGGTATGGAACTCGGTGCCGTCGCGGAGGTGGCCCTGGTAGCTCTGGTCCTTCACGGTGACGTCCCGGACGTCGCCGGCCTCCACCTTCGTCACGAAGTCGGAGAACGCGAACTCCTTCTGCTCGCGGCTGTGCTGGGCGAAGAACTGGTAGAACGCCACGAACATCAGGATGAGGACGACCCACAGAAGCACGGTCTTGTAGGACTGGCGCACGGCTTTGGAATCCTCTCGTCCGGGCCGCCGAGGTTAGGTCGACCCAAGTGGGTCAATATAATAGCGAGCGGCGCCCACGCCGTCTGGATTTCGCCTGCTCATCCGGGGACGAGGCGGATCGAGACGCCCGAGGACTCGGACCGCGCGCCGAGCGCGGGGATGGCGATCACGCGCCCGCGGCTGTCCGCGACCACCAGAAGGCGGTCGCGCTCCTCCCGCGGGACCTTGCGATCGATGAGCCACGCCTTGAGCTTCTTCGAGCCGGGCGCGCCGGCCGGCCGGAATCGATCCCCGGCGCGTCGGCTCCGGAGCCACAGCGGCCAGGCGACCGTCCCGCCCGGCTCGACGTCCACCTCGAGGAGGCCGCCGGGGACGGCGTAGCGGCCCGGGCCCGGCAGTTCGACCGCGGGGACCCCGGGCGAGGGCTGGGGGGCGCGGCGGATCTCCAGGGCCCCGTAGGCGCAGCGAGCCTCGAGGCCCCGCGGCAACGTGGCCCTCCCCGGCCGGCCCCGCGAGAGAAGGCGGAGCACGGCCTCGACGTGGCGCGCCTCGAGGTGGCGGCGCGTGCCCGCGGCAGACCGCCAGAGCTCCCGCACCACGCGTCGGCGCACCGCCCGAGGCTCCTCGAGTAGACGCGCCACCTCCGCCCGTCCGGTGCCCGCGAGCGGGCGCGCCCGAGCGGCGAGGGCGCGCTCGTCCGCGCGCAGGAGGTCGGCGGAGCGGCCGAGCGCGCGCTCGGCGCCCGGCGACAGCGCGCGCAGCACGGGCATCACCTCGGCGCGGACGCGGTTGCGGAGGTAGCGCGGCGTCGCGTTCGTCGGGTCCTCCAGGAACCCGACGGCCCGGTCCCGGAGGTAGGCGAGAACCTCGTCGCGCGACCGGTCGATGAGCGGTCGAACGACGAGACCTCGCCTGGGCGGGATGGCGGCGATGCCGCGCGCGCCCGCCCCGCGCAGGAGCCTCAGGATCACCGTCTCCGCCTGGTCGGAGGCGGTGTGGCCCGTGGCGATGCGCGTGAACCCACCGCGAGCCGCCTCGGCGCGGAGCGCGCGGTAGCGAGCTCGCCGGGCGGCCGCCTGCACGTTCCCCGGTGCGAGGGTGACCCGGCAGCGCCCGAGGGGAACGCCGAGGCCGTCGCAGACAGCGGCGCAAGCGTCCGCCTCCGCCGCGCCGCCGGGGCGGAGCTGGTGGTCGACGTGAACGGCGGCGACCCGCGCGATCGCGCCCGCGCGCGCGAGCGCGGAGAGGCATGCGACGAGCGCGGTGGAGTCGGGGCCCCCGGACAGCGCGACGAGCACACCGTCCGCGCTCCCGAGGAGCCGCCGACGGCGGACGGTGGCGAGGACCGATTCCTCGAAGGGGTGGAGCCTGCGCTTCAGGCGCCCGATTGTGTCTGGCCGGGGTGTCCGCCGTCCATCTGCCCGGGGCGCGGGGCGCGGGGGCCGCCGGATGCGACCCCTTAAGGTTAGGTCCATTCGGGTGTTGACCGGAGCAGTCCTCGATATGATTGTATGTAGCGGGGTCCAGGGGTCCCCCCCTCCCCCTCTGGGCCCTCAGGGGGGCCGGCAGATTCAATGCCGGCTCTCCTTTTTCATCTGAGATCGCCCGCTCTCCGCATCCCACGCGCGCAGGTGGGTTTCTTGACCGGTTTTTTCCCCCGGCGTATGAAAGTGGGCGTCTATCCCATCCCGCGGGAGAACCGATGCCTGGCACCGACAAGCGCAAGCAATCCCTGTACTTCCCCGAGGACATGCTGAACGAGATTCAGGCCGAGGCCAACCGCCAGGACCGCTCGCTCTCGTGGATCGTGCAGCAGGCCTGGAAGATCGCCCGCTCGGAGATCATGCGCTTCCCGTCCGTGAACGACGTGCTCTCGGGTGTCGCCCGCGAGGACGAGCGCGAGGAGCGCGAGCGCAACTCGTAATTCCACACCCGTGCCGGCGGCGGCCTCCGGGCCCCGCCCCGCTCCACGGCGCGCCTGGGCCATCCTGGCGCGCCGACGCGTTTTTTGACTGACCCGGCCGCGACAGGTACGAGAGGGGCATGCCCAAGCCCCCTCCCTCCGACCCCGGCGCAGGCGAGCCCACAGATCCCACGCTCGAGACGGGCTTCGACGAGGTCCCCGCCGAGGAGGCCCGCGGCCAGGACGAGCGGTGGGCGGAACCGGGCGATACCGTCACGAAGCCGCTCGGGGAGCGCGAGTTGTCCGCGCTCGACGAGGACGAGGAGGTGCCGCCCCGCCGACCGCCCCGGCGGTCCTCCCGAAGCTTCCAGCTCGGCGCAGGCGTGGCGATCGCGATCGCGCTCATCGGCGCCGGCCTCCTCTACCGGGCGCACCACCGGCGGCAGGTGCTCGAGAAGGGACTCGCCCGCGCGCAGGACATCATCCGACCCGACACGTTCGCCGGGTATCGCGACGCGGCCCAGCTCCTCGAGCCGCTCGTGGCCATCGACCCGCTCGAGGCGGGCTCGCTGCGGGCCTTCGCCCTCGCCATGCTGTCGAGCGACTACCGCGACGAGCAGGCCGGTCCCGCAGCCGAGGCACTGCTCGTCGCCCCGGAGCGGGCGACCGAGGTCCCGCCCGCCGCGAACGTCGCGAGGGCCATCCTGGCGATGGGCAAGCGCGAGGCCGGCACCGCGGCCACCTTCGCCGCGCGCCAGGGCGGCGGCGCCCTGGCCGCGGTGGTGCAGGCGCGGCTCGCCCTGCTCGCCGGAAACCCGGCCGGCGCTCTCGAACCGCTCGCGGAGGCGCTCGCGGCCGACCCCAAGCTCCCGGCCGCGCTCGCGGTCCAGGGCGACGCGCTCCGGCGCACCGGCGCCCACGACCGCGCGCACGCAGCCTACCTGGCGGCGCTCGACGGGTCGCCCGCGCACCCGCGGGCCGCCTACGGCATGGCCAAGCTCGCCCTCTCCGGGAAGGCCAAGGCCGAGGAGGCCATCCCTCCCCTCCAGCGACTCCTCTCCGACCGCACCGGCACCCCGCAGAACGAGCGCGCGCGGGCCGCCCTGTACCTGGCGGCGCTCCTCGGCCGGGCCGGCGAGCGCGCCCGGGCGCAGCGCGCCATCGACGCCGCCGAGCTCCAGGGCAGCGACCGCGCCTGGCTCGAGAAGGCGGTCGCCGAGGAGGAGCTCTCCCGGACGGGCTTCCGCGTCGTGGACGGCGCGCCGTCGGCCCTCCAGAGCGCCAGCGACGACGACCCGTACGAGCCGCCACCTCCGCCGCCGCCCCCGCCCCCGCCGCCTCCGAAGAAGGCGGAGAAGAAGGTAGCGACCCACGCCACCGCGAAGGCGAAGCCGCCCGCGAAGGCGAAGTCGTCGTCCAAGTCCTCGACCAAGAAGGCCTCGTCGAAGAAGTCGAAGGCCCACAAGAAGCCACCCGCCCCGTAGAGAGGGCGGCGGCATCGCCCCCAAGGCGAGCCGCTTCGGGAGCACCCCTCCCCGGTCTGCACGTCTCCCGGGCAGACCGCTGCCCGGAGTGCGCGCAGCGCTCGCCTGCACTTGCCCATTTCCCGTGCAACCAGGCTGCCCGAAGATCCGGCACGAGGAGTGCACGAGTCGCGGGCACCCCTTCCCTTCCCGGAGGATCTACCCGTGACCCCCATCAACTCGGGCGACACCGCGTTCGTCCTCGTCAGCGCCGGCCTCGTCATGCTCATGACCCCCGGGCTCGCCTTCTTCTACGGCGGGCTCGTCCGCGCGAAGAACGTCGTCCACACGATGATCCTCTCCATCGTCTGCATGGCCATCGTCGGCGTGCTCTGGGCGGTCGTGGGCTACAGCCTCGCCTTCTCGCCGGGGCGCTTCGACGCCTTCCTGGGCGGCGCGCACTGGTTCGCGCTCCGGACCGTGGGCGCCGAGGCGCAGAAGGACCTCGCCCCAACGATCCCCCACGCGGCCTTCATGCTCTTCCAGGGCATGTTCGCCGTGATCACGCCGGCCCTCATCTCGGGGGCGATCGTCGAGCGCATCCGCGTGAAGGCCTTCATCCTCTTCGTGATCCTCTGGAGCCTCGTCGTCTACTCCCCGGTGGCGCACTGGGTCTGGGCGCCGGGGGGATGGCTGCGCCAGAAGGGCGTGCTCGACTTCGCCGGGGGGACGGTCGTTCACATCAACGCCGCCGCCGCGGCCCTGGTCGGGGCGCTCGTCCTCGGGAAGCGGCGTGGCCTCCGCACGCCCACGGTGCTGCCCCACAACGTGCCCTTCGTGATCCTCGGCGCCGGGCTGCTCTGGTTCGGTTGGCTCGGGTTCAATGGCGGCTCCGCGCTGGCCGCGAACGGGGTCGCCGCCTACGCCTTCACGAACACGTTCTTCGCCCCCGCGGCCGCCGCCGCGGCCTGGGGCCTGCTCGAGCTCTTCCTCTTCCACGGCAAGATGTCCGGGGTCGGTCTCGCCTCCGGCGCCGTCGCGGGCCTCGTCGCCATCACCCCCGCGGCGGGCTTCGTCAGCCCCGCCTCGTCGCTGGTCATCGGAGGGCTCGCCGGCATCGCGTCGCTCCTCGCGGTCCGCTACCGACCCCGCCTGGGCATCGACGACTCCCTCGACGTCTTCGCCGTCCACGGGGTGGCGGCGACGCTGGGCGCCCTGCTCACCGGCGTCCTCGCCTCGAAACTCGTGAATCCGGACGGCGCGGACGGGAGCGCAAGCCTCCTCGGCTGGCAAGCCGTCGGCGTCCTCGCGAGCATGGCCTGGTCCGGCGGATTCTCGTACGTGCTCTACAGGCTCGTGGACTTCGTCTTCCCGCTTCGGGCCGACGAGCAGGACGAGTGGTCCGGCATGGACGCCTCGGAGTCGGGGGAGCGCGCCTACATCAACGCGGACATGGAGTCGACCGGGGCGGGCACGGTGGGCTAGGCCCGGGCTCGGCTGCCCCGCCGGTTCGCACCGGGTTGCATCCTGCAAGGCCCGGCCGGGGTTCGGGGCATTCGGGGTCGCGTGCGCGAGCGTCGCCCAAGCCCGTGCCCGGGCGACGCGCAGCCCCCGCCTTTTCGCTGGGCAGCGCGGCCGCGGAGCGGCACGATCCCGCCACCGGAACTGGGTTCCCGGCCTCGGCACGCGGGGTGCAGAAGGGCGACGGCGCGACACGCGGAACTACTACTCAGAAAGGGGAACGCAGTGCGCAAGCTCTTCCTACTCTCTCTTCTCGCTCTCCTGGTGCCGCTCGCCGGCGTCGCCGAGGAGCCGGCCGCCCCAGCGCCCGTGGCGGCGGCCGCCACCACGGCGCCGAAGTGGTACGAGGCCATCGAGCTCCACGGCTACGTGGACAGCTACTACGGGCTCCGCCTCGGCGCACCCCAGAACGCCTTGAACTCGTTGCGCGCGTTCGATCAGCCGAACGGGTTCGTCCTCAACCTGGCGAAGGCGACGGTCCTCATGAACCCGACCGCCAGCGTCCCGGTGGGCTTCCGGATCGACCTCGGCTTCGGCAACACGATGAACGTCATCGCGGCGGCGAGCCCGTATCTCGGCCCCACCTACAACGTCGACGCCGCGAACGCCTTCAAGTTCATCGAGCAGGCCTACGCCACCCTCAAGCTCGGCGACTTCACCCTCGACCTCGGCCGCTTCGTGACGAGCGCCGGCGCCGAGGTCATCGAGGCGAAGGACAACTGGAACTACTCGCGCTCCCTGCTCTTCACGTGGGCCATCCCGCTCACGCACACCGGTCTCCGGGTCTCGTACGCGACCCCGGGCATCGATGGGCTGACGCTCCAGGCGGGGCTCGTGAACGGCTGGGACGTCACGGTGACGAACAGCCCGTTCAAGACCCTCGAGCTCGGGGCGATCTACAACGGCCCGGAGAGCACGGTCCTCTCGCTCATCTACCTCGGCGGGCCGAGCCCCGTCGCCCCCGGCCCCATCGCGCCCTACCCCGACGCGACCTACGGCCCGGTCGCGAACGCCTACGGCGGGTGGCAGAACCTCCTCGACGTCGTCCTGCAGCGCGCCTTCGGCGACTTCACGGTCAACCTGAACGCCGACCTCGGCATCCTCGGCGGCGCCGGCAACTGGGGTGGCTTCTCGATCATGGCGAAGTACGCGGCGCTCGGCGACAAGCTCCGCATCTCGGCGCGCTACGAGTACTTCTGGGATCCGAAGGGCCTGCGCGTCGGCTACATCTCGGGCCAGTACACGGAAGGCACGGTCACCTTGGGCGTACCCATCGTGTCGAACGCCGAGGTCCGCCTCGAGTACCGGCTCGATCACGCGAACCAGCCGATGTTCTACGCGGGCTGCAACAACGACAACACGATCGAAGCGGCCCTGATGGCCTGGTTCTGAGGCCTTGCGGGTGGAGCGGGGGCGGACTCGGGGTGGCGGGCCCCGGTTCGCCCCCGCTTCGCTTGCAGGGTCGACGGGGAGCCGGTCAGGTCGCGAGGTGGGCGAGCACCGTGTCGAACACCAGGAACTCGAGCCGGTCCCGCTCCCCGTCCGAGATCCTGCTGAAGGCGAAGGCGACCCGCACCGAGGTGGGCAGGACCTGCGCACCGGCGACCCGGGCCTCTGCCGCAACGGCGTCGCCGCCGGGCAGCCGCAGCTGCACGCGCAGGCCCTCGTCGCGCGGCGGGGCCTTGGCGAGAAGCGCAGCGAAGCCGCCGCTCGAGATGTCGAGCGTGACGGCCCGCACCTTGTCGAGCGACCACTCCAGGTCGGCCTGCAGCGCGCGGGCGACGCGCAGCGCTCGCCGGGGCGTCTCCCCGGGCCGGAGCGCCGCGCGCTGCGCGGCGAGCATGGCCCGGGCGAGTTCGTCGCGCCCGGCACGGTATTCGGACCACCCGGCTTCGTTGAGAGCCCCGGTGCGGGCCTTCTCGTGCAGCGCCTTGAAGTGAGCGACCCACTCCCGCAAGCTCATGCGGCCACCTCCGCGCCACAGCATAGCCCTGCGGACGGCGGCTCGCGAACCCGCGCTCGCCGCGCCGCCTGACCGCGAAGCGGGAGGTGGCGCGCTAGAGCGCGCTCTTCAGCTCGGGGGCCGGCTTGAAGCCGACGGTCTTCGTCGGAGCGATGTGGATCTCGACGCCCGTCCGAGGATTGCGCCCCACGCGGCCCGCCCGGCGCTTCACCGTGAACGTGCCGAACCCCGGCATCTGGAAGCGCTTGTCCTTTCGGATCGCGCGCGCAAGCTGCTCGAAGACGGCGTCGACGAGCAGCGCGACCTGCCGCTTGGAGAGGCCCCCATGGGAAGCTTGCACCTTCTCGATGAGGTCGGCCTTGGTCATGATGTTGGCGAGCCCCTTCCCTTGCGGAGGAGCGCGACCCTAGCGCCCCGACAGGGGCGCGTCAAGACGCGACGGGCGGGAGCCACTGGGAGCAAAGGTGCACCCGGAGCGCGCTCCGCCCGACCGCGATCTCAAGCGTCGACCGTGCCGGCCGCGCCCCGCGAGCGGATCCCGAGGATCCGCCGGGCCTCCTCCGGCGTGGCCGGCGCCCGGCCCGCCTCCCGCGCCAGGCGCACCGCGCGAGCGACGAGCTCGTCGTTGCCCGCCGCGAGGACCCCCTTGGACACGTAGAGGTTGTCCTCGAGCCCCACCCGCACGTGCCCGCCATGCCGCAGCGCGAGCTCCGCCATGGGAAACTCGAAGCGGCCGATCCCGGCGACGGCCCACTGCGCGGGCTCGGGCATGGACTCGAGGAGGAAGCGGAGGTTCCGCTCGCTGCCGCTCATTCCGCCGGGGACGCCCAGGACGAATTGCACGTGGTAGGGGTGCCCGAGGTGGCCCTTCTCGAGCAGCCAGCGCAAGGTCTCGAGCATCCCGGCGTCGTAGACCTCGCACTCGGCGACGAGATCGCGCTCGCGGATCGACTGGGCGATGCGGACGATGTCGGGCCGGGAGTTCACGAACACGCCGTCGCCGAAGTTCATCGTCCCGAGGTTGAGCGTCGCCATCTCCGCTCCGGCGACGAGCGAACCGAGGCGCTCGTCGACCGACATGCCGATGGCACCGCCGGTGGAGCACTGCACGACGACGTCGGAGCCCGCCTGGCGGATTCGTTCGACGATCTCGCGAAAGTGCCGGCCCTCCTGCGACGGCCGGCCGTCGGCGTGGCGCGCGTGGAGGTGCACGACCGCCGCTCCCTCGCGCCATGCCGAGAGCGCCGCCTGGGCGATCTCCTCGGGCGCGTACGGCACGGCCGGGTTCTGCTCCCGAGTCACCTCGGCGCCCACCACGGCGCAGGTGATGATGACCTTGTCGCCCACGGCGCTCCTCCCGGCTAGCGAAGCCTCTGCTTGGCCTTCGGCACGACGCAGGTTCCGACCGCCCGGCACACGACCACCGGCTCCTTGAGCACCTCGGCGGCGCTGTCGGAGAGGTCGGGCCGGGGCGCGATCACCTTCCGCGCCTCGAAACGCATCGCCCGCGACGTTGTCCCGACGCGCGTGATCTCGCCCTCCGCCTCCACGTAGTCCCCGGCGTGGACCGGCGCGAGGAACTCCACCTGCTCGTAGGCGCGGAAGAGGCCCTCGTCGCCGTCGCGGCGGACGAGGAGCTCGGTGGCGACGTCGCCGAACAGCGCGAGCAGCCGCGCCCCGTCGACGAGGTTGCCGCCGTAATGGGCATCGGCCTGCGACATGCGCACCCGAAGGACGACCCGGTTCGCCATCTCGCCTCCTAGGGGCTCTGCTTCCCCATTCGCTCGAGCATCCGCGCGACGATGAAGTTCGCAACGTCGGAGGGGCGCGTGCCTGGCCCGAACCCGGCGTCGTAGCCCAGCTCGAGCGCGAGCCGGTGGTCGATGCGCGGTCCGCCCAGGATGGCCACGACCCGGTCGCGCACGCCCGCGTTCACGAGCTCCTCCACGAAGGCGCGGGCGTTCTCCTTGTGCACGTCCCGCTGGGTCACAACCTGCGAGACGAGAACCGCGTCCGCCGAGCGATCGCGGCAGGCGCGCGCGAGCACCGCGTTCTCGACCTGGGAGCCCATGTTGTGGGCGTCGAAGCCCGGATAGCGTTCGAGCCCGTAGTCGCCGGCGAAGCCCTTCATGTTCATGATGGCGTCGATGCCGACCGCGTGCGCGTCGGAGCCGGTGCAGGCCCCGATGACGACGACGCGTCGCCCGATGTCGCGGGCGATGATCTGGTTCAGCTCGTCGAAGCCCTTCTTGCGAGCCACCACCTCCGGGACCTCGATCGTCCCCAGGTCCACGGAGACGTCGGTCCGCCCGTAGACGACGAAGAAGCTGTACCCCTGGGCGGCGCGCTCCATCGCCGCCACGTGCACCTGGGTCATCCCGAGCTTGCGCGCCATCTGCGCGGCCGCCTCCCGCGCGCGCTCCCCGGCCTCGACCGGGAGGACGAACGACAACTGGACCACGCCGTCGTCGCGCCGATCCCCGTAGGGCCGGACCGTGTTCGCCGGATTCCAGTCTCTCGGCGGGCTCACCGCGATCCTCCGATCTGCGCGCTCCCGACGAGGCGCTTCTGTGCGTCGAGCATCTCCCGGGAGAGGGGCGACCGCCCCGCAAACCAAAGGCGATACTGCACGCCGCCGTCGCAGGTCGCCCAGGCCCAGCCGTGCCAGCCGCCGCGGTCCGCCTCCTGCTCGACCGCCTTGCGCCCCGCGAGGGTCGAGGGGTGGCGCTGGACCGCGGAGAGCCCCGCGGCGCCCCGGTCCAGGGCCGCCTCCGCCCCCGAGAGGCACTCGGCCTCCGACCCGGCGTCCGCGTGCGCGCTCGCCTCGATGGTCGCGTCGTCGCCCGGCGCGACGATCTTCACGTGCCTCTCGTCGCCCGTCGCCTGCCACGCGGTGGGGGCCTCGAAGGACAGCGCGCCGACCGTGTAGACGCTTGCGCCCTCGGTGGCGGCCGGGCGGGTCGCCACCCGTGCGCAGCCGGCGAGCGCCGCGAGGGCAGCCAAGGGGTACGCGGCCCTCACGGTGCCCCCTCCAGCATGTCGAGGAAGGGGTTGAAGTAGTCGGGAGCGCGCTCGACGACCCCCCCGAGCCCCTTTCCCCCGTCCTCGCCCCGCGCCACGTCCCCGAAGCGGGCCTTTCCGATGGCCGCGAACAGCCCCTCCTCGGCCACCTCCTCGAGGAGGCGCAGCGCCCGCAGCAGCGTCTCGCGCGCCCGGCGCTCCACCGCGCCGTCCGGCCGGAACTGGATCTCGCCGCCGACCGACCTCCAGGCCCGGTAGACGTAGTCGGCCGTCTTCAGCGCCACGTAGCGGTCCATGAGGAACGGGTTGTGCATGGCCTCCGTCATCATCCCGAGCAGCTGGATGCTCTGACCGGTGATGCGCGCCACCACGTCGGCCATGGCGTCGTAGGCGTGGCTGAAGAAGATGTCGCCCTCCTTGTGCTTCGTGGGCGGCATGTACTTGATCGGCGCCTCCGGGAACAGCGTGCGCACGAGCAGGGCCTGCGCCAGCTCCCGGACGATGGTGTCGTCCCGCGCGGGGTCGATCTCGAAGCTGTGGCCGAGCCCGAGCAGCCGGTCGGGGAGGCCCGCTCGCCGGGCGAAGGACTCGTTGATGAACTGGCTCGCGATCACGGTGTGGGCGGCCTCGTCCGCGTCCGCGGTGGTGATGTAGTTGTCCTCGCCGGTGTTGATGATCACCTCGGCGAACGCGCAGATCCGCCGCGAGAAGTACTGATCGCACAGCGTCCTCTTCATATTGATGTCGCGGAAGAGGATGCCGTACATCGCGTCGTTGAGCAGCATGTCGAGCCGCTCCCAGGCCGCTGCGAAGGCGATCTCCCCCATGCACAGGCCCGAGGCGTAGTTCGTGAGCATCACGTAGCGACGCAGGGCGCGCGACTCCTCGTCGAGCGCCTCGCGCATGATGCGGAAGTTCTCCTGGGTGGCGTAGGTCCCCCCGAACCCCTCGGTCGTGGCGCCGTGAGGCACGTAGTCGAGGAGGGACTGGGCCGTGGAGCGGATCACCGCGATGATGTCGGCGCCCGCCTGGGCGGCGGCGCGCGCCTGCTCCACGTCGTCGTGGATGTTCCCGGTCGCGACGATGAGGTACTTGTGCGGGCGGGGTCCCATGCCCAGCTCGGCCCGGAGCGCGTTGCGCTCCGCGACGCGCCGGCGGAGCTCGTCCCCGGCTGCCCGGACCTCCGCGCGGACCTCGGCCCGGAGCGCCGCGTCCTCCTCGCGGGAAAGAGGCTCGGGGTCCCGCGGCAGCGAGGAGAGCCGATCGGCGACCTGGAGGGGGTCGCGCGCGCCCCTCCGCAGCGCGTAGCCCCACCAGTAGGCCGCTCCGCGGCCCAGCAGCCCCCGGTCGTGCAGCGAGTCGACCATGACGTTCACGAGCGGCACGCCGCGCGGCCCCGCATCGTGGAAGCCGAGCAGGCGCAGGACCGACCGCTCGATGGAGACCGTGGTGTGGCAGCGGACGAATCCCATGACCGCACCGCTCACCCGGTCGGAGAGGGCGCGGCACCGGTCGACGACGTCCCGGTCGAGATGCAGGTCGGGCACGGCCCGTCCGTCCGGCAGTTGCATGCGTCATCCCTATGCCCGTTGGAACGGACCGGCAACATCCGGTCGCCCCCGCCGGAAGGATCGATATCGGGCGGCGAGCCGCGCGATCGAAAGCGCCGGGCTCGCCCCGGAGACGACGGCCGCGAGCGCCTCGGCCACCCCCTGGTCGGCGGCGAGCCGGCGGGGCCACGCGCCGCGCGGCGCGCCATGGAGGCGAGGCGCGAGCAGCACCCCGAGGGCGAGCGCCGTGCCCGATCGGCTCGCGGCGAGGCGCATCCGGTAGATGTTCCCGAGAAGCGCCGGAGGCAGGGGCAGCGCCCGCCTCCCGAGCACCCATGCGCCAAGCTCCCCCGCGGTGCGCCCGGACCACAGCGCGTAGCGGATGCCCTCCCCGGCGAGGGGGTCCGCCCCCAGCGCGTCGCCGGCGAGGAGGACCAGGCCGCGGTGGACCGGACCTGCTGGATCGAACAGGCGGATCGACCAGGCCCCGGCCGCCCCGAGCGCCTCCCGCTCGCCAGAGCCCTCGCGGGACAGCCAGCGGGTGAGGCGTCCCGAGAGGTCGCCGGCCGCAGCCGTGGAGTAGATTCCGGCGCTCCCCGCGCGGGCGCCCTCGCCCTCGAAGAGCCAAGCGTAGCCCGCCACCCCCGCGTCGAGGTCGAAGAGGAGCTCCCTGCGCCCAGCGTTTCGCGCCGCGACCTCCCGCAGGGGGGCGCGGCGGCCCGGGGGCAGGCCGAGCAGACGCCTCGAGGCGCCGGCGGCCCCGTCCGCCGCCACCGCGAGCCGGAACGCGACCCGGAGGTCGCCCGCATCGGCGACGCCACCCGTCTCCCGAAGCCGCAGCGCCCGGAGGGGAGCGTCCTCGATGACCTCGGCGCCGGCAGCGCGCGCCTGCGCCACGAGGTCCGCGTCCCAGGTCCGCCGGTCCACGATCGCGGCCGGGCGCGGCAGGCGCACCCGCCCGCTACGTCCCTCCACGCGGACGACGGCATGCTGCGCCGTCGCGTGCGCCACCCGCAGGGCGAGACCGGCCCGCTCCATCTCCGCGAGGCCGCCCCCGGGGATGGCTCCGGCGCAGAGCTTGTCCCGGGGAAAGCGCGCCGCGTCGACCACCACGACCCGCAGGTCAGGGGCGCGCCGCCGGGCCGCCACCGCGGCCGCGCAGCCGGCGGGCCCCGCGCCCACGACGAGGAGGTCCGCCTTCAGGGGGATCCCTCCCGCAGCACCCTCCCGAGCCGCTCGACTCCTGCGACCGCTCCGGTGCACGCACCCCCCGAGGCCCCGTCGACCCGGACCCGCACGAGATCCCCGCGCGAGAGGCCTCCGCGGTCGAGGCGCACCGGGGCGAACTCGGAGGAGGTCCCTTCCGCGCCGTCGGCCGTCGCCCGCTCGACCACGACCTCGAGTTCCAATCCGGCGAGCGACGAGAGAAACGCGCGCCAACGCTCCGCGGAGAGCGCGCGGAGCTCGGCAGCGCGCTGCTCCACCTCGGCAGGCGGCACGCGCCCGGGCATGCCGGCGGCATCGGTGCCGGGCCGCGGCGAGAAAGGGAACACGTGCAGGTAGGAGACCGGGAGGGACCGCAGCCGTGCGACGGTCAGGCGGTGATCCTCCTCCGACTCCCCGGGAAATCCCACGAGCACGTCCGCCCCCAGGCAGGCCCGCGGCCAGGCCCGCGCGGCGGACTCCACCGCGCGCGAGAGGTCCCGGGCGCACCCGGGCCGCCGCATCGCCCGCAGCACGGCGTCCGACAGGCTCTGGAGCGGCAGGTGCAGGTGGCGGCACAGGACCGACCCCGCCTCCCCGTCGAGCAGGCCGAGCGGCAGCTCCAGCGGGTCCACCGAGGAGAACCGGAGGCGGCGAACCGCTCGCCGCCGGACCACCTCCTCGACGAGCGACTCGAGGGAGCTCGCCGGGGCGAGGTCGCGTCCGTAGGCCCCGAGGTGGACCCCGGTGAGGACCACCTCCGGTCGCCTGGTGCCGAGCGCCGCGAGGCGCCGGAGCGCCTCGTCGCGAGGGAGGGAGCGCGACCGTCCTCTAGCCGCCCAGACGGCGCAGTAGCTGCACCGCCGGTCGCAACCGTCCTGGACCTTGAGGGCGGGGCGGGCCGGGCCTGTCGACGCGGGCGGCGGGGCGGTCCAGGCGGGCGAGGCGGCGGTCGCGCGCCGGAGCGCCCCCTCCGGATCCTCCCCGGCGTCGAGGGCCTCCACGAGAGACGGCAACGCGGCGTGCGCGGTGGCGCCCACGACCGCCGCAACAGCCGGCAGCCCGCGAAGGGCTGCGGCCTCCCCCGGGGCGTGGCAGCCGGCGACCAGGATGCGGGCGCCGGGATGGTCCCGCGCGGCCCGGCGGATGGCCTGCCGGGAGGACGAGGCCGCGTCGCCGGTCACCGTGCAGGCGCTCACGACCACCCAGTCGGCGCGCTCCCCGGGCGAGGCCGCGCGATAGCCCGCCCCGAGTCCCGCGAGGAGCGCCTCGGCGTCCGACCGCCCCACGCGGCAACCGAGGGCCACCACCGCGACGCGCCTAGCCGCAATGCCGATCAGTTAAGGGCCAAGGGATCGGAACGAATGGGCAATTTGGCGGCGCCGCTCGCATAGTTGCCTCGCAGGTCCGTGAGATCATCATACGGCGATCGCCGGGGAGGGCGATCGCATGGGTCTTGGTCTTCCG
>DATKJV010000051.1:0-56724 GCA_035543235.1 Anaeromyxobacteraceae bacterium | reverse complement strand
GATCCGGGCGAAGTAACTCTCGATACGGCGAACCGCGGCGGCGTCCATGAAGATCATGGAACCTCTTCAGATCACGCCGAGATCGCCCAAGCAACTTATCGATCGGTGATTTTCGTAAACGATCGGAATGATCCAGGTTTTCAAAACCGCTGACGCAGTAGTGTTAGTTGATTCGGCAAGGGCTGCGCAGCACTCCAGGTGCCAGTCGCCGGGTCATACAACTCGGCGCCCGACGTTCCGAAAGCACTGAAACTGTCAATTCCGCCAGAGACGAGGACCTTCCCCGACGGAAGCAAGGTTGCCGGGAAGGTCCAGCGACCCGCTGCCATTGCCCCCGTGCCCGTCCACGTTCCGTAGGTCGATGACGAAGTGTTTGAAGACGAAGGTGACGATCCACCGCAGGCGCAAGCCAAGGCCAATATAAACACCCAGCGTCGACGCAAAGTGCGTTCCATGCCATTCCCCCCTTGAATGTTCGAAGTCCGTCGCCAATTGCCGCGTAGGCAATGGGCGCCGCAAGACTGCGAGTAAGGTGCATGGTGGGTACGAGAATCAATGGGGCTCAGTGGGGTAGAGCCCAAGCGGGACAGCACGGGCTAATAGTGAGAAGAACCCGGCGTGAGAAAGGCGGCCAACGGCTTGACCGATGTCAACGGGCTGGTCGTTTGTCAATTTGCAGGCTGAGCCCCGGAACGCGACCGGTAGCCCAGGAACCAGGGAGCACCGGAGGCGGCGGCGTCAGTACGCGCCCGCGCCGCAAGGGAGACATCGGCGAACGGGCACAGGGCCACGCGACGCTGATTGGCTAGTGACCGCAGTACTCGTAGCCGTTCGGGAAGCAAACAGGCGGGGTGACAAAGCAACCACCGCCCCGGCAGCCGTACGGATGGTCGGAAGGGCAGCACATCTGAAAAGCTGAGCAACACACCTCGGTCGGCCCGCAGTTGCAGGTCCAGGCAGCGCCTCCATCACTTCCGCCGCTGCTCTCCTGCCCGCAGCCGGCCGCCGCCGAGAGCGCCGCGCAGGCCGCCACGGCGAAGATCCTTCGCTGCATGACAGACCCTCCCCCGCCATTGTGCATCACAGGCCTCCAGTACGCACCCGCACCTCGGACGGGCCAGGGCGGCCAGTGATGATCGGCGAGGTGGTTACGTACCAGCCCTTGCCGAGGTTGGTCGCGGCCCAGGCGCCGACGCTACCAAGCGGCCAACTTGGCGATCGTCACGCCTACGAAGGCGAGCGCGAGGGCCAAGGCCGACATCCCCAACAGGAACCACCGCCCCTGCTTTTCGGGCGGCAGCGCGACGTGCTGGGGCACGTTGAACTTGATCCCCGGCATGCCGTCCATTGTCCCGGTGCTCGGTCATGCTTCCAAGTCACATGGATCGGAGGCAAGAGGACGTGTTCGCTTGTGGGCATCGGTGCGGCGTTCTCCAACCCGGCACCCTGATCCGGGCGGTCCAGGGTCGTGCGGGTGCGGGCGGCCCACGGGAGGCCTCTCGCGTGTCCGACTCCTCCGAACCTCGGCGGTGCTGTCGGGCGACAGGACGGATACCCGAATGCGTGCTCCAGAGCTCAGGCCTGCCATCGAAATGCGCGCTCGCGTTCCTGGCGTGCGGGCGCCGTCTTCACCGGAGAAGAGAACGCCGGTGACGGCGACGGCGAACCTTGCCATGGCGGTCCGCGGCGTCGACGCAGCCGCCTGCCCGGGCAAACCTGTGGGCTGCCGGCGCCCCCGCCGGCCCCTCCGCCCCGCGAGCCCGCACCCGGCCCCCACGCCCGCCATGACGCGCCGGATGGGGTACCCTGACGGAGTCGGAGGACGCGGACCGGGTGCACGCCGTCAGCTTCCACGTTTCTATCCCCAACTACCTCATGGGGAAGGTCCTCGGCCGCCTCACCGAGGCGGCCTTCTTTGGACGACTGAGCGGCCTCCGATATGGCGACGTACCGGAACCTCCCCTGCCCGGCCCGGATTGGGTCCGGCTGGAGGTCCTGAAAGCCGGCATCTGCGGGACGGACCTCGGCAACCTCACGTACAAGAGCAGCCCGGCAATGGAGCCGTTCGCCTCGTTCCCGGCGGTCCTGGGTCACGAGGTCCTCGCCCGCGTGGTCGAGACGGGACCGTCGGTCCGGCGCGTGGAGAAGGGGCAGCGCGTGGCCGTCGACCCGGCCATCTCCTGCACCGTGCGCGGTTTCCGGGAAGCAGCGCAATGCCGCTCTTGCTCGAGTGGCATGCACGGTACGTGCGAGCGGGCCGGCGAGGCCGGCGAGACGACGGTGGCTGGCCGCCCCCTCCGCCGCGGCCTGACGATCGGGTACCAGGCCGACCTCCCCGGGGGCTGGGCGGAGCGGATGATCGCGCACGAGGAGCAGCTCTTCCCGGTGGACGACCGCATCCCGGATCGGACGGGTGCCCTCCTGGAGCCGATCTCGGTGGCCCTCCACGCGACGCTGGGGTCGCGCCCGTTCGGGCCGGGGCCGGCTCTTGTCATCGGGAGCGGTCCGATCGCCTTGGGCGTCATCTGGGCGCTGCGGGCCACCGGCTACGAGGGCGAGCTGCTGGCCCAGACCAAGCGCGGACACGAGGCGGACGTCGCGCGAGCCCTGGGAGCGAGCGGGACGGTCGCTCCGGGGGACGAGGCGCGCCGGGCGCTCTCCAGCACGGGAGCGCGTGGGTACGCACCCATCCTCGGAGGAGAGGTGTACGCGGGCGGCGGCTTTCCCCTCATCTTCGACTGCGTGGGGAGCCGCGAGACGCTGGCGCAGGCACTGCGGTACGCGGCGCCGCGCGGCAGGATCGTCCTCCTCGGATGCGCGGCAGAGGTCCGCAGGCTGGACTTGACGTTCCTCTGGGCGAGGGAACTCGACGTGAAGGGGTACGTCTGCTACGGGCGGGAATCGTGGCGCGGAGGCCACTCGCACACCTTTCGGATCGCGCACGACCTCCTTCTCGAGACCGGGGCGCCGGTCGACCTCCTGGTGACGCACGAGTTTCCGCTTCGGGAGTACCAGGACGCCCTGTCGGCGGCGGCGCACCGGCGCCGCACGGGGGCGATCAAGGTTCTCCTCGACCCCACCCGCGATTGAGCGCCAGCCGTGGCGCTCCCGGGAGGGCCCGCCCGGCGCATCCGCCGGCCGCGAGGGCTACCAGGGCGTGCCCAGGAGGAAGCCGTTGTACGTGCCGTTCCCGTTCCGGGTCGTGGCATTGTGGTAGACGTCCCAGCTCACCACGCCCACCACCGGCACGAGCCAGAAGTACTTGAACGGCCGGGGAACCCAGATCGCGACCGCCAGGTTCGCGGCGAGGGCCGCTCCCGCCACGAGGTCCACCTGCAACTTGGACGGATGCGGGCCGAGAATGGGGTTCGATTCCTTCACTCCGTACGCCGGCGGCAACGACGTGAAGTGAAGGGTCTGCAACCAGTCCGCCAGGATGAGGGCCGTCGACGCTGTGCCGAGCGTCCAGTCGACTGCGTCCCACGCCGGGCCTTCAAGGTCCACCTTCGCGAACGTGGATCCGGTAGTCTCTCCCCACGCAAGTCGCGCGGCCAAAAGCAAGAGCACGCCGCCGAACCGTCTCGCCGCTCCCCGCACCACCACCACCCCCGCTGAGAATGTGCGCATCGCGCCAGGGCAGACCAGTGGGCGATCTCCCTCCCCTCCCCGAGGCCGCGCGCGCCCAACGGTGCGTCACGATTGCCCTTCCTCCCCCCGGCCACCTGCGGACGCACCGAACGTGTGAACCCCAGAGGAGCCGCCTCGACCCGGGGTGAGGCGCCCGTCCGGCGCGTCCTCGCGATGAGGGACACACGCAGGTCTGCCCGAGCACGGCCAGCATGACGGGCTCCCGCGGCAGCGAGACCGGCCAGAAGCGCGTCCTCGCGCGGCCCGATGCTCGTCGCCGAGGGACACCCGGGCCGCGAGGACCAAGGTGCGGGCGTCGCCCCCTTGCACCGCCGCCCCGAACCGCACTTCGCGCAGGGCCGACGACGAGGCGCATGCGGAACGCGGGAACGCCCGGGGCGTCACCGCAGGAAGGCCCCGTGGAAGGCTCGGTCCTCCTCGCCGGTCCGCACGGGCCCCTCCGCCCTCGAGGCGTGCCAGGGCCTCGCGCTTCCGGACCCCTCAGGCCTGCGCGAACAGGACCTTGTCCGGGTGCTGGAGCGCGAAGTCGAGGGCCCGCCGGAACACCTCGGTGCGGCTGATGCCGAATCGCGCGTTCAGGGCGTCGAGCGCCTCCTTCTGCGCCGGCTGCACGTAGACCGTCATGGCGATGATCACCTCAGGTCGCCGCTTGTAGGGCATGGCGTCTCCCTCCTAGGTGTGACCATGGTATACCATTATGCAAAGGCGAGCCCGCGGTCGGCAAGGGAGCCCCCGAGGGTGCCGGGCGCTTGCGGACCGTGCGCCGTCCCGGCGACGACGGGCCACGGGGCCGGCCGTTATCGTGACTTCTCGCGAAGGTGGCGTAGCATTTGAGGAATGCAGGTACGCGACGACGTCCGGGACTTCATTGTGGTCGGTCACCGTGTGCGCGTGGTTCGCTGCGCGCCCGACTCCTGGGCGGTCGCGGTCGACGGCCACCGCTGCACCCCGGAATGCCGCGACCCCCACAGCGCCTGGGCCCTGGGAGTGGCGGAGAGCTACCGCCTCGGGCCGCGCCGGCACTCGGCGGTGCGCTCGCGCGGAGACCACGACGCGTCCGAGATGCCAGACGGCTCGCTCCGGTCGCAGAAGCACGCTCCGTAGCTCTCCCCCTACTCCTCCTCCATGACCGAAGGGACGCGCTCCGGCGTGTGGCGGACGTAGTCCCGCATGGGAATCTGCACGCGCTCCTGCTCCTCCAGGTCGTAGACGCGGCGGATGCGCTCGTACTGCTCGTGATCCAGGCTCTCGCCGATCGACCCGGGAGAAGTCGTTCCTGCCATGGCCGCGCTCCTCGCTCTTACGAGGGATAAGGCACCCTGCGTCCATGTAGTAGGCCCGGTGCGCATGACACACGTCGGAACCCTTCGGCGCTAACGCGACCTGCCCGCAAACATTGGGCAATGCCGCATCGATCCCATTCGGGTGTCCCGAGAACTGGAGCGGCTGGGCGACTGCAGCGAGCGGAGAGGTCCCTACCTATGGGCACGCTCGTTCGTCGGAGCGCCCGCGCGACTGGCGGAGCCTCCCGAGCGCCGCCTCGCACCTCTCCGGTGTTGCGCAGGCCCGGCAGGCCTTCAGGTACGCCTGCTCGAGGCGCGAGAGCTCCTCCTGCGCCGCGGCCGCCGCGCGGCACCGGTCCTCGGTCGCCTCCTCCCTCACGGAGCCGCTCCGGGACAGGCGCCGGGAGGCCTCGCAGTTCTCGCGTCCCACGTCGGCGACGAGGTACTGGGCGGCGAGCTGCTGGCGCGCCACGCCCTCCCCCACCTTGTCCACGTCGCTCGAGCAGCCGGCGAGGGCTGCGGCGGCGAACGCGGCCGCCAGCGCCCTGCGGTCCGGACGGTGCCAGCGCGGCGTGGCGGGGCCACCCCTCAATCGGACACCTTGTACACGCTCATCGGCCCACTGCCGTCCCCGACCACCATCCACAGCGACGTGACCCCGCCCACCGTGAGAGCCCGCGCGTCGAAGATTCGCGTCGCGGCCCGGTTCCCGAATCCGTTCCCGCCGACGCCCTGGCAGCCCGCCGTCCCGGCGACGCATCCGTTCAGCCCGACGAAGTCCCCGATGCCCTGCGGCGCGACGGAGGCGCGGTAGAGCTGGAAGCCCGTCGAGGCGTTCTCGAGGCCGAGGTAGAGCCACTGCGGCGTCGCCGCGAGCACCGCGGCGGCCCCGTTGGTCTCGTCCCCGAGCTGCGTGATGAGCGTGTCGCCGGCGGCGTTGGCCGCAGCGAGCGACCAGTCGCCCGGCGCGCACTCGTACGGGCCAGCGGAGGGAGCGCAGCGCCACAGCTGCGCCACCGCGGCCGGTTGGGTGGCGGTCCCCTGCACGTTGCGGATCGCGTACACGCAGGGGCCGCTCCCGCACAGACCGAAGCTCGCGAGAGCCGGCACGGCGCGATCGCGCGGCGCCGCCGCCCCCGAGGCGGGGAAGGCGACCGGAGCCTTCGCGCCCCACTCCGCGGTGCTCGGCGTGGCGAGCGCCCAGTCACCGGGCGACCCGGAGGCCGATCCCGGCACCGGCACCATGGCGCGCACCAAGCCGCCGTCGAGCGCCACGTACAGGACGCCCTGGAGGTTCACGAGGGCCGTCACGGCCGTCGCGCCCGTCACGCCTGGAAGGGAGCCCGCCGCGAGGTCCAGGACGTCCGTCCCAACCACCGCGTCGAGCCCGCCGGGCGACGGCCCCGAGAGCACCGCGAGCAACTGTGGTCCCCCGCCCGCGCCGTAACCCAGGTACAGCCGGTCGGGGGAACCCGGCACCGCGAGGGCCGCGGACAGGGCCTCGACGGTGCCGGGGAGCGCCGTGCGCAGGTCCTCCCAGGCGAAGGCGAGCGGGCTTGTCGCCCCGCTCGTCGCGTACAGGTACCGGGAGCCCGACGGCCCCGTCCCGCCGGCGAAGAGCTCCTCGCCGCCGCCGAAGGTCCCCGCCGTCGCGAACGCCCCGGCCTCGTTGTCCGGGCCGCAGGCCGTGGAGCCAGGCGCACATCCCGACGCGCCGAAGGTCGCCGCCTGCGAGCCGGAGAGCCACGCCAGGTTGGATGCGGGCGAGGCGCCGGCGTCCACCCCGATCGCCACGGCGAACAGCGCCGGCGCCGCCGCGCCCGAGGCGTCGAGCTGCGCGAGCTTCGTCCCGTCGCCGCTCGGCCCGACCCAGGCCGCACCCCGATAGGCGAACAGGCTCGCCGAGGGGCTTCCGTCACCGAACGGGTCGGAGGCGACGAGCACGGCCGGACCGGAGGGATCGGCGGTGGTCTTCGCAAGGCTCGAGACCTTCTGAACCGAGACCGAACCGCCCGTGGCGCTGTAGTTGAAGGAGCTGGTCGTGTTCGCGTCAACCGCCGTCCCCGCGACGTTCCCGGCGAAGCTGAACGTCACGGTGCCGGCCGCGGTCCCGCTGTTCACGTAGACCCAGGTGAACGTGACCGATCCCCCCGCCGCCAGCGTCGTCGAACCGGATGCGGTCGGGCCGGACGAAAGCGTCGCGGCCGCGCCAGAACCGTCCGGCGTGACCGTGAGGCTGTTCGCGGTGACGGAGTTCGCCGTCGCGTAGGAGCCGGATGCGTTGCTCACCGTCATCGTGACGTTGAACGTCGCACCCTGGGCGACCGGGCTGGACGGGAACGACAGGACCGCCGTCAGGGACGGCGCGTTCTGGATGCTCACCGACGCGGTGGCAGCGGACGGCGTCGTGACCGTCGAGCTGCTGTTCGCGTCGGTCCCGCTGGCCGTGGCGCTCAGAGAGAGCGTCCCGATCGTCGTCGACGAGCAGTTCGTGTACTGGAACGGGGTCGTCGCGCCCCCGGAGATCGACTGTGACGCCGGGGTGCCGCTGCACGCCGAGATCGCCGCCGGGGCGACGCCGTTCGCCGTCGCCGTCCCCGTGTTCTTCACGGTCAGGGTGAGCGAGAAGGCCTGCCCGCTGTCCGCGCTCGTCGTGACAGGCGCATTCGGCACGAGCGACACCGCCTGCAGGGCGGCGGCCGTCTGTGCGAGCACGGAGACCGTGGTCGAGGTCTGGTAGGACGTCGAGGTGTTGGCGTCGGTGTAGCTGACGGTGGCGGCGAGGACGAGGTTGCCCGATCCGGCGCCCGTGACCGTGCAGGTCCACGTGAACGCGGGGCTCGCGTTCGCGCCCCCGGCGATGTTCTGCGGCACGCCGGCCGCCGCGGTGCAGGTGCCGGTGCCCGTGCCGAGGGCGCTCACCGACGTCGCGACCGCGGTGACGTTGGCCGTGGCCCCGCCGGTGTTCGTGGCGGTGAGGGTCATGTTCAACACCTGGCCCACGCTCACCGAGACCGGGTTCCCCTGGATGGTGAGCGCCGCCTGCACGGCGGCAGGCGACTGGATGGTCACGCTGGCGTTCGCGGTCGGCGAGGTCACCGTGGCGGACGAGTTGGCGTCCTTTCCGCTCGCGCTCGCGCTGAGCGAGAGCGTCCCGGTCGTACCCGACGAGCAGTTGCCGTACACGAAGGGCACGGTCGCCCCGCCCGCCACGGTGGCGGCGGCCGGCGTCGTCCCGCAGGACGAGATAGCGGTCGGCGTGACGGAGTTCACCGCCGCGGTGCCCGTGTTCGTCACGGAGAGCGTCACCGTGAAGGTCTGGTTCTGGTCCGCCGTGGGCCGGCTCGGCGTGAGCGTCGCGGTGAACGCCCCGGGGGTCTGGACCGTGACCGAGGCCGTGGCCGTCCCCGTCGAGACCGACGACGAGGTATTCGCGTCCGTTCCCGTCGCCGACCCGCTCAGGGAGAGCGTCCCCGCGCTTGCCGCGGAGCAGTTCGAATAGACGAAGTTGACCGTCGCACCGCCGGCGACCGCCGCCGCGGCGGGCGTCGTGCTGCACGCCGAGATGGCGATGGGCGTCACCGCGTTCGCCGTCGCCGTCCCGGTGTTCTTCACGGCGAGCGTCGCCGTGAAGGCCTGGCCTGTATTCACGGTCGTCGGGCTCGGCGTCAACGTCGCCGAGAGTGCTGCAGGCGTCTGCACCGTGACGGACGCCGTGACCGTGCCCGTCGTCACGGTCGTTCCGCTTACCGCGTCGGTCCCGCTCGCGGACGTGCTGAGGCTCAGCGTGCCGGAGCTCGATGACGAGCAACCGGTGTACTGGAAGTTCACGGTGGCGCCGCCCGCCACGCTCGTGGCCGCGGGCGTGCCGGTGCAGGAGGCGATCGCGATGGGGGTCACCGCGTTCGCCGCGGACGTCCCCCCGTTCGTCACGGCGAGGGTCGCCGTGAAGCTCTGGCCCGTGTCCACGGTGGTCGGGCTGGGCGTGAGCGTCGCAGTGAGCGAGGACGCCTTGTTCACCACGACCTGCGCCGTGGCTGCGGCGGACGTGACGGTCGCCCCGCTGTTCGCGTCCGTCCCGCTCGCCGTGGCGCTTAGCGTGAGAGTCTGCTGCGTCGACGAGGAGCACCCTGTGTACTGGAAGTTCACGGTGGCCCCACCCGCCACGGCAGCCGCGGCCGGCGTACCCGTGCAAGCGGACATCGCCGAGGGCGTGACCGCGTTCGCGGACGCCGTGCCGCTGTTCTTGACGGCGAGCGTCGCCGTGAACACCTGGCCCGTGCTCGCGGTCGTCGTGCTCGGCGAGAGAACGCCCGACAGCGCCGCCGGGGCCTGCACGGTGACGGACGCCGTCACGGTGGCCGTCGAGACCGTGGTCCCGCTCACCGCGTCCGTCCCGCTCGCGGACGTGCTGAGAGTCAGCGTGCCCGCCGTCGCCGTCGAGCAGCCCGTGTACTGGAAGTTCACGGTGGCCCCGCCCGCGACCGCGGCCGCTGCCGGAGTCCCCGTGCAAGAGGCGATGGCGATCGGCGTGACCGCGTTCACCGCCGAGGTCCCGCCGTTCTTCACGGCCAGGGTCGCCGTGAACGCCTGCCCGGTGTCCACCGTCGTCTGGCTCGGTGTGAGCGTCGCGGTGAGCGTCGCGCCCGACTGGACCGTCACCGACGATGTCACCGTGCCGGTCGAGACCGCCGCCCCGCTGTTCGCGTCCGTCCCGCTCGCGGACGAACTGAGGGTGAGCGTGCCGGTCGCCGCGCTCGAACAACCCGCGTACTGGAAGTTCACGGTGGCCCCGCCGGCCACCGCGGCCGCCGCCGGGGTGCCGGTGCAGGAGGCGATCGCGATCGGCGTGACCGCGTTCGCCGCCGCCGTGCCACCGTTCTTCACGGCCAGCGTGGCGGTGAAGACCTGGCCGGTGTTCACGGTGGTGGCGCTCGGCGTGAGCGTCGCTGTGAGGCTCGCGGCCTGCTGGACCGTCACGTTGGCGGTCGCCGCCGCGGAGGTCACGGTCGCCCCGGTGTTCGCATCGGTGCCGCTCGCCGTCGCGCTGAGCGCGAGCGTACCGGCCGACGCACTCGAGCAACCCGTGTACTGGAAGTTCACGGTGGCCCCGCCGGCCACCGCAGCCGCCGCCGGGGTCCCGGTGCAGGCGGACATCGCCGCCGGCGCGACCGCGTTCGCGGTCGCCGTGCCGCTGTTCTTGATCGCAAGTGTCGCCGTGAACGTCTGGCCGGTGCTCGCGGTCGTCGTGCTCGGGGAGAGGACGCCCGACAGCGCCGCCGGGGTCTGCACCGTGACGGACGCCGTGACGGTTCCCGTCGAGACGGTGCTGCCGCTGTTCGCGTCGGTGCCGCTCGCGGAGGTGCTGAGCGACAGCGTGCCCGACGTCGACGAGGAGCACCCCGTGTACTGGAAGTTCACGGTGGCCCCGGCCGCCACCGCCGCGGCGGCCGGCGTCCCCGTACAGGAGGGTATGGCCACGGGGGTCACGGCGTTCACCGCCACGGATCCGCTGTTCTTCACCGCCAGGGTCGCCGTGAAGGTCTGACTCGTGTTCACGGTCGAAAGGCTCGGCGTGAGGGTGGCCGTGAGCGTGCCCTGCGTCAGCACCGTCACCTGCGCGGTTGCGGCGCCCGTCGAGACCGTGGCCGCGCTGTTCGCGTCCGTCCCGCTCGCCGACGCGCTCAAGACGAGGGTCGTGGCGCTCGACGACGAGCAACCCCCGTAGACGAAGTTCACCGTGGCGCCGCCGGCGACGGCAGCCGCGGCCGGGGTCGCCGTGCAGGCCGGGAGCGCGACCGGCGTCACCGCGTTCGCTCCCGCCGTGCCGCTGTTCTTCACGGCCAGGGTCGCCGTGAACACCTGGTTCGTGCTCACGGTCGTCGCGCTCGGCGTCAGCGTCGCAGAGAGCGCGGCTGCCGTCTGGACCGTGATGGACGCCGTCACCGTCCCGGTGGAGGCCGTCGCCCCGCTGTTCGCGTCCGTCCCGCTCGCGGACGTGCTCACGCCCAGCGTTCCCGCCGTCGACGTCGAGCACCCCGTGTACTGGAAGTTGACGGTGGCCCCACCGGCGACCGCCGCCGAGGCGGGCGTGCCGGTGCACGGCGTCATCACCGCCGGGGTGACGGCATTGGCCGTCGCCGTCCCGCTGTTCTTCACCGCCAAGGTCACGGTGAAGGTCTGGCCCGTGGAGACGGTCCCCGACGCCGGCGTCAACGTCGCCGTGAGGGCGATGGCCGTCTGGACGGTCACCGTCGCGCTCGCCGTCCCCGTCGACAGGGTCGCGCCGCTGTTCGCATCGGTCCCGGTCGCGGACGCGCTGAGCGAGAGCGTGCCCGCGGAGGCCGAGGAGCAGCCCGTGTACTGGAAGTTGACGGTCGCACCACCGGCGACGGCCGCGGCCGCCGGGGTTCCGGTGCAGCTCGCGATCGCCGCCGGCGTCACCGCGTTCGCCGCCGCTACCCCGGTGTTCTTCACGGCCAGGGTCGCCGTGAATACCTGGCCCGTGCTCACCGTCGTCGCGCTCGTCGTCAACACCGCCGACAGAGCGCCCTGCGCCTGCACGGTGACCTGGGTGGTCGCGGTGGGGGCCGAGACCGTCGCCCCCGTGTTCGCGTCCTTCCCGGACGCCGACGCGCTCAGGGTGAGCGTCTGGGCGGTGGCGCTGGAGCATCCCCCGTAGACGAAGTTCACGGTGGCCCCGCCGCTGACGGCGGCCGGCGCCGGCGTCGTCGTGCAGGCAGCGATCGCGATCGGCGTCACCGCGTTCGCGGTGGCCGTCCCGCCGTTCGTCACGGCGAGCGTGGTCGTGAACACCTGGTGCGTGCTCACCTGCGTCGCGCTCGGCGTCAGGGTCGCGCCGAGCGACGGAGGCGTCTGGACGGTGACGTTGGCGCTCACCGTCCCGGTGGACAGCACGTTCTGAGAGTTCTGCTCCGTGCCGCTCGCGCTGGTCGTGAGGGCGAGCGTGCCTCCGGTCGACGAGGAGCATCCCGAGTACTGGAAGTTCACGGTGGCGCCCGCCGCCACGTTCGCCGCGGCCGGCGTCGACGTGCACGCGGGCATCGCGAGCGGGGTCACCGCGTTCACGTTCACGCCGCCGGAGTTCTTCACCGCGAGGACCGCCGTGAAGAACTGGTTCGTGTCGACGACGGTGAGGTTCGGCGTCAGGGTCCCGGTGAGCGCGCCGGCCTGTTGCACAACGACGGGTGCGGAGGCCGTGTTGCTCGACACCGACGCCCCGCTGTTCAGGTCGGTCCCGCTCGCGCTCGTCGACAGCGTCAGGGTCTGGACCGTGCCGCTCGAGCAGCCCGTGAACTGGAAGCTGACGGTCGCGCCGCCGGCGATGTCCTGGGCCGCCGGGGTCCCGGTGCAGGCCGCGATGGCGTTCGGCTGCACGCCCGTCGCCGTGGCACCGCCCGAGTTCTTGACGGAGAGCGTCGCGGTGAAGACTTGCCCGGTGCTCACCGTCGAGGCGCTCGGGGTGAGCGTCGCGGCGAGACTGGGCGGCGTCTGGACGGTGACGGTCGCGGTGGCGCTCCCCGTCGAGACCACTCGCGTCACGTCGTTGCCGTCCGTGCCCGAGGCCGAGGCGGACAGGGCGAGCGTTGGCGTCGTCGTCGTCGAGCACTGGGAGTACGTGAAGGTGACGGGCGGGACGCTCGGGAGCGAGGTGGGCGGCACGTCGGCGGGGGCCGGCGTCACCGCGCAGTATGCGATGGTCGCCGGCTTCACGGCGGTGGCCTTCACCTGGCCGCTGTTGGTCACGACGAAGGTGAGGGAGAACTTCTGGCCCGTGGTCACGATGGGCTGGCTCGGGGTGAGGGTCGCGGAGAGCGTCGCGGGGACCTCCACGAGCACCGCGCCGTAGACGGTGGTCGTCCCGACCACCGAGGCCCCGGAGTTCTCGTCGGTCCCGTTCGCCGAGACGTCGAAGTTGAGAGGCCCGGCGCCGAACACGGGGTCGTAGACCCACGAGAAGCTGCCGCCCTGGCCCGTGCCGAGGACGGGAATGACCGTCGGGGACGGCCCGCTCACCGGGTTCACGGAGACTGCCCCGCCGCTGATGAGCGGGGCAGCCGGCGTGATGGCGAGGACGCGCGCGCTCCCCTGGTTCGAGAGGTTCAGGGTGAGGGTGAAGGCCTGGCCCGTGCTCACGACGGCCGGAGAGGCCGTGACGTTGGCGGTGAGCGCGGCGCGACCCACCACGGTCGGGTTGCCTGTCCCGCTCCCGAGATGGGCCGCCGGGATGGCGATCCCGGTGTTGAAGTCGTAACCGAGGACGCCGCTCTGGAACTTGAACGTCCCCGGGTAGCTCGCCGAGGTCAGGTTGAAGGTGAAGTCCACCGAGGCGCCCGAGGCGATGTCGGCGCTCTGCGGCGACAGGCTGTTGAACATCGCGACCTGGTCGCCGATGAGACTGTAGTTGTAGGGCGAGACCGACTTGGCCGTGGCCTGGCCGTTGTTCGTCACGTGCACGACGACCTGGAAAGGGCTCGCGAAGCCGACGAGCGCGGGCTCCGTCACCGTGACGGCGAGGTTCGGGGGGTTCTGCACCTGGATCTGGGCCGCCGGATCTGATTGCGCCGAGATGGTCTGGCTGGAGAAGCTGTCCACGGCCGACGCACTCACCTTGAACCCGACGGTCCCTGCCGGGAGCGCGATGCAGGCCCAGGTGAACGTCAGGTCCTTGCCGGCGTCGAGCGGCGCGACCTGCCCGACCGGCGGGCTCGACGTCGTGGCACACGCCGTCGTCGCGGGCGAGGCGACGGGCGTGACGGACGACAGGGTGGCCGTCGATCCTCCGGTGTTCGTCACGGTGGCCGTCAGCGTGAAGGGCTCCCCCACGGAAGTGATCGTGGGGGCGGCTGCGGTCGCGATGCTCAGGGAGGCGCCCGGCGCGGTCGCGACCGTGAAGCCCTTCGCGAGGGTGCCGCTCTGACCATAGGCGTTCTGGACGACGATGTCCTGTGCCCCCGGAGGGAGGTTCGCGGGCACCGTGGCCTTGATCTCCGTCTCGCTCACCCACGCGACGCTGGCGAGCTGGACGCCTGCGATCCACACCTTCGACGTCGTGTCGATCGTCGGGGTCCCGCCACTCGCGGGCTGCGTGGACTTGGCGAGGAACCCGCTGCCGCGGATGACGATCTGCGTGACGTTCGCGAAGTACGCGGCCGACGGCGTGACCGACGTGATCTCCGGCGTCGGAGCGTCCGAGGTCTTGCAACCGGCGAAGAAGAGCGCCGAGGCGCTCAGCGCTACGAGGATCCTAGCCCGCATCGAATCGGTACCCCGCGAAGAGGAAGATGGGAACCACCGAACCGTTCAGGTTGGCGAGGTTGGGATTGCCGACCCAGCCCACGCGCACCTCGAGGAACGGGAAGCCACCCCACACGCGCGCGCCGAAAGCCAACGCGGCGCTGGCGGTCGGCGCCCAGCCCGACTGCGCCACGGAGGGTTGCCCGCTCACGCTGGAGGTCGCCTGCACCCACGCCCCGCCGCCGCCCAGGCGCGCCCAGAGGATGGTCGAAGAGCCGATCGGGCGCCGCCAGGCGAGGTTGAGGACCAGGGGCACGTAGTTGCGCGAGTTCGTGTAGTCGAAGGTCCCGCTCGAGGTCGACGTCTGGCCGGTGTTCGACAGCTCCCACCAGCTGACCTCCAACGAGAGACCCACCTGCTCGGACCCGAGCCGAGTCCATGCGGCCGCGTCGAACGACGGGCAGAAGGCGACCGCACCCGACTGGAGGACCGCCCCGACCTTCGGGGCGAAGCTGAAGCGCGGGGTCGGACCGACGAGCGCGATCCGCTTCGTGGCCGTGATCGCCCCGGCGCGCACCGTGACGACGTCGTCCTCGTCCTGCTGGGACCACCTCGCCTTGTAAGAGGCGATCCACCGGCCGGGCGCCACGCGCACCGGCTGGCCCACCTCCTCGCCCAGCTTCGACTCCACGGTCAGCTTCTCGTCCTCGACCGGGTTCCCGAAGGCGTCGGCGACCTCGACCGTGATCTGCCGGACCGCCCGCCCGTCGGACGGTACCGATTCGGGCGCGATGATCGAGATGGCCTCCGCGGCGCCCGCCGCGAGGACGAGCACCGCCTGCTCCGAGATGGCACCGGCGCGCGCCTCCAGCGTGATGGCCCGGTCCCCTCGCAGGGCCGGAGCGACGAGGAGCGGCGCGCGGTAGATGCCCTGCTCGGTCCGCGCGAGGTCTCCGAGGCCCCCGAGGTCCGACTCGAGGGAGACCTCCGCGTCGGTCAGGTTTCCCGCCGAGTCCCGCGCCAGTACCGTGACCGTGACGGGACGCGGGTCTCCCGGCGCCGCGGTGGGCCGGTCGAACTCGATGCGAAGCGCGGCGACCGGCCCCGCCTGCCGGTCCAGGGAGGCGGTGAAGGTCGCCCCCTCGGGGAGCGACGCCGCCACCGTCGCCGCCCTCCCCTCCTGCGGCACGACCCTCCACCGGGCGCTCCAGGCACCGGCGCCGGCGGATTCCGGCTTGGAGATGGTGCCGTTGCTGACCGCGAGGGCCGGGGCCCTCCCGGGCCAGGGCCTGCCGCTCTCGTCGAGCGCAAACACGAGAACGGTGACGTCGACCTCCTGGTCCGCGGGGACGACGTTCGGCCGCAGCAGCAGCGCGACCGGCCCCGCCGCGCGAGTGGCCGTCCGACCGGCCACCCGGATCGCCGTGAATCCGCAGGCGCCGTTCTCGAGTCCGGCGGCGATCAGCGCGACCTTCGGGTCCGCCGGGTTCGCGGGGAAGTAGTCCGCGACGTAGGCGCTCGTGCCCTCCGGCCGCAAGTTGCGAATCTGGCCGCTGCTCGCGACGAGGCGGGGCACGGCACCGTCGGTCTCCACCCGAACCTGAGCCTGAACGGTCCCGGCCTCGAGCGCCGCCGGGCCGATCGTGACGGGCAGCCTGCAGCCCGGGCCGCGCGCCTGCCCGGCAAGAGGGGCGATCGCGATGGCGACCGCGGCGACTTTACGAAGCGTGACGAAAGTACCCATGGCGACGAGGGCGCCGCGTTGGCGCCCATTCCCCCGACGGCGGCAACTCGCGGCGTGTAAGAAATCAGCAGATATCGGCGAGCGTCAAACACTCCCGCGGTCCCTGGCGGGGTTCCCTTGGCTCTGGGAATTGCCAACGATCCCGGGTTCGTGGAGCATTTTTCACGTACCGCGATCGTGTGTCCCAAAGAAGAAGGGCGTCACCCCGCGCCCTCGCGGGATGACGCCCTCAGGGATCCGGCCGGTGCGGCCGCCCGTTAGCTACTGGATCACGACGAAGTCGACGCGGCGGTTCTTCGCCCGGACGGCGGCCGTGGTGTTCGGCACGATCGGGCGGTTCCAGCCGTAGCCGATCGTCTCGAGCGACGCGGGGTTCACGCCCTTGTCGACGAGGTACTTCTTCACCGAGTCGGCGCGCTCCTGGGAGAGCTTCATGTTGAACTCGTAGCCGGCCTTTCCGCGCTTCACCGAGTCCGGGTCCTTGCTGGTGTTGCCCTCGACCCGGAACTTCAGGTTCGGGTTCTCCTTCATCACCGCCGCCACGTCGTCGAGGAGCCCGAAGGACTTCGGCTGGATCGTGGCCTTGTTCGAGTCGAAGAACACCTGCTCGGTGATCTCGATGGTCTTCGCGACGAGCTTCGCGCGGGGGTGCTCGACCGGCGGAGGAGGCGGGGGAGGCGGAGGAGGCGGCTTCGGGAACACCTGGATGTCCGTGGCGGCGGCCTCGACGAGGTCGTAGTCCACCGTCTGGCCGGGCTTGAGCCCCGCGAGGACGAGCGGGTTGCTCACCTTCACCGGGTAGACCCGCCCCTCGGCGCCCTTGAACGTCACGGTGCCGGCGGCCTGGTCGACCGACTCGACCGTGGCGCTGCCGGTCGCCTTGACCTCGGCGGCCTCGGCGACGTTCTTCGGCTGCGCACCGACCACGAGCGCCTCGACGATCTTGGGCTTGGTCGCGTCCGCGGGCTTCGCCACCCAGAACGTCGCACGGCGGTAGTAGTCAGCCGTGATGACGTCGTCCACGTGGATCTGCTCGAAGTTCTGGACGTTCTTGCCGGCGCGGACGCCGTAGCGCGTGCCGGACTGCCCCTTGATGACCGCCGCGCGGTTCGCGACGTCGATGCTCTCGACGGCGCCGGTCACGACTCCGCTTTCCGTCCGCTGGAGCGCGAGGAGGTTGTACTTCGTGTTCGGATTCAGCTGGTAGTCGCCCGTCGCCGCCTGGGGCGCCTGAGCCCGCACCGAGAAGGCGATCGCGGCTGTGGCCAAACCAAAAATCAGCTTTCTCATCGAGTCCCTCTCCGTTCTCGGGGGCCGGCCCGTTCGCCACCCCGGGTCGTTGGTTACCGATCGGGATTTCCTATACCCCAATCCGTGACGGCTACCTTGCCGAAACTGCAACAAATACCCTCTTGTGACATGCCTAGCCCTTGACACGCTGCGCCGATGCCCCGCAGGCGGCCGAACCCGCTGCGCCCGTCTCCCCGGCCGGCCGACCCGACCAGCTCGTCGGGTCGATGGGCCCGGCGGCGGGCCGGACCTCGACCGAAATGCCCGTCAGGTGGGCCATGCCGGACAGGCGCTCGAGCCGCGCCGGCCCGTCGGCCGCGAGCAGGTTTGCGTTCACGCCTGCCACCCGGGAGGCCACGGAGAGTCCCGCCGCGTGCTGGTGGCCCCAGCCGTGGGGAAGCGCCACCGTCCCCGGCATGAGGTCGGAAAGCAGCTTCACCGGAACGCGGACCGTGGCCACCTCGCTCGCGACGTCCGCGGCCTCCCCTTCGCGGAGGCCCAGCCGAGCCGCATCGTCGGGGTGAACGTAGAGGTGGTTCGTGCCTGGAGCGGCAAAGACCGGGAGGTTGTGGGTCCAGGAGTTGTGCGTCCCGAGCGCGCGCCGGGTGATGAGCTTCAACCGGTCCCTCTCCGCCCGCTCCCGCTCGAAGTCCCCGTCGAGCTTCGCCGCCTGCTCCACCAGCCTCGTCGAGGCGAGCTCGATGCGGCCGTGCTCGGTGAGGACCCTCCCCGGCAGGAAATCGGCGCCCCGGTGCGGGGGGCGCAGGACCCCGTGAGGGTGCCGCAGGAGGCTGCGGAACGATCGCTGCCGGCAGGCGCGAAGCAGGAGCGACAGCAGGAGTTCCTGGGGAACCGCGGCCTGCCGGCCGCGACGCCTCACCCACCCGGCCACGGCGCGCAGCGCCTCGAGGATCCTCTGAGCGACCCGCGACCCGAAGAACGCCACCCCGCTCGCCCGGCAAAGGTCGAGGTAGATGGTCGCCTCGTCGCGGACCTCGCCCGGCGCCGGGAGGATGGCTCGGGTCGCCTGGAGGTAGGGCTTCGCCTGGAGCCCCAGCATGAGGGGGAAGATGAACGGGAGGTCCGGCCGCTCGAGCGGCGACGTGCACGGGAGGACGTAGTGTGCGAGCGAGCCGGTCTCGTTCTTGAAGAGGTCGAGGGTGACGAGGAGCTCGAGCTGTCCCAAGGCCTCCCGGAGCCGCGACGCGTTCGGCATGGTGATGAGCGGGTTGCCCCCGGTCACGAACAGGGCACGCACCTGGTTCTCCCCGGGGGTGAGGATCTCGTCCGCGAGCAAGCCACCCGGGAATCCGTCGTTCACCGACGCGAAGTCTCCGATCCGAGACCGGTCCGTGCGCAGGAGCGTCCCGGTCCTCTTGCCGAAGGCCGGGAAGTCGATGATGCCCCTCCCGACGAGCGTTCCGCCCTGCCGGTCGAGGTTCCCCGACACCGCGTTGATCGTCTCCTGGAGCCAGAACGCGAGCGAACCGTTCCTGCCCATGTTCACGCCGGTGGAGCTGTAGAGGGCCGCGCCGTCCGCTTCCGCGTAGGCGGCGACCATCTCCCGCAGCTTCGCGGGCGAGACGCGCGTCACCTCCGCGGTGCGCTCCGGGCTCCAGGCCTCGCAGAGGGCGCGAACCTCCTCGAATCCGCGCGTGTGGCGCCGCACCCGCTCCTCGTCGACCGCCCCGCGAGCGATGAGCTCCCGGAGGAAGGACAGGTAGAAGAAGACGTCCGTGTCGGGGCGGATGAACACGTGCTCGCCGGCCGCGCGGGCGGTTTCGGTCCGGCGCGGATCGACGACGAAGATCCGGGCTCCTCTCGCCTCCATGTCCCGCAGCGTCTTCCCGGGGTTCGGGACCTGCAGGAAGCTCCACTTGGAGATGACGGGGTTCGCCCCCACCACGATGAGGCACCGGGTACGCTCCAGGTCCGGGAAGGGCTGCGTGAAGGGAAAGCCGTACATCTCCCGAGCCACCGCGAACTTGTTCGCGCAGTCCTGGGAGGCCGAGGAGTACATCGATTTCGAACCCAGGCCGGTCACGAACCCCTGCGCGAAAACCGGGTGCAGGACCCCAAATCCGGCAGCCGTTCCCACGTACATCGCGATGCTGTGCGGTCCGTGGTCCCTGCGGAGCTGCGCCACCTTGGTCCCGATGGCGGAGATGGCACCCTCCCAGCTCACGCGCTCCCAGCCGGTCTGCGTCCGCCTCTCCGGGTGGAGCAGGCGGTCCGCGGACGCGTAGATCTCGTGCTGGTGGAGCCCCTTCGGGCAGCTGAAGCCGCCGGTCGCGACGTGCGCGGAATCGCCGCGGATGGCGACGACGCGGCCTCGGTCGGCCTCCACCTCGAGGCCGCAGAGCGCCTCGCAGATGCGGCAGAAGGTGGTTTGCGTTCCTATGGCGTCGCCTCCGGTCGCGAGGCCGCTCTATACCGGAAAGGGCGGCCGCCTGCGAGCAGCGGTCGTCCTAGTGGATCGGCCGCCTGCGATACCAGCCGGTGGCGGAAAGCCGGGTCGCGGCCGCGGGCAGGACCTCGTGCCAGACGAGGTCGCTGCGGAACACTGCCGCGGTCCCGAGCTCCGGGGCGATGTCCTTGGCCCCGTCCTCGAGGTGGAGGCGCAGGGCGCCCCCGTCCTCCGGACGCCACCCGCGGTTCAGGAAGAGGACCACCGAGATGGCTCGCTCGTCGGCGTCCGAGAAGCGGTCGAGGTGCTTCGCGTAGAAGCCCCCGGTCGGATAGGCCGCGAGGTGGCCCTCGAACCCCTCGAGCCCGAGGAAGAGCAAGCGGTTCAGCGCGCGCCGGAGTACCTCGATGCACTGCCAGTACCTGGACTGGGCCGGTGTGGGCTCGTCCTCGTCGAGCCACAGGATCGAGTCAGCTCGAATGCCTTCTCGGACCGCGTGGCCGCGTCCGTGCCCCACGCCGGCCGGCCGGAAGCGCCCCTCGGCGGCGAGCTGGCGCGCCTCCGCGGCAAGCCCCGCCGCCACGTCCGCCGGGAAGAGGCACTGCGAGAGCGCCCAGCCTGGCCCCGCGAGCCCGTCCGCCACTGCTTCCGCGGCGTCCACCGGCAATCCCTACTTCGCGAGCCCGGCCCGCGCCTGGGCGACCCACGCGGGCGCATCCGGGTCGCCGCTCGCGCGGGCCGCTTCCGAGAGCTCGAGCGCCCGCCCGTAGGCGGCGAGCGATTCGGCCTGCTGGCCGACCTTGTCGAGCGCCTCGGCGAGGGCGAGCTCGTTCGGCGGGTACCCCGGGATCTGCTCCACGGCCTTCCGCGCCCAGCGGAGAGCCGCATCCGCGTCTCCCGGCCCGGGCCAGGGGGGCGCCCGCGCGTAGAACAGGGCGAGCACGCGCGCGGGGCCTCCGGAATCGAGGTCCGGGTCCGCGGCGTTGGCCTCTTTGAGGAGCTTCACCATGCGGTCGAGCGCATCCCGCGCCGAGCTGTACTTCTCCCGGGCCTGGAGCCCGAGTGCCACGCCGAGGAAGTACCGGCACGCGGCGCTGTCGGGGGCACGCCTCCGGCACCACTGGCCCGCCTGAACCGCGCTCACCGCGAGGTCCGTCCGGGCGCCGCGGTCCTTCGTGTGCTCGATGAGCCAGGCTTTTGCGCGGATCGAGCAGATCAGCCCCTGAACATCTGCGTCGTCCGCCGCTGCCGCCTCCAGGCAGAGGGAGTCCGCCTTCCTCACGGCCGCCTCGTCGGGCCGCTTCGCATACTCCGCCGCGCCCTGAGCGAGTAGCTCGGCGGCCGACCCGGGCGTGACCTCCGTCGGGGCGAGCGCCGCCACGGGCGGAGGCTCCTTCAGGGCCGACGCGCACCCCGCCACGGCGAGGAGGAGCCCCGCCGGTATTCGGCCGGCCTGCCTCACCGCTCGGCCGCCCCGTAGCTCTTCCGGGCGGCCGCCAGCGCCGCGTCGTCCATCGGAACGAAGGCCTCGAGGCGGATCCCGTCGAGGGCCGCAGCCCCCTCCGGTGACTCGCGAAGCGAGCGAAGGGCCTTCTCGAGGGCCGCCCAGCGCTCGGGGGGCAGGCGCTTGCCGACCGTGGCGACCACGCCGCCCGGCACGGGCGCCGACCGGGCCACCACCTCGAGCTCCGGCGCGAAGGGAAGCGTGCCGAGGGCCTTGCCCTGCATGCCGTCGAGCAGGAGCGCCACGTTGTCCCCGGCCGCCGCCTTGCGGAGCCAGGAGAGGACCTGGGAACTCTGGACGATCTCCGTGGTGGCGGGCAGCTTCCCCCAGGCCCCGAGCGCCACCCCGCGGACGAACGCCGGCGCGTAGCCCGCGATCGACACGAGCTTCCAGCCGGCGAGGGATCCGGGGCCGGTCACGCGCCCCTTCTTGGCGACGAGGCTCCACACCTCGTCCGCTTCCGAGCCCGCCTGGACGGCAGCGAGCCGGGGCTGGAGCTTCGCCCGGCCCGCCTCCTCGAGGAAGAAGGGCAAGGTGAACATCCCCACCACCGCGTCCGGCCTCGCGAGGCGCTCCGCTCCGGCCTTTTCGGACTCGTAGTAGGCGCCGACGAGCGAGCCGGCCGGCCAGCCCGCCCGGGCGGTCAGCGCAGCCGCGAACGCGTCCATCGAGGCTTGCGCCTCGGCCGTCGAGCCCGGGTAGCCAGGAGCGCAGATGACGAAGGCCACGGGCTCCGCTGCCAGCAGCATCGAGGCCAGGACCGGGAGCGCTGTCATGAACCCTCCGACGGCGCACACTAACCCAAGGTCGTCCCGCGTACCACGTTCCGGACTCTCGCCTCCGGCCTTCCCGGTCGCGGGCGCCGCGGAGGCACCACACGGCCCCCGATGGGACGATTGGGAGGCTTGACGGACGGGCAACGCTCGCTAACCCTGTGCGGCGTGGCTCTGAAGGCCCGCCAGGAGCGGCTTCGGGAGCTGGCCCGAGCGGCGTCCGTCGCCGCCTTCCTCGCCGTGTGCGTGCGTGCCGGGGCAGCGCCCCCGGAAGAGGCCGGCGGGGGCCTCGTGCGGCTCCGAGACGAGCAGGTGCTCGTCCTCCGCGTAGGACGGGCCGGGGAGTCCCTCGCAGCGCGCGCGCGCGCCGCGAGCCGGGCGCTCGAGCAGGCATCGGAGGACAGCCCGACCGCGGTCGCGAGGGTGGAGATCATCGGCGACACGGCTTCCGTCCACGTGGGGCGCCTCGCCGTGCTGGAGGTCGGCCCCGAGGACGTCGCGGCCGAGCGGGCCGCGAGCCTGGAGGCGCTCGCCCAGGCCCACGCCTCGAGGATCGACCGCGCGCTGCAGGCCGAGCGGCGCCGCGCCCGACTCTCGGCGTGGGTGTTCGACTTCTCGCTCCTCGTCTTTTCGGGTCTCGTCACCTTCCTCCTCCTCGGAAAGATCGCCGAGCTCGAGAGGCGCGCCGGTGCGTGGATGAGGAAGCGCCCGGGCCGCGTGCCGGCGCTGACGCTGCACCGCGTCGAGCTCGTCAGCTCCGACGCGATGGCGGGCGCCCTCGGGATCGTCCTCCGGATCGGCCGTTACCTGCTGCAGCTCGCCATCGGCTACGCCTGGCTCGTCTTCGGCCTCTCGCTCTTCCCGGTCACCCGCGGCGCCGGCCTCACGCTGGGCCGGCTGGTCCTCGGTCCCGCGACGAGCCTGGTGTCGCGGCTCGGCAGCTCGCTCCCGGCGCTCCTCGGCGCCCTCATCGCCGGCACGGCGCTCTGGCTCGCGCTCCGAGCGCTCCGCCTCTTCTTCCAGAGCGTGGCCGACGGGGGCACCCACGTGGCGTGGCTGCCTCCGGACATCGCCGTGCCCGTCGGAGAGCTCCTCCGGGTCGCCCTCGTCGTCCTCGCCGCGGTCTTCGCGGCACCCGTGCTCACCGGCAGCGAGCAGGGGACGCTTGCCCAGTTCGGAACCGCAGCCCTGGCGGTGGTGGCGCTCGGGGCGGCCCCGGCCATGGCCAACGTCGCCGCCGGGCTCCCGCGGCTCCTGCGCCGAACCTACCGGACGGGCCACCGGGCGGAGATCGCGGGCCGGACCGGAGTGGTCCGGGGCGTGGACCTCCTCCACGTCGAGATCGAGGACGCGGGCGGGGCGCGCGTTCTCGTTCCGCACCTCGCCACCCTGCTCGCTCCCACGCGGCTCGTGCCGGAGGGCGCCCCGCCCTCGTTCGAGCTGGCAATCGACCCGGCCGAGGATCCGGCCCGCGTGCACGCGCTCGTCGTCGAGGCCGGTGGCCCGACGGCGCGGGCCGAGCTCCTGCGCATCGATGCGGACGCGGCCGTGTACCGCGTTTCCGGATCCCGCCCCGACCTCCCGCTGCGGCTCGCGGACGCGGTGCGGGCCTCCGGGGTGCGCCTCGGGAGGCGCGGACGGGACCTCGCTCCGGGAGCGCCGTGAGCACGCTCCACCTGCTCTTCTTCCTCCTCGTCATTGCCTACCTCGGGGGCTTCCTCGTCGGGGGTCGTGGGACCCGCTCGGGTGGGCTCCCCTCGGGCTCCGAGTGGCTCGTCCTCGGCTACCTCCTCGGCCCGGCGGCGCTCGGCACCCTCGGGGGCCAGGACATCGCGACCCTCACGCCCGTGGCGATCGTCGCCATCGGCTGGGTGGCGCTCCTCGCCGGGCTGACCTACGGGACCGACGGCGCGCGCCGCGTGCCGCCGGGGCGGATCGTGCTCGGCGCCTCGGTGGCGCTCCTCCCCGGGGCGGCGGTGGCCGCCACGACGTGGATCGTCCTCGCCCGGTTTCCCGGGGCCTCGGCGGTGGTCCCCGGGGCCCACGACCGGCTCGTCGCGGCGCTCGGCACGGGAGCGGTCCTCTCCGGTACCACCCACCGCGCGGTCGCCTGGGCAGTGAGCCGGCTCGGGGCACGCGGCGCGCTCACGGAGCTCGTCGGGGACGTCTCCCAGGCGGGGGCGATCGTCCCGGTTCTCGCGGCCGAGGCGATCATCGGAGCCGACAGGTCGCGAGGCGTCGCGGCGATGCCCGGTGCCGGCATTGGCCTCGGTGCGCTGCTCGGCCTCCTCACCGCCCTCCTCCTCGGGCGCGAGATGCGCAAGCCTTGGCTCTGGGCGCTGCTCTTCGGCGTCTCCCTCTTCGCGACCGGCGTCGCCGAGCAGCTCGATGTCTCGACGGTGGCGGCCCTCTTCTCGCTGGGCCTCTTCGCGGCGCTCGCCTCGCCGCTCCGCGGGGCGATTCGCCAGCTGCCCGCCGAGCTGGAGGGAGCCATCGTCTTCCCGCTCCTCTTCATCGCCGGCGCCCGCGTCTCGCTTCCCGGCGTCGCCGTTCTCTGGGCGACGGGGGCCGCGCTCGCGGCCCGCATCGCCGGCAGCCTCGCCGGGGGGTTCCTCGTCTCCCTCGCCGCGCCGGCGGCCCGGCGCGAGGGCCCGGCCCTCGGCCTGGCGCTCGCCGCGGCCGGCCCCCTCCAGGTGACGGTCGCGACCGCCTTCCGGATCCGCTATCCCGGCCCCGCCGGCGAGCTCATCGTCCTCGCCGCCGCCGCCGCTGCCGTCGCCGGCGAGTTCATCGGCCCCCCCGCCCTTCGTCGCGCACTGCGTCGGGCCGGCGAGCTTCCGGCGTCCCCCCCGGCGGCCGCCGGGGAGAGCGCCGCCGAGGTGATCCCGTGAGCGGCCACTCCAGGCCGAAGACCCCCTTGGAGCGCCTCGCCGAGGCCGCCGCCCTCGCGGCCCTGCTCGGGATCATGCTCGCGGTCGCCCGCCTGTCGCCGGCGGTTCCGGTGGCCTGGCAGCGCGGTGGGCGCGACATCGCGGCGGTGGGGTTCTTCCTTCTCGCGGGCACCCTCGCGAGCAACCTCCTCGAGGTCCTGAGGCTGCCGCACCTGACGGGCTACCTCCTCGCAGGCATCGTCGTCGGTCCCTACGTCCTGCACGCCGTCGACCACGACACCGTCGCGGACCTTTCCGTCGTGAATTCCCTGGCCCTCTCGCTCATCGCACTCGCCGGCGGCGCAGAGCTCCGCCTGGACTCGCTCCGGCGCGGCCTGAGGAGCCTCGGCGTCGCCACGCTCGTGCAGAACGGGCTCGCGCTCGTCCTCGTGCCGCTCGTCTTCGTCCTGGCTCGCCCCATCATCCCTTTCGCGCGCGAGATGGACTGGGCGCCCCTCCTCGCGGTCGCACTGCTCTGGGGCGTCGTCGCCATCACCCGCAGCCCGAGCGCGGTGATGGGCATCCTGTCGCAGACGCGCCCGCAGGGGCCGCTCACCGACTTCGCGGTCGGCTTCGTCATGACCTCCGACGTGGTGGTCGTGGTCCTCATGGCCCTCGTCGTCACGACGGTCCGTCCGCTCCTCGACCCGACGGCGACCGTGTCGCTCGCCGCGTTCCTGGAGCTCGGGCACGAGATCTTGGGCTCCATCGCCATCGGCACGACGCTGGGTCTCGCGCTCGCCGCCTACCTCCGCTTCGTGGGGCGCCAGATCCTGCTCGTCCTGCTCGTCATCGGTCTCGTGCTCGTGGAGGTCATCTCCTACCTGCACTTCGAGTGGCTCCTCACGTTCCTCACCGCCGGCTTCGTGGTCCAGAACCTCTCGCGGCAGGGGGACCGGTTGCTCCACTCCGTGGAGCGAACCGGCGAGGTGGTGTACGTCATCTTCTTCGCAACGGCGGGCGCCCATCTCGACCTTCCGCTCGTCGGCCGCCTCTGGCTCGCGGCGGTCCTCTTGTTCGCGGCTCGAGCCGGTACGGCCCTGGTCGGCTCCCGCCTCTCGGGAAGGTTCGCGGCGGACTCGCCGGCCCTTCGGCGCTGGGGATGGGCCCCGCTCGTCCCACAGGCGGGGCTCTCGCTCGGCATCGCGTCGAAGATCGCGGGCGAGTTCCCGGCCTTCGGTCCGCAGTTCGGCGCCCTCGCGGTCGCGGCCGTCGCGCTGAACGAGATGGCTGGCCCCGTGCTCTTCAAGATCGCGCTCGACCGCGCCGGCGAGACCGGGGCGGCGCACCCCGCCACCGGGCGCGGACCCGAACCGACGCCACCCGCCCGGCCAGGGGCGGCACTGCCCTCCTAGGTGGTCGCACCCGCGGGCGGGGCGGCGGCGTCGGCCGGCGCGCCCGTGCTCCTGGCCTCGGCCAGGCGCGCGCCATCGTCGGCGGCGGGGGGCGGTGCGGGAGGTGCAATCGCCTCCGGTGGTGCCCCCCGCTCCACCTGCTCCACGTGCATGCCGTGGAGGTAGGTGTATCCGTGCATCACGCCCTCGTAGAACTGCACGAGGCCCACGCCCTCCTTCGGGCGCAGCGAGCCGTCCTTCATCCGGGCGTCGAGCGCCGTCTTCACCCTGCGAACGAGGTCGTTCGGCTCGTAGAGAAGGGTCTGCAGAACCTTGTCCACCTGGTCGCCGCGGATGATCTCGCCCAGGTAGAAATCCTCCGGGTCGTCGTCGTCGACGTAGACGTGGACCTCGTTCACCCGACCGAACAGGTTGTGCATGTCGCCCATCACGTCCTGGTAGGCGCCATTCATGAACATGCCGAGGTAGTAGGGCTGCCCGGGCGCCAGCGCGTGGAGCGACAGGGTCTCGTCGACGCCGTCTCCCTCGATGAACCGGTCGATCTTGCC
The DNA here is from genome assembly GCA_035543235.1 of Anaeromyxobacteraceae bacterium. Lineage (GTDB taxonomy): Bacteria > Myxococcota > Myxococcia > Myxococcales > Anaeromyxobacteraceae > DATJZG01. The sequence goes on along the minus strand of DATKJV010000051.1, from coordinate 29,984 downwards.
GTCCGAGTCGCAGGTGATGTCGACGATGGTGCAGTCGCGCGTGGGGGCCTCGGCCAGCCGGTGCAGCGGGACGATGGGGAACAGCTGGTCGAACGCCCAGTGGTCCGGGGCGCTCTGGAAGAGCGAGAAGTTGGCGAGGTACTGGTCGGCGATCTTGTCGCCCAGGTCGCGCGTGTCGCGCGGCAGTCTCTTCTTGCCCCGGTTCAGCGCGACGAGGCTTCGCGCGAGTTTCCAGAAGAGCGACTCCACGGTGGCCCGCTCCTCGAGGCCGAGGATGCCGAGCTTGAACATCTGCAGGGCCTCCTCCTTCTTCGCAACCGCGTCGTGGTAGACCTCCGCCTTGTTGCGCGGCGTGAGCGAGGCCACGATCTCGCGCATCTCCCGCACCACCTTGTGCTCGCCGGCGAGGACGTGGGAGGCCTGCTCGAGCTCGGCGCGCGAGCCGATCTCGATGCTGCCGAAGACGTTCATGATGATGCAGGAGTGGTGCGCCACCAACGCGCGGCCCGACTCCGAGACGATGTGAGGCTCGGGTACCCCCTCGTTCACGCAGATGCGCTGGGTGTTGTAGACGAGGTCCGCTGCGTACTCCTCGAGCGAGTAGTTCATCGACGAGGAATACTCGTTGGTGCGCGTTCCGACGTAGTCCACCCCGAGCCCGCCGCCGACGTCGAAGTACTCGATTCCGAGCCCCATCTTCCGGAGCTTCGCGTACAGCCGGGCGCCCTCGTTCACCGCGTCCTTCACCACCCGGATCTCGGTGAGCTGGCTGCCGACGTGGAAGTGGAAGAGCTTCGCGCAGTGCTCCTTCTTGGCCGCCTTCAGGATACGGACCGCCTCGATCATCTCCGGGGTCGTCAGGCCGAACTTCGCGAAGTCACCGGAGGACGACTCCCACTTGCCGGTCCCGCGCGTGGAGAGCTTGGAGCGAAGGCCGATCCAGGGCTCGACCGACATCTCGTCCGCGAGCTTGAGCAGCGCGGGGAGCTCGGAGAGCTTCTCGATGACGACGACCACCTTGCGCCCGAGCTTCCGGCCGAGGAGCGCCAGGCGAAGGTACTCCTCGTCCTTGTATCCGTTGCAGACGGTGAGCGCCTCGGGGTCGGTGTTGTAGCCCAGCACCACCATGAGCTCGGCCTTGGAGCCGGCCTCGAGTCCGTGGTGGTAGGGCGCGCCGGCGTCGAGAATCTCCTCGACGACCTCGCGCATCTGGTTCACCTTGATCGGGTAGACGCCGAAGTAGCGCCCCCCGTAGTTCAGCTCGGCGGTGGCCTTCGCGAAGGTCTCGTTCAGGATCCGCACCCGCGCCCGCAGGACGTCGATGAAGCGGATCACGACCGGGAATCCGATGCCGCGCTCCTGGATGTCCTCCACCACGTCCATCAGGTCGATGGTGGGACCCGGGTGGCCGTGCGGCAGGACCGCCATGTGCCCCTTCTCGTTCACCGAGAAGAAGCCGGCACCCCAGCCGGCCACGTTGTAGTACTGGATGGCCTTCTCGATCGACCAGTCCGAGGCGGGCGTGGATGCGGTGGCGTCGCTCTTCGGCTCTGGAATGGGCATCTCGACCCTGTGCGCTCCGTGGCAGTCCGGGCGAGTCAACGTTATCTAGCCCGAAGCCTTGCCGCCACCCCATCCTTCGACGATCCCACCGCCGGTCGCAAGAAACCTGCGCTCCCGCGTCCGCGCCCTCGCGGACGTGTTCGGCCAGGTCCCGGGGACCCTGCGGATGGTCTGGGAGGCCGACCGGACGGGCACCGTCGCCATCGCCGCCCTCACGGCCGTCGCGGCGCTCCTGCCCGCGGCGCTCGCCTGGGTGGGGAAGCTGATCGTCGACGGCGTGGTGGCCGCCGCGCGCACCGGAGCGGCCGCGGACCGGCGTCGCGTCTACGAGCTCGTCCTTCTCGAGCTCGGACTCGTGGCGGCGAACCTCGTCGCCGCCCGCATGCTCTCGCTCCTCCGGGAACTCCTCCGCACCCGCCTCGGCAACCGGATCAACGAGGCCATCCTGGAGAAGGCCCTGGCTCTCGAGCTCCGCCACTTCGAGGACGCGAGCGTGTACGACAAGATGCAGAACGCGCGCCGCGAGGCGTCGTCCCGGCCCCTGTCGCTCGTCGTCCAGGTGTTCTCGGTGGCCCAGAACGCGGTCACCATCGCCGCGCTCTCGGCGCTCCTCTGGCGCCTTTCCCCCTGGAGCGTCGTCGTCATCGTCGCGGCTTCCATCCCGGCCTTCGTCGCCGAGGCGCGGCTCTCTGCCGAGTCGTTCCGGGTGAACACCTGGCGCGCCCCGGAGGGTCGGCGGCTCAACTACCTGGAGTGGATCCTCACGCGCGACAGCCACGTGAAGGAGGTGAAGCTCTTCGACCTGGGGCCGCTCGTGCTGGCGCGCTACCGCTCGCTCTTCCTGAAGTTCTTCGACGAGGACCGGCGCCTCGCGCTCCGCCGCGTCTCGTACGGAACCGCCTTCGGGCTCCTCTCGCTCCTGGCCTTCTACGGCATGTACCTGCTCGTCGCCGCGCGGGCGGCCCGGGCGGAGATCACGGTCGGCGACATGACCCTCTACCTCGTCGTCTTCCGCCAGGGGCAGACGGCGTTCCAGGGGATCCTCTCCTCCGTGGGGGCGATGTACGAGGACTCGCTCTACATGTCGAACCTGTTCAGCTACCTCGCGATCCCGACGCTCGGCGAGGCCCCCCGGGTCGCGCCGCCGGTGAGGCTGGCGCGCGGCCACCCCCCCGAGGTGGTCTTCGAGGACGTCTCCTTCCGCTACCCCGGGCGGACCGAATGGGCGCTCGAGGGCTTCACCCTGCGCCTCGCGCCAGGCGAGAAGCTCGGGGTCGTGGGCGAGAACGGCGCCGGCAAGAGCACGCTCGTGAAGCTCCTCCTGCGCCTCTACGACCCGACACGCGGCCGGATCCTGTACGGGGGAGTCGACATCCGGGATCTCGACCCGCACGACCTCCGCGGCCGGATCGGCGCCGTATTCCAGGACTTCGTGCGCTACCAATTCACGGCCGCGGAGAACATCGGGCTCGGGAACCCGGAGCGCCTCGAGGACCGCACCCTCGTCGCGGAGGCGGCGCGCCGCGCGGGCGCGCTTCCCCTCGTCGAGGGGCTGCCGCGCGGTTTCGACACCGTGCTCGGAGGGTGGTTCGAGGCAGGCCACGAGATCTCCGCCGGCCAGTGGCAGAAGCTGGCGGTCGCCCGTGCGTTCATGCGGGACGCCGAGATCCTGGTGCTCGACGAGCCCACCGCGAGCATCGACGCCGAGGCCGAACACGAGCTCTTCCAGCGCTTCCGCGAGCTCGCCGCCGAGCGCACCGCCATCGTCATTTCCCACCGGTTCTCGACGGTGCGCATCGCCGATCGCATCGCGGTGCTGCACGCCGGTCGCCTCGAGGAGCTCGGCTCTCACCGCGAACTCCTCGAGCGCGGCGGCCGGTACGCGCATCTGTTCTCCCTCCAGGCCGCGGGCTACCTGGCGTAGCGGGCGCGCGGGGGAGAAGCTCCCCGGGCCGCACCACGCGCTCCTGCGGGACGGGGCGCGAGGAGCCTGCGACTCGCTCGGTGGGCCGCCCGGGGGCCGCCTGCGCTCTCCCTCAGGCGCGGCCGGGGGGGTTCCCGGCCGAGCGTGCGGCCGGGGGCCGAAGCCCCAGGACGGCGAGCGCCGCGAGGAGGTCCGCCGGCAGGGGTGCCTCGACCCGCAGGCGGCGGCCGGTGCGGGGGTGATCGAAGGCGAGGCGCCACGCGTGGAGGGCCTGGCGCCCGATCGCAGCCGCCGCCCGCCGAACCGGATGCTCCACGGCGAGCCGGGCCTCGCGCCGGGCGCCGCCGTAGGTCGCGTCGGCTAGCAGCGGATGGCCCGCCTCGGAGAGGTGAACGCGGATCTGGTGGGTCCGCCCGGTCTCGAGCCCTACCTCCGCGAGCGTGGCGAGCGCGCCGAACCGGGCGACGGCGCGAAAACGGGTCACCGCCCGTCGAGCCGCGCGCAGCCGGGAGGTGAATCGCGTGCGGTCTCGGGGGTGGCGGCCGTAGGCCGTGTCGATGACGCCCTCGTCGGCCAGGCAGCCGTGGCAGAGGGCCAGGTACGTCTTCTCGACCGTCCGTCCCCTGAACTGCTGCTGCAACGAGGCGAGCGCCGCCTCTGTGCGGGCGACGAGGAGGCATCCCGACGTGTCCTTGTCGAGGCGGTGGACGAGGCCCAGCCGCTCGCCCGGCCCGCTCCCGAGCCTGTGGAGGAGGGCGTTCAGGACGGTGGAGTGCGGCGCCCCGCGGGCCGGGTGCACGACCATCCCGGCCCGCTTGTCGAGGACGAGCAGGTCCCCGTCCTCGTAGAGCACCGAGATGGGAAGGTCCTGCGCGACGAGATCCGTCGGCTCCGGGTCGGGGAGCGCGACCTCTATCCGCTCACCCCCCCGCAGGCGGGTCGCGGGCTTGGCCGGCCGGCCGTCGACGAGGACGCGGGAAGACTCGACGAGCTTCTGGACCCGCGAACGCGACAGGGCGGGCGCGAGCCGCGCGAGCGCCACGTCGAGGCGGTTCCCCGCCTCGGCCGGGTCCACCCGGATCTCGATCCGCTGGCCCAGCGCGCCTCCCAGGCCCTCGTTCACCCTGCTACCAGATCCGCGACTTCACGTGCCCCTTCGATCGCAGGATGACGTCGACGATGGCCCGGTCGTAGAAGTTCGTCTGCGAGAACAGCGACGGGGCCACCCGGGAGCGGTAGAGCTCCCGCCCCTCTTCGAGCTCCTCGTGGAGGGCGTCGAAGAAGTTGTCCTGCTCGATCGAGCGAACGATCTTCTCCTCGTTGTAGAGGGAGACGTCGGAGCAGATGGCCCGGGCCAGCCGGATCGCCTGCTCGGGGGTCTCGATGAGCGGCATGGTGCGGATGCTAGCCCTGGCCGCGCGGACGGTCAAAAAAGGGCAGGGGCCGCAGCCGCTACCGGTGCTTGCCCGCCGGCTTCTGGCTGCTCACGACCCGGTCGAGGTAGGAGCGGGCCACCCGCTGGCTGTCCAGGCGGAGCTCGCGCGCGAGGCTCATCAGGATCCCGCGAAGGTAGACGGCGGCGGGAAGCTTCTCGAAGCGGTCGAGCTCGATGTTCTCGATGTGGTGGCGAGTGACCTTCGTGCGCTCGGAGATCTGCATCACGCTCAGGCCACGCCCCTCCCGGGCCCGACGGAGGAGATCCCCCGTCCAGGGCGCGCCCTCCTCCGGTACCGCGGGCGCCGACGCCCCCGCTTCCGCGGCGAGCTCGGCCTCGGCGACCGGTGACGCCGAGGCCGCGGGGCGCGCCATCCCCGGCTCCGCCCGGAGGTCGACCACGGGCACCGAGACGCGGCCCGGCCTCGGCTCGGGGGCATCGGAGGGCAGGCGCGCGTCGTAGCTCGCGCGCGCCCCCTCGTCGAGCAGCACGGTGCGCGCCTCCTCGATGCGGCGCGAGAGGATCTCGGCGTCCTCCGGGGCGAGCAGAGTGTACGCGACAAGCGAACCCGGACCGTAAAGGGCCTTCGCCCGCTCGTAGGCGCGCTCGACCTCTTCCCGAGCGGCCGAGCGCGGGATCTCCAGGAGCTCGTAGTACGACTGATCCACGAGACGCTTCACCGACTGGCCTCCACGCCCGCGTCCAGCGCGAGTAGGCCGTCGACGATCTGTCCGAACGCCCGCGCCGCTCTCGAGCCGGGATGCTCGAGAAGCAGAGGCCGGCGGGCGCGGACGGTCCGCCACACCTCGTCCTCGTAGTCGATGGCCCCGAGGTAGTCCATGTGGAGCCCGAAGTAGCGCCTCCACGCCGTGACCACCGCGCCGCCGATCTCGACGTCCTGCGCGGTCCTCACCTGGTTCACGACCAGGCGCGGACGGAAGGCGAGCATCTGCTGGGCGAGGTGCTCCCCCACCTCGGAGTCCCGCTCGGCGATGGCCTGGACGATCTCGAGGGGGCTGCGGAAGCGCCCCTCGTGGATGAGCTGGCGGAGAAGGGGCTCGGAGCCGAAGACCGTCGCCACGTTCCGTAGGCGGCGCCAGAAGGCAGCCTTCACGAACCGGTAGGCGTTCTCGATGGCGGTCGGCTCGGGCACGAGGACGAGCAGCCCGTGATCGGAGACGAGGAAGAAGTCGAGCGTGTTCAGGTGCGTTCCTGCCCCGAGGTCGAGGATCGCGTAGTCGACGTCCATCGTCTGAACCTGGCGCAACAGCCGCATCTTCTGGGCGTAGCGCGGATTCGCCACCTGGAGCTGGTCCATGGCGCCCGACACCAGGGAGAGGTTGGCGATTCCGGTCGGGGCCGCCACCTCCTCGATGTTCTCGAGCCTGTGGTCGATGAAGTCCGAGAGGGTCCGGCGGGGCTGGTCGATCCCCAGGCAGGTGTGCAGGTTCGCACCGCCCAGGTCGGCGTCCACGAGCACGACTCGCCTGCCTCGTCGCGCGAGCTCAATGCCCAGGTTGGCCGAGATCAGGCTCTTGCCGATCCCCCCCTTCCCTCCCCCGACCGCGAGCACCCGGCGCGCCCGCGTCCCCATGCGGACGGGCTGCCGCGGTCGCGAAGCGACCTCGGTCCGCGGCAGGCCTTCAACGAGCTTGAGCGTGGGGGCTTCGCCCATCCTCGCTCGATGATAGTGCACCCCCGGCCCCCCACCAAGGCGCAGCGGCACGTCTCCGGAAGTAGGGGCCTCCCGCACAGCAGGTCATCCTGTCGGGGGATGCGCGCCTAGTCGCGGAGCTCGACGTTCCAGTAGGCGGCGTCCACTTGGCCGAGGAAGGGCATCCACTGGCGATAGAAGGCCCGCCGCGACGCGCTGCGAAACACCGCGCTCCAGCGCGGCCGGAAGGGCGTTCGCGTGAGCCGCATACCCGCCTCGTCCGGGGTCCGCCCGCCCTTCCGCAGGTTGCAGGCGACACAGGAGCAGACGACGTTCTCCCAGGACGTGGTTCCGCCCCGCGAGCGCGGCACGACGTGGTCGAGGTTGAGCTCGGACCTCGGCAGGCGCCGCCCGCAGTACTGGCAGGTGCTGTCGTCGCGCGCGTAGACGTTGAAGCGGGAGAACCGGACACGCGAGCGGGGCAGGTGCTCGTAGGCGACGAGCACGATGACGCGGGGCACCCGAATGCGCCGGCTCGGCGTCTGGATCGCGTCCTGGTGGGCGGCCGCGGCGATGGCGGCCCAGCTCTCGAAGTCGAAGAGCTGGAACTGCTCATCGAGGGCGCGCGCCACGCCCTGGTAGAGGAGCGACACGGCCCGGCGCACCGACGTGACGTGGACCGGCTGGTAGACCCGGTTGAGAACCAGGACCGCGGTGTCGAGCATCGGTGCGACCCTACCACGGGACGGTCGACGCCGCAGCGGCGACGCCCCCCGGCCTCCGAGCCGTCACCGCGCCGACGCCGCGGCTCGCGCCGACGCGGGGGGCGGCGGCAGTCGCTCGGGCAGGCGCACGGGACGCTCCCCCGGGCGCCCGTAGAGGAACCGGTAGGCCGCGTAGGTGCGGAGCACGCGCTTCACGTAGCCGCGGGTCTCCTGAATCGGGATCTCCTCCACGAACTCGTCGAGGGGCATGGACGCCCGCGACGTCCACCAGCCACGCACGGGGGTGTCCCCGGCGTTGTAGGCGGCGACGGCGAGCGGGGCGGAGCCCGCGAAGCGGCGCAAGAGGTCTCCCACGTGGACTGCCCCGAGGCGGATGTTGAGGGCCGGGTCGGCCAGATCCGATGCATCCGGCACGCGCAGCCGGAGGCGCCGCGCCACCTCGGCGGCCGTCGGTTGCATGAGCTGTGTGAGGCCCACCGCCCCGGCTGGCGAGACGGCTGCGGGGTCGAGCGCGCTCTCCTCTCGCATGATCGCCTGGAGGAGGTCGGGGGGGACGCCGGCCTTGGGCGCCCACCGGAGGACCTCGTCCCGCCACGCCGGGGGGTAGGCCACCTGCCATACGCGCAGCCCCATCCCCTCCGGGGGCTGGCGCAGGACCTGGCGCCCCTGCGAGCGAAGGAGGCCGTGGGCGGCTCGGGCGTCGCCGGCGCGGTCGAGGAGCTCGCCGAGGAGGAGCAGCGGCTCCGCGCCGTCCGCCCCCGAGGGCGCGAGCTGCCGGCGGTCGACGGCGTTCAGCTCGTCCGCCGCCTCGCGCGCCATGCCCGCGCGGAGCAGGACCAGCGCCGCCCGGAAGTGACGATCCTCCAGGAGGGGCCCGGGCCGGTAGCGGAATTCGCCCGCCGAGGACGCGCCGATGGCGATCCCGTCGGGCGGCACCTCGCCGCCCTCCGCCAGGCGGGCGCGCGCGAGGAGGCCGTAGTAGTCGGCCGGGTAGCGGGCGACGAGGTCCGAGAACGTCGCGCGGGCGGCCTCCCGATCGCCGCGGTGCCGCCGCTCGCCGAGAACGCGGCCGCGCCAGTAGGCCGCGCGCGCGTGCTCGTAGGGGTCCACGTCGCGGAACTCGTCCTCCATGCGCCGGAGAGCGGCCGCGGCCCCGTCGAGGTCTCCGCCGGCCCGCGCCAGCCAGGCCGACCGGAACAGCGCCTCGGCCCGGTAATCCCCCTGCGGATACCTCGCGACGAGGTCCGCGAGGACGCGGCGCGCCTCCCCCGGGTTGCCCTCCCGGGAGAGGAGGTCCGCGGCGAAGTAGAGTGCGTCGTCGGCCTGCGAATGCTCGGGGAATTCCTTCGCGAACCGCAGGTAGGTGGCGACGCCGTCGCGCGGATTCAGGTTGGCCCGGGCCACGGCGAGCAGGTAGAGGGCGCGCGCCCGGAGCACCGGGTCCGCGCAGGTCCCGTCGACGGTCCGGAGCTCGCTCTCGGCCGCCGCGTACTGGCGGAGCCTCCGAAGGGCCTTGCCGCGAACGAAGGCGGCGCGGCAGGCCTCTGCCGAACCTGAGGGCAACCTGTCGGCCAGCCGGCGCGCCTCGGCGAGCGCGAGATCGTTGCGGTTCCACTCGAGGAGCCCCTCCGCACGCCGCAGCTGCTCCTCGTCCCCGGGCGGCTCCCCGTGGGGAGCGGGCAGCGCCGCGAGGGCGGCGCGACAGTCGCGCGCCTCGGGTGACAGGGGATGGCGCGCCCAGCAGTCGAGGAAGAACCGGCGCGCCGCGGCAGGGTCCGACCGGGCCATCGCGCGCCCGGCGGCGAGCAGTGCCCGCGAAGCCGGGTCGGGACGGGAGAGGTCACCCGGCGCCGGAAGCGCGAGCACCGGGGAGAGGGCGGCCACGGCCGCCGCCGGCTGTCCTGCGGCGATGCGGAGGCGCGCGAGCCCGAGGCGCGCGTCGGGGAACACGAGGGAACCGTCGGGGATCCGCTCCAGCGCGGCCGCCGCCTCGGCGGGCCGCCCCGCGGCCTCCGCCGCCGCGGCGAGGAGCGCGTCGATCCGGTCGGCGACGTCGGGGAGCGCCGCCGCGAGCCCGGCGAGCGCGTCCGCGGCCTCCGCCGCCCTCCCCGCCTGCACGAGGGCGCGGCCCCGAAGGAGCCGGGCCTCGGGCTCCACCCTCCCCTCGAGCGCCTTCGCGACCTCGGCGGGGTCCTGCGAGCGCGCCGCGGCCGACGACACCCCTGGCGCCAGCGGCTCGAACAACGGGCGCACGTCCGCCTCGGTGACGACCGCTGGGGTCGAGGAGAGCGCGAGGGAGAGCGCGGCGGCGAGCATCCGTCCGAGCATCGCGGGAGGGGGAGTGCGGGTCAAGCTGGGACCCGATGCCCGTTCTGGCTTAGGATTCGGGCCGGTGGACTTCCGCAGCCAGGCCGCGCTCCTCGCCGCCATCGTGACGCTTGCGCTCGCCGGCGCCGCGCTCCTCCGGGCCAACCGGCCGCGCGTCTTCACGCTCTTCGCGCTGCTCGCCCTGGACCTGTTCGTCTACTCCGGTGCCGAGTTCCTCTTCGGCTGGCCGCGCGCGGCCTTCGCGCACGAGCTGTGGGAGCGGATCGCCGTGTTCGCGGGGGCACTGCTTCCGGCGGCGTCGCTCGCCTTCTTCCTCGAGTTCCTGGGCGTCAAGCGCCGGCCGGCGCGCCGCGCCCGCGATCTCATGCTCGGCGGCGCGCTCATGGGGCTCGGAGTCGCCGCCTCTCCGCTCGTCCGCGCGAGCGTCCCGAAGCTCCTCGTCGCGGGCTACGTCCTGCTGGGGCTCACGGCGGTGCTGTCCGTTCTCTGGGGGCGGATGCTCGCTGCGCCCACCCGCGTCGACCGGGCGCGCCTCACCTACCTCGTCGTCGGGGCGGTCGTCGCGGTCGTGCTCGCCGCGCTCGACCTCTCCCCGCGCCTGGGCTTCGCCTGGCCGCTCGAGGGCTTCGGGTTCATCTCCCTCACCCTCTACATGTTCTTCCTCTCCCAGGCGCTGCTCCGGCACCGCCTGCTCGACCTGCACGAGCTCCTCGGCAAGATCGTGGTGGTGAGCCTGCTCGGCCTCGTCCTCGCGGCCATCTACGGCGGCCTCGTCTCCTGGGTCGGGGACCGGCCCGGCCTCTTCGTCTTCAACACCGTGGTGGCCTCGCTCGTCATCCTTTCCCTCTTCGACCCGATCCGCACCAAGGTCGAGGAGTGGGTGGTCGTGACGCTCTTCCGCGAGCGCTACGTGCTCGTCCGCCAGCTCGAGGCTCTCCGCGACCGGATCGCCACGGTCATCGACCCGCTGGAGCTCGGACGGGTGGTCCTCGACGGCCTGATGGAGACCCGGCGCGTGACGCACGCCGCCCTCTGGCTCGTCTCCGAGGACCGCCCGGGCTACCGCCTCCTCGCCTTTCGCGGACCGGAGCCCGCCCCGTTCCTCGAGCCAGGTACCGCCCGCGCGGTGCTCCGGGCCGCCGGCGACGGCCAGAAGGCGGTGCTCCTCGAGAACCTCGATCGCCGGATCGCCGAGCTGCAGGCGGTCGTCCCCCGTGCACCGGCGGGCGCCAACGACGCGGCCTCCCGCTCGTCGCGGGCGGCCGCCACCGCCGTGCGGGACCTCGAGCGCCTCGAGGACGCGCGCGCCGCCATGAGCACCATGAAGGCGGGCATCTGCATGCCGCTGCTCGCCGGGGAACGCGTCGCCGGGTTCCTCACCTGCTGGGACGAGCGCGTGCAGGAGGCGTTCGCCTCCGACGAGATCGCCGCGCTTATCGAAGTGGCGGACCGCTGCACGCTCGTCATCGACAATTCCAAGCTGTACCAGCAGATGAAGGAGCGCGACCGGCTCGCGGCGCTCGGCGAGATGGCGGCGGGCCTCGCCCACGAGATCCGCAACCCGCTCGCGGCCATCAAGGGCGCCACCCAGTACCTCGACCCGCGCCGGGTGCCCGGGGACGACCGGGAATTCCTGGAGATCATCGTCGAGGAGGTGAACCGGCTGAACGGCGTCGTGACGCAGTTCCTCGACTACTCCCGGCCGCTCAAGAGCTCGATGTCACCGGGAGACGTCGGGGAGATCCTGCAGCGCACCTTCAAGCTGCTCGCGCCGGAGATCCCCGAGGGCATCGACCTCCGGCTCGACCTCGCGCCCGAGCTGCCGGCCGTGAGCTGCGACGCAGAGCAGCTCAAGCAGGTCTTCCTGAACCTGGCCCTGAACGCGTTCCAGGCCATGCCCCGGGGGGGCTCGCTCGTGGTCTCGACGCGGCTCGTGCGGGACGAGCTCGCGCCGTGGCGCGAGTCGCACGGGCGCGACCGGGTCGAGGTGCGCTTCCGCGACACCGGCCCCGGCATCCCGCCGGAGGCGCGGGAGAACGTGTTCGTCCCGTTCTTCACGACCAAGGAGAAGGGCACGGGCCTGGGACTCGCGATCAGCCAGCGGCTCGTCAAGGCGCACCAGGGGACCATCGCCGTCTCCTCGCCGCCGGGCGGGGGCGCGGAGTTCGTGATCTCCCTGCCGGGCCTCCCCGAGGAGGCCACGCCCCAGCCCGTCGCGACCTCCCGCGCGGAGGAGCCGGCCCCGCGGCGAAGACGCCGTCGCCGGGCCTGACGCGGCGCGCATCGCTCCCCTTCCCGCCGCACTCGTGCTAACACGCTCCCGTGGCGCACCTGCTCATCGTCGACGACGAGGTGAACATCCGCCGGGTGCTCTCCGCGATGCTCAAGCGGGAGGGCTACGAGGTCTCTGCGGCGGGCGACGGCGAGCAGGCGCTCGCCGTGCTGAGCCGGAGCCCCGTGGACGTGGTCATCACCGACCTCGTCATGCCGAGGCTCGGGGGCCTGGAGCTGTTGAAGCGCGTGAGCGCGGACTTCCCCGACGTGCCGGTGATCATGATCACCGCGCACGGCACCGTGGATACGGCCGTCGAGGCCATGAAGGCCGGCGCCTTCGACTACATCACGAAGCCCTTCGACCAGGAGGAGCTGAAGAAGGTCATCGCCAAGGCGACCCGCGCAAGGGACCTCGAGCGCGAGCACGTGCATCTCGCCGCCGGCGATGGCGACCGTCCGCCCCTCGTCGGGCAGTCGGCGGCCATCCGGGCCGTCTACGACGTCATCGCCAAGGTGGCCGACTCGCCCTCGACGGTACTCATCAGCGGCGAGAGCGGGACGGGCAAGGAGCTTGTGGCCCAGGCGCTGCACCGCGGGAGCTCGCGGCGCGACAAGCCACTCATCAAGGTGAACTGCGCCGCCATCCCGAAGGACCTCGTCGAGAGCGAGCTCTTCGGGTACGAGAAGGGGGCCTTCACCGGAGCCGTGGGCTCGAAGCCCGGCCGCTTCGAGCTCGCCGACGGGGGCACTCTCCTGCTCGACGAGATCGGCGAGGTCCCCGTGGAGATGCAGGTGAAGCTTCTCCGCGCCCTCCAGGAGTCCGAGTTCGAGCGCGTGGGGGGCATCCGGACGATCCGCGTCGACGTTCGGCTCATCGCGGCCACGAACCGCGATCTCAAGGCCCTCATCGCGGAGGGGCGCTTCCGGGAGGACCTGTACTACCGCCTGAACGTCGTTCCCATCGCGCTTCCACCCCTGCGCGAGCGCAAGGAGGACATCCCCGCCCTCGCCCAGCACTTCGTCGAGAAGTACGACCGGCGTCTCGGCAAGAAGGTCGAACGCGTCGACGACGAGGCGATGGAGGTCCTGCTCGCCTACGCCTGGCCCGGGAACATCCGCGAGCTCGAGAACCTGATGGAACGATCGGTCCTCTTCGCCGACGGCCCGCTCATCACCGCGAGCCAGCTCCCGGAGTCGCTCCGGGAAAGAGCCCCGACCGCCCCCACGCCCGTCGCCGCGGTCGGGCCCATCGGGGCCATCGCCGCCCCGAGCGGCGCCTCGATGAAGGAGATCGTCCGCCAGGCGCAGGCGGAGCTCGAGAGGGAGCTGATCTCGAGGGCGCTCGAGGAAACGGCCGGGAACGTCACCCGCGCCGCCAAGCGCCTGCAGATCAGCCGCAAATCGCTCCAGGTGAAGATGAAGGAGCTCGGGCTTCGCGGCGCGGACGACTAGCCCCCCCGGCGCCCCCGGAGCTCCTCCACGATCTCGTAGGCGCGACAGCGCGGGATCCCGTGGGCTCGCGCCACCTCCCGCGCGACCTCGACCGGGGCCTCGCCCGCCGCGAGCCGGCGCCTCGCGTCCTCCTCGACGTCCGCCGCGTCGGCCTCCTCGGGTTCCTGCGGCGCGCCCCCGACGACGAGCGTCACCTCGCCCCGGGCTCCCCCCGCGAAGCGCGCCGCGAGCGCCGACAGCGTGCCGCGGGCGACCTCCTCGTGCAGCTTGGTGAGCTCTCGCGCGACCGCGGCCGGCCGATTGCCGAGCGCTCTCTCGAGGTCGGCGAGTGTCTCCGCCACGCGGTTTCCGGCCTCGAAGAGAACGAGCGTGGCCGGGATCCGGGCGACCCAGCGCAGCGCCCGCGCGCGGCCCCCCCCCTTGCGCGGCAGGAACCCGACGAACAGGAACCGGTCGGCGGGGAGGCCGGAGGCGGAGAGCGCGGCGAGCGGTGCCGAGGGACCCGGGACCGGTACCACGGTCACGCCGGCGTCCGCGGCCGCCGCGACGAGACGCGCGCCGGGGTCGGAGACCCCCGGGGTCCCGGCGTCCGTGACGAGCGCCACTCGGCTCCCCCGCGCGAGCCGTTCGAGTACCGTCCTCGTCCGGCCCACCTCGTCGAAGGCCGGCAGCGACAGGAGCTCCCCGGGCCTCGCCCCGAGGTGGGCGAGAAGCGTCCGGGTGCGCCGCGTGTCCTCGGCCACGACGACCTCCACCTCCCGCAGGACCGCGGCGGCGCGAGCGGAGAGGTCGGAGAGGTTGCCGATGGGCGTGGCGACGACGAACAGGGTGCCCGGAGAGGCTCCGCCGGCCCTTGCCTCGCCCACGGTCAAGGCGCCCCGGCCGCGCCGGGCCATGCCCGATCGCGCCTCATGCGCAGTGGTCCGCCGCCTCGCGGAAGACGGGGTCCGCGGTCGCGTGCAGGACCTGACCCGTCTTCCCGAGCTGCTTGAGAACCCGGGCGATGCCGCGGCGCACGGGCTCGGCGAACGAGCCGAAGGCGTCGTCGAGGAGGGCCACGCTGCGCCCGGACGCCAGCGCGCGTTCCATGAACGCCAGCTTCAGGACCACGAAGCAGAGGTCCCGGTCGACCGGCGGCAGGGACGAGAGCGGCACCGTCCTCCCGCCGCCCTGGACGGTGAGGTTCCCGCGCTCGTCGACGAAAAGGCCCGAGAAGCGCTGCCCGGAGAGCGCCGGCAGGAGCTGCAGGAGGCGCTGCTGCACGGCGCGGAGGGCCGCCCCGGTCGTGCCCCCGAACTCCGCCGCGGCGCGCTCCAGGGTCGCCTTGAGCGCGTCGCCGGCCGGCGCCGCGGGGGCGGCCACCGGCGCGGGCTCGGGCGGCGCCTCGAGCTCGGCCTCGAGGCGCTGGATCTCCGCCTCCACCGCGCGGGGGTCGCGCAAATAGCCGCCCGCCTCCTCCGTGAGCGAGCGCTCGATCTCGCCGATCTGCTGCTGCAGGGAGGCCTTCTCGGCCGCCGCCTCCTGGTTCTCCTTCTGCGCCTCCCACTCCGCGAGGTGCCGGCGCTCTTCCTCGGCCGTGCCAAAGGCGCGCGCGAGCCGCGCCAGCGCGTCGCGCAGGTCCCCGACCGTCTCCACCCCCACCGCCTTCATGAGCGCCCGGATGTCCGCGCTGTCACGCTCGTAGGCCTCCTTGGCCTTGCGTTCCCGCTCCTCGAGGAGGCGGTAGCGGCGCGTGGCCCGGTCCGCCTCCTCCGCCTCGCTCGCCCAGCGGAGCCCCAGGAACGCCGAGTAGCCTGCGGCGGGGATGGCGAGCAGCGCCACCGCGCGCCACTCGCTGTAGAGGCCCGCGGCGATGGAGGCCGCGGCACCGACGAGCCCGAGGGCGAACTGGCGCTCCGTCCAGAACGGAGGCGGCGCCCCGCGCGCCTCCACGTCCGCGAGCGCCTCGCGTTCCGCCCCGATGCGCGTCAGGGTCTCGTCTTTGCGCGCGCTCGCGCGCTCGTAGGCCGAGAGGCGCGCCTCCGGGTCGCCGAGGGACTTCGCCGCCTCGTCGAGGCCCTGGAGCCCGGCGACCACCTCCTCGGCGGCGCGCAGCCGCTCCCGGATCTGCTCGCCGGCGCGAAGGAGCTCCTCCACCTTGAAGAGACGGGTCTGGAGGCCGTCGAGCTGGTACTGGAGCTTGTCCGCGGACTCCGCCTTCGCGAGCTCATCGCGCAGGGCGGCGAGCCGCGCACGGGCCTCGTCCGGGGCGAGCGCCCGGCGGGGCGCGGCGGGCGAGGCCCCGAGCGACGCGGGAGCCTGGCGGGAGGGCAGCTCGGAGGCGAGGAGGCACAGGAGGGCGAGGAGGTTCTCCCGCGGCGGCACGCCCCCGTCCCGCAGTGCGGCTCCGACCTGGGCCGGGTCCTGCGAGACGCCCAGGAACGCGCGCCGCTCCGGATCGAAGCGCTGCATCTGGGTGCCCGCGCCGAGGTCGCGCAGGACCCGAAGTGTGACGCCGTCGGCACCGACGACGGTGATGCCCGCCCTCGCCGACGGCCCGGCCGGGCCCGAGGCGACGCGCGGCACGGCGTCCGCGGGCGTGTCGGGGTAGAGCAGGACCTCGAGGAGCCGGCGCAGCACGACGCCGTCGGCCGCGGCGACGTTGTAGCCTGGTCGCAGGGCAAGCCGCCCCCCGGCCGGCGCGAATCCTCGCACTCCCTGCGCTGCGATCTCGAGGATGACCAATTCGGGGAAAGCCTACCGCCAGACCCCGCCGCTCGCCAGCTTGTGCGCCGCGTCAGGCCTTGGCGGGCTCGGCGCTCGGCGCGGCCGCCGCCCCTTCCTCGTGCTGCACGCGGGCCGCCTTGCCCTGGAGTTGGCGCAGGTAGAAGAGGCGGGAACGCCGCACGTCGCCCCGGCTCGTCACCTCGATCCGGTCGATGCGCGGGCTGTGGAGCGGGAAGATGCGCTCCACGCCGACGCCGTAGCTCATCTTCCGAACCGTGAAGGAAGCGCGAGCGTTCCCCTGCCGCGAGGCGATGACCACGCCCTCGAAGATCTGGATGCGCTCCTTGTCGCCTTCCTTGATCTTCGTGTGCACGCGCACCGTGTCGCCGGCACGGAACTCCGGCAGGTCCTTGCGGACGTACTTCGCCTCTACCTCGGAAATCGCCTTGCGCAGCATGGTTCCTCTCTCCTTATAGCTCGTCGTCCCCGGCCTCGAGAAGCCGGCGATCCTCTTCGTCCAGTACAAGCCGGGAAAACAGGTCCGGGCGCCTGTCCCGGGTCGCACGGAGCGACTCGCGCCGCCGCCACCGCTCCACCCGCCGGTGGTCCCCCGACACGAGGACCTCCGGGACGGGCTCGCCACGGTACACCGGGGGCCGCGTGTAGTGGGGGTGTTCGAGCAACCCGGTCTGGAAGCTGTCGCGCCCCGCGGATGCCTCGTTCCCGAGCACCCCGGGCACGAGACGAGCGGCCGCGTCGACCACGCAAAGGGCCGCGAGCTCTCCGCCGGTGAGCACGAAATCACCGAGAGACACCTCCATGTCCACAGCGCGCGTCACTCTCTCGTCCACTCCCTCGTACCGTCCGCAAACGATGATGAGTCGTCCGTGATCCGCGAGTTCCCTCGCCATCGGCTGGCTGAGAACCGAGCCCCTCGGGCTCGTGAGGATCGCCCTCGCCCCGGGGAGTCGCGCCCGGGCGGCCTCGATGGCCTCGGTGAGGGGCTCGGGCTTCATCACCATCCCCCCTCCTCCCCCGTAGGGCGCGTCGTCCGTCACTCGGTGCCGTCCCGCGGCGTGCTCGCGGATGTCGGTCACCCGCGCCACGAGCAGCCCGCTCTCCCGCGCCTTCCCGAGGATGCTCTCGGAGAGGTACGCCTCGCACATGCGCGGGAACAGCGTCAGGATGTCGACCTCGAGCCGGTTCACGTCTCTTCCCTCGCCTGCGGACCTCCCTTCTCTTCGCCCCACAGCCCCGGCGGGGCATCCACCACGATGCGGCCGCCGTCCCTGTCCACCGTCACGTACGGGGCGAGCGGCACCAGCCTCTCGCCTCCCGGGCCGCGGACCACGAGCACGTCCACGCCCCCGGTCACGTACAGATCCTCCACTCGTCCCACGGGCTCGCCGGACGGGGTGTACACCGGCAGGCCCTCCAGGTCGGCCCAGTAATGCTGCCCTTCGCCCGCCTCTCCCAGATCCTCGCGCCTTGCCAGCACCTCGCTGCCGACGAGCGCCTCGGCTCCGCTTCGGTCCGCCACCCCCGCCAGGGAGAGCGCCCACAGGCGCCCCTGGGGTGCGGCGCGAACGACCTCGCGCTCCTCGTCGGCCTTCGCTCCCGGCCGCCGCAGCGTGACCCGCTTGAGCCGCGCGAGCGCGCCCTCGCTTCCTGCCACGCCCAGCCGCCCGTCGAGGCCGATGGCCCGGACCACCTTGCCGAGCCGGACCGGGCCCATCAGTCGAGGATGTCGAGCACCGCGCGGCGACCCTCGCCGCGCGCCGCGGCGTCCAGGACGGCCCGGAGCGCCTTCGCCGTCTTGCCACCGCGCCCGATGACCCGGCCCAGGTCCGCCGGGTCCACGGTGAGCTCGAACACGGTCGCCCGGTCGCGCTCGATGGCGTCCACCTTCACCGCGTCCTTCTTCTCGACGAGCTCGCGGGCGAGCCACAGGACGAGGTCGCGCACGGTCGCCTCAGGGACGTCGCTCGGTCTTCGCCGGGGCGGCCTTCTTCGCCTTGCGGATGAGCATGGCCACGGTGGGGCTGGGGCGCGCACCGGCCTTGAGCCAGTGCTCGATCCGGTCCGCCTTGAGCTCGAGCCGCACCGGGCTCTTCGTCGGGTCGTACACGCCCACGTCCTCGAGGTAGCGGCCGTCCCGCGGCTTGCGCGAGTCGGTGGCGACCACGTGGTAAAACGGGGCCTTGTGCGTGCCCGCCCGGGATAGGCGCAGGACTACGGGCATCTGGAACTCCTCCTTCCGGGCTACTCGCCCTTCGCGGCCTTCTTGGCCTTGCCCTTCGCCGCCTTGCCTGCGGCAGGGGCCGTCTTCTCGGACGTCTTCGACTCGATCTCCTCGCCCTTCCCGGCTTCCGTGCCGCGGTCGACGAGCTCGATGACCGCCATCTCGGCGTTGTCGCCGTGGCGCCGGCCCACGCGCACGATGCGCGTGTAGCCTCCCGGACGGGTCGCGTAGCGCTCCTTGAGCGGCCCGAAGAGCTTCTCGAGCACCTCGGCGTCGCGCACGTCGCGATAGGCGATGCGGCGGGCGTTCGGGGTGCCGCGCTTGGCGAGGGTCACGATCTTGTCTGCGACCCGCTTGAGCTCCTTCGCCTTCGGAGCCGTGGTGGTGATGCGCTCGTGGCGCAACAGCGAGGTCACCATGTTCCGGAACATGGCCGTGCGGTGTTCGGTGGTGCGATCCAGGCGACGGCCGACGACGCGGTGCTTCATCTCGACATCTCCCTCGGGCGGTGCGTGCGGCGGTTCGTCAGGCCTTCTGGGCCTGGGGCGGGGTCTTCGGGGGCCAGTTCTCGAGCTTCATGCCCAGGGAGAGCCCCATCTCGGCGAGGATCTCCTTGATCTCCTTCAGCGACTTGCGGCCGAAGTTCTTCGTCTTGAGCATCTCGGCCTCGGTCTTCTGCACGAGGTCGCCGATGGTCTTGATGTTCGCGTTCTGCAGGCAGTTGGCGCTGCGAACCGAAAGCTCGAGCTCGTCGACGGACCTGAACAGGTTCTCGTTCAGGACCTGCTCGGGAACGGCGAGCGGCTCGCTCACCGGCTCCTCGGTCTCGTCGAAGTTGATGAAGATGGACAGCTGCTCCTTCAGGATCTTCGCGGCGTAGGCCACCGCGTCGGCCGGCGCCACGGAACCGTCCGTCCAGACCTCGAGGGTCAGCTTGTCGTAGTCGGTCTGCTGCCCCACGCGGGCGTTCGTGACCTGGTAGTTCACCTTGCGGATGGGGCTGAAGAGCGCGTCGATGGGGATGGTCCCGATCGGCTGGCCGGGGATCTTGTTCCGCTCGGCGGGCACGTAGCCGCGTCCCCGCCGGGCGGACATCTCCACCCGCACCCTCCCGCCCTCGCTGAGGGTGAGGATGTGGTGGCCAGGGTTCAGGATCTCGACCTGGCCGTCGGCGACGATGTCGCCCGCCTTCACCTCTCGCGGCCCCTCCGCCTCGATGCGCAGCGTCTTGGGCTCGTTCGAGTGGATCTGCAGCAGGACTTCCTTGAGGTTCAGGATGATGTCGGTGACGTCCTCGGCGACCTCCGGGACGGCCGTGAACTCGTGCTCCACCCCCTCGATCTTCGCGGAGGTGATGGCCGCGCCCTGGAGGCTCGAGAGGAGCACCCGGCGCAGCGAGTTGCCGAGCGTGATGCCGAAGCCGCGCTCGAGCGGCTCGGCGACGAACTTCCCGTAGGTGTTGGTGAGCGACTCCTGGTCGACGACCAGGCCGCGCGGCTTGATGAGGTCCCGCCAGTTCCGTGTGGTGAGCGCGTCCGCCATGGGCATTCTCCTTTGCCGCCGCCCCCTCCCCGTGGGTCCGCAGCCCGGCGGACTCGGGGCGCCGTGGGACGCGCGGCGCGTGTTGTGTCTCTCGACTTCGCTGCCGGACGGCTCCTCCGCCGCCCCTCCTGCCTACTTGGAGTAGAGCTCGACGATGAGCTGCTCCTGGATGGGCATGGTGATGTCCTCGCGCGCGGGCGCGGTCTTCACGGTGCCCTTGAATGCGGCCTTGTCGAGCTCGAGCCACGCCGGGACGCCGCGGCGGTCGACCGCCTCGAGCGCCTCGCTGATGCGCACGACCTTCTTGCTGCGCTCGCGCACCTCGACGACGTCGCCGGGCTTGAGCTCGAACGACGGGATCGTGACCTTGCGGCCGTTCACCCGGAAGTGGCCGTGCCGGACGAGCTGGCGCGCCTCGTTGCGCGTGTCCGCGAACCCCAGGCGGAAGACGGCGTTGTCGAGCCGGAGTTCGAGCCCCTTGAGCAGGTTCTCGCCGGTCTTGCCCTTCGCGGCCGCGGCGTTGTGGTAGGCGTGGCGGAAACCGGCCTCGAGCAGGCCGTACATGCGCTTCACCTTCTGCTTCTCGCGCAACTGCACGCCGTACTCCGAGAACTTCACCCGGCCCTGGCCGTGCTGGCCCGGCGGGTACGGACGCCGCTCGATGGCGCACTTGTCCGTGTAGCAGCGGTCGCCCTTCAGGTACATCTTCAGGTTTTCGCGACGGCAGAGCCGGCAGACGCTTTCAGTGTAACGAGCCAAGTTCGTCTCCTCGCGTCTCAGACGCGGCGGCGCTTCGGCGGCCGGCAGCCGTTGTGCGGGATGGGGGTCGCGTCCTTGATGAGCGTGATCTTCAGGCCGGCGGCCGCGATGGCGCGCAGCGCGGACTCGCGCCCGGCGCCCGGCCCCTTCACCATGACCACCACGGTCTTCAGGCCGTGCTCCATCGCCTTCGCGGCGGCGTCGCCCGCTGCCACCTGCGCGGCGAACGGCGTCGACTTGCGCGAGCCCTTGAAGCCGCGGGCTCCGGCCGACGACCAGGCGAGCACGTTCCCGACGGCGTCGGTGATGGTGATCATCGTGTTGTTGAACGTGGAGTTGATGTGCACCACGCCTGCCGCCACGTTCTTCTTGACCCGCTTCTTCCCCTTCTTCGGGGTGACGGGCAAGGCCGTGACGGGCTCGAGGCCGCCGAGGTTGGGGACCGACGGGGCGCTCTCCTCCGCTTTCGCGGGGGCGGGAGCGTCGGGCTTCTTGACCGGCTTCTCGGCCTTCTCGGCCGCCTGCTTCTCTTCAGCCACGCTTCATCTCCATTCGGGGAGGGCGTCTCGCCCTCTCACGCCTTCGGGGCCGGGGCTGCCGCGGCCGGCTTCCGGACGAGGCCGCGCTTCGGGCCCTTGCGGGTGCGGGCGTTGGTGTGGGTCCTCTGCCCCCGGACCGGGAGCCCCTTGCGGTGGCGCAGGCCGCGGTAGCAGCCGAGGTCCATGAGGCGCTTGATGTTCATCGAGACGTCGCGGCGCAGGTCGCCCTCGACCTGGAAGTTTGCCTCGATGCTCTCGCGGATCCGGCGGACCTCGTCGTCGTTCAGGTCCTTCGTCCGCTTGGCGGGGTCGACCGAGGCCTTCTCGCAGATCTTCTTCGCGGTGGTCTTGCCGATCCCGTAGATGTACTGCAGCGAGATCTCGATGCGCTTCTCCGCAGGAAGATCGACGCCGGCGATGCGAGCCATTCCTTGAGTCTCCGGTTCTAGGGGGCCGCCGGGGCTAGCCCTGGCGCTGCTTGTGGCGCGGGTTGGCGGAGCAGATGACCCGCACCACGCCCTTTCGCTTCACGACCTTGCACTTGTCGCAGATCTTCTTCACCGACGCGCGGACCTTCATGACCAGTTCCACCCGACCCAGTTCTGGGCGCGAGACGAAAAGCCCCGCCGTTCCTTCCGGCGGGACGTGCGGAAGCCGACCCGGCTTCCCTGCCCTTCTCGTGCCCCTCAGCGCGACCGCTCGCCGGCCTTGCCGGGCAGTTGCGAAGCGCGGCGTATAACACAGGAATTTTGCCCGTGCAAGCGCAGTGTCGAGCCCTCCGGAGCGGAGCCCGAACCGAGAGCCGCCCCCCCTCTTCCGGGGCGGGTCACCCCGCCGGCAGGGTGAGGACGAGGGGCCCCTCCTCGGTCACGGCGACGGTGTGCTCGAAGTGGGCGGAGAGCGCCCCATCCGAGGTCACCGCCGTCCAGCCGTCCTCGAGGGTGCGGACGTCCGGCCCCCCGGCGTTCACCATGGGCTCGATGGCGAGGACCAGGCCGGCGCGGATCCTGCCGCCGGTACCGCGCTTTCCGAAGTTCGGGACCTGCGGGGGCTCGTGCAGCCGGCGGCCGATGCCGTGGCCCACGAACTCCCGGACCACGGAGAACCCGAGCGGCTCGACGTGCGCCTGCACGGCCGCCCCGATGTCGCCGAGGCGGGCCCCGGGCCGGACCTCGGCCAGGGCGCGGGCGAGCGCGTCCCGCGTGGCCGCGACGAGCCTCCTCGCCCGGGGCTCGACCCGTCCCACCTCCACGGTCACGGCGGCGTCCCCGAAGAAGCCCCCGAGGGAGACGCCGAAGTCGAGGCCGACGATGTCGCCGTCCCGGAGCACGCGCGGCCCGGGGATCCCGTGCACGACCTCCTCGTTCACCGAGACGCAGACGCTCGCCGGGTAGCCGAGGTACCCCTTGAAGGCCGGCACCGCGCCGCGCTCGAGGGTGCGCGCCTCCGCGAGGCGGTCGAGCTCGGCGGTCGCGACCCCGGCCTGGGCGGCGCGCGCCACCTCGCCGAGGACGTCGGCCACGACCCGGCAGGCCTCGCCGATGCGGGCGATCTCGTCTGGGGTCTTGAGCTCCAACCCGCGCCCCGCGCGTCCCTACGGCACGCCGAGGTTCTTCTTCGCGCGCGCCAGGATCTCGTCGGGCGAGCCGACGCCGTCCACCGTCGCGAGGCTGCCGCGCTCGTGGTAGTAGCGCTTGAGCGGCTCGGTCTTCGCCTCGTACTCGTCGAGCCGGCGCTTCACGGTCTCGGGCTTGTCGTCGTCCCGCAGCACGAGCGCCGCGCCGTCCTTGTCACACACCCCCGCCTGCTTCGGGGGGTTCGCGGTGACGTGGTACACCGCCCCGCACCTCGAGCAGCTGCGCCGCCCGCTCATCCGCTCGACGAGGAGCTCGGAGGCCACCTCGTAGGAGAGCGCCCGGTCGAGCCGCTGTCCGAGCGAGCGCAGCAGCTGGTCGAGGAACTCCGCCTGGGCGGTGGTGCGCGGGTAGCCGTCGAGGATGAAGCCCTTCGAGACGTCGGGCCTCGAGAGCCGGTCCCGGACCATCGCGTTCGTCACCTCGTCCGGGACGAGCGCGCCGGACTTCATGATGGCGTCGACCTTCTTGCCGAGCTCGGTCCCCCGGGCCTTGTGATCCCGGAACATGTCGCCCGTGGAGATGTGGGGGATGGCGAGGTCCCTCGCGAGGAGCTTCGCCTGCGTGCCCTTGCCCGCGCCGGGCGGGCCGAGGAGGATCAGGATCATCGTCTCGTCTCCCAGGCGCCGCGGGAGGTCGCGGCGCGATTCGGGCGCCTAGGCGCTCACCGCCGTGCGCCCGCGGATGCGGGGACCGCGCGGCCCGGTGAACCCCTCGTAGTGGCGCGTGATGAGGTGCCCCTCGATCTGCTGGACGGTGTCGAGCGCGACGCCCACCACGATGAGGAGGCCCGTTCCGCCGAAGTAGAACGGCACGCCGAACTGGTTGATGAGGATCGTCGGCAGGATGCTCACCGCGGCGAGGTACAGGGCGCCCCCGAAGGTGATGCGGGACAGCACGAAGTCGATGTACTCGGCGGTCTTCTTGCCCGGACGGATGCCGGGGATGTACCCACCGTACTTCTTCAGGTTGTCGGCCACGTCCACCGGGTTGAAGGTGACCGCGGTGTAGAAGTACGCGAAGAAGATGATGAAGACGACGTAGATGGTGTTGTAGACCCAGCCCCCCGGCCGCAGCTCGTCGGAGATCCGCTGCAGGAACGGGAACCACGACGCGAGCGTCGCCGGGAAGAGCAGCACGGAGCTCGCGAAGATCGGCGGGATGACGCCCGACGTGTTCACCTTGAGCGGCAGGTGCGTCGACTGGCCCCCGAAGGTTCGCCGGCCCACCACCCGCTTCGCGTACTGGACGGGGATGCGGCGCTGGGCGCGCTCGACGAACACGATGAAGGCGATGACGGCGACCATGAACGCCGCGAGGATGAGGACGCGGAGCTCGTCGAGCCCCGATCCCGGCGCCTTGTAGGAGGCGTAGAGCTGGAAGCTCGCGTCGGGGAGGCGGGCGACGATGCCGGCGAAGATGATGAGGGAGATGCCGTTGCCGATGCCGCGCTCGGTGATCTGCTCGCCCATCCACATGATGAAGGCGGTGCCGGCGGCGAGGGTGATCACCGTGAGGATGCGGAAGGACCAGCCCGTGTGCGCCACCACCGGGATGCCGGACGGGTCGCGCAGGGACTCGAGGTAGGTGGAGATGCCGAAGCCCTGCAGGGCCGCGAGGACGACCGTGCCGTAGCGGGTGTACTGCGTGATCTTCCGCCGGCCGACCTCCCCCTCCTTCTGCATCTTCTCGAGCGCCGGGATGACCACCGTGAGGAGCTGCAGGATGATGGAGGCGGACACGTAGGGCATGATGCCGAGCGCGAAGATGGAGAGCTGCTCGAGCGCGCCGCCGGAGAAGAGGTTGAAGAGTCCGAGGAGGCCGCCCTGGCTCGCCACCACCTTGCGCATGGCGAGCCGGTCCACGCCCGGCGCGCTCACGAACACGCCCAGCCGGTACACGGCGAGCATGCCGACGGTGAAGAGGAGCCGCTTGCGCAGCTCCGCGACGCGGAACACGTTCGCGAGGCTGGTGGTGAGCATCCGCTACCCCTTTCCCTGCCCGCGCTAAGCCTTGGCCTTGGCCTTCGCCTGCTTCTCGGCCTTCTTCTTCTCGCCCATGGTCTTCGGCCGCGGCACGATCTCGACCTTCCCCCCGGCCTTCTCGATGGCGGCCCGGGCGCCCGCGGTCACGCGATCGGCGCGCACTGTGTAGGCGCCGGCGAGCTCGCCCTTGCCGAGGACCACGATCCCGTCCCCCCGGCCGCGTGCGAGCCCGGCCCCCTTGAGCGCCTCGAGGTCCACGATCGACCCGGCGGGCAGGCGGGCGAGCTCCTCCACCCGCACCTCCTCGTAGTCGCGCCGGAAGTGGTTGATGAAGCCGAACTTCGGGAGGCGGCGCTGCAGCGGCATCTGCCCGCCCTCGAAGCCCTCGAAGTGCATGTTGCCGGTGCGGGCCTTCTGACCCTTGCCGCCGCGGCCGGCGGTCTTGCCGAGGCCGGAGGCCTGGCCGCGGCCCACGCGCTTGCGGACCCGGTGGGCCCCGCGGGGCGCCTTGAGCTGGTGGAGCGACATGAGCTTTCCTTTCTACCGTCGTTGGGGGGCCGGCCGCCAGGCTAGGCGGCCTTCCGCCCCTGCCCCTTGCGCGTCGGACGCCGCTTCGGGGGCGGCGCGTCTACCCGCTCCCAGGAGACGAGGTAGCCGACCTTGTCGATCATCCCCATCGTCGCCGGCGTGTCCGGCAGGATCTTGTGCGACTCGCGCTTCTTGAGGCCCAAGCCCGCCACGATCACCCTGTGGGCGGCGGGGCATCCCGCGAGACCGCGCTTCAGCGTCACCTTGATGGCAGCCATCTTCGCTCCCCGGACCTAGCCCTGGATCTCGGCGGCTTCCTTGCCGCGCATCTGCGCCACCCGCTCCGGGTTCCGCAGGCGCTTCAGGCCCGCGACCGTGGCCTTGAGCACGTTGTGCGGGTTGCGCGAGCCCTGGCTCTTCGTGAGCACGTTGCGCACCCCCGCCGCTTCGAGAACGGCGCGGACGGCGCCGCCGGCGATGACCCCGGTGCCCTCCCCGGCCGGCTTGAGGAGCACCTGCCCCGAGCCGTAGTGCCCGACGACCTCGTGCGGGATCGTCGTGCCGGCGAGCGGCACCGCGAAGATGTTCTTCTTCGCCTGCTCGCCCCCCTTGCGGATGGCCTCCGGCACCTCGTTCGCCTTGCCGAGGCCCACGCCGACGTGGCCCTGGCCGTCGCCGACGACGACCAGCGCCGAGAAGCTGAAGCGCCGGCCGCCCTTCACGACCTTGGCGACGCGGTTGATGTGGACCACGCGATCCTGAAGCTCGAGATCGTTCACGTTGATGAGAGAAGCCATTCGTTCCTCGGTGCCGCGGGCCTAGAACTTGAGGCCGCCCTCGCGGGCAGCCTCCGCCACGGCCGCGACCCGGCCGTGGTAGTCGAATCCGTTGCGATCGAACACGACCTGGGTCACACCCTTCTCGATCGCCGCCTTGGCGATGGCCGCCCCGACCTTCGTGGCGGTGGCGGTCTTCTTGCCTTCCTTCGTCGCTTCGCGCATGCCCTTCGAGTTCGAGCCCGCGAACGCGATGGTGCGGCCACTCACGTCGTCCACCACCTGGGCGTAGACGTGGTTCAGGCTGCGGTAGACGGTGAGGCGGGGGCGCTCCGCGGTTCCGGTCACCTTGCGGCGGATGCGCGCCTTGCGCTTCTCCCGGGGCGTGATCTTGGCTGCCATCTTCTCTCTCCTTGCGCCGGCGCGTGTGCAGCGGGCGCATGAGCCGGGCCGCGGCGTTAGGCCGCGCCGGTCTTCCCTTCCTTGCGGCGAATCACTTCCTCCACGTACTTAATTCCCTTGCCCTTGTAGGGCTCGGGCGGACGCAGGCCGCGGATGTTCGCGGCCGTCAACCCGAGCAGGTGCTTGTCGGCGCCCCGCACCGTCACCCGCGTCTGCTTGGCGTCGACCTCGGCGGTGATCCCCTCGGGGAGCTTGAAGATCACCGGGTGCGAGAAGCCGATGGCGAAGTGCACCTCCTTGCCCTTCGCCTCCGCCTTGAAGCCGACGCCGACGATCTCGAGCGTCTGCTCGTAGCCCTTGGTCACGCCCTCGACGGCGTTCTTCACGAGCGTGCGCGTGAGCCCGTGGAGCCCCTTCGCGGCCCGGCTGTCGTCCGGGCGGGTGACCTTCACCTCGCCCTTCTGCACCTCGACCTTCATCATGGGGTTGTACAGGAAGGCGGTCTTGCCCTTCGGCCCTTCCACCTTGACGGTGCGGCCGTCGACCGTGACCTTCACCTTCTCGGGAATCTTCACCGGCAGCTTGCCGACGCGGGACATGGCGGTTCTCCTACCAGACGGTGCAGATGAGCTCGCCGCCCACCTTCTGCTTGCGGGCCTCGCGGTCCACCATGACGCCCTTCGACGTCGAGAGGATGGCGATGCCGAGGCCGTTCAGGACCCGGGGGATGGCGCCGGTCGCGACGTAGCGGCGCAGCCCCGGCTTCGAGACGCGCTTGATGTCGCTGATGGCCGGCTCGCGATCCGGACCGTATTTCAGGAAGATGGTGATCGCGCCCTGCTTGGCCTCGTCCTTGTGGACCACGAAGTCCTTGATGAACCCCTCGGACCGGAGCACCTCGGCGATGCGGGTCTTCAGGTTCGAGGCCGGGACCAGCACCTTCTCGTGGCGCGCCGACGAAGCGTTGCGGATGCGCGACAGCATGTCGCCAATGGGATCGGTGAAGCTCATCGAAGGTTCTCCCTACCAGCTCGACTTGATGACGCCGGTGATCTCGCCCCGGAGCGCGCGGTTGCGGAAGCAGATGCGGCACATCTGGAACTTGCGAAGGTAGGCGCGCGGCCGCCCGCACAGGGGGCACCGGTTGTACTGACGGGCGGAGAACTTCAGCTTCCGCCGCGCTTGCGCCATTTTGGAAAGCTTGGCCATCGATTAGATCTCCTCTTCCAGCCTACTGGCGGAAGGGCATGCCGAGGTGGCGGAGCAGCGCCCGCCCCTCCTCGTCGTTCCGAGCGGTCGTGACCACGGTGATGTTGAGCCCCTTGATCTTCTCGACCTTGTCGTAGTTGATCTCGGGGAAGATGATCTGCTCCTTCACGCCCAGCGTGTAGTTGCCCTTGCCGTCGAAGGCCTTGGGGCTCACGCCCTTGAAGTCGCGCACGCGCGGCAGCGCGATGTTGAGCAGGCGGTCGAGGAACTCGTAGGCCCGATCGCCTCGCAAGGTGACCATGGCCCCGATGCTCTGGCCCTGGCGCAGCTTGAAGTTGGCGATGGACTTGCGCGCCTTGGTGACGACCGGCCGCTGGCCGGTGATGGCGCCGAGCTGCTCGATGGAGGCGTCCAGGATCTTGCCGTTCTGGATGGCCTCGCCGAGTCCCATGTTGACGACCACCTTGTCGATCCGGGGCGCCTGCATGGGGTTCTTGAAGCCGAACTCCTGCATGAGGGCCGGCCGGATTTCCTGCTGGTACCGCTGCCTTAGCCGTGCTGCCATCGCTTAGCTCCTTGCCTTCGTCCGGGCGCGTGGCGCCGGGCGATGCGCTCTCGTCCCGCTACTCCCACTGCGCCTTGCACTTCCTGCACGCCCGCACGCGCCGCCCGTCGTCGCGGGCGACGCGCGCCACGCGGGTGGCCTTGCCGCACTTCGGGCACACCACCATCACGTTCGAGGCGTGGATGCTCGCGTTCTTCTCGATGATGCCGCCCTCGGGGTTCGACTGGCTGCGCCCCTTCTTCAGGTGGCGCTTCACCGTCATGAGCCGCTCGACGCGGACCCGCCCGGTGCCGTGCAGCACCTCGAGGACCTTCCCGGTCTTGCCGCGCTCCCGGCCGGCGAGGACCTTCACGGTGTCGTTCTTGCGGACGTCCATGGCCTAGAGAACCTCCGGCGCCAGGCTGATGATCTTCATGAACTTCCGGGCGCGGAGCTCGCGGGCGACCGGCCCGAAGATGCGCGTCCCGATGGGCTCGAGGTCCTTGTTGATGAGGACCGCCGAGTTGCCGTCGAACCGGATGTAGCTGCCGTCCGGCCGCTTGACCTCCCGCGCGGTGCGCACGATCACGGCCCGGGCCACCTCCCCCTTCTTCACCTTCGACTGGGGGATGGCCTCCTTCACCGAGACCACGATGACGTCGCCGATCGACGCATACTTGCGCCGGGTGCCGCCCAGCACCTTGATGCACTGGACCTTCTTGGCGCCGGAGTTGTCGGCGACGTCGAGGATCGTCTGCTGCTGGATCATGGCAGCCTAGACCTCCGAGCCCTTCTCCAAGGTCTCGACGACCCGCCAGCGCTTGTCCTTGGAGATGGGGCGCGTCTCGACGATCCGTACGCGGTCGCCGGGCTTGCACGCCTGGTTCTCGTCGTGCGCCTTGTACTTCGCGGCGCGCTTGACGATCTTGCCGTATTTCCGATCGGCGATGCGGCGCTCCACGCGCACGACGACGGTCTTCGTCATCTTGTTGGAGACCACCACGCCGACGCGGGACTTTCGCTTGCCGCGCTCCATGACCCTCACTCCTTCTTGCCCTTGCGGGGACCGGCCTCCGCCTTCGCCTTGCGCACGATGCCCTTCTCCGACTCCCGCGCCAGGGTGAGGCAGCGCGCGATGAGGCGGCGGGTCTTCCCGAGCTCGGCCGTGGAGTCGAGCACCCCGGTGTTGAGCTTGCTCCTCATCTCGAAGATCTGCTGCTTCAGCTCGGCGGCCCGAGCGCGCAGCTCCTCGGGCGACAGCTGGCGGAGCTCGCTGTTCGTCGACATCGTCGCCTCCTACAAAGTCTCGCCGCGCTTCACCACCTTGGTGGCGACGGGCAGCTTGTGGGCCGCGAGGTGGAAGGCCTTCGCGGCCATCTCGTCGTTCACGCCCTCCATCTCGAAGAGGACGCGGCCCGGCTTCACGACCGCGACGTAGTACTCGACCGGCCCCTTGCCGGTGCCCATGCGGGTCTCGGCGGGCTTCTTCGTGAACGGGTGGTCGGGGAAGACGCGGACGTAGATCTTGCCGAGCTTCTTCACCGAGCGAGAGATCGCGACGCGAGCGGCCTCGATCTGACGTGCGGTGAGCCAGCCCGGCGACTGGACCTGGAGGCCGTAGTCGCCGAACGAGACCTCGTCGCCACCCTTCGCGTAGCCGCGGAGGTGACCCTTCTGCATCTTGCGGAACTTCGTCCGCTTGGGGCTGAGCATCGACATGGCTTACGTCCTGGGAGCAGGCGCGCCGGGGACCTTGCGCGCGG
>DATKJV010000050.1:0-3265 GCA_035543235.1 Anaeromyxobacteraceae bacterium | reverse complement strand
GTCTCGGCCACGGCGCGTGGCAACCCGTAGTACCGGTGGTAACCGTCCACGACCCTGACGACGTGGGCCGTGGCATCGAGGCCGCGGGCCGAGGCCTCCGCCTTGA
Organism: Anaeromyxobacteraceae bacterium; assembly: GCA_035543235.1. Lineage (GTDB taxonomy): Bacteria > Myxococcota > Myxococcia > Myxococcales > Anaeromyxobacteraceae > DATJZG01. Next base: position 3,159 of record DATKJV010000050.1, on the reverse strand, counting down.
ACGTGTAGACGACGTCGAGCGGCATGCGGAAGGTCTGCATGATCTTCTCGCTCGTCGAGGGCCGCTCGAGCTCCGTCGCGGCCCCCGCGTGCACCTTCGCCGCCGTAAGCCGTCGAGCTGGCATGGTCGTACGTTGTTTCATGCGTTGATGCTACATCTATTCGTATTACAATTCAAGCAGGCGCGTGCTGGGCACGCATCGGCGCGCCGGCAGGGCAGGCGCTACGCGTTCCGACCGCTTACTCGTCGATCGGTAGGCCCAGCTCTCGCCGGAGGTCTGCTACGTCAACGCGCTCCGCCGCAGGCAGCCGCGCCTCGCCATGCTCGATCTCCCTCAGGAGGAGTTCCAGCTCGCGTCGGACCTTGCCCCGGCGCTTCGACGCCTGGCGCGGCGTGATCCCGCCGAGCGCGGGGATGGCTTCGTCCAGCCACGCGCGGTAGTGCGCGGCCTTGACCTCCGCCGCCATCGCCGCGAGCTCGGGATCCTTTTCTTCGGGAAGCGTGGCCGGCCGTGCCGGCCGACGAGAGGAAGCCATCGGGTCCGCGTGCTCTCGCACCCGGAAGGCGAGGTGCCCCTTGCAGGCCGCCTCGACGAGAGAACGGAGGCGGTCGGCCCGCTCGACCGAGTTCGTCTCGACCCGTAGGCCGCTCTCGCTCAGCACTGCGCTGCCCAGAATGGTGTTCTCCCAGGAGGAGTGCACCGCGTTTCCCGGCTTCGTGAAGTTCACCATCCAGTTTCCTGAACCGTCCTCCTCCACCTCGACACCGGGAAGAGCCGCGAGCTGGTCGCGAATCTGCCCGCGGCCATCGGGGGTCACGGAAAAGTGGTCGGTGGTGAGCAAGATCGGCTCGCGATCGGTATTGGCGAGCCTGGGGAGCGGTCGCCGGTCGAGCGCGGCGACGCGTTGCTCCCACAAAGTGAAGAGAACGCCGTCGTCGACTGCCACGCGCAGGTCGTCGAGCGGCACGCGCTTGGTTCTTACCCCTAACTCGCTGCGGAGCTCCCGGACGACCTCCGCCCCCTCCCGCGGGGGAAGCGTGCGCGGATGCATCCCGCAGAAGAAGGCCTTGCCGCGGAACTCGGTCACCCGGCCGAGCATCACGTCTCGGGCGACGAGGGTCCTCGAGCCGCTGACCTCGTGGACGAGGTCCTTGTCGCCGGTGAGCAGGTCCCTCACCGAGACGGTCTTGCCCGGCTGGACGTCGGTCACCTCGAGAATGGAGAAGCAGGCAACCCGCTGGGCGTTGCGCCAGTCTCGCTCCTCGGCGGAAAGCGGACCGGTGTCACCCAGGTCGAGAAGATCGAGCGCAGTGCGACCGTCCGGAACCTCGTAGTGGAAGGCGCACCAGGGAACGAGGAGCTGCGCGCTGTCCTCGTCCAGGCCGAACTCGGCGAGCGCGGCCCCCGGGTCGAACCTTGCGCCCCAGCGCTTTCGGGCCAGATCGAGGATGCGATTCACCATCCGGTCGTCGAGCGCATGGAACGGGTCGCGCTCCGCGAGACGCCGCGCCTCGTCTTGCGAGAGAGCTCGCGGCCTATCCGACCGGGCCTCGTCCTCAGCGAGGTGGCACTTCTTGTACTTCTTGCCGCTCCCGCACGGGCACGGCGCATTTCGCGGCGTTCGGAGTCGGGAGGCCGCCGCGCCGGCGGCCGGTCCGAGACCCGGCTCCTCGACCGAAGCGAGCTGAGCGCCGATCGTCACACGCGCCTCGCAGCGGAGGGGGCCCGCCTCTGCCACGGCCCTGCCCTCGTTCCCCCGGGGCATGAGCTGTGCGACCGCCTCGAGAGCGGCGGCGAGCGCCACCATGTCTTCCCGGGAAGCCGGTTGGGCTCTCCCCTTCCGGATCGCCATCGGGACAGGCACGCCTGGGATTCCGAACGCCTCCTCGACTGCCCGGACGGCGTACTCGGGCTCGGGATCGATGGTGACGGCCACGGCGGGGATCTTGTGCACCTCGGCGAACTTCCCTGCGTCGACGAGTTCACCCATCCGTCGTACGGAACCCGGCTGCTCATAGAGCGCGATACCGAACTGCTCGCCGCCCATCCCCATCACCGACGCTTCCCGACCCGAGACGCTTCCGCCGAGCGCGAGCGTGATGGGGAGGGGGTCATCTCCGTTGAACCGTTCCCAGGGCTTTGCCTTCCAGAACACCGCGAACGCCTCGAGGAGCCTCATCGTGGCGAGGGCTCCCCCTTCGCCTCCCCCTGGCCCCATCGCCAGCGCGAGCGCCAAACCGGCCCGCGCCACCAGCACCCCCTTCGGGAGCGGCCCGGCCGCGAATCCGAGGCGCCGAGCCGCTGCCTCCAACCCTGGCTCGCATTGGAGCGCCTCGCCGCGGGCGGCCTCGGAGAGCTCTCGCAGGCCCTTCGCGTCGCTCTTCGCGAACACAGGCCTCAGCATGCCGTCCTCGGAGACCGCTCCGTACACGTTGATGCTGCCGCGGCCGACTCCAACGGGACCGAGCTTGAACGCGTAGACCATTCGCGTCCGATCTAGCAGATCTCCCTGCCACGAACCCTCGACGTCAGCGGCCTCAGGTCCCCCGTTCGCCGCCGTTCAAGAGCAGGTTCTCGGTCCTCCCGTTCGGTGCCTTCACCGGACCGAACGCCCATCTGCGCCGCTCCTGGACTCGGTCACGGTCACGTACCGCTTCTGTGCTTTTCCCGTTATCGAAGTAACCACCCGACACCCCAGGCTGTCGCCCCCCTTTTCGATCACCATCTCCCTCTCCAGCCGGCCCCGCCGCCTGGTCCTCCTTCGAACTGAGACTCAGCGCCAACAGATGCCCGACCCCACCCTCGTTGTGAGGGTGGGGTCGGGCAGATGGTGGCGCGACACCGAAGGGTCCGACTTCTCTCACGCGGGCGGCGGGGCCGGCGGGATTTCGCTGGGTTGCGCGAGACTCCGCGACACTGCTTTGATCGATGTTGCGACACCGAACGTGGCGAATGGAGTGTCACGCACGGTGTCACGACAGTGTCGCGACACCGTTCGGCAGGGGCGCTTTGAACCGTGCGGTTCAGGCATTCGCGACAAACCCGCACATCGGATCCGGCGAGGCGCCTAGCTCGATACGACCCGCCGCACTCCATCGCCGGCCTGGCACGTTGAACCGCACGGTTCAAAGCTGATCGGACACCCACGGCTCGTCAGC
>DATKJV010000049.1:0-47428 GCA_035543235.1 Anaeromyxobacteraceae bacterium | reverse complement strand
GCCCCGGGCGGAGGTGCAGCCACCCGCCGCCCACGACCTCGTCGTGGACGCCGTAGCGAGCGGCGATCTCGCCGGGGGTCATGAACTCCGCCGTGGCGCCGAGGGTGTCGCCGACGGCGAACCCCAGGAACGCGCCACGGGCGCGAGAGCGCACCTCTCCCATCTCCGTCACGGCCACGCCACGTCCCATGCGAGGGACGCGCCAGCCGGTTCAGGGGGGGCCTGCGTGCTCGAGGAGGGCGCGCGCCTCGGCGCGCCGGGGATCGAGCCGGAGGGCCTGCTCGAGCTCCCGGCGGGCATCGGCGGCACGCCCCAGCTCGAGCAGCAGGCGGCCCCGCTCGACGCGGACGGAGGCGTCGTCCGGGGCGAGCCGCTCGGCCTCCGCGAAGGCCCGGTCGGCGGCCGCCCGGTCCCCGCGCCTCGCGAGAAGGAGCCCCGCCCAGTAGTGAGGAACCGCCGAGCCGGGTTCGATGGCGCTCGCCCGCCCGTAGAACCCGAGCGCCGCCTCCGGATCGCCGGACCGCTCCTCGGCGATGCCGAGGTTCACCCAGGCGCGCCAGTAGAGCGGTGCCGCCTCGAGGGCGACGCGGAGCCGCTCCCGCGCCCGCCCATACTCCCCGGCCCCGTTGAGGGCGACGGCGAGGTTGTTGTTCACGACCGGGTCGCGGGGGGCATGGGCGAGCTCCGCCTCCCAGAGCGCGCGCCCGTCCCTCCAGTCGGCGTTCCGGGCGAGCGTCCGCGCCGCGAGGAGCGCGATCGCGAGCGCCGCGAGGCCTCGGACGGCGACGGCGGCGCCGGGATGCCGGCGGGAGAGCGCCTCGCGCGCCCAGGCGGCGCCGTGCCCGGCCCACAGGCATGCTCCCACGGAGGGGAGGTAGAGAAGGCGCTCCGCCATGAGCACGCCGGTCGGGACCGCGTTCGAGACGGGGAGCAGCGCCGCGAAGACCCAGAGGATCCCGATCGCGCGCACGGGGGCGCGCCGCGCGGACGCGAGGCCGACCACGAGGATCGTCGCCCAGACGGCGGCCGCCGCGAGCGCCCGCGGCGAGAGCGCGGGCGTGAAGGGGATCTTCGCCGCGTAGGAGAAGTCCAGGCCGAGCTCGCCGGGGAAGGCGAGGAGCCGCCAGTACTCGGCGAGCGCGCGGGACATGGTTCCCAGGACGATGGGCCCGGGCTGCCCCGCGAACCACGCGGCCGAGGGCGGCACGCCGGCGCCGCCGCCCGGCCGCAAGAGGAAGGGGAGCGCCACCGCCGCGCCGAGGAGGGCCGAGACGAGGAGCGCCTCCGCGGCGGCGCGCCGCCCCTCCGCGCTCCCCGGGCCGGGCCGCGCCCCAAGCCCGGCGGCCCCGGGCGCGAGCCAGGCGACGAGGAGGTAGAGCAGCGGCGCCACGGCCGCGTTCTCCTTCCCGAGCACCCCGAGCGACGCGGCCCCCAGGGCGGCCGGCAGCCGCCAGCTCCCGCTCCTCCGGGTCAGGGCGAGGAGGAGCGCCGAGAGTGCCCCCAGCGCGGCGAGGAGCTCGGCGCGGCCGACGAGGCCCGCCACCGCCTCCACGTGCACCGGATGGACCGCGAACAGGAGGGCCGCGACAACGGCGGCCTCGCCGGCGCGCGCCGGGGCGACGGCGCCGACGACGCGGCGGGCGAGCGCCAGGACGAGGAGGGCCACGGCCGCGTGCAACAGCGCGTTCCCGACGTGGTAGCCGGGAACCGCGCGGCCGAAAGCCGCGTAGCTCGCGGCGTAGCTGAGGGTCGTGAGTGGCCGCCACAGGCCGGCGTTGGTCGCGCTCCCGCCCGCCTCGTACCCCGAGCGGAGGGCCCGGCCGACGTCGAAGCCGGTCACGACGGGGTTGTCGAAGATCACCCAGCCGTCGTCCAGGACGGGCTGGTTGAGGAGGGTGTTCGCCTGGCAGAGGAGCGCGACCGCGGCGACGGCGAGCGCGGGCCTCGCGGCCGCCCACGAAACGAGCCGCGCCCGGGTCCCGCCGAAGCCTCCTCGCCTCTCCGCCATGCGCGCCGGCGCACGGCCGGCGAGCCAGAATCGGGCGAAGGCGCCTCGAATTCAAGCGCTGCGGCGGGCTACTCCCAGCGTGCGTGGAACCGCGGGTCGCTCCCGGGACCGGCGAACTCGAGCTCCACGCGGCCCTTCACCTTGCAGGCGTCGAAGATGACCTCGAAGCCGCCGGCGACCGAGACGAGCCAGTCGCGGTCCTGCGCCTCGGCGGGGAGCTCCTCGAGCACCATCCGCGCCTCGCACGAGGAGACCTCGAGGAGGCGGAGCGCACCGCAGTCCTTGAGCGCCGCGGAGTAGGCGCGCGGCAGCACCTTGCAGCCCGCCGACGGGCTCAGGCCGAAGACGGCGATGACGCCCTCGAGGAAGGGCCGGAAGAGCGAGCCCTGCAGCGACCCGTTGACGGCCGCCCGGCTCCAGCCGCGGACCGCCTCCTCGCCCGCCACCGCGCGGATGGCGTGGACGATCTCCACGACCAGGGCGTGCGGGAGCCAGTCGACGCGGCTCGACTCCTCGATCTGGCAGACGGTCGCGGGTGCGACCTTCGCGAGCACGGCCTTTCGCGCGGCGGGCCCGAGCCATGCCAGCGCGGCGATGTCCTCCTTGAGCTGGGACGCGCGGATGCTCGCCACGGTCTTCCCCGTCGATCGAGGCTAGCAGAGCTTCACGGCGAGGCAAATGCGCAGAGGCGCCCTGTCCCACAGGGCCGCACATCGCGCGAAACCGGTGCGCCTCGCTCACCCCTGGCGGCGCAGGAAGTCGAGCGCGAGGACTCCGAGGAGCACCAGGGCCAGGGCGACCTTCACGACGGCGCCGGCGAGGAAGCCCAGGAAGGCGCCAACGCCGGCGCGCGCTGCCCGCCGGAGGTCGGCGTCCTTCGCGAGCTCGAGGAGCATGGCACCGACGGGCGGGCCGAGCAGGATCCCCGGCAGGCCGAGGAACAGGCCGACGGCGAGTCCCAGGGTCGCCCCCGCGACCGCCCAGCGGGACGCGCCGAAGACCCGGGCGCCCACGAGGCTCGCGACCAGGTCCGCCGCCGCAGCGAGGAGAGCGACGACGGCGGCGAGGAGGACCGTCCCCCACCCCACGATCGCAAAGTGGCCCGCCCAGCCGATGAGGAGCACGCCGGCGAAGAGCAGGGGCGCCCCGGGCAGGGCGGGCAGGACCAGGCCCGCGAGTCCGGCGATCAGGGAGATCGCCCCGAGGAGGTAGAGAGCGATCTGCACGACCGTCCTTTTACCCCCGCCGCCCCCATCACGCGACCGTGGGAAACCCAACGGGGCCATGTTCGCGCCGCGTGCAACGCATAGCATTCGCTGACCCCGATGAAGATCCGGATGGCACTGCTCATGGCCGCCGGGCTCCTGCCCGCCGCGCCACGCGCTCTGGAGGAGTCACCGATCTTCCAGGTCGAGGTGCACGTGCGCCGCGCCGACGAGGGGGCGGGGGTCCTCCCGGCGGAGGGGACGCGGTCCGACCTCGCCGGTGCGGGGGTGACGCTGCACGAGGAGGTCTCGCTCGACCTCTCCTTCCGCGCCGGCGCCTCCCTGCGGCCGATCCGGGACACCGGCGCCTCGAGCTACGCCTGGAAGCGCAGCGTGCTGCACACGCGCGACTCGCAGACCGTGCGCGAGGAGAGCGGCGCGGAGGCCGGAGCGAAGCTCCTCGACTGGGACGCGGTCATCGAGCGGACCTACCGCCCAGTGGCGTGCGAGGAGCTCGTCGTGCACGACCGGGTGGAGGAGGGCCGCAGCGTGCGCTCGGTCGAGGCCGACAAGGACGCCTCGACGGTCCGGCTGCACCTCACGGCGAGCTGGCCGGGCAAGGTCCGGCTTCGGGACGCGGCCGCGGGCGTCGCTCCCTTCGTCGAGGAATCGCTTCCGACGCTGGAGCTCGACCGGTCGTTTCCCTACGAGCTCCGCTACGCGGACGCCCGCCGGCTCGTCTCCTTCGCGTCGACGACCCCCGCAAGCGAGTCGCTGCCCGCGGCCGAGCGGCGCTGGAGCGTCACCTTCAGCGTGGCCCCGCTCACACCGTTCGGGTTCGGCCTCGACGCTCGCGCCGGCCTGGACGGTGCACCGGTGCTCGCGAACCGCGTCGTGGCGGGAGGCCGGGACGTGTCCCGCGGGCTCGCGGTGCGCCGGATGCTGCGCTGGTGGCGGGTCCACGAGGCGGGGGGCGGATCCACCGCCTACGAGCGGCAGAGCGACTGGCGGGTCTTCACCGACGAGGCGAACCGCCCGATCCCCCCGGAGATCCTCCAGGAGCCCGCCGGCACGTCGAGCGGGAGCGCGGCGCGGTGGCTCGTCGAGTTCCTGGAGATGGTCGACGGCCTGCCCGAGCTCGGGCTCCTCTACCACACGGTGTCGATCGAGAGCCGGGCCGAGGAGCCCCGGTACAGGCTCTCGGCATCCGAGGCGCGCTCCATCTCTGGAGAGGCGTGGTGCGACATCCGCCACCGCTCCTCGCCGGGGATGGCGAGCCCGGAGGTCGCCGCCCGGGGGCCGCTCTCGGTCCTCCTCGAGAAGACCTACGCGAGCTCCGGACTCGCGACGCGCTGAACCCTCTCGCCGGATTCGTGGCTCTCCCGCAGGAGATCCCCGTGCGAAGCCTGCTTGCCGCCGCCCTCCTCGCCCAGGCCGCTCCCTCCACTCCGGTCGAGGTCGCCGCGGCGCCAGCCGCCTGGAAGGAGCCACTCGCGAGGGCCTCGAAGGCAGCGCGGGCCCTCCAGGACAGGCTCCAGGGGCGGCTCGCCCGGGCGCTCTCGGACGGCGGCCCGGCCGCCGCGGTCTCGGTCTGCCGCGACGAGGCGCGACAGCTCGCGCTCGCCGTAGAGCGGGAGTCGGGTGTGCAGCTCGGCCGCACCTCCGACCGGCTCCGGAACCCGGCCAACGCCCCGCCCGCCTGGGCGAAGCGCGCGGTCGCAGGCGCCGCTGGCCTGAAGGCGAGCGCCGTCGCCCCGACGGCGCTCGACCTGGGCGATCGCCTCGGCGTCCTCTTCCCGATCCCGGTGCGAGGCACCTGCGTTGGGTGTCACGGGCCGCCGGAGTCCCTCCCGGTGTCCGTCAAGCAGGCGCTCGAGGCCGCGTATCCCGGGGACCGTGCGACGGGCTACGCGGAAGGAGAGCTTCGCGGCTTCGTCTGGGTCGAGGTCCCGCGGTAGCCTCCGTCCGTGGAGGTGGCCACCGCCCACGCCCCGGCGTCCGTGGCGCGGCTCGCCGGGATCCCCTGGCGGGCCCTGTCCGGGCTCGCGCCGGCGCTGGACGGTCCCCTCGCGGAGGTCTTGGCCGGCGGCCCGGCGGACGCGGTCCTCGACCGTCTCCTCCGTTCCCGCCGCGCCCTCTCGAGGGTCGAGCGGCTTGTGGTCGCCGAGGCCGTCCTCGGCGTGGCGCTGTGGAGGCGGCGGCTCGCCCACCACGCCGGGGAGGCAGCTTTGCCGCGCACCCTCCTCGCCTGCCTCCTCAGGGACCTCGCGGAGGTGGAGGACGCCGAGGCGATCTGCGGGCTCCCGGAGGGCTCCCTCCCGCCGCGGGTCCCGCCGCCCCCGGCCGTGGCGGACTTCTTCTCCCTCCCCGACTGGCTCGGGGAGGTGCTGTGGCGCGAGGCCGGTGCTCGCGCGACCCGCCTCGCGGACGCCCTCAACCTCCCGGGCCCGGTCTTCATCCGCGCCAACCGGGCGCGGGTGGAGCGCGACGCCCTGGCTGCCCGGCTCGCCGAGGAGGGGCTCCTCTCGCGCCAGGGCCGGTTCGCGCCGGACGCGCTCGAGGTCGTCTCTCCCCGGCCAAACGTCCTCGCCCTCCCCTCGTACCGCGAGGGCCTCTTCGAGGTGCAGGACGAGGGGAGCCAGCTCGCCGGCGAGGCCGTGGGTGCCGAGCCCGGCGACCGGGTCCTCGACCTGTGCGCGGGCGCCGGCGGGAAGGCGCTCCTCCTCGCCGCCGCGCTCCGCGGCCGGGGCGAGGTCTGCGCCTGCGACGTGGACGCGGCCCGGCTCGATCGCCTCGCGCGCCGCGCGGCCCGGGCGCGCGCGGCCGTCCGGGTGGGCGGAGCCGCTCCCCCGGCGGGGACCCGGTTCGACCGGGTGCTCGTCGACGCGCCCTGCTCGGCCCTCGGCGCGCTGCGCCGCGGACCCGGCGAGCGGTTCCGGATCGACCCCGGCTCCTTCGCGGCTCTTCCCGCCCTCCAGCTCGACCTCCTCCTGCGGGGCGCCGCGGCGCTCCGGCCCGGCGGCCGGATCGTCTACGCGACCTGCACGCTCAGGAGCGAGGAGAACGAGGACGTGGCGATCGCCTTCGAGCGGGCCCGCCCCGACCTTCGGCGGGTGCCCCCGATCGGCCGGGCCGAGATGCTGGACGGCGCCGGCTTCATGAAGCTCCGTCCGGACCTCCACGGGACCGACGGGTTCTTCGTGGCGGCCTGGCAGAGCGCCTGACCGCCGCCGGACCGGCCTTCTGTCGGCCGAGTCAACGATCGCTTACCGCCTCGGGGGGCGCGCGCCCGGAATTCGTGTGCACGCGCTGCGTCAGGGCAGTAGATATCTCATTGATTCTAGAATCAACGGCGCCAGCCGAGCGCCCAGGGAGGAGGAGAAGAGATGAGCGAGCACGAGCGAAGGCAAGAGGACGACGTCGCCCACTCCCGCGAGGTGGCCGAGGCGGCCCGCGAGGCCGACTGGCAGGGCAAGGGGTTCCTGCGCGACCTGTTCCTCGGGCGCTTCGACTTCGGCCTCATCCACCCGTACCCGCTCCCGGAGCTTCAGGCCTCCCGCCCGGAGTTCCAGCGCTTCGAGGAGGACTTCCGCCGCTTCCTCGGGAGGGTCGACTCCGACGCCATCGACGAGCACGGGGACTACCCCGCGGACGTCATCGACGAGCTGCGCCGCATGGGCGCGTTCGGCATGAAGATCCCGCGAGAGTACGGCGGGCTCGGGTTCTCCCAGGTGGAGTACGGGAGGATCATGCAGCTGCTCGGCAGCCGCGACGGGAACCTGACGGCGCTGCTCTCCGCGCACCAGTCGATCGGGGTGCCGCAGCCCCTCAAGACCTTCGGCTCGGAGGAGCTGAAGCACCGCTACCTACCCCGCTGCGCCAAGGGCGCCATCTCGGGCTTCGCCCTCACCGAGGCGCTCGTGGGCTCGGATCCGGCGCGCCTTTCCACCACCGCCGAGCTCTCCCCGGACGGCACGCACTACGTCCTGAACGGCTCCAAGCTGTGGTGCACGAACGGCACCATCGCCGAGCTCCTCGTGGTGATGGCCCGGGACCCGAAGACGGGCGCCATCAGCGCCTTCGTGGTCGAGACCGACTGGCCGGGCGTCGAGGTGGTGCACCGCTCGCACTTCATGGGGCTCCGGGCGCTCGCGAACGCCGTGCTGCGGTTCGACGGGGTCCGGGTCCCGCGCGAGAACCTCATCGGCAAGGAGGGGCGTGGCCTCAAGATCGCGCTCACCACGCTGAACGCGGGCCGGCTCTCCATCCCCGCCGCGGTCGTCGGCGGTGCCAAGGTGGCGCTCGAGCTCGACCGCAAGTGGGCCTCCACGCGGTCCCAGTGGGGGATGGAGATCGGCAAGCACGAGGCCATCGCCCACAAGCTGGCCTGGCTCGCCTCGACCACCTACGCGATGGAGTCCATCTCGGACCTCGCCCAGGCGCTCGCCGACAGGAAGGGCTACGACATCCGCCTCGAGGCGGCGGCCACGAAGGAGTGGAACACGGTCCAGGGCTGGAGGGTCTGCGACGAGACGATGCAGATCCGCGGCGGGCGGGGCTACGAGAAGAAGTCCTCCCTCGAGGCCCGCGGCGAGGCCGGGGTCGGGGTGGAGCGCTGGATGCGGGACGCCCGCATCAACCTGATCTTCGAGGGGTCCTCCGAGATCATGCACCTGTTCATGGCCCGGGAGGCGGTAGACAGGCACCTGCAGGTCTCGGGCCTCCTCATCGACCCCAAGGTGCCCGCGGCGAGGAAGGTGGCGGCGCTGCCCGGCATCGCCTGGTTCTACGCGACGTGGTACCTCGGCCTCTGGCTGCGCGGCCTCGCGACGCCGTTCCGGTTCCGGAGCATGGGGCGGCTCGGCCGGCACCTGCGCTTCGTCGACCGGGCGAGCCGCAAGCTCGCCCGGCAGGTCTTCCACGGCATGGTGGTCCACGGCGCCCGGCTGGAGAGGAAGCAGGGCTTCCTCTTCCGCCTGGTGGACGTCGCGAACGAGCTCTTCGCCATCGCCGCGAGCGTCTCCCGGGCCGCGACCACGGCCCGCGCGGGCGGGCGCGGAGCGGCGGAAGGCGAGGTCCTCGCGGACCGGTTCGCCGTCGCCTCCGGGCGCAAGGTGAAGGGCCTCTTCCGCGCGCTGTGGCGGAACTCCGACGGTGCGGAGTACGAGCTCGGGCGGGCCGTCCTCGCCGGCCGCCACGCCTGGCTCGAGGAGGGTGCGGTCGGCCTCGGGCTCTCGGCCGAGGACCTCGCGCCTCGCCCTCCCCCCGGCGCGAAGAGGGGCGAGAAGGAGCGCCCGGCCGCGCCGGCCACCGTCGCCTAGGGTCGGCTCCCTACGACGTCGCGACCTCGCGCTCGGCCTTGCCGGCGAGCTCGGCGAGGTCGCGGGCGAAGGCCCGCACGTCCTCCTCGGTCGTGTCCCAGGAGCACATGAGGCGCGCTCCGCCCCAGCCGATGAAGTCGTAGAACTTCCAGCCCCGGTCGTGCATGCCGGCGCGGGCCGCCCGCGGCAGCTCCAGGAAGACGCTGTTCGCCTGGCGGGGGTAGAGCACCTTCACGCCCGGGATCTCCCGGACGAGCGCGTGGAGGAGCTCCGCCATCGCGTTCGCGCGCCGCGCGTTCTCGAGCCAGGCGCCGCTCTCGAGCATCCCCACCCACGGGGCGGCGAGGAAGCGCATCTTGGACGCGAGCTGGCCCGCCTGCTTGCAGCGGTAGTCGAACTCGCGGGCGAGCTCCCGGTCGAAGAACACGACCGCCTCGCCGCAGCCCATCCCGTTCTTCGTCCCCCCGAAGCACAGGACGTCGACGCCGGCCTGCCAGGTGATCTCCTTGGGGGCGCAGCCGAGCGACGCCACCGCGTTCGCGAATCGCGCCCCGTCCATGTGGATCCGCAGGTGGTACGACTTCGCCTTCGCCCAGATGGCCTTCAGCTCGTCGGGCGTGTAGACGGTGCCGAGCTCGGTGGCCTGGGTGAGGCTCACGGCGCGCGGCTTCGGGTAGTGGATGTCGCTGCGCCGCCGGACCATCCACTCGACGCCGGCCGGGTCGACCTTGCCGTCCCGCCCCGCCACCGTGAGGACCTTGGTCCCGTTGGAGAAGAACTCGGGCGCGCCGCACTCGTCGGTCTCCACGTGGGCCGTCTCGCTGCACAGGATGGAGTGGTAGCTCTGGCACAGGGACGCGAGCGCGAGCGAGTTCGCGCTCGTGCCGTTGAAGACGAAGAACACCTCGCAGTCCGTCTCGAAGAGCTCCCGGAGGAGGTCCGCGGCGCGCGTGGTCCAGGGGTCCTCGCCGTAGGCGGGCGCGTGGCCGACGTTCGCCTCGGCGGCGGCGCTCCAGGCCTCCGGACAGATCCCGGCGTAGTTGTCGCTCGCGAACTGTCGCTTCCCGGGTGGTGTCTTCATATGGGCGCGCATTGTAGCGGCGCCCCGCCCCGGGCGCTCGGTCACTTGACGGTTTCGACGGGTCTCGACGGCGCGGCCAGCGCCTCGGCGATGGCGCGGCTCACGTCCTCGAGCGCGTAGGGCTTCTGCAGGAGGCGCACGCCGTCGGTGGCGAGCGCGCCCTCCGCGTCGACCGAGTACCCCGACGAGAGAACGGCGCGGACGTTCGGGTTCACCTCGCGCATCCGGGCGAGCGCCTCGCGGCCGTCCATGTCCGGCATCATCACGTCCATGATGACGAGGTCGAGGTGGTGCCAGCTCTGCCGGTAGATCTCCAGGCCCTCCTCCGCCCCGTCGGCCACGAGGACGTGGTGGCCGGCGCGCTCGAGGAGCCGGCGCAGGACGTCGCGGACCACTCGCTCGTCGTCCACGACCAGGATGCGCCGGCGGGCCTCCACGGCCGGGACCGCCTCGAGGTCCGCGGCCCGCGTCTCCGGCTCGACGAGCGGCAGGTAGAGCGTGAACGCCGTGCCCCGCCCGCGCTCGCTCGACACGTCCACGGCCCCCCGGTGGGTCTTCATCGTGCCGTACACGGCCGCGAGCCCGAGGCCGGAGCCCTTCCCCACGTCCTTGGTGGTGAAGAACGGCTCGAAGAGGTGCGACCGCGTCTCGGCGTCCATTCCCACGCCCGTGTCGCGCACCTCGAGGGCGACGTAGCGCCCCGGCACCACGTCGAGACGGCCAGCCTCGACGTCCGCGCGCGTGAGGTCGACCGTGCGCGACGCGAAGGTCAGCTCGCCCCCTTCGGGCATGGCGTCCCGCGCGTTGAGGGCGAGGTTCAGGAGCGCGTTGTGGAGCTGGCCCGAGTCGCCGAGCGTGGTCGAGGGTCGGGCCTCGAGCGCCTGGCGGATCGCGATGCGCTTGTCGATGCTGCGGCGCAAGAGCGCGATCACGTCCTGCACGGTCCCGTGCACGTCGACGGGCACGGTCTTCAGCTTCCCCTTGCGGGCGTAGGCGAGCAGCTGGCGGGTGAGCCGCGTCGAGTGCTCCGCCGCCGTGACGACCATCTCGGCGAGCTCGCGGAGCTCGGGCTCCGCCTTCAGGGCCTGCGCGAGGATCTCCCCGGCCGAGAGGATCCCGGTGAGCTGGTTGTTGAAGTCGTGGGCCACGCCACCCGCCAGCTGGCCGATGGCGTGAAGCTTCTCGGACTGGCGCAGCCGCTCCTCCATCGCTCGCTGCGTCGTCACGTCCCGGCCCACGGCGACGATGGAGACGACCTCGCCGTTCTCGTCGAGGACGGCCTGGTCCGACCAGGCCAGCCAGCGCCACCCGCCGGGCGTCATCGCCCTCTGCTCGACGGTGCAGGTGTGCGGCGGCAGGAAGAGCTTCTCCAGCGCCTGCAGGGTGGCGCCGCGGTCCTCGGCGTGGACGAGAGGCATGAAGTGCTGGCCGACGACCTCCTCGATCGACTTCCCGAAGAGGCGGCAGTAGGACGGGCTCGCGAAGCGGACGCGGCCGTCCACGTCGGCCTCGACGATGAGGTCCTGCTGGTTCTCGACCAGGTGCCGGTAGCGCTGCTCGCTGCGGCGGAGGGCCTGCTCGGCCTGCCGGCGGGCGCCCACGTCGAGCAGCTGGACCCCCACCTCCCTCTCGCCGATCGGGAAGGCGTAGACGTGGAGCGCGGCGGCGACCTCGTCCCCCCGGTAGTCGACGAGGTCGCTCGTCCAGGGCTTTCCGGTGAGTGCCACCTCCCGGAAGCGGGCCGGCATCTCGGTGCCGGCGACGCGGGGGAAGACCTCCTCGATGGGTCTACCCACGAAGTGCTGGCCGTCCACGCCGAGGATGCGGTCCGCCCCCTCGTTCGCGGAGACGAGGACGAGCCGGTCGTCCGGGTCGAGCTGGTAGAAGTGCAACCCGACGGGCGCCGCCTGGAAGGCACGGCGGTATCGGTCGTCGCCGACCGCGGCGTCGTGTCGTGGTTCGGACATCGGCTCCCGATTGTAGTGGCCGCGCGAGCGGGCAAGCGAATCTTCCGGCGGTCCTACATCGGCGCCGGTTCGCGCATGCGCGCCCATATCGCGCCGCGCGCTACCCGCCCGGCGCCCGCCGGGGTCTCGCGATCGCGCCCGCGATCCCCCAGGCGCCGAGCGCGAAGAACGGCGCCGCGAGGACGTCCACGGTGTAGTGCACGTGCTGCACGAGCACGCAGGCTGCGACGGCGCCGGTGCAGGCGAAAAACGCCATCCGCGATCGCGCCCCCGGAGCCGCGAGCGCGAGGAGGAACAGGGTGGAGGTGTGCCCCGAGAAGAACAGGTCGCGGGTGAGCGGCTCCGCGGCGCCCCCCATCCTCTGCACGAAGGGGTCGTCGAGGCGGATCATGCCCGGGGGCGGGTCGAGCGGCGTCGCCCACATGACGGCCATCCGGATGACGGCCATCGCGGCGTAGGCCTGCACCGCGCGAAGCAGCCGCCGCGGCCTTCGGGAGAGGAGCGCCACGCCGCCGATGAGGCCGGCGTAGATGAGCGCGAAGGTGAGCCAGGTGAGGTCGCGCGGCCTTAGCACCTCGAGCAGCGGGTCCGCCACGACCACGCCCGGCCTCCTCTCGACCCACTTCACGAAGCCCGCGAGCGCCCCGAGCACGGCGGCGAGGACGGGGACGGTCGCGATGGCGCGCCGGCGGAACGCCTCGTCGGCCCAGGCCTCTCCCCAGGTGTCTTCCCGCGGTGTCGGATCCAAGGCGCCTCCGGGAGGCGCATCCTCGCACGGCGGCCGGCGGCGCGCCCCGGGATTCCGTCCGGAGCGGGGCGGCACCGGCTCCGGGGCCCATCTCCCCGGCGCAGCCCCGGCCACCGTCGTCCGCCGTGGAGGGATCACGGCGGGCGCGGCGGGGCCCGGAACCGGTGCCTTCCCCACGGTGCATGTAAGCATTCACCCACCCGCCGGAGGAAGGCCCTCTACGGGCGTCCCTCCAAACGGCGGGCGTGCCGTGGCTCAGCGCTTCTCGCCGGGGTCCTTCAGGGAAACCTGGCCGAGGAGCGCCGCGACCTCCGGGTCCCTCGGCGAGAGCGCGAGCGCGCGCCGCAGGAGGGCCACGCCCGCGGAGATCTCTCCCGCCGATATCGCGGTGACCGCCCGGTCGAAGCACAGCTGGGCCTCTCGCGAGCGCTGCGTCGCGGGGAGCGCGGCGGCCGCCTCGGCGACGTACGCCCGCGCGGCCTGCGCCGGCACCGGGCGCGGCGCCCGGGAGAGGAGGAGCGTCTCGACCGGCGGCGGAACCCACGCACGCGGCGTCGACGGGTCGGGGACGGGCTCGAGCCGCCTCAGCCCCTTGCCCTGCATCTCGAGCTCCGCGATGGCCGCCTTCCATCGCCACGCCGGTGCCGCCTCCCCCATCGCGAGCGTGAGGATCCGCCGCTCCAGGAGCGCGAAGATGGTGCGGGCCGCCTGGGCCTCGCTCATCTGCCCCCTGCGCAGGACCTCCCCGACGGTAGTCCCGTCGCGGAGCGCCCGGAGGACCCGCAGCTCGTCCCGGGCGAAGTCGAAGATGTGGACGGGCGGAGGCCGCAGGTAGAGCGCGGTCTCGAGCGGCAGCCGGTCCGGCACCCGGCGCAGGGCCGCGTCGAGCTCGGGGTGGAGCCCGCAGAGCCTCTTGAACCAGGTGGCCGGGTCGACGTTGCCCACCCGGTCCGAGAAGGCGACCCCGGCGCGGCAGCGCCCGTCGCCGACCCCCCAGGCCACGCGGCCGAGGACGGTGAGCGGCCCGGGGACCCGTCCGCTCTCTATGACGAGGCGCGCCGCGGCTCCCACCTCGAGCGGCCGGGGCGACACGATCTGGCAGCCGCGCGGCCCGACGTCCTCCGTCTCGGCGACCCAGCCCGCGCCGCCGTGCGCCACCGTGACCCTGCAGCGGGCCGGCAGCCGCGGGGAGCGGCGAGGGTTGACGAGGTAGTCGTTCACCTGGGCTTCACGTTAGCAGCCATACCCCATGCGGGGGAGTACCGAACCGACGCGACACCTCCGGGTGTCCCACACTCCCGGTGGCGACCGTGGCCGGCCCGGCCGCGTCGCTTCCCATTGACATCGGCACGCCGAGCGGCGATCGCTTGGCCATGCCGCTCTTCCGGCGCGCGGACGGGGACCTGGTGCGCGACCTCCCGCCGGTCCGCGGGATCGTCCCGTACCTCATGCGGAGGCGAAACGAGAGCGCCGTCTACCACGAGGCGCGCTACGACGTGGGGCGCGCCCGCAGGTGGCTCAGGGCCTACAACCGCGCCCACGAGGAGCGCGCGACGCTGTTCCACCTCCTCCTCTACGCCTGCACGCGCGCGCTCCACCTGAGGCCCGGGCTCAACCGGTTCGTCTCGGGTGGCCGGGTCTATGCGCGGCGCGGCGTCTCCGTGGCCTTCGCCGCGAAGCGGGAGATGAGCGACGAGGCGCCCTTCGCGACCGTGAAGCTCGCCTTCGGGGCCGAGGAGACCCTCGGGGAGTCCGTGCGGCGCGTCGCCGAGGCCGTGGACGCCGGGCGGGCGGCGACGCCGCGCGCGATCGACCGCGAGGCGGCGCTCGTCATGAGCCTGCCCGGCTTCCTCGTGTCCTTCCTCACGCGGCTCGCCGCACGGCTCGACGCCTGGAACCTGCTCCCCGGCTTCATGATGCGGGACGATCCGTTCTTCTCGAGCCTGTTCCTCGCGAACCTCGGGTCGGTGGGCCTCTCCGACACCTTCCACCACCTCTACGAGTACGGGACGGTGAGCATCTTCGGGGTGATGGGCACCGTGCGCCCGGCGCTCGAGGCGGGGCCCTCGGGCGCCGAGCGGCGCGAGATCCTGCAGGTCCGCTTCACGCTCGACGAGCGCGTGAACGACGGGTTCTACGCTGCGCGCTCGCTCCGGATCGCGCAGGACGTCCTCGAGGACCCGGACCGGTACCTCGGCCCCCCGGACGCCCCGGTGGTGCCCACGCCGGAGGCCTGGGCGGCGCTCCGCGCCCGCGGCGAGGCTCGCACGCCGGCGGAGCCGGCACCGGGGTAGGATGCGCCGTGCCGCGCCTCCTCGGAATCGCGCTCCTCGCCGCGCTCGCCGCCTGCGAGCGCCCGCTTCCGGTGACGAAGGGCGTTCCGCCCGCGGCCGTCGCGGCGCTCGATCGCTGGCTGCTCGGGGCGGAGGTGGCCGTCGCGGCCCCGGGGCCGGCCCCGGCGCAGGACGTCCGCCTCCGGGCGCTCGGGGCCGAGGTGTACCGGCTGCGCTGCAGCCCCTGCCACGGCGTGAACGGCAACGGGCGCGGGACGCAGGCCGCGCGCCTCTCGATCCCGGCCCGCGACTTCACCTCGGGGGTCTTCGAGATCCGCTCGACCCCGTCGGGCACCCTTCCCACCGACCTGGACCTCTACCGGACCATCTCCCGGGGGCTCCACGGCACCGCCATGCTCCCCTGGAGCTGGCTCTCCGAGCTCGAGCGGCGCGCCGTCGTCGAGCACGTGAAGTCCTTCTCGCCGCGGTTCGCGGAGGAGGAGCCCGGCGTCCCGGTCGACGTTCCGCCCGAGCCCCCCGAGACGCCGGAGCTGGCGCAGCGGGGCGCGGCGGCCTACGCCGCCGCGGGCTGCCCGAGCTGCCACGGCCCGCTCGGCGCCGGCGACGGCCCCTCGGCGCGCACGCTCCGGCGCGACGGGGGGCGGCCCATCCGACCGCGCCCGTTCTCCGATCGGCGCTTCCTCCGCGGCGGGTCGCTCGCCGACCTGTGGCTCACGCTCGCGACCGGGCTCGACGGGACGCCCATGCCGTCGTACGAGACGCTTCCGCCGGACGACCTGTGGGCCATCGCAGCGCACGTCCGCGCCCTCGCCGGGCCGCGCACCTCGCCCCTCCCGCCGGACCCGGAGGAGCGGCGCGGCTACGAGATCGACGTCCTCGGGAAGTGACGCGTCACGGCTTCTTCGCCTCGTCCGCGCCACGGGGCTCGGGCGCTGCGGTGGGCACCGCCGCGTCGCGAACCTCGACCGCGAAGGCCCTTGGCTGGCCCTTCGGGCGCCACTCCTCGGGGATGGCAGGTCGGTTGCCCTCGCGCAGCTGCGCGTAGTGCGGAGAGAGGATCTCGACGCCCGCCTCGAAGAAGACGTCCTGCACGTTCTGGTTCAGCTCGGACAGGATGAAGTGCTGACGGGCCGGGTCGTCGATGTACACGGCGAGCTCGTAGCGGACGTAGAAGTCGCTCAGCGCGGTCTGGATCACCCAGGGCCTGGGGTTCTCCTGCACGTGCGTCGTCTTCCCGGCGGCGGCGAGCAGGAGGTCGTGGACCTTCCGCCACGGCGTGTCGTAGCCGATGGTGACGCTCGTGGTGATGGCGACCCCCGTCCCCCTCGCCTGGGCGCTGTAGTTCAGGATGGGGTTCGCGAGCACCGTCGAGGCGGGGATGGTCACCGACTCGTTGCGGATGGTGAGCAGCCGGACGGCGAGCATCGACTGCTGGGTCACGGTCCCGGTCGTGTCCGCGACCCGCACGAAGTCGCCGACCGCGAAGGGGCGCATGTACGTGAGCACCACGCCCGAGATGGCGTTGGCGACGGACGAGCCGGAGCCGAGCGAGATCATCGCGCCAAAGAGGATCCCGATGGCCTGGAACGCGCTCGACCCGGAGCCCGGGAGGTACGGGTAGATGGCGACGGCGACGAGCGCGTAGATGAACACCGACACGAGCCGCGAGGTGGCGGCGGACCAGTCCGGGTAGAAGCCGGGCAGGCGGATGGCGCCGCGCGCCACCCCCTGGAAGAAGGCGACGTTGATGCGGTGGGCGACGTAGCCGACGAACGAGAAGAGGACGATGTAGACCAGGTTCGGCAGGAACCCGACGACCTGGAGGCCCACCGAACCCACCGCCCGGAGCACGAAGCCGAGCGACCGGTCGGCGGGGTCCCGCGTCCAGGGGAACAGGTGGCCGACGACCATCAGCCAGGCGAACAGGGCGACGAGCACGAGGCCCAGGTGGAGGAGCCGCCCGACCCACACGACCAGGCGCTTCTGCACCTCGGGGGAGAGGATCTCGAAGCG
Source organism: Anaeromyxobacteraceae bacterium (assembly GCA_035543235.1). Taxonomy (GTDB): domain Bacteria; phylum Myxococcota; class Myxococcia; order Myxococcales; family Anaeromyxobacteraceae; genus DATJZG01. Next base: position 30,791 of record DATKJV010000049.1, on the reverse strand, counting down.
CTGGATGCGCGCCCGCGCGAGGGCGCTCTCGGCGAACCGCTCGAGGCGGGATCCGAGCTTCTTCCGGGTGAGCCGCAGCAGGAGGAGGAACGCGACGAGGATCGCCGTGGCGACGCCGGCGAGGACCGCCGACCGGACGAGCGCCTTGGGTGCGCGCTCCGCCTGGTAGCGCTTCATCGCGTCGGCGATGGTCTGCGCCACGTACCGCGCGTAGGCCACCCGCTTCGCCCCGGAGGCACCGGCCTCGTCGTCGGTGATGCTCGCCACGAATTGGTCGCCGACGTAGATGTCGCTGAAGAGCCCCTCCTCCACGCGGACGGGGCCGGGCTCCCCGCCGTGGGCGATGGCGTCGAGCCTCGCCTGGATGCGCTCCGCTCGCACCTCCGGCGTCAGGTCCGCGACGCCGGCTCGCACGTGGAAGAGGACGTGCCCGTCGAAGTACACCGGCGCGGGCTTGGGCGCCGTCCAGGTCTCGAGCGGCCGCCCTCCACGCTGCGGCGATCCCGGCGGCCCCTCGGGGGGGACGTCGGCGCGCCCGAGGGCCGCTGACAGGACGAGCCCGGCTGCCAGGACGGCTCGGGCGGGGCGTGGAGACGTCACGGTGCGGGCTCCGGGTGCAGCCTGGAAACCTACCACGGACGGTGTCGCGCGGCGCGCCCTGCCCTGCCATTTGCCCGTCAGGCCGCGCTCGCCTAACATCCTCCACCACCCCACGGGAGGAGAGCCCGATGGCACTCGGCGAGCACCTGCGCATCCTCATCGGCGGCCGGTTCGACCACGCGGTGGACTGCGGCGACCGGACCGTCCTCCACCTCGCGTTCGCCGAGGAGCGGGGGCACCCCGCCGTGAAGAGGTCGCTGCTCCGGGACTTCACCGGCGGCGCCGAGCGGGTCGAGGTCGTCCGCCACGGCACGCGGACCTACGCCCCGAAGATGGTGGTGAGCCGGGCCTTCTCGAAGCTCGGGGACTCGACCGCCTGGGCGATGTTCCCGACGGCGGAGCACTTCGTCTCCTGGTGCCTCACCGGCCAGGCGCCCGTCCTGCCCTCGGAGCCGGGCGTCCCCTTCACCGAGGGCGCTCCGGCGCCGGAGGTGACGGCGCTCGCCAAGGTCCCGGCGGCGCTGCCGCCGGCGAAGGCGGCTCCGCGTCCGGCGAGGAAGAAGGCCCGCCCGGCGAAGGTCGCCGCGAAGGCCAAGGCGGCGCGGCCCGCGAAGCGCGCGAAGCCCGCACCGAAGGCCAAGAAGCCGGCGAGGAAGGCCCCCGCCCGGAAGGCCCCCGGGAAGAAGGCGCCGGCGAAGAAGAAGGCCAAGAAGAAGGCGGCGCCGAAGCGGCGCCGCTGACCCGGCCCCCGTCCTTCGCCCCATCGGGGCACGGTCCCTCCCCCCCCGTGGGTGCTTCACCGCCTCCGCGCGTGCGGCGCGGGGGGAGGTCGTGTAGGAAGGGCGCGGTCCCGGCCGCTCGGGCCGGCCACGGGAGGAGGGAACCTTGCGCTCGCCGATCATCGCCACCGCTCTCATCGCCCTCGCCGCCTCGGCGGCCCGGGCGGACGAACCGAAGTTCGCCTACGAGAAGAAGGAGGACCTCGCGAAGGCGCCCGCGTGGGCGGCCTCGGTGACGGCCGGCTTCGGGCTCACCACCGGCAACGCCCAGAACCTGAACCTGACCGGCGGTGGCAGCGCGGCGTACCGCTTCGACAGCAACATGCTGAGCCTCGACGCCGTGGCGGCGATCATCCGCACCACGCTGCCCATCGCGGTGGCGGAGACCCAGGGCTCGACGACGGCGGTCCTGAGCTCCGTCACGCAGACCACGAGCGAGGCCTGGAACGTGAAGCTCCGCTACGACCGCTTCTTCGACCTGAACGCCCTCTACGCCTTCGGCTTCGGCGGCGGCGACGTCCCCGCCGGCAAGCAGTTCGTGGGCGGCGGCCAGGTCGGCTACGCGCGGGCGCTCCACAAGACCGCCAAGGACGAGCTCGTCCTCGAGGGGGGCATCGACTTCAGCCACGAGATCTTCGTCACCGGCACCCCGAACAGCGTGGACATCGCGTCGCTTCGCGTCTACCTGGGCTACCTCGGCAACCCCAGCGAGTCGCTCTCCTACAACGTGAGCGTGGAGTGGCTCGGGAACGTGAACTCCGAGACCCGGCCGACGGGCGAGGTGGGCGCCTTCGGCGACAACCGCGTGAACGGGAAGCTCGGCGTCACGTGGAAGATGTTCGGCAACGGCAGCCTCGGCTTCCGCTTCCGCTGCCTGTACGACTCGGCGCCCGCGCCGAAGCCCCTGCCGGCGCTCCCGCCCGGCCTGCAGTGGCCGCCCGGCTACACGCCGCTCGCGGAGAAGTTCGACACCTTCACCGAGATCGTGCTCGTCTACAAGCTCATCTAGGCCCGAAGGCCGGCGTTCCCGGTCGCCGCCCGCCCGGGCCGCGACCGGGCCGTTTGCACTCCTTGCCGCGTTGCGTCATAATGTTGATTCGAGAATCAGCAGGAGGCGCACCCGTGGCCGACAAGAAGAGCGCGAGCTTCGTCCAGTCGCTGTGCATGGGGGAGATCGAGGAGGAGATCATCATCCCCTTCCCCGAGATGCGCACCTCCGAGAAGGAGATGCTCTCCCAGGTGCTCGCCTCGGTGCGCCAGCTCGTCAACGGCCGGGAGAAGGACTTCCGGGAGTGGGACCGCGCCGGCGAGATGCCCCTCTCCTTCGTCGACGAGCTCAAGTCCTTCGGCCTCTTCGGGCTCGTCATCCCCGAGTCCTACGGCGGCATCGGCTTCGGGTCCGCCGCCTACTCCCGGGTGCTCCAGGAGATCGCCCAGTACGACTCGTCCGTCGCCCTGACGGTGGGGGCGCACAGCTCCATCGGCATGCGCGGGCTCCTGCTCTTCGGAAGCGATGCCCAGAAGCAGCGCTGGCTGCCGAAGCTCGCCACCGGCGAGCTCGTCGCCGCCTTCTGCCTCACCGAGCCCGGGGCCGGCTCTGACGCCGCCTCCGTCCGCACGACCGCCCGCCGGGACGGCAACGACTGGATCCTGAACGGCGAGAAGATCTGGATCACGAACGGCGGGAAGGCGGACTTCTTCACCGTGTTCGCGAAGACCCCGGAGGTCCAGACGGGCGAGCACAAGGCGGCGATGACCGCCTTCGTCGTGACCCGGGACATGCCCGGCGTCTCCACCGGCCCCCACGAGGACAAGATGGGGATCCGGGCGAGCTCCACGACCACCGTCACCTTCAGCGACGTGCGCGTCCCGGCCGACCACGTGCTCGGCGAGCTCGGGCAGGGCTTCAAGGCGGCGATGCGCATCCTGAACGCCGGTCGGACGGGCCTCGGCGGGGGCTCGGTGGGCGGGATGAAGAAGCTCATCCGCCTGGCCGCCCGGCAGGCGAAGGAGCGCCACCAGTTCGGCCGGGCCATCGCCGAGTTCGGCATGGTGAAGGAGAAGGTCGGGCTCATGGTCGTCGACTGCTACGCGGCCGAGTCGGTCGTCTCCATGGTGGCCGGCCTCGTCGACCAGGGCTACGAGGACTTCGCCGTGGAGGCGGCCATCTCGAAGGTCTTCTCGACGGAGGCGCTCTGGCGGACGGCGGACGAGGCCCTCCAGATCGCCGGCGGGAACGGCTACATGCGGGAGTTCCCCTACGAGCGGGCCATCCGGGACAGCCGGATCAACCGCATCTTCGAGGGGACGAACGAGATCCTGCGCCTGTTCATCGCGCTGACCGCCATGAACGACGTCGCGAGCCAGCTGAAGGAGCTCGCGAGCGCGGTCCGGAACTCGGTCGCCGACCCCATCAAGGGGTTCGGCGTGCTCTCCGGATACGCGCGCAAGCGCGCCTCCATCGCCACCGGCCTCGTCGGCGAGAAGCGGGCCTTCACGCTGCTCCACCCCGAGGTGAAGGACGCCGCGCTCGTCGTCGAGGAAGGGACGCGCGACCTCGCGGCGGCCTCGGACCGGCTGCTCCGCAAGCACCGCGGCCAGATCGTCGGCAAGCAGTTCGCGACCAAGCGCGTCGCGGAGATCCTCATCGACCTGTTCGTGCTCTCCTCGGTCCTCTCCCGGGTGAACTCCGCGGTGGAGGAGAAGGGCGACAAGGGGGCCGCCCGCGAGCTCGAGATCCTCGGCGTCTTCTCGAGCCGCGCGCGCCGCCGCATCCGCAGCAACGTGAACCGGATCGACGACAACGACGACGACCTCGTGAAGGCGCTCGCCGACCACGCCTTCGAGAACGAGGGCTACTCCTGGGACACGCTGTAGCGGCGACCTGGCTCAGCGCCTCGCGCAGGCCGCGAGCGCGCGGTGGTAGCGGGGCCGGTCGGCGGGGGCCTCGGCCTCCGCCTGGGCCTGCACCGCGCCGCACGTCTCCTCCGGCGCATGGCGCGCGAGCGCCTCGGCGGCCACCGCCCGCACCCGCGCCTCGGCCGCCCCCTTCATGACGGGGGCGAGCGCGGCCCGGAGCTCCGACGGGGAGACGAGCCGCGAGAGCGCGTTCACGGCCTCGACGCGCACCGCGAAGGGTGCGCCGGCGACCGAGAGCTCCCGCGCCGCGGCCAGCGCCTCCGGGCCGCCGACGAGGCCCAGGGCCGCCATGGCAGTCGCCCGGCGGCCGGGCAGGTCGCCCTCGTCCCGCGCGATGGCGGAGAGCACGGCCGGCGCCCGGGGGCCGAGCGCCTTCCACCGCGCCGCGGAGATCGGCGTGTCGATCGAGCCGAGGTAGGTGTCGACGGCGAGGCGGAGCTGCCCGTCGGCGGCCGGTGGTGCCGCGCCGAGGAGCGCCGCGAGGAGGAAGGGGACCGTGGAGGTGAGCACGCCGATCTCCTATTGCACGAGCGGGTTCGCCCGCATGACCTGCCCCTCGTCCGAGGAGAGGCTCCCCTTCGAGTAGGCCGAGATCACCCAGAACATGAGGTAGTCCCCGCCGCCGCAGGACGTGCTGCGCGTGCAGTCGTACCCGGTCATGGCGTAGGGGTTCGCGACGGAGCCGCTCGCGTTCTGGCACTGCGCCCCGGACGGGCCGCAGGACGAGCACGCGCACTGCGGCGTGCCCGCGAGCGGGTCGAACCACGTCCCGTCGGACTCGGTGGGGTGGTAGAGGCCGAGGAAGTGCCCCGTCTCGTGCGCCGCGATGTAGGCGACCTCCGCGTTCCCGCAGTGGTAGTAGTCGGGCGGCGACGCGCTGCACGCGCCGGAGAGGCTCTCCTTCCCCAGGCTGGAGACCGAGACCGCGGCACCGCTCTGCACGGTCCCGCCGAGGCTCGCGGGGCCGGGGATCGTGCCGTCGAGCCCGACGAGCGTCGCCGAGCCGGTCGAGGAGGACGTGATCGCGTCCACGAGGAAGAGGTTCATCTGGTTGCCGGCGACCGAGTGACTGAGGAGCTCGGCGAGGTCCCCGCACGGCGTCGCGTCGTCGCCGTTGATGGTCGCGTACTTCGCCTTCAGCGTCGCGTCGAGGTCGTGGTAGGTGACGTTGCCGATGGCGATCCCGGCGGCTCCGAGGAGCCCCCCGTAGAAGGAGAGCATCTTCTGCACGTCCGGGCTCGCCTGCGCGGAGCTCGCGGTCAGGGTCTCGGTCGCGAGGTACAGCGCGACGTCCATGGTTCCGCTCGCGGAGACCGGGCCGGGCGTCGCGCCCTCCTTCAGGAGCACGGTGATGTCGTACTCGCTCGGCGGGTAGGCGTAGACGGTGCTGCATCCCTGGATGCCCGGGCACTCGTTCGCGAAGTCGCTCACGACGAGCGACCAGGTCCCGGACGGCACCCCGCCCGGGGACCCGGTCACCGTCTGGAGCATGGGCGCCGTGTTGGGGATCGTGAGGGCGCCCGTCCACGCGGCCGTCGTGAAGTAGTAGACGCGAAGCGTCTCGGGCGTGCCGGGGTTGATGGCGTCGTTGTCCACGTCGAAGATCTGCGTCCCGTTCGCGTAGATCTTTCGGGGGAACGGCGTGTTCGGCGCCGTCGAGCTCCACGGGAGCGAGATCGTCTGCGCGGCGTCCGCGTTCGCCTGCTGCTCGAGGATGGTGACGCTCTGGACGTTCGACGGCACCGGGAAGGTCACCGTCTCGTTGACCTTGTGCGTCCCGAGCTCGAGCCTCTGGTGGAAGCTCCCCACGTACTCGGCGAGCGAGCTCGACTGGGGAACGGGCGGCGTGCAGACCGGCGCGGGCGGTGGGGGCAGGCCCTTGCCCCCTCCCGACCCGCACCCCGGGAGCGAGGACAGGAGGAGCACCGCCAGGGCGCCGCGGGTCACCGCGAGCTTCACTCGGGACATCGGCGTAGCTTAGCGCAGTCCGCCCCCCGGCCGCTCGGCGATCCGCGTCCCACGCGTGGTGTGGGCGGTCAGCGCACCGCGGCGGCGCGCGCCGCCCGTTCCTGGGGCAGGAGCGCGGCGAGAAGGAAGCGGTGCACCGGCGCGGGCACGCCCGCCGCCGCGGCGAGGCGCACCACGGCGCCGGTCTGGTCCTCCAGCTCCGACGGGCGCCCCGCAGCCACGTCTCGCTGCATGGAGGCCGTCGCCTCGGCCGGGAGCTCGTCGAGGCGCGCCAGCGTGCGCGCCACCGCCTCGGGGTGGATGCGGGCGCCGCGCGCCAGCGCCAGCGCCGCCACCTCCTCGAGCGCGGCGACGAGGAGCGCCCGGGACTCGGGGAGGGACCGGAACGCGCCGACCGGTGAGCGGGTGACCGCGCCCACGCTTCCGAACGGGTCGATGAACAGGAACTTCTCCCAGAGCGCGGCCTGGACGTCGTCCGCGACCACCACCTCGATCCCGCCCCTCCGGAGCGCCTCGGCGAGCCGCTGGAGGCGCGGGCTCGTCCCGCCTCCGCGCTCTCCCAGCGTGATGCGCAGCGGGGTCCCGGTGGTGCGCGCCGTCCCGGGCTCCTCGGTCCACGCGAAGACGTGACACAGGCCGCCCGCGACCGGCCCTTCGCCGAGCGCGGCGGCGAGCTGCTCGGCCGCCTCGACGCCGTTCTCGAGCGGCACGACCACCGTCCCATCCCCGACGAGGGGGCGGAGCGTCGGGGCGAGCTCCCGCACCTGCCAGGCCTTCACCGCCACGACGACGGCGTCGAAGGGGCCGCGCGCGGCGAGCTCCGCCGGGCTGTCGGACGCGAAGGGCCGGCTCTCGCGGAGGCCGAACGGACCGTGGACCCGGAGCCCGCGGGACCGGAGCGCCTCGAGGGCTCGCCCGCGGGCGAGGAACGACACGTCCTCGTGGCCGTGCGCGGCGAGCCCGCCGAACACGAGCCCCACCCCACCCGCTCCGACGAAGCAGATCCGCATGGCTACCCTCCCGTGGCGAGGCGGGCGAAGCGCCCGAACACGTGCCGGCCGAGCCTCTCCGCCTCGGCGGCGTGCCGGCCCGTGTCGGCGAGGAGCGCCCCGGCGTCGACTCCCGCCCGCTCGAGCTCGCCCCCGAAGGCGCTCGCCATGCGCGCCACCTGGGCCGCGCTCGCCTCGAGGTGAAAGAGGAGCCCCCAGGCGCGGCCGCTCCGGAAGGCCTGGCGCTCCGTCGCGCCGGAGCGGGCGAGGTGCACCGCCCCTGCCGGCAGCTCGAAGACGTCCCCGTGCCAGTGGAGGGCGCGGAACGAGCGGGGAAGCCCGCCGAGGAGGTCGTCCTCGAGCGCCGCCTCGGCGAGATCGACCGGCGCCCAGCCGATCTCCGGCGCCGGCCCCGCCGCGACGCGCGCGCCGAGCGCGTGGGCCAAGAGCTGGCTCCCCAGGCACACGCCGAGCGTGGGGACGGAGCGGGACAGCGCCGACTCGAGGAGGGCGACCTCGTCCCGCAGGTGCGCGAGCGCCCGGAGGTCCGAGATTCCCATCGGCCCCCCCATGACCACCACGCCGTCCAGCCCGGTCGAGGTGCGCGGGACCGGGTCCCCCCGGTGGACGCGGACGACTTCCACCTCGGCCCCGGCGCGGCGGAGCTCGTCGGCGACGAGGCCGGGCGGCTCGTCGGCCACGTGCTCGACGGCGAGGATGCGTGCCCTCACGCGGCGGATCATAGCGACCGCCCTCCTCCGTCCGGAGGGCCACATGGGTGTACTGGAGGGGGCCCGTGCCCGCGGTTAGGGGAGCCGCCATGATCACCGTACGGCGCTCGTCGGAACGCGGCCACTTCGACCACGGCTGGCTGGACACGCGGCACACCTTCTCCTTCGCGGACTACCACGACCCCGAGCACATGGGGTTCCGGTCGCTCCGGGTGCTGAACGAGGACCGCGTCCGGCCGGGCCAGGGCTTCGGCACGCACGGCCATCGCGACATGGAGATCCTGTCCGTCGTGCTCGCGGGGGCGCTCGCCCACCGGGACAGCATGGGCAACGGCTCCGTCATCCGCCCGGGCGACGTGCAGCGGATGACCGCCGGGACCGGCGTCCGGCACAGCGAGTTCAACGCCTCGGCGACGGAGCCCGTCCACTTCCTCCAGATCTGGATCCTCCCGGATCGCGACGGGCTCGCGCCCGGGTACGAGCAGCGGCACGTCCCCGCCGCGGAGAGGCACGACCGGCTTCGGCTCGTCGCCTCGCCGGACGGGGCCGACGGCTCGCTGACCGTCCACCAGGACGCCCGCGTCTACGCGACCTCGATCGGACCGGACGCGGACGTGCGGCACCCGATCGCGCCGGGCCGCCACGCCTTCGTCCAGGTGACCGCGGGCTCCCTCGACGTGAACGGCGTCGAGCTCGTGGAGGGCGACGGGGCGGCGCTCTCGGGCGAGGCGGAGGTCCGGCTCCGCGGCGCCGGCGAGGCGCTCGTCTTCGACCTCGCGTAGCAGCGCGGCGCGGCGGCTCGATCGCCGGGCGTGCGCTCCGTGGCGCCATGCGCTATGAGGCAACCCGGCTCGCCCCGGCATGGGGGTGCCTCGGCGAGGACCCGACGTGCTCCGCCTCTCGGACATCCGCAAGCGGTTCGGCGCCACCGTGGCGCTCGACGGGCTCTCGCTCGACGTCCGCCCCGGCGAGATCCTGGGCCTCCTCGGCCCGAACGGCGCCGGGAAGACGACCGCCGTCCACGTCGCGGTGGGGCTCGTCGCCCCCGACTCCGGCGAGGTGATCGTCGGGGGGGCGGGCTCGCCGCGCACGCCCGAGGTGCGGCGCCGAATCGGCGTCGCGCCGCAGGCGCTGTCGCTCTACGAGACTCTCTCCTCCGAGGAGAACCTCCGCTTCTTCGGTCGGGTCTACGGCCTCTCGGGCCGGACGCTCGCCTCCCGCGTCGACTGGGCACTCGAGCTCGCTGCGCTCACCGACCGGCGGCGCGAGCCCGCGGCACGCCTGTCCGGCGGCATGAAGCGCCGGCTGAACCTCGCCGCCGCGCTCGTCCACGACCCGGAGCTCGTCCTGCTCGACGAGCCCACCGTGGGCGTCGACCCCCAGTCTCGCAACGCCATCCTCGAGCGCATCCAGGAGCTCCGGAACGTCGGGCGCACGGTGGTCTACACCACCCACTACATGGAGGAGGCCGCGCGCCTCTGCGACCGCGTGGCGATCGTCGATCGCGGGCGGCTCCTCGCGCTCGGCTCCGTCGACGAGCTCGTCGCCGCGCACGGCGGCGAGCCGGCGCTCGTGGCGCGCTTGGACGGAGCCGAGATCCGCATCGCGACCCGCGACCCGGCCTCCGAGCTCGCCGGCCTGCTCGCCCGGGGGCGGGTGGACGACGTCCGGATCGAGCGGGCAAGCCTGGAGCAGGTGTTCCTCCACCTCACCGGCCGGAGCCTGCGCGACGCATGAGACGCGCCCTCTCGCCGGTCGTCGCCATCGCGCGAAAGGACCTCCGGCTGCTCGCCCGGAACCGGGGCGCCCTGTTCTTCGCCGCGGGCTGGCCGATCCTGATGGCGATCTTCTTCGGGCTCGTGTTCGGCGGCCGGGGCGAGCGGGGGCGCATCCCCGTCGTGGCGGCCGACGAGGACGGGACCCCGGAGTCGAGGTCGCTCGTCACCCGGCTCGGCGCCTCCACCGCACTGGAGCTGACCGGGGGCTCGCGGGAGGAGGCCGAGGGCCTCGTTCGCCGCGGCAAGAAGGCGGCGGCCGTCGTCGTGCCCGCCGGCTACGGGGCCGCGGCAGCCGGCCTCTTCCGGGGCGAGGCCCGGCGCATCGAGATCCTGGAGGACCCGAGTCGCGAGCCGGAGGCCGCGATGCTCGCGGGGATCGCCACCGGGGCGGCGATGGAGGAGCTGGCCACGCTCTTCTCCGATCCCGCGAGGGCGACCGAGGCCGTCGACCGCGCGCGCGCCGACCTCGCCGCCCGGCCCCCGAGCGAGCGTCGGCGGCTCACCGAGCGGTACCTGGGCGAGCTGCGCACCTACCTCGACGACCTCCGTCCGCTCGCGGGCGGAACCGGGGGGGCCGCCGGCGGCTTCCACCCGGTGTCCGTGGAGCGGCGGACGCTCCGGGTGGGGCGGGAGCGTCCGCGGAGCGCCTTCGACTTCACGTTCCCCCAGGGGATCCTCTGGGGGGTCATCGGGAGCGCGCTCGGGTTCGCGCTCTCGCTCGTGACCGAGCGCACGCGGGGGACCCTCACACGCCTCGAGATGTCGCCGCTGTCGCGCGCCCACGTGCTTGCCGGCAAGGCGCTCGCCTGTGCCGTCACCATCCTCGCGGTGGAGGCGGCGCTGCTCTGCGTCGGCGCGCTCTTCTTCGGGGTCCGGCCGACCTCCTGGGCGCTCACGCTCGCGGCCGCCCTCTCGGTCGCGGCGTGCTTCGTCGGCGTGATGATGCTCGTCGCCGTCCTCGGCCGCAGCGAGCAGTCGGCGGGCGGCCTCGCGTGGTCGATCATGATGCCGCTCGCCATGGTGGGAGGCGCCATGGTCCCCCTGTTCGCCATGCCCTCCTGGATGCAGATCCTCGGGAACCTGAGCCCGGTGAAATGGGGGATCCTCGCTCTGGAGGGGGCCACCTGGCGCGGCTTCTCGCCCTCCGAGATGGCGCTCCCCTGCGCGGTGCTCGTCGCCGTGGGGCTCGCCGGCTTCGCGCTCGGCGTCGGGCTCTTCCGCGACGGCGCTCGGGCCTGAGGGGGAGGTCAGCGCCCGCCGGCGCGCGCGTCGGCGAGCCTCCGGGCCTCGTCCTCCACCGCGGAGATGACGGACGGGATCTGCGAGCGGTTCACCAGGTTCACGATCCAGGCCGGGAGCGAGCCGCCCGGGTCCGCGGAGATCCGGTAGGCGAAGCGCGTCTTCGCGCCGGCCGGCGAGATCTCCCACGCGCCCCGGTTCGCGCGCATGTGGGTCACGCCCTCCGGCGCCCTTCCGTGGCTGTCGTCGAGCTCCCAGCGGATCTCGAAGTCGCCCCCCCGGTCGAGGTCGTCGACGACGATCTCCATGCGGAAGACGTAGTCGCGGCTCCCCACCACCGGCGGTTCGTAGCGCTCGTAGGCCCAGACCCGCTGGCAGCCCGGGAGCTCGCGCGCCCCGTCGCGGCAGCCGTCGGCGTGGAGCACGCGGCGCTCCGCGAGGTACGGGCTGATGCGGTCGTACTTGTACCCCCGCGCGAGCACCTCGCGCACCGCCCAGGCGGGCGCCCGGAGCGTTCCTTCCGCCCGGAGCGCCATGACGTCCGAGCCATCCTGCTCCATCTGGTAGAGGTGGCCCTGGGGGAACGTCGCGACGAGCACCCAGGCCGCGACGGCTGTGGCGGCGCGCACGAGGCCGGAGCATAGCCGGTGGCGCGGCGGGGGGCCACGGGAAGCACGCGCCGCCCGCCGCCGGGCTCGTCACCCCGCCGTCATGTGCCTGCGCTAGACTGCACCGCCGGAGAGAGCCGGTTGGTGTCAGCGACGGGACAGGGGCGGATCCTCGGCGCCATCGACGTGGGCACGAACGCCGTGCGCCTCGAGCTCGCGCGCCCGCTCCCGGACGGCTCCTTCGACATGATCCACACGGAGCGGGACCCGGTGCGGCCCGGCGAGGGCGTGTTCCGCACCGGTCGCCTGCCGCGCGAGGTCGAGGACCGGCTGCTCGCCACGCTCCGGCGCTACGCGGCGCTTGCCCGGCGGCACCGGGCCACCGTGCGGGCCGTCGCGACGAGCGCCATCCGCGAGGCGAAGAACGGCCCGGACGTCGTCGAGCGCGTGAAGCGCGAGACCGGGATCGAGCTCGAGGTGGTCTCGGGCAAGGAGGAGGCCCGCCTCATCTGCCTGGGCGTGCTCCGCGGCAAGCCGCCCCACGCCCGCAACCTCCTCGTCGACATCGGCGGCGGGTCCACCGAGGTCGCGGTGGCGATCGGCGAACACCCGTCCGCGCTCCACAGCGTCTCCATCGGATCCGTCCGCCTGGCGGAGACCTTCGACTGCCGCGGACGGGTCCCGCCCGAGCGGCTCGAGCTCATGCGGACCTTCGCGGAGGAGGCCTTCCAGAAGTCGCTGCCCCGGTTCCCGCACCCGCACCACGCGCTCGGGAGCTCCGGCACGATCGGGAGCATCGTGGCGTTCGCCGCCGAGCGGGGAGAGCGGCGCGTCAACCGGAAGCGTCTGCGGAAGGCGGTGGACTCGCTCGCCGAGATGCGCCTCGAGCAGCGGCGCCGGATCTTCGACGCGCGGAGGGCCGAGATCGTCGTGGCGGGTGCCGTCATCCTCGAGGCGGTGATGCGCGAGCTCGAGCTCGATACGGTCACGGCGGTCGAGACCGGGCTCCGCCACGGCATCCTCGTCGACCTGCTGCGGCGGCTGCGGAGGACCGGCGCGGACGCCACGACCGGCGAGGCGGCGCGGGCGCTCGGCCGGCGCTTCGGCTTCGACGAGGCGCACGCGGGGCAGGTGGCGCGCATCGCGGTTCGCCTCTTCGACGACCTGGCCTCGCTCCACCGCCTTCCCGCCTCCGCCCGCCCCATCCTCGAGGCGGCCGCCTTGCTCCACGACGTGGGGAACGCCGTCTCCTATTCGCGCCACCACAAGCACACCTACTACCTCGTCGCGAACGGCGACATCCCCGGCTTCTCCGACCACGAGCGGCAGATCGTCGCGCTCGTCGCCCGCTTCCACCGCCGCAGCCCGCCGGAGCGGGACCGGCCGGAGCTCAGGGACCTCCCCGAGGGGGACTTCCGGCTCGTGCGCAAGCTCGCGACGCTGCTCCGCCTCGCGGACTCCTTCGACCGCAGCCACCACCAGCCGGTCCGCGACCTGAGGGCGTCGACCGCGGGGTCGGCGGTGGGCGTGACCCTCTTCTCCCGCCATCCGGTCGACCTCGAGATCTGGGACGCGCAGCGCGAGGCGGCGCTCTTCCGCCACGTCTTCGCAAAGAGGCTCGACCTGAGGACGGTTCGCCGGTAGACAGTCTCGCCACCATGAGGCGGCACGGGCGTCCCGGGGCGCATATACCCCCGGGACCCCGGGGGATTGTGGACCGGCACCCGCCGGCGACCCCCGGCCGGGCCCTTTGAAATATCGCCGCCCGTCCCGCGTTGGGTTGGACGCGAGAGGCGGAGGGAGCTCCATGCTCATGCCGGTGACGATGCAGCGGAGGGCGAGCGCGCCCGCCCTCCTCCTCGAGGGGGTCGTGGCCCGCCGCCTCGCCTGGCCGCCGCTCTTGGCGGCGACGCTCGGCGCGCTCCTCTTCGCCGCCGTCGCCGTGCCGCGAACGGACTTCGAGCGGGCGGCCGTCGAGGCCCTCGCGAAGAGCGGCGCGGGCGACCAGCAGTCGCCCCACGACCGGGAGGTCGCCCTCGACACGGCGCGCCGGGTCGGGACGCTCGGCGCCTACGCGGGGGCCGGGCTCGGCACGCCGCTCGCCGCGCTCTTCCTGGCCGTCGCCCTCTGGCTCGGCTTCCAGGTGGCCGGGGGCCGCCCCGACTTCCGGGGGTCGCTGACGGTCGCGTCCCTGGGCCTGATACCGGGGGTGGCGGAGCAACTCCTGTCCGTGCCCGCGCTCCTCGTCCGCGGCCAGGTGCCGCCCTGGGCGCTCGACAGGCTCCTTCCCGCCGGCCCCGGGGCGCTCCTCCCGCCCGGCGACCGAACCCCGCTCGCCGCGCTGCTGTGGTCGATCGATCTCTTCTCGATCGCCGCCGTGGCGCTCGTCGCCTGGGGCATGGCGCGCGTGGCCTCCGTCTCGCCGCGCCGGGCGCTCCTCACGACCGCCGTTCTCTGGCTCGGCTACGTGGCCGTCTTCCGCGTGGCTCCGGCGGCCTTCGGAGGCACGCACTAGGTCATGCGATCCCACCTCTCGCTCCTCGCCCTCGCCCTGGGTGCCGCCCGGCCCGCCTTCTCGGCCGAGCCGCTCACCCTCGACGACGCGCTCGCCGTGGCCGCCAAGGCGAACCTCGACCTCAAGCTCGCGGGCACCGATCGGTCGCAGGCCGAGGTGGACGCCTACGCGAGCTACGCGGGGGTCCTGCCGCGGCTCGACCTGCAGGCGCAGTTCGGCAACAACTACTCGGCCGCGGGCCAGCAGCTCACCATCACCCCGGTCTCGCTCAGCCCCATCGAGTACAGCAAGATCATCGTCCCCACGCCGACGAGCGACTTCGAGAACTACCTCCTCGGCATCCAGCTCACGCTGCCGCTCTTCGACGGCTTCACCTCCTGGGCGCGCATCTCGCAGGCCGAGGCCCTCTCCCGCGCGGCCGCGCGCCAGTACGACGAGGCCGCGCTCACGACCGCGGCGAACGTCATCTCCACGTTCTACGAGGTCGTGCGCGCCGAGAAGAGCCTGAGCGTCCTCGAGGGAGCCGCGCGGCGCAGCGAGGAGCTCGTCCGGCGCACCGACGCCCTCTTCGAGGCGGGGCGCGCCCCTCGGGCGGACACTTACGCCGCCCGGGTGACGCTCGCGAACGATCGCATCGCGGTCGAGCAGCAGGCGACCCGCGTCGCGGACGCTCGGGTGGCGCTGAGCACGGCGCTCGGGCGGGCCGCCGACCCGGAGCTCCGGGTCGTGGTCCCGGCGGCGCTCGAGTCGCTCTCGTACCGGGAGCCGCCCGGGCTGGCCGAGCTCGTGGACCTCGCGAAGCAGAAGCGCCCGGTGGTCGCCGCCGGAGAGGAGCGAGTGCGCGCCGCCCGCCAGGACGTGCGGGCGGCCCAGGGCGGCTACTGGCCGTCCGTCTCCGCACAGGTGTCCTACGTGCGCCAGAGCCCCTGGCTGGGCGGGACCTACGGGGTCTACGGCGACCCCTCGCTGCAGTACGCGGTCACCGCCGGCGTCACCGTGAACTGGAACCTCTTCCAGGGACGGGCGACGAGCGCGGCCGTGCAGCGCGCGAACGTCGGCGAGGAGCGGGCCCGCATCCAGGCGGAGCAGGCGATCCAGCAGATCACGAGCGACGTCGCGCGGGCGCGGACCGCCTACGTGACGCTCTCCCGGTCCGCCACCATCGCCGAGGAGAGCCTCCGGGCCGCCGAGGAGAACCTCCGGCTCGCGAAGACCCGCTTCGAGGCCGGCGCCGCGACCCAGCTCGAGATCACCGACGCCCTCCTCAAGCTCACGCAGTCGCAGCTCGCGCTCCTGCAGGCGCGCGTCGACACGCTCATCGCGCGTTCGGACCTGAACCGCGCCGTGGGCGGCGCCCTCTAGGGAAAGGAAGCACCGCAATGTCCTGGCCCAAGCGCCTCCTCGCCTTCGCCTTCATCGTCGCGGTGGCCGGCGTCCTCGCCGCCTCCCTCTACCCTCGCAAGGACCCGCCGCTCGCCGTCCAGCTCGCCAAGGTGCGGCGCGCCTCCATCACCCGCAAGGTGACCGCCGCCGGGAAGCTGCAGGCGGCCACCCAGGTGAAGCTCTCCTCCAACCTCTCCGGAGACCTCCTCGACCTCCCGGTGCGCGAGGGGGACGCGGTCGCGAAGGGGCAGTACCTGGGCAAGATCGACTCGCGCCGGTACGAGGCCCAGGTGCTGCAGCGGGAGGCCCTCGAGAAGAGCGCCCGCTCGGAGCTCTCGATGGAGGAGGTGAACCTCGCGAAGCTCGAGGCGGAGCTCGTGCGCGTCGCCCGGCTCGTGAAGGCCGACGGCGCGAGCGCCGCGGAGCTCGAGCGGGCCACGTCCGAGCGGGACGGAGCGCTCGCCCGCGTGCAGGCCGCGAAGGACCGGGTCTCCAACGCGACGGCGAGCCTCGCCGAGGCGCGCTACCTGCTCTCCTTCACGACGCTCACGGCCCCCATCGACGGGATCATCACCTCGCGCCTCAAGCAGGTGGGCGAGCGCGTGCGGGGCTCCGACTTCAACGAGGACCCCATCGTCATCATCGCCACCCTGTCCTCCATGGAGGTGAAGGTGGAGGTCGGGGAGCACGAGGTCGTGTTCCTCCGCGTCGGCGATCCGGCGGAGGTGGAGATCGACGCCATCCCCGACAAGAAGTGGCCGGCGCAGGTGGTCGAGATCGCGAAGAACGCCAACATCCGCAACCCGGGCACGGAGCAGGAGGTGACCACCTTCCCGGTCCGGCTCGCGCTCACGGTGCCGGTCCCGGGCGCGCTCCCGGGCATGAGCGCCCAGGCCTCGGTGTCGACCGAGACCCACGACCGGGCGCTCGTCGTGCCGCTGCAGGCGGTGACCGTGCGGCCGGAGAAGGACATCCTCGGCGCCCCGGGGGAGAAGGGCCCGGACCCGGGGCTCCCCGAGCCCGGGCAGGCGTCCCGGCCCCGCCGCGAGGCGATGCGCAAGGTCGTGTTCGCCGTCGAGAAGGGCGAGGCGCACGCCCGGACCGTCGAGACCGGCCTCGCGAGCGAGTCCGAGGTGGAGATCGCCTCCGGGCTCTCCGAGGGGCAGGTGGTCGTCGAGGGCCCCTACAAGGTGCTCGCCCGCGAGCTCTCCGACGGCCGGGCGGTGCGGGAGCTCAAGCCCGGGGAGAAGCCGAGGGTCCCGTGACCGACGCGCTCCTCGCCCTCGACGGCATCGCCCGCCACTACCAGGTCGGCTCGGAGCCGGTGCGCGCGCTCGACGGCGTGAGCTTCGAGGTGGGCCGCGGCGACTGGGTGGCGGTCGTCGGCCAGTCCGGCTCGGGCAAGTCGACGCTCATGAACATCCTCGGGTGCCTCGATACCCCGACCGGCGGCACCTACCGCATCAACGGCCAGGACGTGCAGGGGCTCTCCGACGACGCGCTCGCCGACCTCCGGAACCGCGAGATCGGGTTCGTCTTCCAGACCTTCCAGCTGCTCGCGCGCTCCACCGCCCTCGCCAACGTCGAGCTCCCGCTCGTCTACCGCGGCGTCCCGCGCCGCGAGCGGCGGCGTCGCGCCGAGGAGGCGCTCGGGTCGGTGGGGCTCTCCGAGCGCATGCACCACCGGCCCAACGAGCTGTCCGGCGGCCAGCGCCAGCGCGTCGCGGTCGCCCGCGCGCTCGTGGGGGATCCGTCGCTCTTGCTCGCCGACGAGCCCACCGGAAACCTGGACAGCGCCACCGGCGAGGAGATCTTCCGGCTCTTCGCGGCCCTGCACGGGCGCGGCCACACCATCGTCCTCGTCACCCACGAGCCGCGCCTCGCCGCGCGCTGCCCGCGCGCCATCCGCCTGATGGACGGCCGCATCGTGGCCGACGGCCCGGGACGCGACGTGGCGCGCATCGGCGCCGACGGGGGCGCCGCGTGACGCGGATCGCCCGGGCACTGGCGGAGCTCGTCGAGGGGCTGCGCATCGCCCTCGGGGCCCTCTCCGGCCACCGGCTGCGGACGGCGCTCACCACCCTCGGGATCGTCATCGGGGTGACGACGGTCATCGCCATCGTGGCCATCATCCAGGGGCTCAACCGGAGCTTCGAGTCGCAGATCCAGCGCTTCGGCGCCCACACCCTCTACGTGTCCCGCTACAACTGGGTGTCGGTGTCCGGCGACTGGTGGAAGTACCGCAACCGCAAGCCCATCGGGGAGACCGAGCTCAAGGCCATCCTCCGGGAGTCGACGATCGCGGTCGCGGCCTCGCCGGTCGTGTCGGTGACCGCGGCCGTGTCGCGCGGCGAGCGCTCCTCCTCCCGCGTCCAGGTGACCGGCGTGGGCTCGGACTACCTCGTCGCCAACGGCGGGAGCGTCGACGCCGGGCGGTTCCTGCTCGCGAGCGACGTCGACCTGACGCGGGACTCGGCGGTCGTCGGAACGGACGTCGCCGACCGGCTCTTCCCGGGCGCCTCGCCGGAGGCGGTCGTCGGCCAGAAGGTGCTCGTCGCCGGCCACCCCTTCCACGTGGTGGGGGTGATGGAGCGGCGCGGGCGGTTCCTCGGCCAGGCGATGGACAACAACGTCTTCGTGCCGTTCACGACCTTCGGCTCGCTCTTCGGCAACAAGCGCCCCATGTTCCTCGCGGTGGCGGCCCCGCCCGGACGCGTCCCGGACCTCGACAGCGAGCTCACCG
This sequence comes from Anaeromyxobacteraceae bacterium, assembly GCA_035543235.1. Lineage (GTDB taxonomy): Bacteria > Myxococcota > Myxococcia > Myxococcales > Anaeromyxobacteraceae > DATJZG01. The sequence continues at coordinate 12,539 of DATKJV010000049.1, read as the reverse complement.
GGATCCTGCGCCGCGCGCGGCGGGTGCCGCCGGGCCGGGCGGACGACTTCGTCCTGAACCGCCAGGACCAGTTCCTGAAGGTCTACCAGGGTCTCACCGGAGCGCTCTACGGGGTGGCGGTCGGCGTGGGCCTCATCACGCTCGTCGTCGGCGGCATCGGGATCATGAACATCATGCTCGTGTCGGTCCACGAGCGGACCCGCGAGATCGGCGTCCGGCGCGCGCTCGGGGCGCGGCGCCGCACCATCCTCCTGCAGTTCCTCGTCGAGTCCGCGGTCGTGGCCGCGCTCGGCGGGGCGCTCGGCACGGCGATCGGGCTCGCCATCGCGCAGGTCATCGCGCTCACGACGCCGCTCGCCGCGGCCGTGGAGCCCTCGGCGGTCGCCCTGGGCCTCGGGTTCTCGGCGATGACCGGGCTCCTCTTCGGCTCCTGGCCCGCCTGGCGGGCCGCCCACCTGGATCCCGTGGAGGCGCTCCGGTACGAATGACGGGACTCGTCGACACGCTCGCGATGGCGCTCTCGACACTGCGGTCGAACCCGCTGCGCTCGGCGCTCACGCTGCTCGGCATCGTCATCGGCGCCGCGACGGTCGTGGCGATGATGTCCTTCACCGAGGGGCTGCGCCTCAAGGTGACGAACGACCTCACCTTCCTCGGCGCGAACTCCTTCCAGGTGTCGAAGTACCCGGCGATCATGAACGACGACGACTGGCAGCGGTACTCGCGCCGGCGCCCGCTGACGAGGGACCTGGGCGAGTCGCTCCGGGGGCTCCCGCACGTCGCCCACGTGTCGGTGGAGGCGCAGACGGAGTGGCCGGACCGGGTGTGGACCCGCGAGCGCGCCACCCAGCCGAACATCTGGGTCATCGGGGGCCAGCCCGACTACGAGCACGCGAACGCCGTGGCCGTCGCCTCGGGGCGCTTCCTGTCCCAGGTCGACCTGGAGCTCGGGCGCAAGGTGGTGTTCATCGGAGCGGACGTCGCCGACCTCCTCTTCCCCGGCCGGGACGCGGTCGGGGAGGAGGTCCGGATCCGCAACGCCGCCTTCACGGTCGTCGGGGTGGCCGAGCGGCGCGGGAGCGTCCTGGGGCTCGAGTCGAAGGACGGCTTCGCGGTCATCCCGCTCGACCACTTCTCCACCGTGATGGGGAAGCCCCAGAGCTTCCAGATCACGGTGGCGGCGACGGCGCCGGACGCCATCGGACGCGCCATGGACGAGGTGGTGGTCCAGCTGCGCCGGGCGCGGGGCCTGGGGGGCGCCGAGGAGAACGACTTCGAGGTCTTCACGAACGACTCGGTCTCGGAGACGCTCGACAACATCCTGCGCGTCGTCGCCGCGGCGACCTTCGGGGTGTGCGCGCTCGCGCTCCTCGTCGGCGGGATCGGCATCATGAACATCATGCTCGTGTCCGTGACCGAGCGGACCCGCGAGATCGGCGTGCGCATGGCGCTCGGCGCCCGCCGCCGGCGCATCCTCTCCCAGTTCGTGGTGGAGGCGACGGTCCTCTCCGCGCTCGGCGGCCTGCTCGGCGTCGGACTCGGGGCCGCTGGGGCGCTCGCCGCGCGCGAGGTGTGGCAGCTTCCGGCGAGCATCCCGGCCTGGGCGGTGCTACTCTCCCTCGTCTCCTCGTCCGGGGCGGGACTCGTCTTCGGCATCTACCCCGCGCTGCGGGCGAGCCGGCTCGATCCAGTCGAGGCCATGCGCACGGAGTAGGGAGGAGCGGGTTCCGACATCGTGGACAAGGCAAAGCTCAAGCGGGAGATCCGCGGCTGGGTCTTCACCATCCTCGGCGTGCTGGCGTTCCGGACCTTGCTCTACGAGGCGGTCTACATCCCCTCCGGCTCGATGATCCCGACGCTCCAGATCGGCGACTACGTCGTCGTGGAGAAGTGGGCGTACGGGGCGCGCCTGCCGTTCACCGAGCGGGCGCAGGCCATGTGGTCGTCGCCGAAGCGGGGCGACATCGTCGTGCTCCTCGCCCCCCCGGGGAACCTGCGCAACGACGACCTCATCAAGCGCGTCGTGGGCGTGGCGGGCGACACGGTCGAGGTCCGGGACGGCGCCCTGTGGCTGAACGGCAAGCCGGTCCCGAGGGAGCCCGTGCCGGGCCCGTGCCGCTACGAGAACAAGACCGAGAACGGCCCGTGGCGCGAGGAGGCCTGCACGGCCGCCGAGGAGCGGCTCGACGGACACCGCTACGTCACCTACTGCACGCCGGGGCTCGAGTGCGGGGACGTCCCCCCGACCGTCGTGCCTCCCGGGACCGTCTTCCTCGTCGGCGACCACCGCGACCACAGCGCCGACAGCCGGGTCTTCGGCCCGGTGCCGGTGGACCGCGTCAAGGGAAGGGCCTGGAACGCGCTCTTCTCCTGGGGCCCGGGCGGGCTCCGCCCGGACCGCTTCTTCCACGGCGTCCAGCACTAGGGCGTCTTCGCCCTCACGGGAACCAGCGGCTCGAGGCGAGCCCGCCGCCGACCGCCCAGGAGAGCTCCGCGGGCGCCGGCCCGGCATCGCCGAGCAGCTCGCGCACGCGCACCGCGGCGACGTGCACGGCGTCCGCGACCTCGGGGGTGAGTCCGGCCTCGCCACCCGCGGCGGAGACCTCGATCGCGACCACGTCCACCCGCGCCGGGACCGGCGCGCCGAGCGCGCGGGCGTCGGCGAGGACCTTCGGGAGCTCGAGTCCCCTCTCGCGCGCCGCCTCCGCGGCCTTGAGCGGCACCACCGTCACCGCACCCGGCTCCCGGAGGCCGCTCGCGACGGCGTCGACGACCACGACCCGCTCGAAGCCCTCCATCTGATCGAGGAGCCTCGTCCCCGAGAGCGCGCTCATCCGGACCTCCGCGCCCCGGGGCGGGTCGGCGAGGAGCGCCTCGGCCACTCGCCACGCGGCTCCGTCGTCGCGGCGGCCGCGGCTGCCCAGGCAGAGGACCAGCGTCTTCGCGCCACTTTGGTCGTTCATCTCTCGCATCCTCGGCGGCCCCCGGGGCCGCCCGTTCGCGCGACGCGCGGGGTGGTGCGCGTCGCTAGTACTGGATCTGGACGGTGAGCCTCGGAGGGGTCCCCTTCACGGACAGGACGGTCTTCCCGCGCCGCGTGCAGAAGGCGCGGACGTCCAGCTCGAAGGACGGACAGTCCGCCGTGATCTCCACGATCGTGCCGGGCGGCGTGTCGGCGGTCTGGTTCCCGAGCACGAGCACCGGGTGCGGACAGCGCAGCGAGGTCGCGTCGATTCGCTGGACCTTCTGCATGACCCTCTACGGCCTTCTCTCGTGCGGGGGATGGAGGCCCCGGCGCCTCGCGACGACGTGCCCGTTTCGCTCGAGGAATCCCACCGTCGGCCCGGCCTGCCCCGGGGCGCAGCCCCCGTGGCCGACGGGCCCGGCCAGAGGCCTGACCACCCCGGGGCGGGAGCCACCCAGGCAGACGCGGCCGGGAGGGCCGCCCAACGGGCCGATATCGCTGAGATCAGCGCTTCTTGATGGGGCATTGCCAGGCATGCACCGGCGACCATTGCTCGGCCCATGCCAAGTGCGAGACCACGCTCTTCGGTCGACGTGCGCGGCTGCCTACCTCAGACCCGCGGCCGCTCGCGGTGCCATCCGGTCCTCGCCTGGTAGAGCGCGCCCGCGGCGAGCACGGCTGCGTCACCGAGGGCAGGCCCGGTCAGCATCAGCCCGACCGGAAGCCTGCTAGGCATCACGAAACCCATCGGCAACGCGATGGCTGGCAGTCCGAGGAGGTTCCCCACCAACTCGGCGGGATCGAGGTTCATCTGGGGCAGGACCCCGTCGACGGGCGGCGCCACTCCCTGCATGTCGCAGGAAAGGAGGAAATCGAACCGCGCGAAGAACCCTGCCATGGCTCGCTGCATCTCGCTGCGAATGGCCATGGCCTTCACGTAGTCCGAAGGTCGACCCGGGAACGGGTTCGGGGCGGCAACGGCATGGATCGGATCGGAGAGCTCACGGGTCCGGCCCGTTCGCACGAGGCCCTCGAAGGCGAAGTCCGCTTCCGCGGACAGGATGACGGTCATGACCTCGCGCCACGGCAGGTCCGGAAGCGCTGCGCTCTCGACGTGTAGGCCTGCCGCCTCGAGCGCCCGGACGGCGCCTTCGAAGAACACGCCGAGCTCCGGGGGAATCGGGAGGGGGCCGCTTGGCACCTCGAGGACGGCGACGCGCATCCCCCGGGCGAATCGCGGGTCGACACGGTCCAGTCCCGGCGGAGGATCGACCGACGATGGGTCCTGGCTGTCGCGACCGACCATGGCGAGCAGCACCTCGGCGCAGTCCCTTGCCGACCGGCAAATGGGACCCACCTTGCCCAGCGTGAATCCATACTCGAGCACTCCATGCCGGGACACCGCTCCGTAGGTCGGGCGGAACGCGGTCACGCCACAGCAGGCGGCCGGTTTCATGAGCGATCCGGAGGTCTCCGTCCCGACTGCGAACGGGACGATCCCCGCGGCAACGGCCGCGGCCGACCCTGCCGACGACCCTCCCGTCCAGCGTCCCACGTCCCACGGGTTTCGGGCGACCCCGTTGATCGCTGCGGACGCCCTCGTGATGCCGAGGCCGCCGGCCAGCTCGGTGAGCGACGTCTTTCCGATGAGGACGGCCCCTTCGGACCTGAGCCGGGTCACGACGGTCGCGTCGCGTGCAGGCACTCTGCCTGCATAGGGACGCGCGCCCCATGTGGTCGGAATTCCCGCCGTGTCCACGTTGTCCTTGAGACCGTACGGGATTCCCGCGAGCGGGCCGAGCCGATTCCCCTGCTTGAGGCTCCCCTGGATCCGGTGCGCTTCGCCGATCGCCGGTTCGGCGGCGATGTTGACGAAGCAGTTCAGGGTCGGGTTCAGGCGTTCGGCTCGCTCGATGGCTGCGGTGGCGAGCGTCACCGGGGATAGCGACCCGTCTCGGATCGCCTCCCCAATCTCCTGGACCGGCAGCCACAGGGCCTCTTCTGCCTTCAGCAAGTCGTTCACCTCGGAGGGACCCGGCCTGCGCGACTCGACCGCGCTATCGCCGCAGGGTCGCGTGGGTGTCCCGTGGAGCGCCTTTCTCGCTCCCCGGGGAGGCCCGAAAGACGATGGCCGGCTCGACCCCCAGGGGGAGCTCGAATGCTCGAACGGCCTCCACGGCCGGGCTCGGAGGCTCTGGCTCGGCGACCGGCACTCGGGGCGTCACCGGCGCGTGCATGGGCTCCGCGCCCTGGCCCCCGTGGCAGCTCGAGAGGACGGCCGCAGCGGCCGGAATGGATAGCTGGATCAGGAAGTTACGTCGACTCTCGCAGTTGGCGCCGCGAGGCGGCATGAAGACTCCCGCCCCCCCAGCGCCGGTATAACCCGGGCCGGCAGCCAAAGTTGCGGAGCCTGGTGCCCCGGGACCTCCGGGTTGCCCGCGCGCACAGGCGCTTCAGGCCCCAGATCGCCCGGGCAGGAGAGTGCCAAGCAACGGCTGAACGTGTGGCTACCGGACGAGGATGCCGGCTCTGAGGAGTCCGTCCACAATCGAAGCAGCGAGCGATCCCGCCGCCTCCTGAACGCTCGTATAGTTCTTGGCGGTCGTCACGGCGGTCCAGACGGGATTCTCGCCGTACGCACTCCCGGCGTAGACGGACGTCTCCGCCGTGGCGTAGCCGGGCGAGGCGTAGTAGGGGCCTTGCGAGATGAAGGTGAGCCGCTCGTCGACGACGAGGTCGACGTGGTTTTCGGTGATGTACGCGGCGACCTGCTCCCTGCTCGAACCGGGAGGCACCGCCGCACTCGCGGTCGCCACCTGAAAGCCCTTTCCGGCGAGCGCACTGGCGAGGGCGTTCTCGAACTGCACCGAAAGCAGCGGCTTCGGGACAGTCGCTACCACGAATACGCGGTGCACCGCAGCAGGCGCGAAGCCGGGGTCGCGCCAGAGCGGCAAGGTACTGGCGGTTCCGCACGCGGTGACCATCAGCGCTGCCAGTGCTGACATGGCACGTCGAGATGGCGTTTTCATTGGAGACACCTGGCTGTCCGCGGCGATTGCGACGCGTCCAATGTAGCCCGCCCGGCTGTGCGCCGACAAGCGATGGAGTGCACCTGTAAAGAGCACTGACCCACGCGGGAGCCCAGCTGCCGCGGGGCGGCCTCGGACATCGGGCGCTCGCAATCGGCAAGCCAGGCGAGCGGATCCGTGCGCTACCCGGCACATGCACTGCGAGTCTATGGTGCGGCGTCCTCTTCGGCGATGAGGGCGTACAGGGCGGCCGCGTCGGGCGCGTCGAGGAGCGCCTGGCGGAACGGCGCGCGCTTCAGGATGCGGCTCACCCGGGCGAGCGCCTGCAGGTGCTCGGCCCCGCCGCGCTCGGGGGCGAAGAGGGCGACGAAGAGGGTCGTCGGCTTGCCGTCGAGCGAGCGGAAGTCCACGCCGGCGCGGCAGCGCCCGAAGGAGGCGGCCACCTGCGCGAGCCCCGCCACCTTGCAGTGGGGGATCGCGACGCCGTCGCCGACGCCTGTCGAGCCGAGCTTCTCCCGGGCGAGGAGCGACTCGACGAGCCGCTTCGCCTCCAGGCCTTGCGCCGCCGCCACCGGGGCGGCGAGCTCGGACAGGACCGACTGGACCGAGGTGCCGGAGAGGTCGGAGAGGACGCAGTCCGGCCGCAGGATGTCGACGAAGCGCACCCCCACCCGCTAGCACGCCGGGCCTGGCGATTCAAGGCGAGACGCGAGGGGTGCGGCCCGCGTTCAGTCCTGCTTCGCCTCGATGAGGCCCAGCAGGCCGTCCTCCCGGCGGTAGACCACGTTGATGGCGCGGCTCTCCGCGTTCTGGAACACGTAGAACCGGCTGTTCAGGAGGTCCATCTGCACGACCGCCTCGTCGAGGCTCATGGGCTTCGCCTGGAAGGTGGAGCTCGACACCACCTTGGCGGCGGGGGCCTCGGGCTCGGACAGGATCTCGTGCCGGACGTCGAGGGGCTTCCAGTCGCGGGCGATGCGGCTCGCCTTGTGGTCGCGCACCCGCTCCTTGTGCTTCTTCAGCTGGCGCTCGATCTTCTCGGCGGCGGAGTCGATGGAGGCGTACATGTCCTCCGACTTGCCGCGCCCCCGGACGGAGAAGGGGCCGGCCTTCATGGTGATCTCGGCGTGGTGGTACACGTTCTCGACGTGCAACACCGCGTGGGCCTCCGTGGGGCGGTCGATGTAACGCTGGATGTGCTCTACCTTGTCCCGGACATGGGACTTGAGCGCCTCGGTGGGTTCGAGGTGCCGGAAGGTGATGTTCACCTGCATCGGTCTTCTCCTCGGGGCTGCGCCGGAATGGCTCGGCCGCGGTCCGCCGGTCGTCTCCTCGCGGAGAGAGCCCGCAGCGCCGCGGCCGAGGAACTGCATGTCGCCGAAGGGCGTCACGCGTTCTTGTACGCATAATAGCAGATGGCGCGCCCCGCGATCCGGGCCGGCCGCGAAAGGACGCGAAAAAACGGGGGGTCCTAGAAGTACTTCTTCCGCTTGGAGCTCGGGAGGATCCCGAGCACCTCCCGGTACTTGGCCACGGTGCGCCGGGCGATCTCGATGCCCTGGCCCCTCAGAATCTCGACGATGCGCTGGTCGGAGTGGGGGTGCTTCGGCTCCTCGCCCGCCACGATCTGCCGGATGTGGTTCTTCACCGCCTCGCTCGCGATCTCGTCGCCTCCGGTGCGCGCGATGGCCGAGTTGAAGAAGAACTTGAGCTCGTAGATCCCCTGCGGCGTGTGGACGTACTTGTTCGTCGTGACGCGCGAGACGGTGGACTCGTGCATGCCGATGTCCTCCGCCACGTCGCGGAGGATGAGCGGCTTCAGGTGGGCGATGCCCTTGTCGAGGAAGTCCCGCTGGAACTTCACGATGGACTCGGTGACCTTGAAGATCGTCCGCTGGCGCTGGTGGATGGACCGGATGAGCCAGACGGCGCTGCGGAGCTTGTCCTGGATGTACTCCTTCGCGGCGCCCGCCTTGCCGTTGCGGAGCGCCGCCCGGTACATCCCGGAGATGCGGAGCTTCGAGAGGCCGTCGTCGTTCAGCACCGTCACGTAGCGGTCGCCCACCTTGTGGATGTAGACGTCGGGCGTGATGTACTGCGCCTCCTCGCTCGAGTGGGCGCGCCCGGGCTTGGGCTCGAAGGCGCTGATGATCTTCACCGCCCTCACGACCTCCTCGACGGAGATCTTCAGGTCCTTCGCGATGGCGGCGTAGTTCTTCGACTCGAGGTGGCGCAGGTGGCGCTCGATGATCGCCACGACCTCGGGGATGTCGGCGTTCCGGTGGCGGGCCTGCAGGAGCAGGCACTCGCGCAGGTCGCGCGCCGCGACCCCGACCGGGTCGAGCGCCTGGACCTTCTTCAGCACGCCCTCGGCGAACTCGACGCCCACCCCCGCCTCGAAGGCGACCCGGACGAGCGGGTCGCGCGTGGCGGCCTCCTCGGGCTCGCCGTCGACGGGGGGCATCTTGAAGTAGCCGTCCGGGTCGAGGTTCCCGATGATGAGCATCGCCACCGTCTCCTCCTCGGGCGCGAGCTTGGAGAGGCGCAGCTGCCAGGTCAGGTGGTCGACGAGGTCGCCCTTGCGGGTGAGGCTCGCCTCGTAGCCGGGGAGCTCCTCGTCGGAGAGGTTCCGGTTCGACGGGGCGGTGTGTCCCTGCAGCTGGTAGTGCTCCAGGTACTGGTCCCAGTCGATCTCGTTCGCCCCCTCCTCGCCCTTCACCTCCTCGGCCTTCTCGGCCGCCTTGGGCTCGGGCTCGAGCGTCTCGAGCTTCGCCTCGGCGGGGCTCGCGGCCTCGGCGCGCCCCTCCTCCTCCTCCCCGGTCTCCTCGAGCAGCGGGTTCTCGTTGACCTCGGTGCGGATGAGGTCGACGAGCTCCATGCGGGAGAGCTGCAGGAGCTTGATGGCCTGCTGCAGCTGGGGGGTCATCACCAGCTGCTGGGTCATCTTGAGGTGCTGCTTCAGCTCCAGGCTCATGCGCGCACCTCGGGGGGGCCGGCCTCCGCCGGCTCGTCGAGACGGAACTTCTCTCCGAGGTACACCGCCCGGGCTCGCTCGCTCTGGGCGATGTGCCTCGGCGTCCCCTCCTCGAGGATCTTCCCGGCGTTCAGGATGTAGGCGCGGTCGCAGATGCCGAGCGCCTCGCGGACGTTGTGGTCGGTGAGGAGCACGCCGATCCCGCGCTGCTTCAGCGACCCGATGAGCCGCTGCAGGTCGGCGACCGCGATGGGGTCCACGCCCGCGAAGGGCTCGTCGAAGAGGATGAAGCGCGGGTTGTTGAGGAGGCTGCGGGCCACCTCCGCCCGCCGCCGCTCGCCGCCGGAGAGCTGCTCGCCGAGGCTCCCCTCCACCTTGCGCAGGTGGTACTCGTCGAGGAGTTCGTCGGCGCGGCGCTCGCGCTCCGCCCGGGGCCTTCCGAGCGCCTCGAGCACGGCCGTGAAGTTCTTTCGCACGGTGAGCTTGCGGAAGATGGAGGCCTCCTGCGGGAGGTAGCCGACGCCGCGGCGCGCGCGCTGGTGCATGGGCAGCCGCGTCAGGTCGGCGTCGCCGAGGGCGACGCGCCCTTCCTCCGGGCGGACGAGCCCGACCGTCATGTTGAAGCTCGTCGTCTTCCCGGCGCCGTTCGGGCCGAGCAGCCCCACCACCTCCCCCGGGGCCACGCGGAAGGAGACCTGGTCGACGACGCGGCGCCCGCGGTAGCTCTTCACGAGCCCCCGGGCCTCGAGACAGGGGGCGCTCACTTCTGCGCCTCCTTCTTCTTCTTCGCCTGCACCGGGTCCTCGCCGGGCTTCGGCACGACCGTGCCCTTGGCCGACGAGAGGGTCGCTCGATCCTCGGCGAGGTCGTAGACGAGCTCGTCGCCGCGCATGACCGACTTCCCGTCGCGGAGCTCCGGGTTCCCCCGGCACACGACCCGCGCCGACCGCTCCTCGTAGGTCGCCTTCTCGCAGGTGACGACGCGGTCGCCGCGCACCAGCCGGACGTCCCCGGTGCAGACCGCCCGCTCGAGCCTCCCCTGGTCGTCGTTCTCCGCGACGAGCTTCCGGCAGGTGAGGACCGCGTCCTCGCGGGTGAGCCGGACGAGCGGCTTCCCGACGAAGAGCACCTTGTGCTCCCGGTACTCGTAGTGGACCTCGTCCGCGTCCACCTGGATGGGGACGGGGGCGCCCTGCGGCGCGGCGACCGCGATCGCGAGGACGGTGGCCCAGATCACGGCCGGGCGGACCTCTCTTGCGTCGCGACGAGGCGGACCCCGCCCGCGACCACGAGCTCGCCCCGGGCCGGGTCGAGCGTGAAGGAGGGCCCCTCGAGCGTGTAGCCGGGCCCGGCGATCTCGATGCGCTCGTCTCCCCGGACGATCCCGTCCGGGCCGTAGCGGGCGCGCGGGGTGCGGGCCTGGTCCAGGCCGCGGTCCATCCGGACCCCTCCCCGCCCCTCGTAGGTCCGGCCGGGCACGTCGCCCGCGAGGACCGCGGCCGCGACCCGGACCTCCTTCGACCCTTCGGCGGGCCCCTGGAAGAGCGTCGCCTCGGCGTCCCGGGCGGTGAACTCGCCGGTGTCCCGGCGGTAGACGAACTCGGCCGCCTGTCCGACCGAGGAGGGGGCCGGACCCCGGAAAGAGCGGAAGTGCACGTTCTCGAATCTCATGACGGGCGGCGCTTGCTCCGCGGCGGGCTCCCCTGCTCGACAGCCGGTCAAAACAGCGGCCGAAAGCACGCATGCAGCCAGGGCAGGCCGCTTCCAAGTCTTCGAAAACCTAGCATTATCCGACATGTGTGATCCAGTGGCACAGCCCTTGCTATTGGAACGATAACCCCAGGTGCCCGAAGCCACAAGATTTTTCGGCACCGACCTTGCTAGGAGGTTCCGGCCGGGGGCTGTCGCTTCCATCTCTTGTGCATCCAGACCCACTCGCTCGGGCTCGCGCGGATGGCGGCCTCGAGGGCTGCCGTGCAGTCGGCCGTGACCTTCACCGCGGCTGCGTCCCGATCGGGGGCATCCTCGTCCCAAGGGATGTCGACGATGTGGACCTCGTGGCCGTCCCCTGGCCGGGGACCCCGGCGGCGCGTGTAGCCCACGACGACGGGGGCCTTGAACCGGACGGCGAGGTCGCCCACCGCGCGCGGAGTGAACGCCGGGCGACCGAAGAAGGGGACGAAGACCCCCTGCACCTTGGTGTCCTGGTCGATGAGGATGCCGAGGACCTTGTTCTGCTTGAAGCAGCGGATCATGGCCCGGGCGGTGGAGGGATTCTCCCGCCACAGGGTCTCGAAGCCCCCCTCTTTCCGCAGGCGCTCGATCACCGCGGTCATCTTGGGGTCGCCCGTCTCCTTGGCGATGGTCGCGGACGCGATGCCCGCCCGGGCGACGCGGCGGGCCATGAGCTCCCAGTTGCCGACGTGGCCGGTCGCGTAGACCACCCCTCGCCCCTTCGCGAGCGCGCGCCGGAGCGTCTCCTCGGCTCCCGGGGCGAAGGTGACGTACTCCTCGAGGCGCGCGTCGTAGCTCCGGATGGTGACGACCTCGGCGGCGAGCCAGGCGAGGTGGACGAGCGTCGCCCGGGCGATCGCCTCCCGCTCCTCGAGCGCCTTCTCCGGGAAGGCGACGGCGAGGCCCTCGAGCATCTCGGCGCGCGTCCTTCCGGCGACGAGCCAGGCGAGCCGCCCCACGGCGCTCCCGATCGCGAGCCCCGCCCGGAGCGGCAGGAGCGAGAACAGGTGGACGAGGCCGCGCAGGACGAGCGAGCGAGCGCCTCGGCGCAGCCGGGTGCGGAGCGGGACCGACACGGCGACGGAAGCTACCACGGGCGCGGCCGGCGCGCCGGGCCGCCTACTTGAGGTTCGACCGGGGCGCCTCGGCGAGACGGGTGCGCCGCTCCAGCGAGAGGACGGCGCGCCACAGGTCGTAGAGCGAATCGAGGAACTTGCGCATCTCGTTCCTTCTTCCTTCGGGGCCGAGGGACCCGGCGAGAGCCGCCTGCGCTTCCCGTCGCCCGTCGGTCCCGATAGAACCGCCGAGCCCGTCCCGCCAATTCCGGGTCAGGGGAGCGCCACGCCCTTCGCGGCGAGGATGAGGTCGCAGAGCTCGCGCACCGCACCTCGTCCCCCGGGCCGGGTGGCGACGAACCGCGCCACCTCGAGGACCTCCGGGCGCGCGTCGGCGGGCGCGGCGGGGAGGCCGACGCGGCGGAGCAAGGGGACGTCGTTCACGTCGTCGCCCATGTAGGCGACCTCGTCGTCCGCGAAGCCCAGGTGGCGCAGCGTCGCATAGCCGTCGAGCTTGTCGCGGTGGCCGAACACGAGGTGCTTGAAGCGGAGCTCGGCGAGGCGGGCCGCAGCCGAGCCCGCCGGGCGCCCGGAGACGACGCCGAAGTCGACGTGGTCCCGCAGGAGCACGATCCCGTGCCCGTCCTTCACGTCGAAGGCCTTCATGGCCTCGCCCGCCGGCCCGTAGAAGATGCGCCCGTCGGTGAGGACGCCGTCCACGTCGAGGAGGACGAGGCGCACGCCGCGCGCGCGCTCGAGGAGGTCGCCGGGGGGCGCGGTCG
>DATKJV010000048.1:0-11890 GCA_035543235.1 Anaeromyxobacteraceae bacterium | reverse complement strand
GGTGGTCCTCGCTGCCGTCCTCGGAATCGCGCTCGGAGGCGCCTTCGTGGGAGTGCTCCTCCTCCGCGATCGCCACCCGAGCGGGGTCCAAAAGACGGTCGAGACCGCCGTTGCGGCGCCGGCACCCGTCCCGTCCCCGGTGCCTCTGGGTGAGGCAACCTCCCCGTCCGCGGCCCCGAGCCCCGCGCCGCCGGTGGCCGTGACCGCACCGCCCGCGTCGCCGCCCGACCCTCTGGCTACGCCGCAGCCCAGGACGTCGCGCCGCGCGACCTCCGCGTTCGTCGAGCGCCGCGCGGATCCGGCCGCGCCCGCCGAGCCGCGCAAGGCAGAAGCGGTCGCCGCGGCGTCGAAGGAGCGCCCGCCTGCGCCCGCCGCGGAGGCTCCCGCCCCCGCCGCAGTCGCCGCGGCCGAGCCGGTCGCCGCGAGCGCCCCTGCCGCGCCGCCCCCGGCGATGGAGGACGCCCCGAAGGCCATGGGGTCGCAGTTCAGGGCTCCGCAGCTCGTCGACAAGAAGTGCATCGTGTCGAACCTCTCTCTCCCCGAGCCCGTGGAGGGCGGCGCGGTGACGGTCCGGCTGGCGGTGAGCGCCACCGGGGTCGCGAGCCAGGTGCAGATCCTCGGGACCTCCGATCCGCAGGTGGCCGATGCCATCCGCCACGCGGTCGGCCGGTGCGCCTGGACGCCGGGCGCCGACGCGGAGGGCCACCCCACCTCGCTGTGGGTGGTGCAGCGGATCCGCTTCGCGCAGTAGCGATCGCTTCCGCGTCAGCGGACGAGGATCTTCCTCATGAGGACGTGGGGGACGCCCTCCTCGAGGAACTCCGCGCCCTCGGTGGCGTAGCCGCGGTTCCGGTAGAAGCGCTCGGCGGGGAGCTGCGAGTGCACCGTGATCTCGCGGAGTCCGCGCAGGGCCGCCATGTGCTCGAGCGCCTCGAGGACCGCGGCGCCGACGCCGTGCTTCCTCCAGGACTTCGCGACCGCCATCCGGCCGATCTGGCAGGTGCGGCTGTCGACGCGGACGCCGCGCCCGGTTCCGATGCACTGGCCGGACTCGTCGAAGGCGACCACGTGGTCGGCGTTGAAGTCGTAGGCGTCGCGGTCGAGCGGCCGCGGGACGTTCTGCTCGACTTCGAACACCTCGCGGCGCAGCACGAAGGCCGAATCGCGGTCCTCATTGGTCGAGGCGTACCGAACGGTGAAGGCCATGCCCGATCCTTACCCGAACCGGGCCTCGTCCTGCCAGCCCGCCCTGAGCGCTTCCACGCCGCGGTGCGTCGCGCTCGGGAAATGGGCGCGCCCGGCCAGAACTGCGGTAGGACTCTGCCGTGCAGCCCTGGGAGACCATCGCGAGCGCCCGGATGGAGGGAGGGCCGGACCTCGTACTCGCGCGCCGCGGCGGCGAGTGGGTGGTCCGCTGCGGCGGCCGGGTGCTCATGTCGAGCCGCCAGCACGGATCGGAGGAGGCACTCGCCGAGCTCGCCCTCGACCGGCTCGGGGCCAGGGCCTCCCGGCGCACGGTGCTCGTGGGCGGTCTCGGCCTGGGCTACACGCTCCGGGCCGCGCTCGATCGGCTCGGGCCCGGGGACCGTGCGGTCGTGGCCGAGATCTCGCCGGAGATCGTCGAGTGGAACCGGGGGCCGGTGGCGGACCTCGCCGGGAGGCCCCTCGAGGACCCCCGCGTCCGCATCCAGATCGGCGACGTCGCCGGCCGGATTGCGGAGGCGAGGGGCGCCTTCGACGCCATCCTGCTCGACGCCGACAACGGCCCTTCGTCCCCGGTCCGGGAAGGGAACGACGCCCTGTACGGGGAGCGGGGCGTGCGCGCATGCCGGGATGCGCTCGCCTCGGGCGGGGTCCTCGCCGTCTGGTCCGCGGGACCCGACGACGCCTATCGGACGCGCCTCGCCCGGGCGGGCCTCGAGGCCGAGGTCGTCGCCGTCAAGGCGCGGGGAAGGGGTGCTCCCGGCTCGCGGCACGTCCTATTCCTCGCCCGGAAGCCCGCCGCGGTGCGGAGAGGGCGGGCTTAGCGAAGCCGGCCGGGCGCGTTGTTGCGTTGAGCGTCCCCTCGTCTACCGTGGAGAGCGGCGGGGACGACCCGCCGGGAGCCCTCGCCCTTGTACTTCGCGTCTCCGTGGGACCGGACCCTTCGACTCTCGACCGCGCTCGTCGGACTCGTCACCGCGGCGGTGGTGGCCTTCGTGCTCGTATCGGTCTGGCCGTCCCTCAGCGAGGGGGCGTCGCCGGGAATCCTCGCGGCGGCCGTCCTCCCGCTGATCCTCGTGCTCGTGTTCGCCCTCGCGCCCCGCGGCTTCCGGATCGCCGGTGGCCGCCTGGTGGTGGAGCGCCTCGTCCTCCCCGTCGAGATCGACCTCGGGGGAGTTCGGGCGGTCGCGCGCCTCCCGGAGGGGGCGCTGCGAGGCGCGATCCGGTTGGCCGGCGCGAGCGGGTTTTGCGGGTACTACGGGCGGTACCGAAGCCCCACGCTCGGCTCCTTCCGCCTCTACGCCACGCGAACGAAGGATCTCGTGTGCCTGGATACCGTCCGGGGCCGCTTCATCCTCTCGCCCGAGCCGCCGGATCGCTTCCTCGAGGCGGTTCTCGCTCGCGCACCCCGCGCCGCGTCGGTCGAGCAGGCGGAGCTCCTCCGCGCCAGGCCCGCCGGGCCGAGTCGCTGGCTCCTCCCGGCGGTCGGCGTCCTCGGCGCGCTGGGAATCGCCGCGGCCGTCTTCGCGGTCTCCTGGGGCATGGCGCCGGTCCGGGTCGGGATCGAGGGGGACTTTGTCCGCGTCGAGAGGCGCTGGGCGGGGCCCATCGACATCCCGATCTCCTCGGTCCACAGCGCGGCTCCGCTCACGCCCGAGCAGAGGCGCGGGTGGGTGCGCACCGCCGGCACGGCGCTCGGCCCGGTGGCCTACGGCCGCTTCCGCGGCCCAGCCCTCGGGTCGTTCCGGCTCTATGCATGGCGCAGAGGCGGCGCGGTGCTGCTTGACACCGACGAGGGTCGGGTCGTCGTCACCGTGGAGGACCCGCGGACCTTCGTCGAGGAGATCGAGGCGCGGGTTCGCGCTCGCGGGTACTGAGCTGCGCGGTCGTTGTCGGCGCGCGCCCGGCTCGGATAGAAGAAGGCGTGAGCTCGTCTTCCCCAGAGAACAACGAGCGTCCCGCGCTGTGCGCGGCCTGCGGCGGCGAGTGCTGCCGCCACCGCCCCGGCATCGAGGCACCGGACCGGTTCCTCGCTGCGGCCGACCCCGCGGCGGCGCTCTCGGCGGCGCTCACCTCCGGCGACTGGGTGCTCGTGCGCCACGTCGGCGTCCCCTGGGTGGACGGCAAGCCGCCGCCCGACGAGGACCGCTACCGCGTCATCCAGTACCCGCGCCCCGCCACGGTCGCCGAGCGGGAGCAGGGCGAGGCGTTCCGGGGAGGGGAGGAGTCCCCGTGCGTCTTCCTCGCGTCCGGCGGCTGCGCCTTCCGGTTCGAGGAGAGGCCCAGGATGTGCCAGTCGCTCGAGCCGAGCGCGGGCGGGGAGTGCGAGGCGGGATGGGACCAGCGATCCGCGGCGCTCGCCTGGCTTCCCTTCCAGGATCTCGTCACGGAGGCGTCCCGGCGCGCGTCCCGGTGAGGGCCGACGCGGGCGCCCCGCCCGAGCCGCCCGAAGGCGCGGCTCGAGGCTTCCGGCGGCGTCAGCCTGCGGGGATGACCTCTCGGACGACATGACTGTCCTCGGGGTCGTACCCTTCGAGTTCGACGGAACGCGCCTTCGGAAACGGGCCGCTGCTCACGGAAACGAAGACGCCCTTCGCGGCCGGTGATCGTCGCGACGGCCACGGGGCACCCCTGGCGTAGCCGTCCCGTCCGGCGACGGCCTCGCTTCGAAGCCATAGGCGAACGCTCGCTCGAGCTCGCGATGGCCATCCTGGGCGAGCGTGAACCACGATGCGTGGACCGGCTCGCCGTCGTGCATCACGGCGAGCGAGGCGGGCTGGGCCTCTTGGACGACGTTCGCGTTGGCGCTGCGTGCCACGGGGAAGAACTCGGCGGGGCAGGAGAGGCCACGCCACCAGTGGAAGGCGTGCCAGCCGCGTGTGGCGCGCATGCCTCCCTTTCGGCACGTGTCCGGGGCGCTCGCCCCACGCGCACCCGACCGCCTGCGCGGACGCGAGCGTGGTCGACGGGCTTTCGGCGACCAGCGGAACGGGTATCCGCGCGGGACTTCCGTGACTCCGGACTAGGGCGGCTGGATGAACTGGCGGACGGTCTCCAGCATGTCCTCGATGAGAAAGGGCTTCGGCAGCGTTGCCGCGGCGTCCATGTCGCTCGCGTAGGCCGACATCACGATCACCGGCACCACCGACAGCTCAGGGTCCTTCGACTGTTCCGCCCGGAACTGCCACCCGTTCATCTCCGGCATCATGAGGTCGAGGAGGATCACGTCCGGCCGATGGAGCCTCGCCTCGGCGAGCGCCTGTCTCCCGTCCGCCGCCCACGATACCCGGTAGCCCTCGAGCCTCAGGATCTCGACGAGCGCATCCCGCATGTCCTCGTGGTCCTCGACCACGAGGACGTTCCTCTGCGTGGCGAGGGCGGGACTCGGCGAATCGGCGGCGGGGGTTGTCATGTCCTGGGCCGGGCACGCTCCTCGACGAATGGCCGACGCCGAGAGCGGCCGAACGCGTAGATGAAGCCCCCGGAGGCCAGCGCCCCGACGAGGAACAAGATGGCGATGTCCGCCAGAACTTCGAAGCGCATCTTCGGCCACTCCCGCCGAAAGTAGAGACGGTCTCTCGATTGACGCCGATCAAACTTCTCTCCCGAACTCCTACCACGAAACGGGGTACCCGAGTCACCCCCTGCGGGGAAATGTCCGTTTCTCTGCTGCGGCGCGCAGGCCGCGAACGGGCGCGCGCCTTTCGAACCGACCGGCGAGCGCCCCCGCCCTCACGCAGTGGCGGCCGGCTCATCCGGGACCGACGGCCTCGGGGAAGACGTGGCCTGCTGTCGAAGGCCGACGCCTTCCCCGAGCGCACGCCGGTGCGCTACGGCGACTTCGCGCCGCCGGACCGCGCCTGCATGCCTGGAGCGAACAGGTCCCCGGCGTTGGGGATGCAGTAACCCGACGAAGCCGAGTACCCGCTCGCGCCGACCGCAGGGAAGACGAAGGTGAGGTCGTCCGCCTTGCCGTCGTGGTTCTTGTCGGTCGGGTTCGCACCGGTGAGGACCGTGAGCGATGGGTGGTCGAAGGGCGCCTGGTCGCACTGCACGCGCGGGTCCGTGAGGGACGTCATGAAACGCACGAGCGCCGAGAGGTCGTCTTTCGTCGGGTCACAGGTGACCTGCCCGTTCGCGTCGCAGTCGAGGAGGCCGAGAGGCTGGGCGAGCCCGGTCGCGTTCGTTCCGCAGTCGCTGGTGGTCACCGGCCAGGGCTGGTTCCCGTCCGGCCCGGAGCCTGAATCGTCGCCGGTGACGCAGGTGCTGCCGAGCGCGTTCGGGTCTCCAGCATAGGTGATGTCCCGGCGGCTCAGGCCGCGGTTGTAGAGCTTCATCACCTGCCTCAGGCTCGAGTATCCGCCCCAGCTGAAGTAGGGCGGGGTGAGAGCGACGTTCCGGAGCCCCGGGATCTTGGAGGCACCGTCGACCTCGAGCTTTGTCACCGTCCCGCTGGCGATGCCCGGATCGATGCTCTGACCGTCTGCGATCGCGCTCTGTAAGAACGGGTCGAGGATGTTCCCGGACCTGTACTGCCGGCCGTAGGACAGCGGGTTACCGTAGTCATCCTTCCCGCCGAGCATGGGGTCGCTGAACGCCGGGCGGATGCCGATGTTGGCGAACCCCAGGTCGCGGATGTCGAGGACGTTGCGGACGTCGGGGACCGGGGCCAAGAACGGCGTGAACGGCGCCCCGGCGGGCTTCGCGACCTCCGTGAACACCGGGCCCCCGTGGCAGAGGGCGCAGCCAACCCCGTTGACGCCGTCCGGCGCCGGCGGCACGCCCGGAAACGGCGGGAAGCGGTTGAAGATCTTGCAGCCCTTCGCGAGCAGCGGATCCACGTTCGGCGAGGCCTCGCAGTCGAAGTTGACGTTGCCGGCGCCTACGACGACGAGGTCCCCGGAGGCGATAAGCGTGTCGTACTCGCTCTGGGTCGAGATGAGCGTCGACTCGTACAGCATGATGGCGATACCCCAGAACATGGAGAAGTTCGTCTCCATCTGGGTGTAGCCCTTCGTGCTCTTCACGAGCTGCCCGTTGACGATGTCGTAGAGCCCGGGCGCGGACCAGTACTTCTTGTCGAAGGCCTTCGCGATGAGGGAGGCGTAGAGGTACTGGAGCGACAGCCCGTGGCCGTTCTTGGCGGCGTAAGGCCCGAGGACGCTGTCGTCCGGGGCCACCGTCTGCTGGAGGAGCGGCACGGTGGTGAGGAGCTTCCGGCCCACGTCCCGGAACTTTCGTCCGTTGCAGGACATCTCCTTCGCGCTGACCGGCGGGGCGACGGCCTGTGAGGCGAGGCTCGCGTCCGGGAGCTGCAGGTAGCCGAGCTGGGGCTTGCTGTTCGCGTCAAGGACGATGAGGCGCTTGTTCGGGTCGCCGAGGATGTCCCGCATGCCGAACGGGCCGACGCCGTTGAACAAGTTGTTGGCACGCCCGTCCCAGAACTGCCGGTGGGAGAAGGCCGCGTTGATCACCGATGGGGTGTTGCGCGGCTCCACCTGGCGGGTCGGAAAGGCGCCCGCGTGGAAGATGAGGCCGCTCGCCGGGCCGCAGATGTCGTTCAGGCCGAGCGGGAGAACGCCCTTGAACGCCTGGTCGAACATGCCCTGAGACGAGATGCGGTCGTTCGTGGTTGTGACGATGGCGGAGTTCCGGTTCGTCTCGTCGACGAGGTGGTGCAGCGGGAAGTCGCCATTCGTGAGCACGTAGTTCGAGCCGGCGGGGACGCCCGACGGCATGTAGCCCGCCGGCACGGTCCCCGTATCCGACCGGGTGGAACCGAAGGTGGAGTCGCCGTTCGGGCCTTTCGTGATGTCGTTGAAGCCCGGCGACAGCTGGTTCTTGAGCCGCGTGTCGGCCCCCGCGTGGAAGTGGCACCCCGCGCACGCGACGCCCGCGCTGCCGGCCTGCTGGTCCCAGAAGAGCGCCTTGCCGAGCGCGATCGCCGTCGCCCGGTCCGTGACGATTCCGGTCAGGTCCGGGAGCGAAGGCACCTGTGCCGCGGCAGGCAGCGCCAGTGCGGCGAACGACATCACGGTGAGTCGCGAGATATTAAGAAGTGTGAAGCCGCGCAGACGCGCGTGTCCGGCGGTGATGCCCTCGATCGCCATGTGACCTCCCCCCGAAGAAAGAATGGAACCGACTCCAGGGGGGCAGGATAAGGGACGATTTCGGCGTGTAACGTACCGTGATTCAGGCACTCCCGAATGGGACTGCCTGACTCGGACGATGTACCCAGCTGACTCTCGATAAACGGCTATGAGCGATCGTTTACGGGGACACTGGAACGGGTACAGAAACGCGTCGACCGGCGTCGCCGTCGCCCCTGGGCATCCTCCAGGCGCCGGGCGCGGCGTCAACAGGCAGGCAGACCTGGAGCTCCGGAGCCGCGCGGGCCTGCTCGCCTCCACGAGGTGGGATCCACACGCCCAGGCGCAGGACCTGGCGACTACCGAGGCCGCACGGAGCGCGGCGAAGTCATCTGTCCGGCGTGTGAACCCGAGGTTCAACGCGTCGGCCTACCGCGCGGCCCACGGGGGCGCTCACGATGACTGCGGGCACGCTCCGACGAGACCCGGCAGCCCCAGGTCGCCGGGCTCAGGAAGCGTGGGAGGCGTCGCAGACCAACCCGTTGGGCATGAGCTTCGCGTCGCAAGGTACCGCGTGTGTCGCACCGTCGCCGCAAAGGAACGTCACGTCGAAGCGGCTTCCGCCCGTGCCCTCCAGCTGCAAGCGCTGGCTGGCACTTCCGTCCTTGCACGGTGGATTTGCGAAACTTTGCCGGTGCAGGCGATCCTTGCCTAGGGGGCGGTCGCAGTCGGCGTCGTTGTGCCAGACGACCTCGGTGCAGCCTGCCGTCTGCGAATCGTCGCGAAGGAACCCCACATGGCGCGGCCCGTCCGCCGAGTCGTCCAGGCGATACGACTGGGCGCCCTCCGCGCCCAAGTCCTCCTCCTGGCCGGTCGAATCGTGACCGACGAGCCAAGGCTGATTGAGAAGCTGGAGAACTCCGGTCGCGACCGTCGGATCGAAGACCAGGTAGTAGACTTGGTTGGCATCGCTGGACGAATCAACCGCATTGAAGGCGTAGCGGCTGCCGTCGTCGCCGCTCAGACCTGTCTGCTCCGTCTGAACGTTTCCGTCGAACACGTGGCAGAAAGAGCCCGGCGGGCCTCCCACCACGCAGTCGGGGGCTTCCACCCAAAGGACGCTCTGCCAGACGCCGGATCCGTCCCACGTGCCCTTGGACAGCATGTCCGAGCCGCAGGAATGGCCCTTTTGTCGGAAGACGGTTGCGAACTGCACGACGGCCAGCGAAGCCTTGTCGCTGCCGGATGCGCAGACGTCGCTCGCCCCTCCGCCAGACAGCGCCGAGAAGCCCCAGCCGTCGCTTCCCTGCACGGTGCCATCCACCGTCGCGGTGACCGCGTACTCCACGAGGAAGCGCTTTCCCACTTCGCAAGCCGCCTCGTCCAGAAGGATCGTGTCTCCAATGGGTCCGCAAATGGGGGTGTCGCGAGAGGTGACGAGCACCCAGCCTGCGCCGTCGCCCTGGAAGAGCTTCCACGTCATGCAGAGCCCCTGCTCTTGCGGCAGGCCGGAGACCTTACAGGCGACGCTGACCTGGGAACGCATGCTGCTTTCCGGGGACGCCGAGGATTGAAGCCCGCAGCCTGCGACGAGGCCGGCGGTTGCCGCTGCGACGATGCTCCCGCTATGGCGCATGTCCCACCTCATCCCGACCCGACGGACGCCCCGTTGTGCTCCGCGCCCGGCAGGGGCCCGGACGACGTCCGGGCCCCCCGCCGTTGATGCGAGCCACCCCTACAGGTGCTGCAGCTGACCCCCGGACTGCGAGCACACCGGGTTGGTGAGCGCGTCGTTCGCGGCATTGCAGGGCACGAAGAGGAGCGACGGGGACGCGCAGGAGAACACGGCCATGAACGCGCCGTTCGGGTCCGTGCCGTACCCGCTGCCGCCCGGGATCGTTCCGAGAGCAACCGCGGTGCTCGAGCCCGCGGCGTCGCCATTACACTGTGGGTTCACGTAGGCCGCGGAGATGTTGGTCTTGTTGTGGCTGATGTCGAGCGGCGCGTCGCAGTCGCTCGCGACATTGCTGAAGATCTCCGTGGTGTGGCTGGAGCTCGGGGAGTAGAGGAAGCCCACCGAAGGCTTGGTCGCCGTCCCGGCCAGGTAGTACCAACTGTTGATGGTGACCTGCGGGATCGACGGATTGTACGGGAACAAGGGATCCGTGCCGGTCCCCGTGTTGTGCACCACCCAAGGCCTCTGGATCAGCAAGAGCGAGCCCGATGGCAGCGCGAGCGGATAGAGGAGATACCAGATCTCGGCGCTCGGGCTGATGAGGTTCTGGATGGAGCGGACGGGAATCCCGCCGACGTTTTGGGGTCCACAGGCTCCGCACGTCGACGGGCTGGCGATGCAGTCGCAGCCGTCATAGCTCTTGGTCTGGATCGCGCCGCGGAAGAGCTGGCAGAAGTTGTCGGGAGCACATTCAGCACCCGTCGGGCATGCGCAGCCCGTGGGCTCGACGAACAGCGAGCTGATGAACTCGCCGGGCTGCCCGGCGCCGTTCGGATTGCCGGCAGCCGTGGTGCAGGCATACGTCTGGCCCGTCGCGGCGCTCGTGTCGACGAAGGCGTCGCAGATGTCCTTGTTGCTGAGACAGACCTGGTCGATCTGCACGCCGGGATCGATGGTCGAGACGCCAGCATTCTGGGCGAACTGGACCTCGGCGATGGACGCGGGATCGGCGCTGGACACGCACTGCCCGAACCCCGCCGAACCCGACGACGACGCGAAGATCGGGGTCTGCGTGGTGTTTGCGCTCCCCCCAGCGCACGGCCCGGTGGTGTTCGCAGGAGTCCAAGACCCCGTCGCGTTCGCGCACTCGAAGACGTTGATCTGGTACGTGACGACGAAGAGCTGGTTGCCCTGGCAGATGGCATCCGTGACGTACCGATCCACGCCCTCCGCCGGAGCGCAAACGGTCACGTTCTGCTGGCCCGAGACCGGAGCCCAGGAGCCTCCCGGTTGCCCGCTCCCATTGTTCGGTGCCGAATAGACCGTGTAGGTGAAGCAGAACCCTTCTGATGCGCTGAGGCCCTTGATGCTGACGCCCACCTTCATCGCGGTGGGGTTTTGGGCATGAGTTCCGAATCCACAATGGACGATGAACAGCGTAAGCGCCAACAACCCCAGCACGCCCACGACCTTTGTGTGCCGCATGGCTTTCTCCTCTTCCCGTCCCGTTGACTGCTTGCTCCCGGGCACTCGTTCGAGTGCCCCGAAACGGTCCATGGAGGAGCCAGCCTTCCCGCCCCTATGACAGAACCACCGCCCCCCAAGGCCGTCGCAGGAGACGTTAGCCCCCGTGCCCCTCACTGCGAGCGAAGGCTGTGTACCGTGAATACGTGATCCGTTAGGGGTTCAAACCATCGCGGGCACGCCTTTGGGGCCTGGCCGTGCGAAAGCTCGATCGTTCGGATCGCTTATCGGCCATCACATCGTTCCATGGTCCCGACTCGTTTGGCCCGATGGGGGTGGCCCGCAAGGGAGGGGTGGCCGGTGCCACCCCAGCGATACCCCCCAAAGGCGTGAAGCCGGTGCTCTCGCGTGGACGCCGTGAGAGGGGCGGCGTGCACACGGCCCGTCGACGCTAGGATCGGAAAATTTGACTTACGAGAGGCCTCGATGTGAAGCGACGGCCGAGGCTCGACGGTCTTTCGGAGCTCCACACGCCGCCTCCTTTCGCCTACGGCTTGAGAGAGCCGATATCGCCCCGTGAGTTGAGGCCGTGCGCCCGGGGCGAATGGAAGGAGGGCCACGCGCTCCGTTCCAATCGACGGGTCGAGCGCCCCCGATCTGACGACGGAGCGGAGGTCGAACGACTCGGCGTCGCCGACCGTGCCTTTCCCGTCGCAGAGGAGAGCCTGGGCGAGCTCGGTCGTGATCCCGCCGCCGCACTGCCGCGAGAAGGGGCGAGGTCGGACCGGGACTAGATGACACGCGGGACGACTCGTCCCGCAGAGCCCTCGGCAAGGTTAGGGGGGTGGCCCCGGAGGCGGTGCCCCTGGAAGACCACTGGGGGGGGGTGGCTCGGGAGGTGGGAATCCATTGCCCCCAGGGTGGGAGGGCACGAATCCAGGCGGACGCCGTCTCTCGATCTCCTCGAATCGGGCGCGCTGCGCGGGCGTCAGGATCTCCTTCAGCTCGTTGTGGGTCCTCTCGACGATGGCCTGCATGCGCGGGTAGGTCTCGCGCATCACGGCGTCGATCTCCGGACGGTGCCGCTCCAGGATCGCAGCCGCCCGAGCCTCCTGCTCCGGCGTGAGCCCGAGATCCCGGAAGTGGGGCGGGAGCGCCGAGCGCTCGCGCGGTGGCGGTCCGTGTGGCGTGGCCCATCTGTAGAAGCCCACGCCCGCGACCGCCCCGGCCAGGAATGACCCGAGCACGACGACCGCGGACAGGAGGTGGATCCGGCGGGGGGAGGTTTCAGCGGGCGTCATCGGAGGCTCCCGTGGGGATCGCGAGCTCGGCGGCATCGGGGGCGCGCTCGCGAAGCGCCCACCACGCGGTGGAGGCCACGGGGTCCGCTCCCGCCGCGGCGTCGCCCCGCGAAGCGGGACCGGCCGGGCGGAACACCGCGGGCGCCCACGCGAGAAGG
>DATKJV010000047.1:0-196350 GCA_035543235.1 Anaeromyxobacteraceae bacterium | reverse complement strand
GTCCGCGGGATTGGCGAGCAGCTTGAGGTAGGCGAGCACGTCCCGCACCTCGCGGCGGTCGAAGAACTCGGTCCCGCCCACGACCTCGTAGGGGATGCCCCGGGCCCGGAACGCCTCCTCGAACGGCCGCGACTGGCCGTTGGTGCGGTAGAGCACCGCGATGTCGTCGGGGCGGGCGCCGCGCGCCAGGCGCTGCGCGATGCTCCGGGCCACGAAGGCGGCCTCGTCGTCCTCGCCGGGGGTGACGACCAGCGAGACCTTCGGGCCACCGACCGTCGCGGTCCAGAGCTTCTTGGGGCGCCGCTCGGGGAGCTGCGAGACCACGGCGTGGGCGGCCTCGAGCACGGCGGGGACGCTCCGGTAGTTCTGCTCCAGCCGGACCTCGGTGGCGCCGGGGAAGGTCTGCTCGAAGCGGAGGATGTTCCGCACCTCGGCGCCGCGCCATCCGTAGATCGCCTGGTCGTCGTCCCCCACCGCGCACAGGCTCCGCCCCTTGCAGGCGCGGGTTCCCCTCCCCTTGCCCGGGGAGCACAGGAGCTCGAGCAGGCGCAGCTGGCCCGGGTTCGTGTCCTGGTACTCGTCGACGAGGACGTGCCGGAACCGGTCGCGGTACTTCTCGCGCACGGCCGCGTCGCGCCCGAGGAGCGCCACGGGCCCCGCGATGAGGTCGTCGAAGTCCACGGCCCGCTGCGCGCGCAAGGCCTCCCGGTAGCGCGGCCAGACCTCCCGGGCTGCGAGGTCGTAGTCGTCTCCCCTGCCCTCCGGGGAAGGCGCGATCTCGTCCTCGAGCGCGTTCTTCGCCCGGGAGAGGATGGCGAGCACGCGCCTCACGTCGAAGCGGCGGTCGTCGACGCGGACCTCGCCCAGGCTGCGGCGGACGAGCGCGATCTGGTCGCCCGCGTCGAGCACGGCGAAGCGCCGCGGGAGGCCGGCCGCGGCGTGCTCCTTTGCGAGGAGCCAGAGGCCGAAGGCGTGAAAGGTCGACACCTGGACCTTGGAGCCGCCCCGGGCGAGGGCCCCGATGCGCTCGCGCATCTCCGCGGCGGCCTTGTTCGTGAAGGTGACGGCCAGGATCGCGCCCGGATCGGCGCCCTCCTCGAGGAGCCAGGCGACGCGGTGGGCGATCACCCGGGTCTTCCCCGAGCCGGCGCCGGCGAGGACCAGCACCGGGCCCTCGGGGATGGTCGCGGCCTCGCGCTGCGGCGGGTTCAGGGTGGAGAGGTCGAGCACGGGCGCTGCCTCTTGCCACGGCGGGGCGCCCGGGACAAGGCCCGCCTCGTGGCCCCTGGCCTTCGAAACGGCCCGGCGAGGCCTCAGCGCCCCGGCGACGCCGTCGCGGGGTGGTAGAGGAGGGCCACCGTCCCGGGGATGAACTTCAGGTCCGCGGCGCTCCCGCCGCTCACCCAGCGCGTCTCCCGCAGGTCGACGACGTCGCCCTCGCGCACGGAGCGCGCCGGCTCGCCCCAGGCCTTGGCGAGCGCCCTCTCGAGCGCCTCGAAGTAGTTCGCGTCGGGGTGCGCGGCGTCCTGCGGCCGGAGGCTCACGAGCGCGAGCCGGCCGTCCGCGAAGACGAACCGGGCCTCGAAGGTCCGCGACCAGGCGCTGACCCGCGGGAGCACGGCCGCGACGACCCGACCGTTCGGGAGCTCGAGCGGCGGCTCCATCCTCCGCGCGCTGCCCGGGAAGGATCGGAGCACCTCGTCGACGCTCATGCCCCACCGGGCGCTCCACCCGGCGAGGTCGGCGAAGGGGCCGGCGGGGCCGCCGGCCTCCGCCGCACCGGTCGCCGCGGGCGCCGCGAGGGGCGTGAGCGGCTCCGCCGCCGCGGACCCGAACGCGAGGACGAGGGCGCAAGGGATCGAGGCGAGCGGGGAAGTCATCCTGGCCTCCTTGGCGCGCGGGCGCGGACCGGACTCGAATTCGTCCTGCGTCGCGGCGGCGCGCGGATCGGCCAGTTGGGGCGGGTCACGGAGACTCACTTCCTTGCGCGCCGCGCTGATGGGGCACGGGCAAAATGTTAAGAAGTGTTGCTGGGAAGGGATTTTCTCGCGCCTGTCCGGATTTGGCAGCGCAAATCCAGCACTTGCACAGCCCCATCGGGGTTTCCCGGGATCGATTTCACTTCCTTACCATGGCTCGACAACTGCCCTTTGGGAGGGGGCAGGCGCGTATCCGCACGCGTCCGCGTGCCCTGCGGGGGCAGAGCCGCGCGGACGATTCGCCGGTCCAACCAAGGAGGGGAAAGTGGAGAGCAAACTCGGTGTCGTCCGTGCTTTGGCCGCGGTCGCCGGGATCGCGGCATCGTTCACGGCAAGTGCACAAGCAATATATCCGCCGCAGAACTGGGCCAATGCCCCGACGGGCGCGTACTGGCAGTCGCTCTACCCGTACCCCGGGCAGTGCGTGACGCCGGCGAACGCGCCCCTCAGCACGCTTCCCGTCTGTACGCTCGCGAACGCTCCCTCGTTCGCGTGCGACTCGGGGGGCACCTCGAACCAGACGGCTGCGAGCTGGGGCAAGTGCGGCAGCGTGGCCGCCCCCGTGCTCAACCAGGGCCTCCTCACCGGGGACACCCAGAGGAAGAACAAGTACACCTGGGAAGCGCTGAACCCGCTCGACTACACGCCCGACACGACGAAGTACAAGAACGCCGACTACTACGAGATCGGGCTGCACGAGTCATGGGGCTTCGACGGCATCGCGAAGGCGGGCCTCTTCCCGAACCCCGGCTTCACGGTCCCGAACGGCAAGCAGTGGACCGGCATCACCGACGCGAGCGGCAACCCGCTCCTCACGCCCATCTGGGGCGTCGGCCAGGTCAACATGAGCGGCGGCCCGGTGACGGCCGCGCTCACGAGCCTGAAGCTCTTCTCGCCGGGGCCGACCTCCTCGTGGTCCGCGAACAGCTACGTGGCGACGTGGCCCTCGATCAGCATCCGCGGGACGACGGGCCGCCCGGTGGTGGTGAAGTACATCAACGAGTTCCCGAACAACCACCTCTTCTGCCCGCACCCCGAGGCGGCCGACTGGCCCTGTGCGATCGACCGCACCTTCATGGGGGTGAAGTTCGCGATCGACCCGCAGAAGGCACCTGCCACCTTCCAGAACAACCCGCTGCCCTACGACGGCGTGAACCAGTACGGCAGCCCCATGCAGCCCGACAACTCCTGGGTGACGCACCTCCACGGCGGAGAGATCCCGCCGCAGACGGACGGCTTCGCGGAGAAGTGGTTCGGGAACCGCAACACCGGGCAGATCTACAGCCCGCAGCCTTGGCCCCTCGACCCGGCCTTCGGCGCTCCCCAGGGCTCCCTCTCCCCGTACACGGTCGGCACGCAGTACTCGAACATCTTCCGCCCCGGCGGGCCGTCGAGCGCGAACGCGTACTCGTCGTACTACTACGACACCTACGCGTACCCGCTGGTGAACGAAGAGTCGACGATCTGGTTTCATGACCACACCCTCGGCAAGACCCACCACAACGTGATCGCCGGCCCGGCGGGCTTCTTCCCGGTGAAGGACCCGGCGAGGCACTACCCGGTGAAGAACGGCGCGTGCCAGGGCCCGAAGTCCGACAGCTGCGCGTACACCTGGGTGGACGTCGTCACCGAGCCCCGCGGCGACCTGAACATCCCGCTCTACGACTTCTTCTTCGCGATCCAGGACCGCGACTTCAACGCGGACGGCACCATCAACTTCCCGAACGGCATGTCGAACGTCCTCGGGGCCTCCGGCTACCCACCGTTCCCGGGGAACACGAGCTTCGCGCCTGGTCCGGATCCCCAGGTCCACCCGGTCTGGGTACCCGAGTACTTCGCGAGCAATGCGCTCGTGAACGGGGTCATCTGGCCGAAGAAGACCGTCGTGAATGGCAACTACCGCATCCGGCTCGTCGACGGCTCCGACGCGCGCTGCTACAGCCTCAGCTTCACGAAGACGAACCCGTGGGCGGGCGGAACGCTTTCGGCTGCTCCCCCGACGAAGCTCATCCCGTTCACCATCATCGCGAACGAGCAGGGCTACCTCCCTAAGCCGGTCTCGGCGACGAACGTGACGATGTGCCCGGGCGAGCGCTACGAGTTCATCCTCGACTTCACGAACTACGCCGGGAACTCGATCTACATGATCAACACCGCCGCGGCCCCGTACCCCGATGGCGGAACGGGCCCCTGGGATCCGGGCAGCCCCTACCAGGACATGGCGACGATCATGCGGTTCGACGTGGTCAAGAACCTGAAGACGCCCATCAGCGGCACGGCCATCGCGGCGGTCCCGACCTGCTCGAGCCCGCCAGCGAACCTTCCGGCCTCCTGCCTGTACATCCCGTCCACGCTCGACCCGGACTTCGTCGCGCTCACGGACGGGCAGGGCAACCTCGCGAAGGGCGTGCCGGTCGCCGCGGTCCGGAACCTCTACCTGAACGAGCGTATCGACGGGACGACGGGCGCCTCGCTCGGCCTCCAGATCAACGGCGTGCCCTTCGAGTACGACGTGACGGAGACCCCGAAGATGGGCACCTACGAGGTCTGGAACATCATCAACACGACCGTCGACGCGCACCCGATCCATCCGCACCTCGTCAAGGCACAGATCGTGAGCCGCCAGAACTTCGACGTGGGGGGCTGGAAGCTCGCGATGTGCCAGTCGGACCCGGGGGACAACGCGTGCACGCTCGGGCCCTCCCCGGGAGGCCTGCTGCAGCTCACCGTCGACCCCACGCCGTTCCTCCAGGGATCGAAGTCCCCGCCGGACGCGACCGAGGCGGGCTGGAAGGACGCCATGCGGGCCATGCCCGGATCGGTCCTGACCTTCGTCGCCTACTGGAACGGGAGCTGGAAGCAGGGAACCGACCCGAAGGGCCTCGACGTCACGGCCCCGGGATCCGGCAACCCCAACTGCTTCGCCACGAGCGCCTGCGCCGTGTCGTCGACCGGCACGAGCACGAGCGTTTCCTGCTCGAGCTCGTCGGCGAACTCGAGCAAGTGCGGCGCGGGCGATGCGAGCACCTGGGTGTTCCCGGCCGTCACCTCCGGCCCGTACGTGTGGCACTGCCACATCAACTCGCACGAGGACTCGGAGATGATGCGGACGAGCCTCGTCGTGAAGTGAGCACCGCATAGGTCGCACGGGGGCGGCCCGGTTCCGGGTCGCCCCCGTTGCGTCTCTCGGCCGTCGTTCTCGCCGTCCGTCGGCCCGAGCCGGCTATGGCGCCACGTAGCCGGGCCCCTTGCCGCGCTGGCGCTGGAACGTCCGCTGGGGCGACGAGGGGTTGTTGCCCCTGTCCTGGCGGCGATCGCCCCTCGCCTGCTCGGGATCGGCCAGGGCGTAGCTCGCCTCGAGGCGCTCTCCCGGAGCGAACCCCTCCATCGAGACCTTTCGGTCCCGGAGCACCTGCTCGGCGCACGAGACGAGCGCCTCGTTCCCCGGGTCGCGGGAGACGGGCTCGGTGTCGACGACCCTGAGCCCGCCGGGGATGGCCTCGAAAAGCAGCCGCATGACCGGCGCTCCGCCCCTCCCGTCGCGAACCCGCTCGAAGCAGGGGGCGAGTGGAGGGGAAAGCTCCCGCCGGACGACGGCGTCCGGGAGCTGCAGCTGTCGCGCCTGCTCCCAGCCCGGCCTCGCGACCTGGATCGCGGGTCCTGGAGCGAGGCTCCCCGGGGGCGGCGCCGGGAGCGGCGCAGGGATCGTGGGCGGCGGGGGCGGCGAAGCAACCTCCGGCTGAGATGGCCCGCCGGTGGAGGTAGCGCGTGGCTCGGTGTAGAGGAGGATGACGAGGACGGCGCCCACGACGACGAGCAGCACGCCCGCAGCGGCGACGATGGCGAGCTTCTTCACCGCGCTCTCCCATCCGGCACCGGGGATTCCGCGGGACCCCCGGCGCCGTCCGCTCCTCCCCGGCCGAGCCCGAGCGCCGAGCGAACCTCCGCGACGACCGCGAGGAGATCCTGGTTCGCCTTCTCGAGGGGTCGGAGCATGAGGAGCTCCGTGTCCAGGCAGGACTTCGCCTTGGCGCGCGCGGTCGGAAGCCGCGAATAGGACGGGTTGTCCGGCGGCGTCCCCATGAGGACCTCGAGCTCGACGCCCTGCTGCCGGCACCCGAGCCGCGGGTCGACGAGCCACTTCGAGGTCATGATCTCCGCGACGCGGTTCCACGCAGTCCGGAGCTGGGTGCGGAGCTCCGCGGTCCGGGACGCGTCGGCGGGAGGCTGCTTCGCCTCGAGGGCGGCGAGCTTGGGGTCGAAGCCGGCCGCGCCGAGGCGCTGCGTGAGCTTCAAGGCGATCGCCCTCTCGGAGGTCACGCCGGCCTGCGCCCGGAGGAGCGCACCGAGCAGATCCTGATCCTTCGGGGACCCGGCCGGCGGGAAGGGGTGGCCCGTATAGGTGAGCCTCGGCGTCGCGGCGGAGGCGACGCCGGACGGCCCGATGGAGCCGAAGTCCGGTGCCTGGGCTTCGGCGGGCGGCACCTCTGCCATGGCCAGCATCCAGAGGGCAACTGCGAGTGTCGGTGGCATGCGTGAGGCGATTTTTACCACACCACTACAGCCGTGATGCACCGCGGCACGGAAGACTGTAGACTGCCCGCCCGAAACTTCCGACAGGAGCGCCTCGACATGTTCTGGCTCGTGCCCCGACCGCCCGGTCACCACTCGCCCCAGGGCGGCAGCCCGCGGATGTTCCGCGTGGACTGGATCGAGGATCACCTCTCGCGCGTGAAGCCGTGGCACGTCCTCGTCGTCTGGGTGCCCGCGACGCTCTACCTGCTCGCGAGGGGGCTCATGGACCCGGCGCTCCGGCCCGGGGCCTTCGCGCTCGCGGTGGCGGGGGGCATCGCCGGCTGGACGCTTCTCGAGTACGTGCTCCACCGCTGGGTCTTCCACTTCACCCCGAGCCCGGACTCGGAGCTCGCCCAGGACGTCCACTTCGTCATCCATGGCGTCCACCACGACTTTCCGCACGACGCCGACCGCCTCGTCATGCCCCCGGTGCTCTCCATCCTCCTCGCGTTCGTCATCGGGACGCCGCTCCACCTGGCGGTGGGGCCGCACCTGTTCCCCCCGCTCTTCGCGGGCGTGGTCATCGGGTACCTCTGGTACGACATGACCCACTACGTGGTGCACCACGTGAAGCCCCGCACGGCGCTCGGCGCGAAGCTGCGGCGTCACCACTACCTCCACCACTTCAAGACGCCGGACGCGCGCTACGGCGTGTCGACGCCGCTCTGGGACTGGGTCTTCGGCACGCTGCCGAAGGACGAGGTACCGGCGGAGGCGCGCCCCGCCTAGACGAGACCTCGCGCGCGGAACCACGCGACCGAGGTCCTCATCCCCTCGCCGAGCCCGAGGCGGGGCGAGAACCCGAGCTCGCGGTGCGCCCGGTCGCCCGAGCAGGTCCAGGCCGCCTCGCGGATCTCCATCATCTTGTCGAGCGAGAGGATGGCGGCCCGGCCGGTGAACCGCGCCGCCGCCGAGGACGCTCCGGCGACGACCCAGCTCACCGCCTCCGGGACGGGGACGACCACGCCGCGCCGCCCGAGCGCCTCGAGCGCGGCCCGTCCGAGCTCGTCCCAGGTGTGGGGAGCGCCCGAGTCGGCGAAGTAGATCCCGGCGCTTCCCTGCCGCTCGAGCCGTCGGCCACCCTCGGCCGCCCGCACCACGAGCTCGCAGAGGTCGTGGACGTGGATGACGCTGTAGCGCTTCTCGCCGAGCCCCGCCTTGACGATGAGGCCCGTCCTCGCCATCCGGAAGAGCGCCGGGAGCATCTCCTTGTCGCGGGGGCCGTAGACGAGCGGGGGGCGAACGACGGCCGCCTCGAGCGCCCCGGCGTAGCCGCGGAGAGCCTCCTCCGCGGCGAGCTTGCTCTCGCCGTACTGGCTCACCGGGCGCGGCGGGTCCTCCTCGGTCCGGGGGCGATCGGGCCTCGAGGGGCCCGCGGCGGCGAGGGAGGACACGAGCACGAAGCGCAGGCGCCCGGCGGCGGCCGCCGCGCTGGCGAGCGCCTCCGTCCCCCCGGCGTTGACGTCGAAGAGCTCGTCGCGGGTCACCGCCTTCACGAGCCCGGCGAGGTGCACGACGGCGTCGACGCCCTCCACGGCGGGCTCGAGGGTGTCGGGGCGCGAGACGTCGCCCCGCGCGAGCTCCGCGCCCAGGCGGACGAGCTCGCCGGCTCCGGCCGGATCGCGGACGAGCGCGCGCACCTCGTCGCCGCGGGCGACGAGGCGCTCGGCGAGGTTCATCCCGATGAAGCCGGTCGCGCCGGTGAGGAGCCAGCGCACGGGCTATTCGACGCCCGTCTCGTAGATCCGGTAGACCTTGGAGCGTCGGCTTCCCGCGGCCTCGATGGCCCGGTTCACGAGGTCGTTGTCCTCGAGGGTCCAGCTGATCTCGCCGCCCTCGTACCCGAGCCGGTCAGCGCGGTTGATGGTCTCGACGATGAGCACCGCGTCGATCCCGCGCCGGCGCCAGCCCTCCTTGATGCCGAGCGCCATCAGCCGGACCTTGGTGATCCGCTTCTGGTACCAGAGGAGCTTGGCGAGCCCCACCGGCACGCCGTAGGTGGTGAGCTGGCCGCCCACCTTCTTCAGGGCCTGGTTCACGTCCGGGATGGTGAGCGAGAAGGCGATGGGCTCGCCGTGGCTCTCCGCGATGAGGGCCAGGTCGGGCACGACCAGCGGCCGGAGGTCCTTCGCGAGCTTGTCGAACTCGGCGTCCGTCATGGGCACGAAGCCCCAGTTCTTCTCCCACGCCGAGTTGTAGACGGCCTTGATGCGCCCGACCTCGCTCTCGAAGTCGTCGAGGTCGAGCGCGCGGACGGCGATGCCCTCGTGCGAGCGGATCTTGTCCGCGACCCGCACGTAGCGCTCGGGCGGGGGGACCTTGGCGGACCGCTCGAAGGCGTACAGGTCCTTCGCCTTCTTGAGCCCGCAGGCCTCGAAGAGCTCGGCGTAGTACGGCGGGTTGTAGCCGGTCATCACGTAGGGCGAGGAGTCGAAGCCCTCGACGAGCAGGCCGCAATCGTGGTTCGTCGACAGGTTCATCGGCCCGATGAGCTGGCGGAGACCCCGCCAGCGCGCCCAGTTGCGGGCCGCCGCGAAGAGCGCGGCCGCGACCCCCGAATCGTCGATGCACTCGAAGAGGCCGAAGTAGGCGACCTTCGAGCCGTGGAAGGCGTTGTAGTTGCGGTCCTCGACCGCGGCGATCCGCCCGACGGTCCTTCCCTCGCGGGTGGCGAGGAAGAGCGCCACCTCGGCGTGCCGGAAGAAGGGGTTGCGGACCGGGTCGAGGAACTCGTGGCGCTCCATCACGAGCGGGGGAACGAAGAAGGGGTCCCCCTTGTAGTGCTCGTGCTGGAAGCGGATGAACCGGTCCTTGTCGAGGCCGGTGGCGACGAGCGCGACCGCGACGTCCTTGGCGGGCTGGGCCAGCTCGGCGATTCGGGGTACGGCGACGGGCCTGGTCATGGCGTTTGTGTCCTGGCTCTCTCGGTGGCGGGTCAGGCGTCTCGCTCGGCGGAGGCGCCGTTCTCGCGGCGCCGGGACATGAAGTTCATGCCCGCCGAGAGCAGGAGCGTCGGGATCTGGCGTCGCTTCTCCCACAGCCGCACCGGGAGCTCCTTCAGCTGCTTCAGGTCCTCGGGGCCGGCGTTCACGGCCCTCCAGGTGATCATCTCCGCCGCGTTGGAGAGCCGCTGCGCCCAGGGGGTTCCCTCCTGGAAGAGGACGTCGGCGATCTCGAGCCGCCCGCCGGCCTCCTGGGAGCCCGGGGCCGTCGTGTCCCCCTCGTGCGAGGAGTAGAACCCGGTGACGCCCGGCCGGGCCATCTTGACCTCGACGCGGGTGTGGGGGCGCTCGTGGGGGATGATCCCCAGGTCCCGGCCGGCCTTCTGGAACATCTCGAGCGCCCGGTCGATGTGCTCGTCCGTGTGCGTCGCCATGAACACCGTCCGCACGAGCTCGTGCTCGACGGCGGGGCGGACGACGGGGCTCGCGAAGAGCCCCAGGTCGGTGAGCTTGCGCCAGAACTTGAAGCACAGCGCCTGGTCTCCGATGACCACCGGGACGACGGGCGACACCGACGGGGAGGTGTCGAAGCCGAGGCCGCGGAGCTCCCGGTGGACCCGCTCGGAGATGTCCCACAGGCGCTCCCGCCGCTCGGGCTCCTGCTCGATGATCTCCAGGGCCTTGAGCGCCGCCGCGGCGGCCGGCGGGGTCATGGAGGCGCTGAACACGAGCGCCCGCGCCTTGTGCCGGATCCAGTTGATGACGTCGGCCCGCCCGGCGATGACCCCGCCGATGGAGGCGAGGGACTTCGAGAAGGTGGTCATGACGAGGTCGACGTCGTCCGCGACGCCGAAGTGCTCGCCGGTGCCGCGCCCCCCCGGCCCCATGACGCCGAAGCCGTGGGCCTCGTCCACCATCAGGCGCGCCCCGTACTGCCTCTTCAGCTCCACGATGCGGGGCAGGTTCGCGAGGTCTCCCTCCATGGAGTAGACCCCGTCCACCACGATGAGCTTGCCCGCGTCCGGGTCGGAGTTCGCGAGCAGCCGCTCCAGGTCCTCCATGTTGTTGTGGCGGAACCGCTTCGTCTCGCCGTAGGCTGCGTGCATGCCCTCGACGAGGGAGGCGTGGACCATCCGGTCGGCGAAGATGAGGTCGTGGCGGAGCACGAGGGCCCCGATCGTCCCGACGTTCGTCTGGAATCCCGTCGAGAAGACCACGGCCGCCTCCTTGCCGAGGTAGCGGGCGAGGCGGTGGTCGAGTTCGTCGTGGAGCGTGAGGGTCCCGTTGAGCAGCCGGGAGCCGCAGGTGGAGGCACCCCAGCGCCGGGCGGCGTCCGCCGCCGCCTCCTTGACGCGAGGGTCGTTCGCGAGCCCCAGGTAGTTGTTCGAGCAGGCCATGATGAGACGCTTACCGTCCACCACGACCTCGGTACCCTGGGTGTCCTCGATGACGCGGTAGTAAGGATAGTGGCCCGCCAGCTTGAGGACCTGCGCGTCCTTCCAACTGGCGCACTTATCGAATAGATCGGCCATCTTCCCTCACAGTCCAGAAACTGAAAGCGCGGGCAGAGGAGCCCGGATCGGCCTTAAGTACCGATTCGAGCCCTTTGGAGTCAAGTGGCGCGCCGCGTCGAGGGACCCCTCCGGGGAGGATGCGTGTCGACGTGCGTGCGGTCTTCGTGATTACATCCTGCGCCTCGGGTTCCCCGTCTTCCCCTCCGCAAAAAGGAGCAAAGGAATGGCCACCTACAAGAAGATCGAGGTCGTCGGTACCTCCTCCGAGAGCGTCGCGGACGCCGTCAAGGTCGCCGTCGCCGAGGCCGGGAAGACGGTCCGGAACCTCTCCTGGTTCGAGGTGGCCGAGATCCGCGGCGCCATCAAGGGCGGAAAGGTGAGCGAGTTCCAGGTCACGGTCCGGATCGGCTTCAAGGTGGAGGGCTAGCCGGCCGCGGCGGACCGCCGGCGCCTTCAGGTCCCGCCCGCGAGGTCGCGGCTCGAGAGCTTGGTGGCGAGGTAGCGGCCGAGTTCCATGTCCGAGTGGCTGATGTGCCCCTTCAGCCACTCGCTGATCCAGTTGTTCACGCGCATCCCCACCAGGATGTTCGGCCCTTTCTCCTGGTATTCCATGCGCATGCGCTCGTAGTCGCGGATGAAGCGCTCGTGCTCCTGCTTGTGGCGCGCGTACTCCGGGTAGGCGCTGCGGATCATCCAGCGCTCCTCCGCCCCGAAGTGCTTGACGATGTACTGCCCGAGGAAGTCGAGCAGGTGCTCGATCTCGCCGCGCCGGCCGTCGACGATCCCGGTCACGAGGCGGTCGATCCGGGCGAAGAGCTCCTGGTGCTGCTGGTCGATCTCCGGGACGCCGATGGCCAGCGCCGGAGTCCACGGGATGCCCATCCGACGTCCCTCCTGCCCCGCCCAGTGTAGGACAACTGCCCCCGCCCGGTCACGGACCCCCGGGCGGCTACCGGAGCGCGAGCGCCGCCCGGAGGAAGGCGTCGTTCTCGGCGGGGGTGCCCACCGACACCCGCAGGCACCCCGCGAGGCCGGGGAGGTGGTCCTGGCGCCGGACGAGCACGCCGGCGGCGAGCAGCCCCTTCCAGGCGACCTCCGCGTCGGGCGTGCGCACGAGGAAGAAGTTCGCCCGGCTCTCGTGGACCTTCCAGGTCGGGTGGCGCCTCAGCCCCGCGATCACCCGCTCCCGCTCCGCCACGAGGAGCTCGGCCGCCTCGGAGGCGCGCTCCGGAGAAGCGAGCACGGTCTCGAGGACCGCCGCCGTGTGGGCGGGCACGTCGAAGGGAGGGAGCATGGCCTGGAGCCGGCTCGCCACGTCCGGGGCCGCGAGCAGGTAGCCGGCGCGGACGCCTCCGAGCCCGAAGGCCTTCGAGAAGGTCCTGAGGAGCACGACGGACGGGTTCTCGCGCGCGAGGTCCCTGTGGTCGGTCCCGGAGAACTGGAAGTAGGCCTCGTCGA
This sequence comes from Anaeromyxobacteraceae bacterium, assembly GCA_035543235.1. Classification (GTDB taxonomy): domain Bacteria; phylum Myxococcota; class Myxococcia; order Myxococcales; family Anaeromyxobacteraceae; genus DATJZG01. Next base: position 183,882 of record DATKJV010000047.1, on the reverse strand, counting down.
TCGCGAGGAGCCACCCCTCCTCGCGAGCGCGCGCCGCGAGCGCGCGCACCTCGCGCTCCGGGAAGAGGGCGCCGGTCGGGGCGTGCGGGACGGCGACGAAGAGCACCCCCGCCGGCCCCGACATGCGCGCGAGCAGGCCCTGAAGCGGCAGGGCGAAGCCCTCCCCGAGCGGCACCGCCTCGTAGGGCGTCCCGGCGAGCCGCGCCGCGGCCTCGTAGAAGGCGAAGGAAGGGACGGTGTCGAGGACCCGGTTCGCCGCGAGCGCGAGCGCGAGGACGAGGAAGTTCGAGCCGGGGGCCACCACCACGCCCCCGTCGGGCCATCCCTGGTGCCGGCCGACGAGCGCCCGGACGGACTCCGCGTGCATGTCGGGGTAGCGGTTCCACGGCGTCGACCTCATCCGGGCGAGCGCGCGCTCCTTCAGGTCGGGCGGCAGGTCCCAGGGGCTCTCGTTCTGGTCGAGCTTGATGGGCGCGTCGACCTTCCGGTAGGGGTAGGCAGCGAGTCCGGCGAGGTGCGGCTTGAAGGCTCTCATCGCGCGACATCCTTACCTCGCCCTGGCGCTCGTCGCCACAGGGGCGGCGGGGCCGGCGGGGGCCGCCGAGCCTCCCCCGCCCGCGCGCGCGCCGTCGGTCCGCGTCGAGCCCGGCCGGGTCCGCCCGGGGGACGCGCTCCTCGTCACCGTGACCGGGGCGGTGTCGGCGCCGGCCGCGACCGTGGGCGGCCGGGACCTCCGCTTCTACCGGGTGGAGGGGGGGTACGAGGCCGTGGCCGCGCTTCCCGTGGAGCTCGAACCGGGCCGCCTTCCCGTCGAGGTGCGCGTCGCCGAGGACGGGGCGGCGCTGCGCGCCGAGGCCGAGGTGGTGGAGCCCGGGTTCCCGGAGAGCCACCTCAAGGTGGCCCCGCGCTACCTCGCGCCCTCGCCGGAGCAGAAGAAGAGGATGGAGCGGGACCAGGCGGCCTTCCTCCGCGCCTACGACCAGCCGTTCGGGCCCCCGCTCTTCGACGGGCCCTTCGCCGCGCCCCGCGCGTCCGAGGTCACGGCCGCCTTCGGCGAGCGGCGGATCTTCAACGGCAAGAAGCAGTCCCAGCACTTCGGGACCGACCTCGCCGGCGAGGTCGGCGCCCCGGTCGCGGCCGCCAACGACGGCGTCGTGGTGCTCGCCCGCGACTGCTTCGCCTCCGGCAAGAGCCTCGTCCTCTGGCACGGGGCGGACCTCTTCACCGTCTACTTTCACCTCTCCGCCTTCGAGGCGCGGCCCGGGGACCACGTCCACCGTGGCCAGGTGGTCGGGCGGGTGGGGAGGACCGGCCGCGTCACCGGCCCGCACCTCCACTTCGGCACGAAGGTGGGGAGCCTCTACGTCGACCCCGCGTCGGTGTACCGGCTCCGCTTCAGCCCGGCCGCTCCCCCCTGACCTCGGCGAGGACCGCGAGGAGCAGCGGCTGCAGGCGCGGGTTCGCCGCGCAGATGGTCCCCCCGAACAGGAAGTCCTCGCCGCCCTCGAAGTCGGCGACGAGGCCGCCCGCCTCGCGCACGAGGAGGATGCCGGGGGCGACGTCCCAGGGCTTGAGCTTCGCCTCCCAGAAGCCGTCGAAGCGGCCCGCCGCGACGTAGGCCAGGTCGAGCGCGGCCGCCCCGAAGCGCCGCACGGCGCGGGCGCGCCGGAGGTAGGCGCGGAAGAGCCGGAGAACCGGCTCGGGGTCCTCGTGGATGTCGTACGGGAAGCCCGTGCACAGCAGGGCCCGACGGAGCTCGGACGCGTCCGAGACCCGGATGCGCTCGCCGCCGAGGAAGGCGCCCGCGCCGCGCCCCGCGGCGAAGAGCTCGCCGCGGAGCGGGTCGAGCGTCGCCCCGGCCGCGAGGCCCGCCCCGTCCTCGACCGCGACGTTCACCGCGAAGTGAGGCACGCCGTGCGCGTAGTTCGTCGTCCCGTCGAGCGGGTCGACGAACCAGCGGAGCCCCGATCCCGCGGCCCCGGAGGCGCCCGACTCCTCGGCGAGGACGCGACTTCCGGGGAAGCGGCCGGCGAGGAAGGCGAGCAGCGCCTGCTCGCTCGCCCGGTCGGCGTCGGTGACGAGGTCGATCCCGCCCTTGTAGTCGATGGTCCGCCGCGACCCGAACCGCGCTTGCAGCACCTCGCCGCCGCGCCGCGCCGCCTCCGCCGCCCCCTCCATGAGATCCCGGATCTCGCTCACGGCGCCTCCCGTGCCCTCGGCCTACCTTAGCCTCCCCCACCCCCGCCCGCAGCCCGTGCTAAGTATGCGGCCGGGAGGATCCCGTGAAAGCACTCACCATCGCCCGCGCCGTCGTCTTCGTCCTGCTCGCCGTCTACCTCCTGGTCTTCGCGATCCCCTGGTCCTACCTGCCGCTCCTCTTCGCGAACGTCGACACGCAGGCGATCCTCACCCGCGCGGAGCTCCGCCGCGCGATGGGCCCGCTCATCGTCGCGGCCGCCATGGCCATCACCTGGATCGGGCTCGACGCCTACCTCGGCCTCCGGCTCGGCCGCCGGCCGCCGGCCACCGGAGCCGGCAGTTCCCCGCCGGCGGGCGCGCCCCGCGGATAGATCGCGGAATGGGCGTCGGGCCCCGCGCGCTCCTCTACCGCCTGGGATGCCTCTGGCGTCGCCACGAGGTGGACGTGTGGCACCACTCGGCGTACCGCCTCCCCCTCTCGGGCCTGGAGTTCACCGGCGTCGACCCGCGGCGGGCCGACTTCGCCGCCTGGTGGCTTCGCGAGAGCCAGGCCGTGAGGCCCTCCTGGTTCCGCTCCCCTCGCCCGGTCGCATACGACGATCTCGCGCGCGTGCACACGCCCGCGCTCCTCGACTCCCTCGCCCGCCCGGAGACGCTCGCCGGGATCTTCGGCGTCGACCCGACGGACGTGCCGGTCGACGAGGTCATGCGCACCGTGCGCCTCGCCACCGGGGCCACCCTCGCGGGCGCCCGGGAGACGCTCGCGACCCGGAAGCCCGCCCTGAACCTCCTCGGGGGCTTCCACCACGCGGGCCCGGGCTCGGCCGGCGGCAACTGCCCGGTGAACGACGTCGGGGTGGCGGTGGCGGCGCTTCGCGCAGACGGGTTCACCGGGAAGGTGGCGGTCCTGGACCTGGACGCCCACCCGCCCGACGGCATCGCGCTCTGCCTCGCCTCCGACCCGGCCCACTGGATCGGGTCGATCTCGGGGTCGGACTGGGGCCCGATCGGCGGCGTCGACGAGACGCTTCTCCCCGAGGGGACGGGCGACCAGGGCTACATGGACGCGCTCCGGTCTCTGCTCGCCCGCATGCCGCGCCCGGACCTCGCGTTCGTCATCGCCGGGGGCGACGTCCTCGCCGGCGACCGGCTGGGCCGGCTCGGCCTGACGCTCACCGGCGTGCGCTGGCGCAACGTCACCGTGGCCGCGCACCTCGAGAACGTGCCCTCGGTGTGGCTCCCCGGCGGCGGCTACAGCGCGAACTCCTGGAAGGCGCTCGCCGGCGCCGGCCTGGCGCTCGCCACCGGGTGGACGAAGCCCATCCCCGAGGACTACGACCCGCTCGCGGCGCGCTTCGCGGGCATCGCGCGAGGCCTCCCGAACGACCTGCTCTCCGACGACGGCGAGCTCACCGAGGCGGACCTCGCCGAGGCGCTCGGCATCCGGCAACCGAGGCAGAGACTCCTGCTCGGCTTCTACACCGCGGCGGGGATGGAGTACGCGCTCCAGCGCTTCGGCGTCCTCGGGCAGCTCAAGCGGCTCGGGTTCGGCCAGTTCCGCATCGAGTTCGACCGCGCCGACCTCGGCGAGCGGCTGCGCCTCTTCGGCGAGGCGGACGGGCGCGAGCACGTGCTCATCGAGACCATCCTGGAGCGCCGCCGCGTCGCCGGCTACCCGGTGCTGTACGTGCACTGGCTGTCGTTGCGGAACCCGCGGGCGCAGTTCAGCGAGCGGCGCCCCCGACTGCCCGGGCAGGACGTCCCGGGCCTGGGCCTCGCGCGGGAGGCGGGCGAGATGCTCGCGCTCATGGCGCTCCGCCTCGGGCTCGCGGGCGTCGTGTACCGCCCGGCGCACTTCCACACCGCCTACCCGGCCCGCTACCACTTCTCCTTCGTCGACCCGGCGCGGCAGGGGCGCTTCGAGGCGCTCGTCCGCGACCTGCCCGAGGGGATGAGCCTCGCCGACGCGACGCAGGCCATCGACGAGGGGCGCGTGCTCCTGAACGGCCTCCCCTACGCCTGGGAGCCCGACGAGATGGCGTTCTGGCTGCGCGAGTCGCCCGACGAGCCGGGGGAGGCGGCGCTCGAGCGCGATGCCTCGCACTTCGCGTTCCCGGGAGCCGAGGATCCCGCGCGGGCCGGGGCGCGGCCGTCCGCGTGAGCCCGCCCGGAGGGGCGCTCCCGTCAGGGCTCGGCGAGAAGCGACTCCACCTCCCGCCGCTGTGCCGCCGCGGTCGATCCGTCGTATCCCTCGTGCGCGAAGCGAATCCGCCCGTGGCGGTCGACGACGAGCGCCGTGGGAAGGCGCCGCACGCCGCAGGGCCCCGCGGAGCGCTCGCCGCCCGGATCGAGGAGGACCTGCGGCACCGGCCCGGCGGACGCGAGGAAGGGCGCGATGGCGGAGCGCTCCTCGTCGTAGCTCACGGCGTACACCTCGAGCCCCCGGGGACCGAGCTCGCGCTCGAGCGCGGCGAGCGCGGGGAGCTCCTCGCGGCAGGGCGCGCACCAGGTGGCCCAGAAGTCGACGACGCGGACCTTCCCCTGCTCCGCGCCGACGTCGACCGCGCGCCCCACGAGGTCGGGGAGGACGAGCGCGAGGGTCCCCTCCGGCGCGGGCGCCGGCCTCGCCGGGGCGGTGGCGCAACCGAGGGCGGCGAGGGCAAGGAGGGCGCGACGCATGTCCTCCTCCTTTAGCGGAGGGCGGGGCGCCGGGAAAGGCCCTGGATCGGAGAAATTCTGTCAAAACCCGCCGTAGTGCGGTATTCGATCGACTCGGCGCGGCCTTCGGTCAGAGGGCGTGGTGCGCGCCGTGGCCGCAGGAACCCGAACCTTGGGACGGACCTCTCTATGAGACAAAGGGTCGTCATCGCTCTCGTCGCGGCGGCGTTCCTCGCCCCGGCCGCGGGCCGCGCGAGCGAGCTGGACGTGTACTCGAACACGCAGCTCAACGCCTCCCAGCAGTGGCGCAACGGGCAGACCTACTCGACCGTGCCCCTCTACGAGTTCCTCTCCCTCTCCGGAAGGAACATCCAGATCCCCGGCGGCGACCTGCAGCTCGTCGTCGACGTGTGGGGCGGCGTCGACCTCGCGAACCCCCCCTGGTGGAACGGCTACGACAACACCGGGAACTGGAGCGGCGACCTGAACCTGGCGTTCGTGCAGGGGTCCTGGCTCGGCGGCGACCTGAAGGTACGACTCGGCCGCATGAGCGTCGGCTACGGGAACGCCCGCATGCTGCAGCTCGACGGCGGCGCGCTCACGGCCCGGATCGACAACCTCGTGACGATCGACGTCTACGCCGGCGCCCCCACGACGCAGCGCTTCACGGCCTACGGCAACATCTACTCCGCGAACCCCACCGTCGGGAACCTGGCCGTCGGCGGGCGCCTGGGCTTCGCCTTCGAGCAATGGGTGAACGTCGGCTTCTCGGCGGCCTTCGCCTGGGACGACGGCAACGCGACCCGCGAGGACCTCGCCCTCGACCTGAAGGTCGCCCCGGCCTCCTGGTGCTACCTGATGGGCTACATGGACTGGAGCGTCTTCGCCACCGACTACTTCAGCGGGACCGGCGGCCAGGTGGCCGACGCCAGCGCGAACCTGGTCTTCCCCGTCGCGCCGCACCTCCAGTTCACCGCCGACTACGCCTACTCCATCCCGGCGCTCATGCTTCCGTACAACTCCATCCTCTGGGTGTTCTCGGACGCCGTCACCCAGTACCTGGGCGGGAGCGTGCGGGTGGGCCTCGAGGCCTTCAAGCTCAAGGTCCCCATCGACTTCGACGTCGGCTACCGGCGCACCTTCGAGAACGCCATCGGGAGCGGCACGACCGGCGGTAACAAGCTCTTCGGGGCGGTCCGCTGGACGCCGTCCCAGGCCGCGACGGTCGGCGTCGAGGGCTCCTGGCTCGAGGTTCCGTCGGGCTACACCTGGACCGGCACGAACTCGGGCTACGGGAACGCGCGGGCCTTCGGCTCGCTCAAGGGGTACGGGCTCACCGGGACGCTCGACTTCCAGGGCTACTGGTTCACACAGCCGGTCAACGGCAACTGGAGCTCCGTCATCGGGAACGCGACCCTCGGCTACGAGATCGGCTCGGGGCTCTCCGTGGTCGGCGCCGTCTCCGGAGGCGCCACCCCGTACTACAAGGACTACTTCAGCGGCCTGGTGAAGATCGTCTACAACCAGAGCTACCGCTCGCGCGAGGTGTACTAATGAAGACCCGGCTCCTCGTCGTGCTCCTCGCCGCTCTCGCCGCGGCCTGCGCGAACCAGGGGAAGAAGACGGAGGCCGCGCCACCGCCTCCCTACAAGTTCCCCCACTCCATCCACCTCGAGGCGGGGGTCGCCTGCCTGGAGTGCCACTCGCCGATCCCCAAGTCGACGCACCTGCAGGCGAACGTCATCGACGTGAAGCTGCCGACGAAGTCGGAGGTGTGCGGCAACTGCCACGACCCGATCCCGACCTACTCCCCGGTCCAGCGCTTCGAGCCGGCGGTGAACTTCGACCATGCCGCGCACCTGCCCCGCGTGAACGGCGACTGCGCGAGGTGCCACGTCAAGTTCACCGAGGCCGGCGACACCGTGAAGCCGGTCCCGCCGATGAAGGCCTGCACGAGCTGCCACCAGCACGCGCAGGACTTCGCGGTCGGCCGCTGCCAGCCCTGCCACATCGACCTGAAGCGCTTCCCCTACAAGCCCATCGCCGAGTACAGCCACGCGGCGAACTTCCTCCAGGAGCACGGGAAGTGGGCGCGCCAGTCGATCTCCACCTGCGCCTCCTGCCACGACCAGACGATGTGCTCGCAGTGCCACACGGCGACGACGCGCCCCCTGCCGCCGTCGGTCCAGTTCCCGGAGAAGGTGACCGCCGACTTCATCCACCGCGGCGACTGGATCTCCCGCCACGCGATGGAGCAGCAGTCGAACCCGGCGAGCTGCCTCCGGTGCCACGGGCCCGGCTACTGCGAGAGCTGCCACACCTTCCAGGGAGTGGCGCCGGGCGGCTCGAGCACCCGCGACCCGCACCCCTCGAACTGGGTCGGGACGCACGGCCCCATTGCACGCGCCAACATCGCCTCGTGCGCCGCCTGCCACAACCAGGGCGCCGCGTCGATCTGCGTCGGCTGCCACGCCCCCGGCGGCGTGGGCGGGAACCCCCACCCGCCCGGCTGGAAGGCCCCCTCCGGCGCCACGAGCTCGAACCCGACCTGCCGCATCTGCCACGGCTAGCCCGCCGCGGCGACTCGGCGACGACGTTCACGGGCGCCCGCCCCTCGCGCAGGGGGGCGGGCGCCGCCCTTTCCTGGGCTCAGGCGCCCCCGAGGGCGCCGAGGAGCTTCTCCCAGATCCCGCCGAAGGCGCCGTTCGACATCGCGACCACAACGTCGCCGTCCCGCGCCTCGGCCCGCACCGCGACGACGATCTCCTCCACGGTGGCGCAGGCCGTCGCGCGAGGGCCGGCGGCCGTCACATCGGCCGCCAGCCGGTCCACGTCGAGGCGCTCCGCCTCCGGGACGCGGTCGGTCGGCGCGGGCCTGAGCAGGAACACCCGGGAGGCCTCCCCGAAGCTCCTCGCGTACTCCGCCTGGTGGAGGCTCCGCCGGCTCGTGTTCGAGCGCGGCTCGAAGCAGGCGACGAGGCGCGAGCCGGGGAAGGAGCCGCGGATCGCGGCGAGCGTCCGCGAGACCGCGGTCGGGTGGTGGGCGAAGTCGTCGATCACGGTGACGCCGCCGGCCCGGCCCCGGACCTCCTGGCGCCGCCTCACGCCCTGGAACGCGAGGAGCCCGGCCGCGACCTCCTCGAAGGAGAGGCCGAGCCGGGTGGCCGCCGCGGCGACGCCGAGCGCGTTCTCCACGTTGTGGGCGCCGCCCACGGGCAGCCGGACGGGGCCGAGCGGGTGGCCGCGGCGGGAGAGGACGAAGCGGGCGCCCGAGGGTCCGAGCTCGAGGTCGCGCGCCTCCCAGTCCGCCGGTCGCTCCACCGAGTAGGTCTCCACCTCGCAGGCGGCGCCCCGGGCGATCTCGACGACGGCCGGCCAGGTCGAGCAGGCGGCGAGGTAGCCGTCCCGGGGCAGGAGCGCCGCGAAGCGCTCGAAGGCGCCGCGGTAGTGGGCCTCGTCCCGGTAGATGTCGGCGTGGTCCATCTCGCAGCTCGTGAAGATCGCCGTGCGCGGACGGTAGTGGAGGAACTTCGGCCCCTTGTCGAAGTAGGCGGTGTCGTACTCGTCGCCCTCCACGACGAAGTGGGGGCCCTGGCCGAGGCGGAAGTTCCCGTCGAAGTCCCGGGTCACGCCGCCCACGAGGAACGACGGGTCCCGGCCGGCGCGGTGGAGCACGAACCCCATCATCGCGCTGGTGGTCGTCTTGCCGTGGGTCCCGACGACCACGACCGGGTGGCGCGCGGCGAGGAAGATCTCGCCGAGCGCCGCCGGGAAGGAGACCTGGGGGATGCCCCGCTCCCGGACCGCCGCGGCCTCGGGGTTCACGGCGCGGACCACGTTGCCGACCACGACCACGTCCGGCCGCGCCCGGTCGAGGTTCTCGGGCCGGTATCCGGCGTAGGCCTCGATCCCCCAGCGGGCGAGCTGCGTGGACATGGGCGGGTAGACGTTCTCGTCGGAGCCCGTCACCTCGTAGCCCGCGGCCTTGAGCATCCCGGCGAACGACCCCATGCCGGTGCCGCAGACCCCGATCAGGTGGACCCTCCTCGCCTTCGACCAGTCGATGGGGTGCGCCGCGTCCATCCCTCTCCCTTTCAGGCCCCGACCGCCTCGGCGACCGCGTCGTGGAAGCGCTGGCGGAGCCCGAGGAGCTGGGCGGGCCGGCGTCCGGCGGGGTGCACGTGGTTCGTGAGGAGCACGCACACGAGCTCCAGGTCGATGTCGATCCACAGCGAGCAGCCGGTGTAGCCGAGGTGCCCGATCGCGCCGCGCGACCCCCGGCCGAGGCGGGACCCGAGGGTCGACCCCTCCGGGCTCGGCGTGTCCCAGCCGAGCGCGCGGGTGCTGCCCGGCGTGGGATCGCGGCGCGCGAACTCCCGGGCGACGGAGGGATCGACGAGCCCCCGCCGGCCGTGGAGCGCGTCGAGCCAGGCCTGGCCGAGGGCGGCCACGTCCCGGGCGCTCGAGAAGAGCCCGGCGTGCCCGGCCACGCCGCCCGCCGCGTAGGCGTTGTCGTCGTTCACCGACCCGCAGTTCACCTCGCCCCGGTGCTCGCACCGCTCGGTGGCCGCGAAGGTGCGCTCGCCACCCCGGGCGTCGCGCGCACACCCCTCGCGGACGTAGAGCGTGTCGCCGAGGCCGAGCGGGCCGGCGATCCGTTCCGCGAACAGAGCGTCGAGCGCGGTGCCGCTCGCCCGCTCGAGGAGGAAGCCCAGCGCCAGGAAGCCCGAGTCGCCGTAGACGGCCCGCGCGCCGGGTGCCGCCTCGAGCGGCTCGGCGCAGACGAGCTCCTCGACGAGCGCGCGCCCGCGCCGGAACGCCGCCGCGAGGTCGGGGGGGCGCTCCGCGGGCGGCAGGAAGGCCGGGGCGGCGACCGGGTCCCGGCGGACGCGCTCGTAGTAGGGGCGCCAGGCGGGGAGCCCGCTCGAGTGGGCGAGGAGCTGCCCGACCGTGACCCGCTCCTTCCCCGCAGCCTCGAAGGCCGGGAGGCGGCGCGCGACCGGCTCGTCGACGGCGAGCCTCCCCTCCCCGGCGAGCAGCGCGGCGGCGGTGGCCGTGCAGACGACCTTGGTGAGCGAGGCGACGTCGAAGAGGTCCTGCGGCCCCAGCGCGCGCGGCTGCGGCGCGAGCGCCGCCGCGCCGCCGCGGGAGAGGTGCACGAGCTCGCCCCCTCGGAACACGGCGGCCTCGGCGGCGGGCGCCACCCCCTCCGCCAGGGCCGCCCCGATCACGGCCGCCGCTCCCGGGAGCTCCGGGAAGGCGTCGCTCATGCCGTCGCGCCCTGCTCGAAGGAGATCCGCGGGGGGCCCTCCTCCGGGTGGCGGGGAGCGACCACGTTCACGATCGAGCCCATGGGGAGCGCCAGGTTCGGGTCCTCGTGACCGGCGGGCACGCCCTCGATGGCGGGGACGTTGAGCTCCCAGGCCGCCCGGCGCGCCACCTCGATCCCGGAGAGGTCCGGGTCGTCGCACTGGGTGAACTGGCCGAGGCACACCGCCGCGACGCGGTCGAACGCGCCGGCGAGCCGCAGCTGGGTGAGCGTCCGGTCGAGGCGGTACGGGCGCTCCCCCACGTCCTCGAGGAAGACGACCGCGCCGGCGAAGCGCGGCTGCCAGGCGGTCCCGCAGAGGTGCGAGAGCACCGTGAGCGATCCGCCGAGGAGCGGGCCGGAGGCGACCCCCGCCCGGATGGCGGCGCCGGCGAGGACGCCGCGCCCCGGCGGGGGCACCGGGCTCCGCCTGTCGCCTGCGGAGGGGGCGCCCCCGAAGAGCAGGGCCTCGAGGTGGTCGAGGGAGGCTTCGCCGAGCCGCGGCAGCTGGGTGACGACCGGGCCGTGCACGGTGACGAGGCCGGCCCGGTTGAGCGCCACGTGGATGGCGGTGATGTCGCTGAAGCCAACGACCACCTTGGGCGGGTGGAAGAGGCGGCCGGCCTCGAGCTTCGGCAGCAGCCGCATCGCCCCGTACCCGCCGCGGGCGCACCAGATGGCCCGCGCCTCGCCGTCGCTCGCGGCCTCGTGCCACTCGGCGAGGCGACGCGCGTCGTCGCCCGCCAGGTAGCCGTCGCAGGCCGTGACGTCCGACCGCATTCGCGGGAGGAGCCCGAAGCGGTCGCGCAGGACCGCGAGCCCCTTCTCGAAGAGCTCGGGGTCGAACGGGCTGGAGGGGGCGACGATCCGCACGACGTCGCCCCGCTTGAGCGGAGGGGGCCGCAGCACCGCCGCAGAGCATAGCCCCGGATCCCGGCCGGGTCGAGGTCGCCGCGGTGCGTCGGCGGCCGGATTGTTTCCCCCGGGATGCCTTTGCTACGCTGCGGGTTCCGAGACTTCACCACCTGCTCTCCCCACACCGCCGAGGACACGAAGCCATGGCCGACAAGCCCGCACTGGAAGGCGAGGTGTTCTATCCGCTCCCCGAGGTCCTCGCGCAGGCGCGGGTCAAGGACTGGGACGCCCTCGCCAGGGTCGCGCTCAAGGACCCGACCGGCTTCTGGGCGAAGGAGGCCGAGGAGCTCGAGTGGTACCGCAAGTGGGACAAGGTCCTCGACGACTCCAAGAAGCCCTTCTACAAGTGGTTCGCGGGCGGGCAGTGCAACATCGTGCACAACGCGCTCGACCGCCACCAGAAGACCTGGCGCAAGAACAAGCTGTCCCTCGTGTGGGTGGGAGAGCGCAACGAGGTCCGCACCTACTCCTACTTCGCGCTCAACCGGGACGTCTCCAAGTTCGCGAACGTGCTGAAGGCCATGGGCGTCCGCAAGGGCGACCGGGTGACCATCTACATGCCGCGCGTCCCCGAGATCGTCATCGCCATGCTCGCGTGCGCGAAGATCGGGGCCATCCACTCGGTCGTCTACGGCGGGTTCAGCGTGGACGCGCTGCAGGGCCGCATCGAGGACTCCGAGTCCAAGGTGGTGGTCACGGCCGACGGCGGCTTCATGAACGGCAAGGTGGTCGAGCTGAAGAAGACCGTCGACGAGGCCGTCCGCCACGCGCCGACGGTGGAGACGGTCATCGTCGTCCAGCGCACGGGCCACGAGATCCGCATGGAGCCGGGGCGGGACTACTGGTACCACGACCTAATGAAGCTGCCGCTCGCGACCGGCGTCGCCGCGACGGAGGTGATGGACGCCTACGACCCGCTGTACATGCTCTACACCTCCGGCACGACCGGGAAGCCGAAGGGGCTCATCCACTGCCACGGCGGCTACATGGTCGGCGTCTACTCGACGCTGAAGTACGTCTTCGACGTGAAGGACGAGGATCGCTACTGGTGCGCCGCCGATCCGGGCTGGGTGACCGGCCACTCGTACATCGTGTACGGGCCCCTCCTCATGGGCGCGACGACGTTCATGTACGAGGGAGCGCCGACCTATCCCTACCCGAACCGCTGGTGGCACCTCGTCGAGAAGTACGGCATCACCATCCTCTACACGGCGCCCACCGCCATCCGCGGCCTGATGCGCTTCGGGGAGTCCTGGCCGAACCGCCACGACCTCTCGACCCTGCGGCTGCTGGGGTCCGTCGGAGAGCCCATCAACCCCGAGGCGTGGAAGTGGTACCACCGCGTCATCGGAAAGGGGCGCTGTCCGATCATGGACACCTGGTGGCAGACGGAGACCGGCATGTTCCAGATCACCCCCACGCCGGTCGTGCCGCTCAAGCCCGGCTCGGGCACGCGCCCGTTCTTCGGCCAGGAAGCCGAGATCCTCGACGAGAACGGGAAGCCCGTGCCCGACGGCGAGGAGGGCTACCTGACGCTCAAGAACCCGTGGCCCGCCGCGGCCATCACCATCTACAAGGACCCCGATCGCTACGTGAAGCAGTACTGGTCGCGCTACCCCGGTCGCTACATGGCCGGCGACTCCGCCAAGCGCGACAAGGACGGGTACTTCTGGGTCATCGGCCGGACCGACGACGTCATCAAGGTGTCCGGGTACCGCCTGGGGACGGCGGAGGTGGAGAGCGCGCTCGTGTCCCACCCTGCCGTGGCCGAGGCGGCCGTCATCGGGGTCCCCCACGAGGTCAAGGGCCAGGCCATATACGCCTATTGCATCCTCCGCGCGGGCTTCAAGCCGTCCGAGGAGCTCGCGGACGAGGTGAAGGCCCACGTCGCGAAGCACATGGGGCCCATCGTCCGGCCCGAGAAGATCACCTTCGTCGACACGCTCCCGAAGACCCGGTCGGGAAAGATCATGCGGCGCGTGCTCAAGGCGCGCGCGCAGGGCCTGCCCGAGGGCGACGTCTCGACGCTCGAGGAGTGACCCGCTCCGGGGGCGCTTCCCCCCTCCGAGGCGGGGCGGGTTTCCCGCCCCGCCTCGCTTTTCCGGGGCCACGGTAAAGCTTCCGGGCCCGGCCGATTCGCGGTATGAGCCCCGTAACTTCCAAAGGAGAACCCATGCGCCCAGCCGTTGCCGTTGCCGTCCTCGCCCTCGCCGCCCCGGCCTTCGCGGCCGGCCCCGAGCTCAAGACCGACGAGGACAAGACCCTCTACGCCCTGGGCGTGATGGCATCGAGGAGCTTCGCGGAGTTCAACCTGACCCCGAAGGAGCTCGAGATCATCGAGCGCGGGATGACGGACGCGCTGACCGGCAAGAAGCTCGCCGTCGACGTCGACGCCTACCAGGCCAAGGTCCAGGAGTTCGCCCAGAAGCGCATCGCCGCCTCCGGCCAGGCCCGCGCCTCCAAGGAGAAGGGCATCGTCGAGAACTACGCGAAGGAGAAGGGGGCCGAGAAGACCGCCTCCGGCCTCGTGTACATCTCGCTGCGGGAGGGCAGCGGCACCTCGCCCAAGGCCTCCGACAAGGTGAAGGTCAACTACGAGGGCAAGCTCACCGACGGCAAGGTGTTCGACAGCTCCTACAAGCGCGGGCAGCCGGTCGACTTCACGCTGAACCAGGTCATCCCCTGCTGGACCGAGGGCGTCGCCAAGATGAAGCCGGGCGGGAAGGCCAAGCTCGTCTGCCCGCCGGCCATCGCCTACGGAGAGCGCGGCGCGGGCGGCGGCGTGATCCCGCCGAACGCGACGCTCGTCTTCGAGGTCGAGCTCCTCGAGGTCTCGCCGGGCGAGGCGGCCCCGGCGAAGTAGCTCACGAGGCGGCGTCGCGCGCCGGCGTCCGGCGCCCCGCCGCTCGCCGCCTTGCCCGGGCGCTTCGCCACCGCCCTCGCCACGGCCGCGCTCCTCGGCGCGCTCCCGGCGAGGGCCATCGACCCGTTCGAGATCCAGGTCTACGGGCCGGACATCGACGCGCCCGGCGAGCCCTCCCTCGAGCTCCACCTGAACTTCACCTGGGACGGGCAGGGAGCGCCCGCCCCCGGGGCGCTGCCGGCCCTGCACGCGGGCCACTACACGCTCGAGGCCGCGCTCGGCGCGCTCGACTGGCTCGAGCTCGGCGCCTACCTGCAGACGCTGTCCGCACCCGGGTTCGGCTTCCGCTACGCGGGCTTCAAGCTGCGCGCCAAGATGGTCGTGCCCCGGCGCGTGACCGGCGCCTTCTTCCTGGGGCTCAACGTGGAGGTCGGCCGGGTCCCCTCCCTCGTCGAGCCCTCGGCGTGGAGCCTCGAGCTCCGCCCGATCCTGGGCTGGTCCGACGACTGGCTCTACGTGGCCGTGAACCCCATCTTCGACCTGGCGCTCGCCGCACCGGACCCCCTCCGGCTCGACCTCGGCCCCTGCGCCAAGGCCGAGGTGAACACGCAGGTCGGCTTCGGCGTCGGGCTCGAGTACTACGCCGAGCTCGGCTTCCTCGACGCCGTGGGCGCCCCGTCGCAGTGGCAACAGGTGCTCTTCCTGGCCCTGGACCTCCTGTCCCCGCACGGGGGCGAAGAGAGCCCCTGGGAGCTCAACCTCGGCGTGGGCCGCGGGCTCACGGCGGCGACGCCCCAGCAGTGGATCGCGAAGGTCATCGCGGGCCGGTCCTTCTGAAGGCCGCTACCCTCGTGGGTCCTCGGGGTTGCGCCGCACGCCGCCGGGGGGGTACGCAAGGCGGCAGCCGGGAGGCCGCGAAATGCCGGACGAGGGCGCGAAGCTCGTGCTGTGGGGCGACAGCCGGTGGGAGAGCCCCTGGGTGTTCTCGGCGTTCGTCGCCCTCGAGGAGAAGGGCCTCTCCTACGAGGTGCGACTCCTCTCGCTCGACGCGGGAGACGCCCGCGCGCCGGACTTCGCACGGTCCTCCATCACGGGACGCGTGCCCGCGCTCCAGCACGGCGACTTCTGGCTCTCGGAGTCGTCCGCGATCGGCGAGTACCTGGAGGAGGCCTTCCCGCCGCCGCGGTGGCCGCGCCTCCTCCCCGAGGGGGCGCGCGAGCGCGCGCGCGCCCGCCAGGTCCAGGCGTGGCTCCGGACCGACCTCGTGCCCCTCCGGCAGGCACGCCCCACGAGCTCGATCTTCCTCGGGGCGAAGGCGAAGCCCCTCCCCCGGGAGGCGCGGGAGGCGGCGGACCGCCTCGGTCGCATCGCGGAGGCCCTTCTCCCTCCCGGCGCGGCGTCGCTCTTCGGGACCTTCTCGCTCGCCGACGCCGACTTGGCCCTCATGCTCGGACGGCTCCTCCACAACGGCGACCCGCTGCCGGAGCGGCTCGCGGCCTACGCGCGGGCGGTGTGGGCGCGCCCCTCGGTGCAGAAGTACGCGGGCCAGCCGAGGCCGGCCCCCGCTAGCGGCCGCGCCCGCGCGGCGGCGAGGAAAGCCTCTTCCAGTACACGAGCTCGGAGACGTCGGGCAGGACGAGCCCGGGCACGGCCCCCACGCGGACGTACCCGTGGCGCTCGTAGAAGCGCTGCGCGCCGTCGTTGAAGTCGGACACGAGCAGGAAGGCGTTCCGGCTCTCCTTCGCGACCTCCCCCTCGTAGGCGGCGAGGAGCGCCGCCCCGATGCCCTCGCCCGTGACCTCGGGGGCGACGGCCAGAAGCTTCAGGTACCCGCCCACACCGAGCGTCCCGGAGCGAAGGAACCAGGCGAGCGCCCGCGGCGCCCCGTCGCGCTCCTCCACGAGCAGGCCCTCCCCGCGCTCCAGGGCCGCCCGGAGGTCGTCGGCGATCTGCGGGGCGCTCCGGCGGTATCGCACGAGGAGCGGGAGCCTCGCGAGCGCGGCGGCGAGCCGCGCGACGTCGTCCTGCGAGAGCGGGCGGATCATGGCTTCCCTCCTGCGATCTCGACGGCCGCCGGGCTCGCGGCGACGAGGTGGATCTCCTCCCCGCCGCGCCGGGCGCGGACGACGGCCGTGCCTCCCGGCGGCAGGTCGAACCAGGCGCGGGTGGTCGGCCCGCTCTCCGCGCCCAGGCCTCCCACGCCCTCCACCTCGAGCTCCAGGTCGGGCGCGGGGAGGCTCACGGTGAGGCCCGCGACCGCCTCGGCTCCCCGGTTCGTCACCTCCGCCGAGCCGTCCGCGCGGTAGGTCACCTCCACGTCGCCGAGCGCCCGCAGGCGCCCACCCGCCTGCTCCCAGGTCAGGGAGGCGAGCGTGCCGCCCTTCACCCTGCGCTCGAGGCGCTCGAGCGCCTGATCGAAGGCGGGATGCAGCTCGAGGCCGCCCGGGACCTCCCGAACGACGAGCCGGGAGACCAGCGCGGCGCTCGAGGTCGTGCGCGGGGCTGCCGCGAGGTAGGTGTGGGCGACGAACAGCCCGCGCTCGGCCTCCAGGCGGTCGAGGGCCGCGTCGGAGAGAGCGCGTCCGAGCGCCTCGGGGGTCCCCTGGAACATCGTCGACCCGAACACCCAGAGCCTCCCATCGACCGGCAGGGGGTAGGTGGCCGGCGGGAGGCCGGGCGCGAAGAGGTTGTACACCGCCGGCTCCCGCGCGAACCCGCCCACGTCGCCCGCCTCCCAGACCCAGCGGAAGCCGGCGCCGGCGAGAAGGTCGCGAACGCCGTAGGGCCCCTCGGCGCGCCAGCCCTCCGCCGAGATGGCCTCGCAGTTCGTGTATGGCTGGTGGTCGATCCAGGTCGTCACCCCGAAGCGGCCGAGCAGCGGCAGTGCCGCGCGCACCGCCTCCCGGTCGTCCGCCGCCGGGGTCGGCGAGTGCGACGCCACCTCCGATCCCGCGAGGAGGATCTCCCGCGCGAGTGCCGCGGTCTCGGGGTCCTCGAGCCCGCCCCGATGCGCTTGCACGAAGAAGCTCTTCGTCAGGCGGAGCCCGCGGCCGAGGAAGCCGCCTGGCCCGCCGGGCCGGCAGAAGGGGCGCGAGTCCCCGTAGAGGATCGCCCGCAGCGCGTCCGGGTCCGTGCGGTCCGCGTGATCCGTGAAGACCACCGCCGCGCTCGTGCCGGCTGGCCAGCGCTCGACGACGAGCGGCAGCACGGCGCCTCCGTCCGCGACGTAGAGGGTGGCGCGGGCCCGTATCTCGTCGCCGGGCCGCCGCGGAATGCGCCCCTCGGGCCGCTTCCGCTCCAGGTCGGCGAAGGAGACCTGTCCTTCGTCGTCCTCGGGCATCTCGGCGAGGCAATGCTCGTAGACGGCGAACGGGTGGGACCCCTCGTCGTCGAGGACGAGCTCCACCTCGGCCATGCCCGCCCTCTCGGAGAGGTGGGCGGCGGCCAGCCCCGGCCCGCCCACGACCGCGACGTCGCGACCGGCGACGACGATGGGCGTCCCCCGCTCCAGGCGGACCGGCTTCGCCACCGCGCGGTACCCGAGGTCGGACGTCACCGCCCGGAGCGGGCCCCGGAAGCGGATGCGGATCGCCTCTCGCTCCGCGCGGAGCTCGGCCACGTAGCGCACGCGGACCTCGAGGTCCACGCCCACGCCGGCCGGCGAGAGCCGGACCTCCACCTCCCGGAGCCCGTCGCGCGCCTGCGCCACCGCCCCGGTCCCGCCGGGGCGGAAGCGGAGCGCCGTCGTGGCGGGCCCGGCCGCGGGCGCCGAGTCGAGGGACACCTCCAGCGAGGCGGTCCGGTCCGGCGCGCGCAGGGCGAGGCGCCCCGGCTCCGCGGCGAGCGCCGCCCCCAGCAGGAGTCCTGCGAGCGCGGCGGTCACGCGGGCGGCGCCGCGCGGCGCTCTTCGGCGGGGACGGGGGCTCGCATCGTCGGCGATCGAAGGTACCCGCCGCGGGGCGGCGTCACAAGTTCCGGCCCGGATCGTCCGCCGCGAGGAATCCCGCGTGACGGGCGGCGTCGTGGCGATGCGCCCGGCACGGCGGATCGCGGCGCGCCGGGGCGGTCGCGGTGCTCGCGCGCGCCGCTCGGCGCGGCCTGGTGCTCGGCGTGGGGGGCGCGCGGCTGCCCCGCGATCGGCGAATCCGCAAGGTGGTGCGGCTCGTCGCCGTCGAGCGACGGCGGCCCGTCACATGTTCTGCGAGAGGATCAGGTTCACGTACTGCGCGCGCTCGAAGGCCCGCGGGTCCTTCGCCTCCTTCTGGGAGAGCGAGCCGCGGAAGTCGTCGAGGCCCGAGTAGCGGCCCCGCTCCATCCAGTCGTCGAGGTCTCCCCGGAGCGCCGCGAGGTGCGAGATGCCGTTGCGCAGGAGCGTCGCGGCGAGCTGCACCACGGTCGCGCCGGCGAGCAGCATCTTCACGACGCCGGCGCCGTCGTGGACGCCGGTCGAGGCAGCGAGGTCGGCGCGCACGCGGCCGTAGAGGATGGCGGTCCAGCGCAGCGGGAGCAGCATCTCCCACGAGTGCGACAGCTGCATCGAGCTGTGCAGGGCCATGCGATCGAGGTCGACGTCCGGCTGCAGGAACCGGTTGAAGAGCACGAGCGCGTTCACGCCGGCGTCGTCGAACTTCTTCGCGACGTTCGCGAAGGACGTGAAGAACGGGGAGACCTTGAGGGCGATCGGCAGCTTCACCGCGTCGCGCACGGAGCGCACGATCTCCAGGTACTGCCGCTCGATCTCCTCGCCCGAGACCGCCGGGTCGGCGCCGACCGCGTAGATGTTCACCTCGAGGGCGTCCGCCCCCGCCTCCTCGAGCTGGCGCGCGTACTCGCTCCAGCTGCCCGGAGCGGCGCAGTTCAGGCTCGCGATGACCGGGATGCGCACCGTCTTCTTCGCCTTGTCGATGAGCCGCAGGTACTCGCGCGGCCCGATGCGCTGGGGCGGCAGGTAGGAGCGCGCCTCGGGGTTCGCGTCGGCCTGGAAGGAGATGGCCTCCTCGATCTCGCTCTCCGCGGCCTCGATCTGCTCCTCGAAGAGGGAGCGCAGGACGATCGCGCCCGCCCCGCTCGCCTCTGCCGCCTGGAAGTTCTCGATCTTGTTCGACAGGGAGGAACTGGCAACCACGAGAGGGCTCGGCAGCTTGAGCCCCATGTACCGGGTCGAGAGGTCGGCCATGCGGTCGTCTCCGCGGCGGCGGGCAGTCGCCCCGCCGCGCTCGGTTGAAGAAGAGCGGGGAACCATCCTCGCCCGTCCGGGGTGGCTTTGGGAAGGATCTTTTCCGGGCCGGACGCATCCGGGCCGACCCCGCCGCAGCGCGCCATGGGCAGGGCCGACGCGGGGGCGGGCCCGGGCCGCCCCGCCTCAGGCTCTGGGGTGGACCGTCAGGACCGGGATCGGCGACCGTCGGACCACGCGCTCCGCCACCGAGCCGAGCAGCGCGTGCGCGAGGCCGGTGCGGCCGCGCGTCCCCACGACGAGGAGGTCGTAGCCGCCGGTCTTCGCGCGCTCGAGCACCTCGGCGGCCGGGTCGCCGATGGCCTTCTCGCAGCGGGCCGAGGGCGCACCCATCCCGACCGCGAGCTTCCTCCACTCCTCGAGCAGGCGATCGGTCTGGTCCGCGAGGTCCTGGAGCATCCGGGGGCTCGGGAGCACCGTGCCCTCGGGGAGCGTGTAGCCCGGAAGCGGGTAGGCGTGGAACAGCGTGACCTCGCCCGCGAAGCGCCGCGCCAGCTCGGCTGCGGCCGAGACCGCGTCCCGCGATGCCGGCGAGAAGTCCACCGGACAGAGGATCTTCTTCCACTCGATGGCGCTCATTCCTTCCAGTCCCTGAAGAGGAACTCCTCCTCGGCCGGGGTGAGATCGAAGCGCTCGGCGGCCTCGCTGATGAGCTTCGCCCGCGGCGCCCCCGCGTCCTCTCGCCGCCGTTCGCTGAGCCAGCGGAGCGCACGGCGCAGCGCCTCGCCCTCCGGCAACAGCCCGCTCGCGTCTGCCATGCGCGACCTCCGCACAGACGTTACCCCCTCGCGCAGGCGCCGCCTAGCGGCACGGGCCGTCCCGTCCGGGTCACCGGGGGGCACCCTGCCGGAACGCCTCCTCGAACCATCCGGCCCCGAGCCGCGCCGCCGCGTCGAGGGCGCCGGGCTCGGCGAAGGCGTGGCCGGCGCCCGGTACGACCGCCAGCGAGCGGCGGCCAGGCAGGAGCCGGAGCGCCGCCTCGTTCAGGCGGAGCACGTGGTCGTCCCGGCCGCCGACGATGAGAAGGGTCGGGGTGCGCACGCGGCGCACGACCTCCTCGCCCGCCAGGTCCGGCCGTCCGCCCCGGAGGACGACGGCGGAGAAGCACCCGGGCGCGAGCGCCGCCGCGGCGAGCGCCGGCGCCGCGCCGCTCGAGGAGCCGATGAGGCCGGCCGGAAGCCGGGCCGTGTCCTCGCGCGCGGCGAGCCAGCGCGCCGCCGCGAGCAGCCTCCGCGCCCGCCGCTCGACGAAGCCGCCCTCGACCCCCTCCGGCGCCTCGAGGTCGGGGAAGACCGTCCCGAGCCCGCGCTCCCGCAGGCAGCGCGCGAGGTAGCGGTCCCGCGGGTTCCTCCGGGACGAGGCGCTCCCGTGGGAGAACACCACCACTCCCTTCGCGCCCGGAGGCACCGCGGCGGACGCCGGGAACTCGAGGCCGTCCGACTGGATGGTGACCTCTCCCTCGTCGTGGGCCACGGGTGGCCGGGCCCTCGGGGCCTCCCCGCCGCCCCGCGCGCCGGAGAGCCACTGCACCACCTCGTCGTCGGTCGTCGGGCGGAAGTCGCGGTAGAAGGCGCCCACCGCGAAGAAGCCCTCGGGGACCTCCACGAAGACGACGTCGTCGGCCTCGCGCGCGAGCGCGGCGCGCGCGTCCGGCGCCGCCACCGGTGCCGCCACCACCACCCGGGCCGCGCCGAGCTTGCGGGCCGCCCGCACGGCGGCGCGGGCGGTGCAGCCGGTGGCGACGCCGTCGTCGACGAGGATGGCCGTCCGGCCCGAGAGATCCGGCGGCGGCCTCCCTCCGCGGAAGAGGCGCGCGCGCCGCTCGATCTCGCCCTGCTCGCGCTCGGCGAATGCGAGCACCTCCTCGCCGGGGAGGCCAACCTCTCGCGCCGCGTCGGCCGAGACGACCACCACCCCGCCCTCGGCCGCCGCCCCCACGGCGTACTCGGGCATGCCGGGCGCCCCGACCTTGTGGCTGACGAGCACGTCCAGCGGCGCGCCGAGCGCGGCCGCCACCTCCGCCGCGACGGGGACGCCCCCGCGCGGCAACCCGAGCACCACGGGCCGGGCGCCGCGATATCGCTCGAGGAGCGGTGCGAGCCGACGCCCCGCGTCCTGGCGGTCCTCGAAGGTCACGCCTCCTCCTCTGGATCCACCCCCGAGAAAGGCCACGGGAAGTCCTTTCGGAACTGCCCAAGTGGAGGTCACCCCCCAAACGGGTGCATCTCGGGCAGGGTTGCCTCGGTCGCCGGCGGACCCAACCTTTCGGTAGCCCGCGCGGCAGGGCGGGCGGCGAGAAGGGAGGGGCCCATGCTGGTCCGAGACGCGATGACTCCACACGCGGAGACGGTCGCCCCCGGGAACACGCTCCAGGAAGCGGCGCTGAAGATGCGCACCCTGAACGTCGGCGCGCTCCCCGTGCAGGACGGGGCGTCGCTCGTGGGGATCGTCACCGACCGCGACATCGTGATCCGGGCGGTGGCGAACGGCCTCCCCCCGCTGTCGACCCCCGTCTCCGAGGCCATGACGCCCCAGTCGGTCTGGTGCTTCGACGACCAGGACACGCTCGAGGCGGCGCGCATCATGGAGGCGATGGCCATCCGACGGCTCATGGTCCTCGACCGCGACAGGAAGCTCGTGGGGATGATCACCGTCGACGACATCGCCGCGGTGGCGCGGCAGGAGCGGGTCGCGGGGCAGGTCATCGACCACACGGTCGTCATGCGCCCGGTCCCCGCGTAGCGGACGCGGGCCGCGCAGGGTCGCTCCCGGTTGAGGCGCGGCCCCTCCCCCGTTAGGGAAGCGGCGGGAGCGGCCATGCGCCTCTGCACAATCCGCGACGGGACCCGGGACGGACGGCTGTGCGTGGTGCGGGCGGACGGAGCCCGCCTGCAGGAGGCGACGGCCATCGCCCCGTCCCTGCAGGCCGCCCTCGACGGCTGGGAGGTCGCCTCGCCCCGGCTCGCCGCGCTCTCCCGCGACCTCGACCGGGGCAAGGTCTCCGGCGCGCGCTTCGAGCCGCGCGAGCTGCACGCTCCCCTGCCGCGCGCCTACGAATGGGTCGACGGCTCCGCCTACCTGAACCACGTCCGCCTGGTGCGCCGGGCGCGGGGAGCGGAGCCCCCGCCCACGCTCGAGACCGATCCGCTCGTGTACCAGGGCGGCAGCGGCGTCCTCCTCGGGCCGGCGGAGGACATCCCGCTCGCCGATCCGGACTGGGGCCTCGACTTCGAAGGAGAGGTCTGCGCCATCCTCGGCGACGTGCCGCAGGGCGCCCGCGCCGCGGACGTGGCGCGCCACGTGCGGCTGCTGTGCCTCGCGAACGACGTGACGCTGCGGAACCTCGTCCCCGCCGAGCTCGCGAAGGGCTTCGGGTTCTTCCAATCGAAGCCGGCGACCTCCTTCTCGCCGTTCGCGGCGACGCCCGACGAGCTCGGACCGGCCTGGCGGGACGGAAGGGTCCACCTGCGGCTCGAGGTGACGCTCAACGGGGAGCGGGTGGGAGACCTCGAGGCCGGCCCGGAGATGCACTTTTCCTTCGGGGACCTCCTCGCCCACGTCGCGCGCACGCGGGCCTTCACGGCGGGCACCATCCTGGGCAGCGGGACGGTCTCGAACGAGGACCGCTCGCGCGGCATCTCGTGCCTGGCGGAGCGTCGGATGATCGAGGTCCTGGAGTCCCCCGACCACAAGCCGCGGACCCGCTTCCTCGCCCCGGGGGACCTCGTGGAGATGGAGATGCGGGACCCCGCGGGCCGGAGCGTCTTCGGGCGCATCGCCCAGAGGGTGGTGAAGGCGTGAAGCTGGCCCTCTACTCGTACTGGCGCTCCACCTCGTCGTGGCGGGTCCGGATCGGCCTCCACTGGAAGGACCTCCCGTTCGAGTACCGGGCGGTGAACCTGCTCGAGGGAGAGCAGTACGGGGAGGCGCACCGGGCGCGGAACCCCATGTCCCACGTCCCGGTCCTGGAGGTGGAGGACGGGGGGAGGCTCGTGCGCCTCGCCCAGTCCGTCTCCATCCTCGAGTGGCTCGACGAGCGCTTCCCCGCCCGGCCGCTCCTGCCCCGGGACCCCGAGGCGCGCGCCCGGGTGCGCGAGGTGGCGGAGCACGTGAACTCGAGCATCCAGCCCTACCAGAACACCGCGGTCCTCCGGTGGCTGAAGGAGAAGGGGGCCCCGAGCCCGGACTGGCTCTCCCAGTTCGTCGGCGGCGGGCTCGCGCGGCTCGAGGCGGTGGTGCGGCCGCTCGCGGGCCGCTTCTGTGTCGGCGACGAGGTGACGCTCGCGGACCTCTACGTCGTCCCCCAGCTCTACGCCGGAAGGCGCTACGGCGTCGACGTGAACGCGTTCCCCGCGCTCCTGCGCGCGGAGGCCTCCTGCCGCGCGCAGGACGCCTTCGAGCGGAGCGAGCCGGCCCGCCAGCCGGACGCGCCACCCGAGGAGAAGAGGTGACCCATGGCCAGGCTTGAACCGGTGGGAATCCGGCGCATCGAGGCGCTGCACTACTACGTCCGCGACCTGGAGCGCAGCCGGCGCTTCTACACGCGGATGATGGACTTCGCGGAGACCGCCGCCTCCACCCCGGAGCTCGAGAAGGCGGGGCACCAGCGGTCGGCGCTCTTCGAGGCGGGCGACGTCCGGATCCTCGTGTCGGAGCCCGTCGGGGAAGGCGGGCGGGCGTGGCGCTTCCTCCGGAAGCACCCCGACGGCGTGGGCACGCTGGTCTTCGAGGTCGAGGACGCCGACCGGGCGTTCCGCGTGCTCGAGGCGCGCGGCGCGACCCCCATCGACGACGTCCAGACCTGGCGCGACGAGGGAGGCGAGCTGCGCTCCTTCAGCATCACCACCCCGTTCGGGGACACGACCTTCCGCTTCGTGGAGCGGCGCGGGCACCAGGCGCCCTTCCCCGGCATGGCGCTCCACTCCAAGCCGCTCGGGGGGAAGAACGCCTTCGGGTTCGGCCGGGTCGACCACATCACCTCCAACTTCCAGACCATGAAGCCCGCGCTCCTGTGGATGGAGCACGTGCTCGCCTTCGAGGAGTTCTGGGAGGTGCAGTTCCACACCTCCGACTTGGCGCGGGAGCGCGAGAAGCGGATGTCCTCGCACGGCTCGGGGCTCCGCTCCGTCGTCATGCGCGACCCGGCCTCCGGCGTGAAGTTCGCGAACAACGAGCCCTGGCGCCCCCACTTCAAGGCCTCCCAGATCAACCTGTTCCACGAGGACCTCCGCGGGGACGGCGTGCAGCACGCGGCGCTCACCGTGCGCGACATCGTCGCCGCCGTGCGCGGCCTTCGCGAGCGCGGCGTGGAGTTCATGCCCACGCCCGGCGCGTACTACGACCGGCTGCCCCGCCGGCTCGAGGAGATCGGCGTTGGGCGGATCGACGAGGAGGTGGGTCTTCTGCGGGAGCTCGAGATCCTCGTCGACGGCGCGGCCACGGGCTCCTACCTCCTGCAGATCTTCCTCAAGGACTCCGCCGGGCTCTACCGGGAGCCGGAGGCCGGCCCGTTCTTCTTCGAGATCATCCAGCGCAAGGGGGACGACGGGTTCGGGGCCGGCAACTTCCGCGCCCTCTTCGAGAGCATCGAGCGGGAGCAGGAGGACGAGGGCCGCTTGCCGTGATCGATCGCATGGCGGCGGGCGAGGTCCCTCGCAAGCACCACGTCGCGCTCCGCGACGACGCCGGGAACCTCCGCCACGAGGAGTGCCTGACCCGCGCAGGCTTCGACGGGCCCTACACGATCCTGTACCACCGCGAGCGCCCCCACGTGCAGCGCCCCGCGGAGGTCTCCCACGGCTTCCGGGCGCCTCTCGCGGTGCCGCCCCGCCCTCTGCGAAAGCGCCACTACCGCACGCAGGACCTCCGGTCGCCGGGAGGCCCCCCCGTCGACGCACGCGTCCCGCTGCTCTTCAACGAGGACGTCGCGCTCTCGCTCGTCCTCCCCGGCGAGGCGGACCCGGTCTACTTCTCGAACGGCGACGGCGACGACCTCTACTTCGTCGCCGAGGGCGGGGGGCTCCTCCGGACGGCCCTCGGGGACGTGCGCTTCGCCCGCGAGGACTACGTGTTCGTGCCGAAGGGACTCCTTCACCGCTTCGTCCCCGACCCCGGCCCGCAGCGCTGGCTCTCCGTCGAGTGCCTGGGCGGCCTGTCCTTGCCGCGGCAGTGGCGAAACGAGAGCGGGCAGCTCCGCATGGACGCGCCCCTGTGCCACCGGGACTTTCGGCGCCCCGTCTTCGCCGGCCCCGTGGACGAGGGGATCCGCGACATCGCCGTCAAGCGGGGCGGGGCCTTCCACGGCTTCCGGCAGGAGACCCCGCCCCTCGACGTCGTCGGCTGGGACGGCGCGGTCTGGCCGTTCGCGCTGCCCATCCTCGCCTTCCAGCCCCGGGTGGGCCAGGTGCACCTGCCCCCGACCGTCCACGGAACCTTCGCCGCGCGCGGAGCGCTCGTCTGCAGCTTCGTGCCCCGCCCGCTCGACTTCCACCCCGACGCCGTCCCCTGCCCGTACCCGCACACGAGCGTCGACGTGGACGAGGTCCTCTTCTACCAGCGGGGCGAGTTCACGAGCCGCCGCGGCATCGCGCCCGGCAGCGTGTCCCACCACCCGGCCGGGATCCCGCACGGGCCCCACCCCGGCGCCTACGAGGCGAGCATCGGCGCGAGGGAGACGAAGGAGCTCGCGGTCATGCTCGATTGCTACCGCCCGCTCGCGCCCACCGCCGCCGCGCTGGCCCTGGAGGACGCCGGATACCACGCGAGCTTCGGCTAGGCGGCGGGCTTCGACGGGGGCGTCGTCGCGAGGATCCGGAAGCTCCGCACCAGGTCCTCGAAGGTCGGCTCGTCGAGCGCAAAGTAGTGCCGCTCCGGCGCGACGTAGAGGAGGAAGAAGAAGCGCCCCTCGGCGATCGCGCCCACGACCGCGGTGCGGACCTTGAGGCCGTCCTCCCGGTACGCGGTGAGCACCCGGAAGCCCGGACGGCCGGACAGGGTCGCGGGCGCGTTCTCGAGCACCACCACCTCGGTCAGGTCGGAGGTGGCCGCGATGTCGTCGATCACGAGCTCCGCGGCCTGCTGCGGCGTCATCCCCTCGCGGACCACCCGCTTGCTCCTGCCCATGCCCACGGGTTCGCCGACCGCCGACGAGCCCGCGTAGATGCGCTGCAGCTGGGGTCCGTCTCGCGAGATGGCGAGCAGCTCGCTCCGGTGGAAGTTGAACCGCATCCACCCCTCCGGGAGCTCCACCGAGAAGCCCATCCCCGGCGCCTGGTAGCTCTGCGAGGTGGGCACCCAGTCGGGCGCCGGGCGGGTGGTGGCGCAGGCGGCGAGCAGCAGCGGGACCAGGGCCGATCGCCTCATGGCCTGGCCTCCGGAAGCTCCGCGATCACCTCGGCGACGAACCGGGCGGCGCTCTTCGGGTCGCGGACGTCGTGCTCCGTGGAGGCCTGCCCGTCGAGCCACAGGAGGTCGCCGTTTCGCGCGGCGATGCCGACGTACAGCGTGTCCACGCCGACGCTGACCGGCCCCCCCACCAGGCCGGCGAGGACCTGGAGGGTGGTGCGCCCCCCCGAGGAGATGTTCGCGCTCCCCCCCGCGAGGACGATCGCGTCGACGTGATGGCGATCGAGGAGCGAGGCGAGGTCTCCGACCGAGTACTGGAAGCGGCCGGCGGTCGCGCTGAATCCGTGCGCCTTCGCGAAGGTGGCACCCCGGGAGACGTTGGCGAAGAGGAGGGCGACGTCCTCGAGCTCCTGCGCCGTCTCCGGCGTGGGCTCGATCAGGCGGGCCTCCAGCCCGCGGGCGGTCAGCGCCTGGACGAGCCCCTGGGCGATGGCGGCGTCCGCCCGCTCGCCCCAGTCCGGCTTGCGCGTGCGATTCCCGTCGGCCTCGAGCTCGAAGACCCGCATCCGGGGCTTCACGATCCCCACGGCCCGCACCTCGCGCATGCGCGGAAGGAAGTCCCTGTGGGCGAGGTACGGGGTACCCTCGCCCGCCGCGGCCAGGCTCCCGAGGAGCAGGGCCGGAACGAGCCAAAACCCCCGGATGCCTCGAGAAGGGCTCATCGGCTGCCTCCTTCCCCGCCCGCCCGCGGACCCTTCTCCTCCAAGGTGTGTACTCCTCCGACGCTGGCGAAGCCCCGGATCGGTCCTGCCGCCCCGAAAGGGGTCCTCGCCGGAGGGCCGCCGGCCGGCCGATCACTCCCGCGTCACGGCCTCGAGGTAGATCTGCTCGCAGGCGCCGCTGCCGACGTCGTCGCGCCGCAGGCTCGTCGCGGCGCGACGACGGAGCCTCCCGGTCGCGTCCCGGATCTCCAGGTCGACGAGCTTCCCCTCGAGCGTGACGAGGTCCCCGGGGCGGATGCGCTTCATCTCGCGGGCCACCTCCTCCGTCGCCGGGATGAGGTGGTTGTTCGCGATGTGCGACTCGAGCACCGCCTGGGGAAGCGGCGGTCTGCCCTGCCAGCGGTAGCTCACGTACCGCTCGGAGAGGTGGAAGGAGAGGCGCCGGAGCACGGCAGGGTCCGCCACCGGACCCCAGGCGAGCGCCACGTCCATGGGGACGACGAAGTCCCACTCGTCGAGGAGCTCCGTGCTCGTGTCCACGGCGTAGCCGGTGATCCGGTAGGACGCCCGCGGCAAGAGCCTCACGGCGAACCCCTTGCGCTCGAACTCGATGGGGTCGGCGGAGGCCATCGCGGCCTGCTCCGGCTCGGCCGCGGCCCGCGCCGGGTCGACCCCCGACCGCCAGTCGCGGCAGCCCGACAGGAGCACCGCCGCGAGCGGCGCGAGCGCGAGCGCCCGGCGGGACGCGGTCACCTTAGCCCCTCCGCCCGGGCGCGAAGCGCCGAGGCCACGGCCAGGGCGAAGAGGAGCGCGGCGAGCGCCCAGAGGGGCGGGCTCTCGCTCCCGGGAGCGAGCGCGAGGAGCACCGCCACGCCGCCGAGTCCGGCGACGGCGTCGAGCGCGAGGGGCCGCGCCCCCGGGACGAGGAGCCAGGCGGCGAGAAGCACCACCGCCGCGCCGCCCGGCCCGCGCGCGGCGAGCCGGGGGAGCGCGGCCTCGACCGCGACGCGGTTCGCCCATAGGATCCATGCCCCGGCGAGCGCCGAGCCGGCCGCGGCGACGAGCACGGAGCCGGCCGCCGCGTCCTTCGCCCGGCGCGCCTCCGGCCTCCGCTCGGTCGTGGTCATGTCGACGAGCGACTCGAGCGCGCTGTTCGCGAGCTCCGACCCGAGGACGAGCGCCGCGCACAGGACGAGGAGCGCGCCGGCCGGCGCGGGGAGGGCGACCTCCCCGCCGAGGACGCCGAGCGCCACGCCGGCGCCGACGTGGATCCTCATGTTGCGCTCGCGGACCGTCACCTCCACGACGCCGCGCAGCGCGTGGGCGAAGCTCGCGAGGAGGCCCCCTTGGCCGGCGCCGGGGGGGTCCGCGAGGTGCGTGCTCTCTGGCTTCCGCATGGCGTCTTCGGTGCCAGGCCACACTTTACAGTCCGGTGCCCGATCGTGTCTCCTTGCGGGCCATGTCCATCCGCCCCTTCCACAAGGTCCTCGCGGCGAACCGCGGGGAGATCGCCATCCGCATCTTCCGCGCCTGCACCGAGCTCGGGATCGGCACCGTCGCCATCTACTCGGAGGAAGACCGGCTCTCGCTGCGCCGGTACAAGGCGGACGAGGCGTACCTCGTCGGCAAGGGCAAGCAGCCCATCGACGCCGACCTGGGGATCGGCGAGATCGTCGACCTCGCCCGGCGGGCCCGGCGACGAGGTCCGGGCGGGCGACGTGCTGTTCGTCACCGAGGCGATGAAGATGGAGACGAACGTGAAGGCGAAGGCGCCCAGCCGCGTCGCGGAGGTCAACTTCCGCGAGGGCGACAAGGTCGAGAAGGACGACCTGCTCGCCGTCCTCGCCTGACCGCGGCTCAGGATTTCTTGGACGTCACCACGTAGGCGACGGCGATGCGCTTCTCCACGTCCCGCTTCTTCCCGCACTTGGGGCACGGGGCGACGCCCTTGTCGTGCGCGGCGATGGTCATCACGGCCGTGAACTGCTTCTTGCAGGGACGGCAGTAGAAGGCGTACTCGGGCATGGCGGCGCGACCCTCCGGAGAGGTCGCGATCGTACCCAGAACCTCCGGCGGAGGCGCAAGGCCCATGGAAGGTCGTCTGGAGATGGAGTGGCTCGACTCGCCGGCGCTGCAGGCGAACCCGCTCGGGGACCCGGCCCGGCGCCCCGTCTACCTCTACACGCCGCCCGGCCACCGCCCGGGCCTCCCCGCCGTGTACTTCCTGCACGGCTTCGGCGGCAGCGCCCACTCCTGGGTGGGCTTCCAGCCCTTCATGCGTTCCGCGCCCGAGCGCCTCGACGCACTCGTCGCCTCGGGCAAGGTGCCCCCGGTGGTCGGGGTCTTCCTCGACGGCTGGACGTCCTTCGGCGGCAGCCAGTACGTCAACAGCCCCGCCATCGGCGCCTACCGCGACTACGTCGCGCGCGACGTCGTGGCCTTCGTCGAGCGCAGGCTCGGGACGATCCCCAAGGCGCGGTCGCGGGCGGTGGTGGGCAAGAGCTCGGGCGGCTACGGCGCGCTCGTCATGGGCCGGCACCACCCGGACGTGTTCGCGCACGTGGGCTGCCACGCCGGGGACGCGGCCTTCGAGTACTGCTACCTCCCGGACTTCCCGAAGACCGCGGACGCGCTCGTCGGCACCGACCCCTTGATGTGGCTCGAGGAGATGCGGCGGCGCGCGGCCGAGACCAAGCTCCGCGGCGAGGACCACCCCGTCGTGAACATCCTCGCCATGGCGGCCGCCTACTCCCCCGATCCGAGCGCGCCGGGAGGATTCGCGCTCCCGTTCGAGCCGGAGACGGGCCGGATTCGCCCGGAGGTCTGGGCGCGCTGGCTCGAGGCCGACCCGGTGCGCTTCGTGCCGGCGAACCTCGACGCCTTCCGCAGCCTCGCGAGCATCTACATCGACTGCGGGACGCGCGACGAGTTCCACCTCCGCTGGGGCGCCCGGATGGTGGTGGAGACCCTTCGCCGGGCCGGCGTGGAGGTGCTCCACGAGGAATTCGAGGACGGCCACCGCGACATCCAGTACCGGTACGACCGGTCGCTCGCCCACCTGGTCCCGCGCCTCGAGCACGCCTGAGCCGGGACCGGCCCCGGACTTGCCCTCGGCCGTCCCGTGCTTACGTTCCTCCCAATGAGGCAGACCGAGATTGCGAGCGAGCCGGGGAGCGACGCGGCAGAGTTCACCGTCGACGGCGGATGCGTGGTGTGCGGAGGCCCGATGGCCGTCCGGGTGACGCCCGGCGCGGCGCGCGGCTACTGCCCCCGCTGTGCCTGGATCTCCAGGCCGCTCGTGTGGCAGGCCGGTGGCGGGCTCGCCATCGCGCACCCCCCGCTGGCGCTCGCCTGACGGAGGGTCCGCGGCCTACGGCCAGAAGTATCCCCCGGTGACGGCGACCGACTGGCCGCCCACCGGGGCGCTCCCGGTCGTCACGCCGAAGTCCGCGTAGGCGAGGAGCCACTGCCAGCGCGCACCGAGCTCGACGCTCGGCGACACGATGAAGTCGATTCCGGCCGCCACCTGGCCTCCGAACAGGAACCGGCTCTGGTTCGTCTGGGTCGTCGAGCCGGTCTGGAGCCAGCTCATGTAGGCGAAGTCGAGCACCGGCCCGGCGGCCACCCACGGCTCGGCGAACCCGAGCGGCCAGGTGAAGCGGGCGAGCGGCGCGAAGGTCGTCTGGTTCAGGTCGACCGCCGGCCCGTAGCTGCTCGAGAGGTTCTGGGCCTCCAGGTTCAGTCCGAGCCACGGCAGCGGCCTCCAGGAGGCACCGAGGAGGAGCTCGATCCCCCCCTGCGCCGTCGGCAGGTGGCCCCCCGGCGGGCTCGGCCAGAAGTAGCCGCCGCCGCCGTAGACGCCGAAGGTGCGGACCTCGGGGTGCTCCGGCTCCGTCGTCTCCGACGCGCGCGCGAGCGCCCGCGTGACCTCGCTCGGCCCCTCGATCGGAGCCCGCTTGCCGGACACGGACACGATCCAGGCGTGCGCCGCGGGGTCGTCGGAGAACCCCCGGACGAACCCCTCCGCGGCGCCCTCGAGCGCGGACGAGGCCGCCTGGCCGCCGCACTGCACGATGGCTCCGCGCGGCTCCTCCCCGCTGCCCGAGGCCTTCCAGGTGGCGACGACCGTCCCGCCCCGGTCGCGGAGCGTGAACTCCTGCTCGATCGAGACCCGGCACGGGCGGGTCTCGAAGGCGGTGGGAAGCGCCATGTCGACGCGGGCGAGGCCCACCTCGAGGACGCCCGACAGATCCGAGCCCGAGGGCGGCGGACCGGCGGTGCTCACGCGCTCCACGCGATCGAAGAGGCGCGGCAGGAGCGAGAGGTACGTGTCGACCACCGCGTCGCCGATCGGGAGCAGGTACTTCGTCGGCCCCTCCGCCCCGCTCACCTCCTGGGAAGCCACGCGACCCGGCACGTCCGGGGAGAAGTAGACGCCGACGGCGGTCGGGACCTTGCGACCCGACGCACCGAGCGCGGGGATCGCGGCCGGGATGGTGAAGCTGCGCGTCCCGGCGCAGCCGCCCGCGGCCAGGGCGAGCAGCGCGGGGAAGAGGCGGCTCCCCAGTCGTGTCGGTGCGGCGCGGTCGGTCATGCCTGGCCTCGGTTCGGGTCCCGCCGGATGGTAGCACCGGGCACGGCGGCGCCCGGCTATATTTGTCGGCACCATGTCCGTCACCGTCCAGTCGGGCGCCACGGTCACCTTCGACCGCTTCTGGCGATGGCTCAAGCAGCACGCGAACTGCATCCTGCGCGCCGGCACCTCCGACGTCTGGCTCTACGACCACGACGACCTCCACTGGCACCTCGACGAGGACCCGGATCGCAACCCGACGGTCCAGCTCGTGCGCGGCAAGGACGTGCTCGCCGAGATGGTGCTCGACGTGCGCGACGCCCTCTTCGTCCAGGCGACGCGCGAGGAGGGGGGCGAGGAGGGGCAGTTCCTCTTCGAGGTCGTGGGAGGGGGGCGCGACGAGCCCTACGCCGTGTACCACTTCCTCGTCGCCCACGGGCTCGACGACGAGGGCACCCACACCGCGAGCCTGAAGCACTGAGCCGCGGCGGACCTAGCGGGCGGGGGGCGCCTCCGGGGGCCTCTGCGCCTTCGCCGACGCGTCCTCCGAGACGGTCCGTAGCGAGGCGAGCCCCTTCTCGAAGTCGCGGCCCACGATCCGGTCCATGTCGACGAAGACCCCGTAGGCCTTGCCGACGAAGTCGTTCTCGCCGGACATCGCCCAGGTCACGCGCGTGCCGCCGGCCTCGGGCTTGAGCCGGAACTCGGTGCGGCTGGTCTGCGACCAGGGCTTCAGGAACTCGAGCCGGATGTCGACCTCCTCGTTCGGGCGCGCGCCCACGATGGTCATCCGCCCCTCGCCCACCTTGTCGTTCCCGCTCCACTCGTAGACCGCGCCCAAGCCGGCGGGGGCGCCGCCGAGGGTGTCGCGCATCTTCGGGTCGAGGTGCGCCCACGGCGACCAGTCCTTCCAGCGGTGGAAGTCGGCGATCTGCGCGTAGACGACCTCCGGCGGCGCGGCCACGGGAGCGCTGCGCTCGATGCGGTAGGCCGACGGGCGCGTCGCGACGTAGGCCCCGAACAGGACGACCACGCCGACGACGGCGAAGAGGATCTTCTTCACCATGGGGACCTCCCGGGAAAGGCCATCGCTAGCACAGTCGGAGGGCGCGGCTCCACCCGCCCTCCCGGGGCGTGAGGTTCGTCTAGGGCGGGGAGGTGCGCCAGCTCGTCGCGACGGCCCCCGGCGGCCCTTCCACGCGGCGCCGAAGCCCCAGGAGCTGCCGCCGCTGCATGACGACGTGCGCGAGGGAGAAGAAGGCGTTCCACGCCGCCCACAGCCAGTGGGGCCGGCTCACCGACCGGCTGCGCACGACGAGGCGCGTGCCGCCGCCGAGCGGGCGGAGGACGAAGGCCCAGGTCGAGCGGACGTGGACGGCCGGCGAGGGGTCGCTGAAGGGAAGCGAGCGCATCGGGCGCGTCGCGAGGTGGCTTCCGAGGACGAGGTGGGCGCCGGGCGATACCTCGAGCACCTCGAACCAGGCCCGGCCGTCGGGCGTCGCGGGCAGGCGGTCTCCCACCGAGAGGGTCTCTAGCCCCTTCAGGAGATCCCAGGAGCTCTCCCGCCCGCCGTTGTCGAGGAGGTCGTAGCTGTACCAGCCGGCCCGCCCGCAGCCCATCTGGGCGATCCAAGGCCAGACTTCCGGGGGAGGCCGGCGCATGGCGATCGCGTGGGTGGAGTCCTCCGGCGGGGCGAGCAACCCGTCGCCCGGAAGCGGCTCCCGCTGCTCCGCGGGACTCGCCGTCCAGCAAAGAAGGACCCGCCGCTCCGGAGGGCGAGCGAGGAACCTCGCCGTGCCGAAGCTCGCGGCGAAGAGGAGCAGGTAGGGTAGCCAGGTCTCGAGCGGGCGTGCGAAGGCCGCGTAGCCATGCCGGAGAGATGCGGCGACCGCGAGGTCGAGGCCGGCCGCCACGGCGAGGAACAGGGCGGCCGTGAGCACCGGGCGCAGGTGGCGCGGGTGGTTCCAGTAGAGCAGGGTCGCGGCGAAGAAGACGAGCGGCGCGGCGAAGACGGGCACGAGCGCGCCGAGTCCCGGAGGAAGGGCGGCTCGCCCGGCGGCGGCGGCGAGCGCCGCAACGGCCCATCCCGCGGCTGCCGCGCGGAGGGCGGGGACGACGGCGGGGCGGTCCCGGAGGGCGACGCGGTCCATGGCGTCCTCGCGATCCTTCGAGAGAGGCTCCCGCCGCGCTCGGGTCCTGTAAACGCCCCTCGCGGTCCGCCGCGCTCCGGTGCCTGGCCGGGCCGATGGCACCCGTCAGACCGCCCTGCTATGTACGGTTCCCCTCCTCCGGGGCGCTCGCCTTGGCCGACTTCGTCCATCTGCACCTTCACACGCTCTACTCGCTCCTCGACGGGGCGATCCGGATCGGCGACCTCCTGAAGACGGTGAAGGGCCGCGGCATGAGCGCCGTGGCCGTCACCGACCACGGGAACCTCTTCGGGGCCATCGACTTCTACCGGGCGGCGAAGGGCGCCGGCGTGAAGCCCATCCTCGGGATGGAGGCCTACGTCGCCGGCGAGAAGGGGCGGCAGGACCGCACCGAGCGCGTGGGCCGGCACATCATCCTGCTCGCGAAGAACGCCGAGGGATGGGCGAACCTCCGCTACCTCTCCTCGATGGCGTTCACCGAGGGCTACTACTACGACCCCCGCATCGACAAGAAGCTCCTCCAGGAGCACGCGAAGGGGCTCGTGGGGCTCACCGCCTGCCTGGCCGGCGAGGTGCCTCGGCTCGCCCGCCAGGGCGACATGGACGGGGCGCGGCGCGCCGCGCGCGAGTACCGGGACATCTTCGAGCCCGGGAGCTTCTTCCTCGAGGTCCAGTCGAACGGGATGCGCGAGCAGGTGGAGGTCAACGCGCGGCTCGCCGAGCTCTCGGAGTCGGAGGGCATCCCGCTCGCCGCGACGGCCGACGCCCACTACGTGAACCGGGCGGACGCGAAGGCACACGAGGTCCTCATGTGCATCGCGGCCAACAAGACCTTCAGCGACCCGAAGCGCCTGCGCCACGAGACGGACGGCCTCTACATCACCTCCCCGGACGACATGGTGGCGGCGCTCCCGGGGTACCGCCAGGCGATCGACAACACGCTGCGCATCGCGGAGATGTGCAACGTCGAGCTCGACCTCGGCCACGCCTACCTTCCCAGGTTCCAGCTCCCGGCCGGCGTCACCGAGGACGACCACCTCCTCGAGCTCGCCCAGGCGGGGCTCGAGCGGCGCCTGCGGGAGATCGAGGGGCGCTACCCGCACGACCGCGACCTCTACCGGCAGCGCCTCCGGGAGGAGGTCGGGATCATCCGGAAGATGGGCTTCTCCGGCTACTTCCTCATCGTCCAGGACTTCATCAACTGGGCGAAGGAGCGGCGCGTGCCGGTGGGGCCGGGACGCGGCTCGGGCGCGGGCTCCATCACGGCCTGGGCGCTGCGGGTCACCGACCTCGATCCCATCCGCTGGAACCTCCTCTTCGAGCGCTTCCTGAACCCGGAGCGCGTGTCGATGCCGGACTTCGACGTCGACTTCTGCCAGGAGCGTCGCGACGAGGTGATCCGGTACGTCGCCGGGAAGTACGGCACCGACAACGTCGGGCAGATCATCACCTTCGGGTCGCTCAAGGCCCGCTCGGTCATCCGGGACGTGGTGCGGGTGATGGGGCTCCCCTTCTCCGAAGGGGACCGGATCGCCAAGCTCGTGCCGGAGCCGGTCCAGGGCAAGGTGAAGCCGCTGCGCGAGTGCATCGAGATCGAGCCCCGGCTGAAGGAGCTCTACGAGAAGCCCGCGGTGGTGCGCGAGTGGGTGGACTCGAACGGCGTCGCCCAGAAGGTGACGACGAAGGACATCCTCGACATCGCCATGTCGCTCGAGGGCCTGAACCGGCAGGCGGGCCTTCACGCGGCCGGCGTGGTGATCGCCGACCGCCCCCTGTGGGAGTACGTCCCGGTCTACAAGGACGACAAGTCGGACATGCTCGTCTCGCAGTTCTCCAAGGACGACGCGGAGAAGGCGGGGCTCGTCAAGTTCGACTTCCTGGGGCTCAAGACCCTCACGGTGATCGACGAGGCCATCAAGCTCGTCCGCCAGAACCACCCCGAGCGCGCGGGGCTCACCGCCGAGTCGATCCCCATCGACGACCCGGCCGTCTACGACCTCATCGCGCGGGGCGACACCGCCGGCGTCTTCCAGATGGAGTCCGAGGGCTTCACCGCCATGGTGATGAAGATGAAGCCCTCGCGCTTCGAGGACGTCATCGCCGCCGGCGCCCTCTTCCGCCCCGGTCCCCTCGACCAGAAGCTCGAGGACGGCCGGACCATGGTGGACGTCTACATCGACCGCAAGCACGGGCGGGAGAAGGTCCGCTACCCCCACGACCAGCTCGAGCCCATCCTCCGCGACACCTACGGCGTCATCGTCTACCAGGAACAGGTGATGCAGATCTCGCAGGTGCTCGCCGGCTACAGCCTCGGGCGCGCAGACCTGCTCCGCCGCGCGATGGGGAAGAAGAAGGCCGAGGAGATGGCGCGGGAGCGCGCCGGCTTCCTCTCCGGCTGCGAGGCGAACGGCGTCGAGGCCTCGGTCGCCGGCTCCATCTTCGACATGATGGAGAAGTTCGCGGCCTACGGCTTCAACAAGTCACACTCGGCCGCCTACGGCCTCCTCACGGTCCAGACCGCGTGGCTCAAGGCCCACCACCCGGTGGAGTTCATGGCGGCGCTGCTGACGAGCGAGGCCTCGAACACCGACAAGGTGGTGGCCCACATCTCCGAGGCGCGCCAGGCCGGGACCGAGGTCCTGCCCCCGGACGTGAACGAGTCGCGCCACTCCTTCACGGCGCTCCCCGGGGCGGCGGGCGCGAAGGGGCGCATCCGCTTCGGCCTCGGCGCCGTGAAGGGCGTCGGCGACTCGGCCGTCGAGGCCATCCAGGCCGCCCGGGAGGAAGGGGGCCCCTTCAAGAGCCTCTTCGACTTCTGCGCCCGGGTGGACCCGCGCCGGGTGAACAAGAAGGTCATCGAGGCGCTCGTGAAGAGCGGGGCCTTCGACTTCGAGGGCGTCCCCCGCTGGCAGCTCTTCGCCGGGATCGACGCGGCGCTGGCCGCCGGGTCCTCCGCGCAGGCCGACCGCCAGAGCGGGCAGGCGAGCCTCTTCGGCGCCGGCGCCGCGGCGGCCGAGGCCGCGCCCCGCTACCCGCATCCGGGCGACGTCGCCGGCGACGTCCCCGTCGAGGAGTGGCCGGAGCGCGTGCGGCTCGCCGCGGAGAAGGAGGCGCTCGGCTTCTACATCACCGGCCACCCCCTGCAGGGCTACGAGCGGGAGGTCCGGCGCTACGCGTCGCTCACCTGCGCGCAGGTGGCCGGGAAGCGGCAGGGCGACAAGGTGTCGGTCGTCGGTGTCGTGAACCAGCTCCGCGAGAAGTCGAACAAGGAGAAGGGCACCCGGTTCGGCTTCTTCACGCTCGAGGACCTCTCCGGGACCGTGGAGGTCATCTGCTGGGGCAGCCGCCCCGCCCAGGGCGGGCGTCCGGCCCAGAAGGGCTACGCGGACTGGGAGGCGAACCTGAAGAGCGACGAGCCCGTGCTGGTCCACGGGGAGGTGCGCATCAACGTCCGCGACGAGGAGAACCCGCGCGCCGAGATCACCGCGTCGGAGATCGAGCTCCTCTCGCACGTCCGCAGCCAGAAGACCTCCGAGGTGTCGCTGCGCATCGACGCCGACCGGCTCGGCGGCGACCTCGCCGGCCAGCTCAAGGCGCTGCTCGCCCGGTTCCCCGGCTCGTGCCCGGTGGCGGTGCGCGCCGTCATCCCCGAGGCCACCGAGACCACGCTGCGGGTGCCGCACAAGGTGGTCCCGTCCGACGAGCTCATCGAGACGGCGCGCCGCCTGGGGTTCGAGGTCGAGCTCCACTGAGCCGCCGCGCGCCGGCGCCCCACGCGGCGAGCGCGGCGAGGACGAACCCCGCCCCGGCGATCGAGACGCCCGCCCAGCCGGCCCGCGCCCAGGCGCGGACGCCGAGGCCGGTGCCGAGCGCCCCGCCCACGAAGTAGGCGACCATGTAGACGGTGTTCCGCCGGCTTCGCGCGGCCGGGTCGAGCGCGTGCACCCGCGCGAGGTTGGACACGTGGGCCGACTGCACCCCCACGTCGAGGAGCACGACGCCGGCGACGAGCCCCGCGAGGACCGTCCCGAGGGCGGCGAGGAGCCCGAACGAGGCGAGGGCGACGAGGAGCGCCACGCCGGTCGCGAAGCGGGGGCCGCGCCGGTCGGCGAGCCGGCCGACGACGGGCGCGGCGAGCGCCCCCGCGGCGCCGACGAGGCCGAACAGGCCCGCCGCCTCCGCCCCCGCGTGGTAGGGCGGGCCCTCCAGGAAGAACGCGAGCGTCGTCCAGAAGGCGCTGAACGCCCCGAAGACCATGGCGCCGATGAGGGAGGTCTCGCGGAGCTCCGCCTCGTCGCGGAGGAGCGTCCACAGGGAGGCGAGGAGCGCCGGGTAGCGGTGCGCGGCGACCGGCGGGCTCTCGGGCAACAGCCGCCACAGGGCGACGCCGAGGGCCACCATGACGGCCGCCGCGAGGCCGTACACCGCCCGCCAGCCGAAGGCGCCGCCCACGAAGCCCGAGACGGTCCGCGCGAGCAGGATGCCGACGAGGACGCCGCCCATGACGAGGCCGATGACCCGTCCCCGCTCGCCCGGCGTCGCGAGGTGGGCGGCGAGCGGGACCGCCACGTGGGGCACGACCGTGAAGAACCCGACGAGGAAGCTCGCGGCCGCGAGCGAGGCGGGCCCCCGCGCCAGCGCGGTCGCGGCGAGCGCCGCCGCGGACGCGGCGACGAGCGCGAGGATCAGGCGCCGCCGCTCCACCGCGTCGCCGAGCGGGATGAAGAGGAACAGCCCGATGGCGTAGCCGACCTGCGTGAGCACCGGCACCCAGCCGATGGCCCGTGGCGTCGCCCCGAAGGTCCGGGCCACCTCGGGGAGCAGCGGCTGGACGTAGTAGAGGTTCGCGACGGTCGCCGCCGCCGCCACGGCGAGCAGGGCCACGAGCCCGGGCCGGATCCCCTCCCCGCCCGCGGCCCGGTTCCCGTCGTCGCGCATCCGCCTCTTGCTAGCGCGGCCCGGCGCGTCGCACAAGCGCGGCGGGCCTTCTGCCCGAGCCCGCAGCCGGGCTACAGTGCCCCGCCTTGATCGCGCTCCTCCTCTCCGTGGTGGGGTTCGCCGGCGGCCTCTTCGGCGCGCTCATGGGCGTCGGCGGCGGCCTCGTCGTCATCCCCGTCCTCACCCACGTGATCGGCCTGCGCTTCTCCCAGGCGGTCGCCATCTCCCTCGCGGCGATCATCGTGAGCTCGTCGGCGAGCTCGGCGTCCTACGTCGAGAAGGGGCTCGCCGACGTCCGCACCGGGGTCGTCCTCGAGCTCGCCACGGTCGCCGGCGCCCTCGTCGCGAGCGCGGTCTCCTCCCGCATTCCCCAGCCCGTGCTCCTCTTCCTCTTCGCGGCCGTCGCCTGGTACACGGCCTACGCCTCGTGGCGCCGGCGCGGACGCGGGATGGAAGGGACCCTGGCCGGCGAGTACCCGGTCCACCGCTGGGGCGTGGGCCTCGCCATGAGCTTCGGGGCCGGGGCGGCCTCGGGGCTCATCGGCGTCGGCGGCGGCTTCCTCAAGGTGCCGGCGATGTCTCTCGTCATGGGGTTGCCCTTCAAGGTCGCGACCGCCACGAGCAACTTCATGATCGGCGTGACCGCCGCGGCGAGCGCCTACGTCTACGCCGCCCGCGGAGACCTCGACCTCTCGGCGGCGGCGCCCACGGTCGTCGGGGTGTACCTGGGCGCCCGGCTCGGCTCGGCGCTGCTTCCGCGGATCCCGAGCGCGCGGCTGCAGGGCGCCTTCGCGGCGTTCCTCGTCGTCATCGGGACGCGCGTGGCGGTCGACGCGTGGAGCCTCGTCCGGTGAGGCGCACCGTCGCCCTCGTGCTGCTCGTCGGGACCGGCACGGGCGTCGCCCTGTCGGCCGCGGCGACCGCCCTCTACGCGGCGGGCTCGAGCCTCGCCCCCCGTGTGGCACTGTGGGGCGTCGTCGCACTCTTCGCCACCCCGCCGCTCCGCCTCGCCGCGGTCGCGCACGGCTTCGCCCGGGAGCGAAGGCCGCGCCTCGCGCTCGCGTCGCTCGCGGTACTCACCGTGCTCCTCGTCGTGGGGGCGCGCGCCGCCCTCGGAGCGCTTTGACTGTTTCCACCCGGAGGGGGCATACTTGACCCGCGTCACTGCATCGGCTGCCCCAGGGGGAGTAAACGATGACTCCCGGGGGCGGGTAAATTGCGAGGACTAACGAAAGGTTGCACTCCAAGTCCCTGACCGCGCTGGCGGGGCCGTTACGAGGCGATACGATGGGGTCAGTGATGAGCCGTCATCGGACGTGGGGGAGTGATTCATGATGATGCGGGCCAATGCGAGGGTGCTGCCCAGGGGATCGTCGGCCCAGTCCGACCCGACCGGTGCGCTGCGGTGCGACCGGGCCGCGGAGGACATGCTGCGCTCGTTCTGGTCCGAGGCCGCGGACGGGAATCCGCTCCCCGTGGAGCTCCGCGGCCTCTCGGAGGGCGCGCAGACCGGCGCTCCGGGCGTGCGGCGGACGCTCATCATGGAGCAGGCGGGCGAGCGGCTGCGCATCGAGGCCACCGCGGTCGGCAAGGGGCGCACCCAGTTCCACCTGTGGCGCGAGCTCCTCCCCGGCGTCCTCGAG
The DNA here is from genome assembly GCA_035543235.1 of Anaeromyxobacteraceae bacterium. Lineage (GTDB taxonomy): Bacteria > Myxococcota > Myxococcia > Myxococcales > Anaeromyxobacteraceae > DATJZG01. Next base: position 143,333 of record DATKJV010000047.1, on the reverse strand, counting down.
AGCCCGGAGACGGTGGAGGAGGCGACCTCCGACGGTCTCACGCAGCGCGAGCGCGAGGTGGCGCTCCTCGTCGCCGACGGGCTGCGCAGCCGGGAGGTGGCCGAGCGGCTCGCCATCGCGCCGCAGACGGTGAAGAGCCACCTGAAGACGATCTTCGACAAGCTCGGCGTGCGGAACCGCGTCGAGCTCGCGCGGCGGCTCTCGCGCCGGTAGGAACGCCCCGGGGCGGCCCCCGCGGGTTCCGGGGTTCCCCGGAGGCGACTCCTTTTCCCCATGGTCACCCTCGAAGACGTCCTCTCGGCCCGTGAGCGGATCCGGGACGCCGTCTACCTGTCCCCGTGCCCGCGCACAGAGACGCTCTCGCGCCTGTCGCGCACGCAAGCCTTCCTGAAGCTCGACAACCTGCAGATGACGGGCGCCTACAAGGAGCGGGGCGCGCTCAACAAGCTCCTCACCCTCGGGACCGCCGAGCGGGAGCGGGGCCTCATCGCCGCGAGCGCCGGGAACCACGCCCAGGCGGTCGCCTACCACGCGGGGCGCCTGCACGTGAAGGCGACCATCGTGATGCCCGAGACGACCCCGATCATGAAGGTCGCGAACACGCGCGGCCACGGGGCGAAGGTCGTCCTCCACGGCGCGAACTACGACGAGGCCTACGGCGAGGCGAGGCGCCTCGAGCGCGAGGAGGGCATGACGTTCGTGCACCCGTTCGACGACGAGGCCGTGATCGCCGGGCAGGGGACGATGGGGCCGGAGATCCTCGAGCAGGTGCCCGAGCTCGACGCCGTGGTGGTCCCGGTCGGCGGCGGCGGCCTCGTGTCCGGGCTGGGCGTCGCGATGAAGGCGCTCTCTCCCCGGGTGAGGGTCATCGGCGTCCAGACCGAGGCGCTCCCCTCCATGCTCGCCGCCCTCGAGGCCTCCGAGATCGTCACGCTCGAGGGGGCGACGACGATCGCCGACGGCATCGCGGTCAAGCGCGCGGGCGAGATCACCTTCGAGCACGTCCGCCGCTACGTGGACGAGATCGTGACCGTCAGCGAGGAGGAGATCGCGAGCGCCATCCTCTACCTCCTCGAGCGGGAGAAGACCGTCGTCGAGGGGGCCGGGGCCGTCGCCGTGGCTGCGCTCATGCATCACCGTCTGCGGGGGCTCGAGGGCAGGCGCGTGTGCGCCGTGATCTCGGGCGGCAACATCGACGTGAACGTCGTCGCGCGGGTCATCGAGCGGGGCCTCGTGAAGGACGGCCGCCTCGTGCGCATCGACATCAAGCTCCTCGACAAGCCCGGCCAGCTCGCCAAGGTGTCGGGCGTCATCTCCCACCACAAGGCGAACGTCATCGAGGTCCACCACTCGCGCGCCTTCACCGAGCGCCTGGGCGACACGACGCTGCTGCTCACCCTCGAGACGCGCGGCCCGGAGCACGTGGAGGAGATCCTCCGAGCGCTGCGGGAGCGCGGCTACCAGGTCGACCGGGTGTAGGCGTCCCGCCGGGGGCCTTCCTGGCGCGTCGCGTCGCGGCGCTGGTGCGGCCCCTTCTGAGCCCCCCACAAACCCTGGCGCCCGGCACGCGACCTTCCCAAGAGAAGGCGCGCGCCCCGCCCCCCGGCGCGCCCGTCGAGGTCGCTCGTGGCTCCTCACTGCCGGATCGGCTGGATCCCGCGGGTGTCTCTCGGACCCGGACGCTTTCCCGCTCCCGCTGCGCTCGCGAGCGGCGCCTCGTGGCACCGGGTGCGGCTGGAGGAATGTCGCCTCGCCGGACCGGGGGAGGTGCGCGCGGGAACCGCGCCGGACCACCTCGTCGTCCTCAACGTGGCGTCTCCCGTGCGCATGGAGAACGCCTGGCCCGGCCACGCGGTACCGTTCGAGCCCGTGCTTCGGCCGGGCTGCTTCACGCTCTACCCGGGGGGCGAGGCCGTCCGTTGCCGCTGGTTCGACGCGGCGACCTTCGTGCTCGTGGAGATCGCCGCCGAGGCCGTGGCGGTGCTCCTCCCCCCGGCCGAGGGAGGTGCGCGCCGGCGCCTCGCACCCCTCGTGAGTCGCCGGGATGCGTACGTGGTCCACCTCTCGCTCGCGCTGCGGGACCTCGTGCAGAACGGTCACCCGGAGGAGGCGGCCTACGGCGACATGCTGGGGGCGGCGCTCGCCGAGCACCTCGTGCATCGCTACGCGTCCCCGGTGGCCGAGATACGGACGGCGGCGTCCCCCAGCTGGATGGGGCGCGTCATCGGCTTCGTCTCCGCGAATCTGGAGAGGGACCTCCAGCTCGCCGACCTCGCCAGAGAGGCGGGAACGAGCGTCTTCCACTTCGCGCACGAGTTCCGGCGCCGCGCCGGGATCTCTCCCCACCGGTACGTCCTGCGTCGGCGCATCGACCGCGCGCGAGCGCTCCTCGCCGCCCGGGCCATCACGATCGGCGAGGTGGCGATTCGCTGCGGCTTCGGGAGCCAGGGGCACTTCTCGGAGACGTTCCGCCGGGCAGTGGGGATGACCCCGTCCGAGTACCGACGAGCCTCCCTCCCGGGTGCGGCGCCTCCCGCGCCGGACGTGGAGGCCGCCCCGCGCGGGTGACGGCCTCGGGTCGCAAGAAGGCGTGAACCGACAGCAAGGACGCGGAAGCATCCTGGCCCGGCCTTCGGCCATCTTGCGCGTGAACCGCACGCACGCCATCCGCCGGCGACGAAGCGTGCGTCCGTGTCCCCACCCCATCGTCGTCGAAGGAGGACTCTCATGCATACGTCTCGTGCGGCGTGGCTGGCCGCGATGCTGCCCCTCTCGGCTGCAGCGGCCCCCGTCACCTCACCCGACTTCCCCGGCGTCGTCTGCGAGACGATCTGGGTTCCGATGCGCGACGGCACGCTTCTCGCCACCGACATGTACAGCCCGTCCGCTGCGGGTCAGTACCCGGTCATCGTCGAGCGCAACCCGTACGGCCGCGCGTTCGGCGATGGCTGCTTCCAGGGGCTCGGCGCGAGCCTCGCCGGCTTCGCGCAGCACGGCTACGTGGCGCTCGCCCAGGACGTCCGGGGAACGAACCGGTCCCAGGGGGCCTTCCGCGAGATGGTCCAGGAGGCGAAGGACGGCTACGACGCGATCGAGTGGGCGGCGGCGCAGCCCTGGTCGACGGGCAGGGTGGGGACGACGAGCGGCTCGTACCTCGGGCTCACGCAATGGCAGCCCGCCATCCACCGCCCGCCGCATCTCGCCGCGATCTGCCCCCAGATCACGGCCTCCGACTACCACGACAACTGGACCTACGTGAACGCGGTCTTCGACCTCTGGTTCGGCATGAGCTGGCCGCCGGGGTGGGTCGCGGACCAGATGACCCGCGGGCTGCAGGCGCAGGGGGTCGCCCAATCCGACATCGACGCCCTGGTGAACGACTTCAACGCGACCGTGACCGCCAACCTGGCGACGAAGTGGGTCTACGGGTTGCCCCTCACCGCGTTCGACCAGTTCACCACCTTCGCGCCGTACTACTACGACTGGCTCGATCACCCGGTCTACGACGACTTCTGGGAGCGCCTCGACGTCGAGCGCCACTGGAGCGACGTCCAGGTGCCCGCGCTCATCAGCACCGCCTGGTACGACATCTTCCAGGTCGGGGCCTTCCGGAACTTCGCCGGCATGCGGTCGGAGGGCGGCACGGCCGACGCCCGGCGCGGGACCAAGCTCCTCGTCGGTCCCTACGGCCACGCCGGCGACAGCGGCAAGCCGACGTTCGGCGCCGACCCCATCGGCGCGCTCCTCTCCGTCGACTCCCAGCTGCGCTTCTTCGACCGGTATCTGAAGGGCCTGAACAACGGCTACGAGAACGACCCGAACGTCACCCTGTACGTGCTCCTGCCGCCCGACACCGGCAACACGGGGAGCGGGTTCGTCGTGCAGGGCGATTCCTACCCGCTCCCGGGGACGCAGTGGCACAGCCTCTACCTGTCGAGCGGCGGGCACGCGAACTCGAGCAAGGGCGACGGCCAACTCGCCTGGTGGCCCAGCAACTCTCCCTCCGACCACTACGACTACGATCCCTCGAACCCCGTCCCCACCGCCGGCGGCAACATGTGCTGCAACGCGGTCCTCCTCGCGGACGGCGCCCAGGACCAGACGCAGGTCGAGCTCCGGCCGGACGTCCTCGTCTACACGAGCGGGACCCTGGACCGCGATCTGGCGGTCATCGGGCCGGTCGACGTGAAGCTCTGGGCGGAGACCTCCGCGCCGGACACCGACTTCACCGCCAAGCTCGTGGACGTCCACCTGGACGGGGCCACGCACAACGTCCTCGACCGCGTCGTGCGCGCGAGCTTCCGGGCTGGCTCGAAATTGCCCCCGTCCAACGTCACTCCGGGAAAGCCCTACGAGTACGTGATCCCGCTCGGCAACGCCGGGACCATCTTCAAGAAGGGCCACCGCATCCGCCTCGAGATCTCCTCCTCGAACTTCCCCCACTACGACCGGAACCTGAACACCGGCAAGGTGAGCGAGTGGACCTCCGACATGGCGGTGGCCCACCAGACGATCCTGCACGACGGCTGGCACCCCTCGCACCTCGTCCTGCCCGTGGCACCGGTGACGGCTCCGAAGTCCTGAGCACGGCACGGGGCGGCGGCGCGCGTGGCCCCCACCCGCGCCGCCGCCGACGATCCCCGGTCGAGACTTCCTGGCGCGCCGCGCCTTGCCCGCGGCGGGGCTTCTCGTATACAGCATGCACCATGCAGCATACGGAGACGTCGCGCCCGCGCCCGGTCATCTCGCGCTCGTCCCTCTCGCAGCAGGTCGCGGACCACCTGCGCCAGGAGATCTACGATCGGCGCCTCCCGCCCGGGCGTCGCCTCGACGAGAGCGAGCTCGCCACCCGCCTCGGCGTCAGCCGGACGCCGGTGCGGGAGGCGCTCCGCCAGCTCGCCGCGCAGGGTCTCGTCGAGATCCGCTCGCGGCGCGGCTGCTTCGTCGCCGAGCTCACGCTCGAGGACCAGCGGGAGATCTTCCCCATCATGGCTCGGCTCGAGGGCTGGGTGGCTCACGAGGTCGCGAAGAAGGCCACCGCGGAGGACCTCGAGCGCCTGCGGGATCTCCATGGGCGCCTCGAGAAGCTCGCCGCCGCCGAGGACGTCGATCGCTACTGGGAGGCGAACTACGTCTTCCACGTCGCCCTGCAAGAGCTCGCCGGCAACCGCTGGCTGCAGAACATCCTCGGCGAGCTGCGCCGCAAGCTGAACCTGGCCCGGCACCGGTCGCTGAAGCTCCCCGGGCGCATCCGCCGTTCCATCGCGGAGCACCGGCTGCTCATGAAGGCGATCTCGGGTCGCCGGCCCGCGGAGGCGGAGGCGGCCATGCGCGACCACCTCCTGAGCCAGCTCGAGGCCCTGATCGAGCTCGAGGGGAAGAAGGGGAAATAGTCGAAACGGCACACGGGCGAGCCGCTCGCCCGAGGAGGAAGCCTTGAACGTCGCCACTCGCCGCGCCTTCCTGCTCACGCTCGCCGCCGCGCTCGGCTCGCCCTGGCCGCGCGCCGCCGCCGCGGAGAAGGTGAACCTCAAGATCTCCCACCAGTTCCCGGGGGGCACGGCCACTGAGGGCGACTTCCGCGACCGGCTCGTCCAGCGCTTCGCGGCCGAGATCGCGAAGCGCACGAACGGCGGGCTCACGGCCACCGTGTACGCCGGTTCCTCGCTCATGAAGGTGAACGCCCAGTTCGCCGCCATGCGCAAGGGCGCTCTCGACATGAGCCTCGTCCCGCTCTCCTACGCGGGCGGGGAGGTCGCGGAGGCCAACATCGGCCTCATGCCCGGGATCGTCACCTCCTACGAGCAGGGGCTCGCCTGGAAGAACAAGGAGGTCGGGAAGCTCCTCTCCCAGGCGCTCGCGGAAAAGGGCGTCATCATCGTCACCTGGATCTGGCAGGCGGGAGGCGTGGCGGGAAAGGGAAAGCCCCTCGTCGAGCCCGAGGACGCGAAGGGCCTGAAGGTGCGGGGCGGCAGCCGCGAGATGGACCTCGTCCTCAAGGCGGCCGGCGCGGCCGTCATGTCCCTGCCCTCGAACGAGATCTACGCGGCGCTGCAGACCGGGGCGCTCGACGCGGCGATGACGTCCTCCACGAGCCTCATGTCCTTCCGGCTCGAGGAGCCGGCGCAGTACCTCGTGACCGGGCGCGGCAGGGCGTACTGGTTCATGCTCGAGCCCCTCATGATGTCCAAGGCGGTGTTCGACAAGCTCCCCAAGGAGTACCAGGACGTCATCCTCGCGGTCGGAGCGGAGCTCGAGGCCTTCGGCACCGAGGGGGCCCGGGCCGACGACGCCGCGGTGGCGAGCGTGTACGCGAAGGCCGGGAAGAAGACCTTCGACCTCTCCGAGGCGACCGTGAAGCGCTGGCAGGCCATCGCGCGGGAGACCGCCTGGAAGGACTTCGCCGAGCGCAGCCCGCGCTGCGCCGAGCTGCTCAAGGCGGCGGAGAAGGCGCTGTGAGCGGCGGCGCCTCCCTCCCGGCGGCCCGGGAGGAGGACGCCGGCGCGCTCGCGCGCGGCCTGGGCTGGCTGAACCGCTGGCTCGCAGCCGCCGGGATGGTCGCGCTCGTGGCCGCCGCGGTGGTCCTCACCGGCAGCGTCGTGATGCGCTACTTCCTCCGGCTGCCCACGGAGTGGCAGGACGAGACGTCGGTGTTCCTGCTCGTCGGGGCGGTCTTCCTCTCCGCCGGCTACGTCCAGTCCCACCGCGGGCACGTCGGCATCGAGGCCATCGCGGGGCTCTTGCCCGAGCGCGCGAACCGCATCCGACTCTTGCTCGTAGACCTCGTTTCGCTCGCCTTCTGCGCCTTCTTCGCCTGGAAGTCCTGGACGCTGCTCCGGGAGGCCGTGGCCGATCACCAGACCACCTCCTCGAGCTGGGCGCCGCCGCTGTGGATCCCCTACGCGGCGATGGCCTCGGGCATGACGATCCTGTCGCTGCAGATCCTCACGCAGCTGTCCCACCGGCCGCGCCGCGGGGAGGGCGCGTGAGCACGGCCGCGGTCGGGACCCTCTACGGGGCGGCGACCCTGGCGGTCATGTTCGCCGGGGTGCCGATCGCCTTCGCGCTCGGCGCGGTGGCCGTCGCCTTCATGTACTTCTTCATGCCGGCCGCGGCCCTCGACACCGTCACCCAGAACGTCTACGAGGAGATGGCGAGCATCACGCTCCTCTCCATCCCGCTCTTCATCCTCAAGGGCGCGGCCATCGGCAAGTCCCGCGCCGGCTCGGACCTGTACTCGGCCATCCACGCCTGGATGCGGAAGATCCCCGGGGGCCTCGGGATCGCGAACGTCTTCGCCTGCGCCCTGTTCGCCGCCATGGCGGGGTCGAGCCCCGCGACCGCCTCGGCGATCGGGAGCGCCGGCATCCCCGAGATGCGCGCCCGCGGCTACTCGACCCGGCTCGCCACGGGCATCATCGCCGCCGGCGGCACGCTCGGCATCCTCCTGCCGCCGTCCGTCACCATGATCCTGTTCTCGGTCGCCTCCGAGCAGTCGCTCGGCCGGCTCTTCCTCGCCGGCGTCCTGCCCGGCGTCCTGCTCGTGGCGCTCTTCTCCGCCTACACCGCGTTCCGCCACCGCCGGGAGCAGGCCGCCGCCCTCGAGGCGCGCCGTGCGGCGGGGGCGGTTCCCGTCGACGAGGAGCTCACGCTCCGGGAGAAGCTCCGCTCGCTGCCGAAGCCCCTCCCCTTCGTCCTCCTTCTCCTCGGCGTCATGGTGGCGCTGTACGGCGGCTACGCCACCCCGTCGGAGACCGCGGGCCTCGGCGCCATCCTGGCACTCCTCCTCATCGCCACCATCTACCGGGCCTGGCGCCCGCGCGACCTCGCGCCGGTGCTGTCGAGCACGCTGCGGGAGTCGACCATGCTGATGTTCATCATCGGCATGTCGCTGCTCTACTCGTACGTGATGAGCTACCTCCACATCAGCCAGTCGGCGGCCGAGTGGATCGTGGCGCTCCACCCGTCGAAGTGGGCACTCCTCGTCGCCGTCCTGCTGTTCGTCATCGCCCTCGGCTTCTTCCTCCCGCCGGTCTCCATCATCCTCATGACCGCGCCCATCATCCTTCCGCCCCTCAGGGCGGCCGGGTTCGACCTCGTCTGGTTCGGGGTGGTCATGACCATCGTCATGGAGATGGGGCTCATCCATCCCCCGGTGGGCCTGAACATCTTCGTCATCAAGAACGTGGCCCCCGACATCCCGCTGCGCGACGTGGTCTGGGGCGTCGTGCCCTTCCTCGGGCTCATGGTCGGGGCGGTGGTCCTCATCTGCCTCGCCCCGGGGATCGCCACCTGGCTCCCCGACGCCGTCCTGGGTCCGCGGTGAGGCCGGGGTGACGCGCTCCTGGGACACCGCCCGCCGCGCGCGGCTCGCTCGCCTCGAACGCGCCCGGGGCGTCTCGTCGGGCAAGTGGGTGGACTCGAGCCGGGCGACGGCGCTCCTCGAGGCGCTCCTCGAGCCCGGGGACCGGGTCTGCCTCGAGGGGGACAACCAGAAACAGGCCGACTTCCTCGCCCGGTCCCTCGCGAGCGTCGACCCGTCGCGGGTGCACCACCTCCACCTCGTCCTCTCCGTCCTCGCGCTGCCGGCGCACGTCGACCTCTTCGAGCGGGGCATCGCGCGTCGGGTGGACTTCTCCTTCTCCGGCCCGCAGGCGGTGCGCCTCGCCCGCCTCGCCGGGTCGGGCAAGATCGAGATCGGCGCCATCCACACCTACCTGGAGCTCTACGCGCGCTACTTCGTCGACCTGACCCCGCGCGTCGCGCTCGTCGCCGCGCAGGCCGCCGACGAGGACGGGAACCTCTACACCGGCCCCAACACCGAGGACACGCCCGCCATCGTCGAGGCCACCTCCTTCCGGGACGGGATCGTCGTCGCGCAGGTGAACGAGCGCCGGGAGCGCCTGCGGCGCGTCGACATCCCTGCCGGCTGGGTGGACTTCGTGGTCCAGGCGCCGGCGCCGAGCGCCATCGAGCCCCTGTTCACGCGCGACCCGGCCCAGGTGAGCGAGGTGCAGGTGCTCATGGCCATGATGGTGGTGAAGGGGATCTACGCCGAGTACGGCGTGGACCGGCTGAACCACGGCATCGGCTTCGACACCGCCGCCATCGAGCTCATCCTCCCCACCTACGCGGAGGAGCTGGGGCTGCGCGGCCGGATCTGCGGCCACTGGGCGCTCAACCCCCACCCCACCCTCATCCCGGCCATCGAGAGCGGCTTCGTCCGCTCGGTCCACGCCTTCGGCTCCGAGCTCGGGATGGAGGCCTACGTCGCCGCGCGCCCCGACGTCTTCTTCACGGGACGCGACGGGAGCCTGCGCTCGAACCGCGCCTTCTCCCAGACCGCCGGCCACTACGCCTGCGACCTGTTCATCGGCTCCACCCTCCAGATCGACCTCCAGGGGAACAGCTCCACCGCCACGAAGAGCCGCATCACCGGCTTCGGCGGCGCCCCCAACATGGGAGCGGACGCCCGCGGCCGCCGCCACGCGAGCCCTGCCTGGCTCCGGGCCGGCGAGGAGGCGCGCGCCGACCCGTCGGCCGTGCCGCGCGGGCGCAAGCTCGTCGTCCAGCTGCTCGAGACCTTCCGGGAGCACATGGAACCGGCCTTCGTGGAGCGTCTCGACGCCTGGGACCTTTCGCGGTCGATGGGCATGGCGCTCCCGCCGGTGATGGTCTACGGGGACGACGTCTCCCACGTGGTCACCGAGGAGGGCATCGCGAACCTGCTCCTGTGCCGGACGCCGGAGGAGCGCGCGGAGGCCATCCGCGGCGTGGCCGGCTACACGCCGGTGGGGCGCGGCCGATCCGCCGCCGCGGTCGAGAACCTCCGGGACCGCGGCGTCGTCCGGCGCCCCGAGGACCTGGGGATCGACAAGCGGCGCGCCACGCGCGACCTGCTCGCGGCCCGGTCGGTGAAGGACCTGGTCCGCTGGTCGGGCGGGCTGTACGACCCGCCGCGCCGGTTCCGGAGCTGGTGAGGAGGACGCCGTGGAGACCCTTTCCTTCGAGTTCCCCTGCTCCGGATCGACCGCCCCGCGCGCCGCCCCGGCGCTCGTCGGGGTCGTCGCCTCCGGCAACCTCGAGGTGCTCGTCGAGCCGACCGCCCCGCCCGGGCGCTGCCGCGTGGTCGTCAGCACGTCGGCGCGCGGCTTCGCAGAGATCTGGCAGGCGGTCCTCGGGGACTTCGCCGCCCGCCACGCCCTCTCCGGCCTCACCGTGTCCGTGAACGACGCCGGGGCGACGCCGGCGGTCGTGAGCCTCCGCCTCGACCAGGCCGTCGAGGAGTACCTGGGGCGGCCATGAGCGGGACGACCCTCACGCCAGCGAAGGCGAGCTTCCGCGAGGCGACGGCCCGCCGCCGCCTGAAGGGCGTGCTCGACCCGGGGAGCTTCTGCGAGATCCTCCCTCCGGAAGAGCGCGTCACGAGCCCGCACCTCGCCGCGCTGGACCTGCCGGTCTCCTTCGACGACGGCGTGGTGGTGGGCGAAGGGCTCCTCGACGGCCGCTCCGTCCTCGCCGCCGCCCAGGAGGGCAACTTCCTCGGGGGCGCGGTCGGCGAGGTGCACGGCGCGAAGCTCGCGGGGCTCCTGTCCCGGGCCGAGCGGGAACGGCCGGCGGGCGTGCTCCTGCTGCTCGACTCGGGCGGCGTCCGTCTGCAGGAGGCGAACGCCGGGCTCGTCGCCGTCTCCGAGGTGATGCGCGCGGTCCTCGCCACCAGGGCCGCCGGCGTGCCGGTCGTCGCCCTCGTCGGCGGAGGCTGGGGATGCTTCGGCGGGATGGGCATCGTCGCCCGCTGCTGCGACGCCATCGCCATGAGCGAGGAGGGGCGGCTCGGGATCACCGGTCCCGAGGTCCTCGAGACCACCATGGGCGTCGAGGAGATGGACACCTCCGACCGGGCTCTCGTCTGGCGCACCTACGGCGGGAAGCACCGCTACGTCCTCGGGGAGGCCGACCGGCTGGTGGACGACGACCTCGCCGCCTTCCGCGCGGCCGCCCTCGAGCTCCTCCGGGCGCCGCGGGAGCTCGGCCTCGAGGCGCTCGAGGCGGAGCAGCGACGGCTTGCCGCGCGGCTCGAGGCGTTCGGCCGCTGCACCGACGGCGCGGAGGTCTGGGAGCGCGCCGGGATCCGGGATCCGGAGCGCCTCCCGCTCCTCGAGACGGCCGAGTTCCTCGCCGCCGTCGCCCCGGCCCGCAGGGGGGGCGCATGAGCGCCGCCGAGCTCCTCGGCGCGCTCTTCCCCGCCGGGCACACGGTGCGAGAGGAGGGAGGCCTCCTCTCGGGCACCGGGAGAGCGGCGGGGACGGACGTCGCGGTCGTCGGGACGGCCGCGGGGCACGGCGTGGGCGTCGAGTCGGCGCTCGCGCTCGCAGGAGACGTGCTCCGCGTCGTCCGCCGCCATCCCGGCCGGCCCCTCCTCGCGCTCCTCGACTCGCGCGGCCAGCGCATGAGCCGCAGGGACGAGGTGCTCGGCCTGAACGGCTACCTCGCCCACCTCGCCGAGGCCGTCGAGGTGGCGCGGCGCCGCGGCCACCGGGTGATCGCCCTCGTCTACGGCGAGGCCTCGAGCGGCAGCGCCCTCGCACTCGCCTTCGCGGCGGACGAGGTCCACGCCGTCCCGGGGGCGCGCCTCTCGGTGATGAACCTCCCGGCCATGGCGCGGGTGACGAAGATCCCCCTCGAGCGGCTCGAGGAGGCGTCGCGCTCCTCCCCGATCCTCGCGCCGGGCCTCGAGAACTACGTCCGCCTGGGGGCCGTCGAGTCGGTGTGGCAACCGCCGCTCGAGGAGGCGCTCGCTCGTGCGCTCGCGCGAGCGCCGGGGCCGGACGGCCGCGCCCGGCGCGGCGAGGAGCGCGGCGGCAGGCTCCTCGCCCGGCCCGTCGCCGAGCGGGTCGGCGGAGGCCCCGTCCGTTGAGCGCCGCGCGCCTTCCCTCGCGCCACGACCTCGTCCGGCTCGCGCCGGCCTGGCGGGACGGGCTCGTCGCGCCGCCGGAGGCCGCGCTGCGCCCCCACGTCGACTCCTGGCTCGATCGCGGCCTGCCCGCGGTCGCCCGCCGTCTCGACGGGGGCGCGCCGCCGGGGTCCGTGGCCCTCGGCGTCGCCCTCCCTCCCTCCGCCGGGCGCCGCCGCGCCTCGCTCGTCGCCCGGCTGGACGCGGTCGCCGCCGTCTCGCCGCCGCTTCGGCTCGCGGCCGCGCTCCCGAGCGCGCCGCCGGCCTGGCAGGAGGCGCTGCGCGACCTCGACCGCGCTGCCGGGGCGATCGGGACGTCCCTCGGCTTGTACGGCTCCCTCGCCTGGCAGCACCTGTCCGGCGAGCCCTACCTGTCGGAGCGCTCGGACGTCGACCTCCTCGTCGCGCCCCGGAGCGGCGCGGAGCTCCGCGCCGCGCTCGGCCTGCTCGCCGAGCGGGCCACGCTCGAGTCCCCCCGCCTCGACGGCGAGGTCCTGCTCCCCGGAGGGCTCGGGGTCCCGTGGCGGGAGCTCCTCGCCGCCCCGCGGCGGATCCTCGCGAAGTCCCTCGCGCACGCGGTGCTCCTCCCGCTGCGAGAGGCGCTCGGACCGCTCGCGGCCGGCGAGGGCGCCCCGTGACCGCCGTCGCCCTTCGCCTCGGGGAGCCGCCCCCGAGCGAGCGCTCCGCGCTCGCCGCCATCGCCCGCGAGGTGGGCTCGGGCGCGGTGCTCGCGCTCCGGGAGGAGCTCGCCGCGCGGCCGAAGCCCGGGCTCGTCTCCCCGGGCGACCCGGGCGCCCACGGGGACATGGATGCCTCGACCTTCGTCGCGAGCATCCGCGCCATCGAGGGCTACTTCGTCGAGGCGGCGCGGGCGGGAGCGACCGGCTCCCCGTTCGGCGAGCTCCGGGCGCTCGCGATCGGCGCCGAGGCGCGGATGCTCCGCGCCACCGGCGGCGCGAACACCCACCGGGGCGCGATCTTCACGCTCGGCATCCTCGCGGCTGCGGCGGCGGGCTTGGCGGCGGACGGCGAGCCCCCGCGACCGGCGCGCCTGCGGGACGCGGTGCGCTCGCGCTTCGGGCGCGCGCTGCGGGAGATGGAGCCCGCGACCGGGAGCCACGGGTCGGCCGTCGCCCGCCGCCACGGCGTCCCGGGCGCGCGCGCCGAGGCGGCCTCCGGGTTCCCGCACGTGTTCGAGGTCGGGCTCCCGGCGCTCGAGGGAAGCCTCGCGCGCGGCGCTCCGCGCGAGGCCGCCGCGCTGCAGTGCCTGATGAGCCTCGTGGCGGTGCTCCCCGACACGAACCTGCTCCACCGCGGGGGCGCGCCGGGGCTCCGCTTCGCCCGGGAGTCGGCTCGCGGCTTCCTCGCCGCGGGCGGCGTCCACCGTGAGGGATGGGAGCGGGAGCTGCGCTCCGTCCATGCCGCGTTCGTCCGGCGGAACCTCTCGCCCGGCGGAAGCGCCGACCTCCTCGCCGCCTCCCTCTTCGCGAGGCGGCTCGCGCGATCGGGGGCCGGGTGAGGGGGCTCGCCGTCCTCTGCCCGGGCCAGGGGGATCAGCACCCGGCGATGCTCGACCTCGCCCTCACCTCGCCCGAGGGGCGGCGCGCCGTCGACGAGGCCGCGGCGGCGCTCGGCTGGGACCCGCGCGACGCGGTCCGATGGGGCCCGGAGGACCTCTTCCGGAACGCGCGCGCGCAGCCACTCGTGTGCGTCGCCGAGCTCGCCACCTGGGCCGCCCTCCGCGGCTCTCTCCCGCGCCCGACCGTTCTCGCCGGCTACAGCCTGGGAGAGCTCGTCGCGCACGCCTGTGCCGGGGCGCTCCCGGCGCTGGAGGCCGTCGCGCTCGCATCGTCGCGGGCCGCGCTCATGGACGCGGCGGCCCGGGCGGGGGGAGGCCTCGTCGCGCTCCGCGGTCTCTCGATCGAGCGCGCCGAGGCGCTCGCGGCCGCGGCCGGCGCCGAGGTGGCCATCGTGAACGGCCCCGACCACCTCGTGATCGGGGGCAGCGGAGACGCGGTGGCGGCCCTCGAGCGAGGGGCGGCGGCGGCCGGCGCCTCCACCGTGCGGAGGCTCTCCATCGGCGTCCCCGCCCACACCCGGCTCCTCGCCGGCGCGGTTGAGCCCTTCGCCGCCGCGCTGCGGGCCTCCGCGCTCTCGGATCCCGCGGTCCCGGTCCTCGCCGGGGTGAGCGGCGCCCCGGTGAGGCGGCGCGAGGAGGCGGTCGCCGCCCTCTCCCGCCAGCTCGCCCAGCGCATCGACTGGGCGCGTTGCCTCGCGACCGCGGCGGAGATGGGGGGCACGGTCTTCCTGGAGCTCGGGCCCGGCACCGCGCTCTCCAAGATGGCCCGGGAGGTCGTCCCCGGCTCCGAGGCGCGCTCGGTCGACGAGTTTCGCTCCCTGGACGGGGTCCGGCGCTGGGTCGAGGCAGGGCTCGCCCGTTGACGGCTACCTCCGCAGGAGCCAGAAGGCGAGCGACAGGATCGCGCTCAGGAGGAGCGACGTCGCGAGGGGGAAGTAGAAGCGGAAGCCGCCCCTCTCGAAGGCGAAGTCGCCGGGGAGCCGCCCGATGCGGAGCCAGGGGAGGCGCTCCGAGAGGACGAGGAGCGCTCCGAGCGCGAGGAGGACGGCGCCCGCCGCGAGGAGCGCCCGGCCGAGGGTCCCGGGGGCCATGGGGCGATCATAGCCGGGAGGGACGGCTACCGCGCGCGGGGCCCACCCGGTTCCCAGCCGACCTCGCCGAGCACCTCGCGCAGCGCGCCGAGGAACCCGTCCACCTGCTCCGCCGTGTGCGCCGCCGTGAGCGAGACGCGCAGCCGGCTCGTCCCCCGGGGCACGGTCGGCGGCCGAATGGCGCGGACGAAGAACCCCCGCTCGCGCAGCGCGCGCGAGGCGGCGAGCGCCCTCGCCTCGTCCCCGAGGACGACCGGGAAGATGGGCGCGACCACCTTCGACATGGGGAAGCCCAGCCACTCGAGGCCGTCCTTCATGCGGACGACGAGCCGATCGAGGCGCTGGCGGCGCTCCGGCTCGGCCACGAGGACGTCCAGGGCCGCCAGCGCGGCGCCGCAGGCCGCCGGCGGAAGCGCCGTCGTGAACACGAACGTCCGGCAGCGGCTCGTGAGCCAGTCGCAGAGCTGGCGGGAGCCGGCGACAAACGCCCCGAAGCTCCCGAGCGCCTTCCCGAGCGTCCCCATGAGGACGTCGACGCGATCCGAGAGACCGGCCGCCTCCGCGAGGCCCGCGCCGGTGGCGCCGAGGACGCCCGTGGAGTGGGCCTCGTCGAGGTAGAGCATGGCGCCGTGCCGCTCGCAGAGCTCGACGATCTCCGGCAGCGGGCAGGCGTCCCCGTCCATCCCGAACACGGCGTCGGTGACGACGAGCTTCCGGCGCGCCTTCGACGCCGAGAGGAGCTTGCCGAGCTCGTCCACGTCCCCGTGCCAGTAGCGCTCGACGTCCGCCCGGGAGAGCAGGCACCCGTCGATGATGGAGGCGTGGTTCCACTCGTCGGAGAAGACGGCGTCCCCGCGCCCGACGAGGGCGCCGACGACGCCGGCGTTCGCGTGGTACCCCGAGGAGAAGAGGAGCGACGCCTCGGTCCCCTTCAGCGCGGCGAGCCTCTGCTCGAGCAGGCCGTGGACCGGAAGGTCCCCGGCGATCAGCCGGGCGGCCCCGCTCCCGGCACCGTGCAGCTCCGCGGCCTCCGAGGCCGCGCGCACGAGCCTCGGGTCGGAGGCCAGGCCGAGGTAGTCGTTCGAGCACAGGTTGACGAGGGCGCGCCCGCCGACCTGGACGACCGGCCCCTGCCGCGTCTCGAGCGGCTCGAGCGAGCGGCGGAGCCCCTTCGCCTCGAGCGCCGCGAGCTCGTCGGGGATCCAGTCGAGGGCGCGGCCGGGCATCTACCGGACGACCGGCAGAGAGCGCCGGCCACCCTCCGCGGCGCGGCGATTCCAGCGGGTCTCCTTGGGCGCCACCCCGTGGAAGGCCCAGTGATCGGCGTCCGGGGTGGGCTTCACCGCCATCCCCTGCCCCTCGATCATCTCGATGACCTCGGCGGGGGTCTTCCCGGCGCTCGTCAGGTAGTTGCCGACCATCGTGCCGTTCGCGCCGGCGCGGAAGATGAGGTCCTGGCGGTCGCCCAGGTTCACCTCGCGACCGCCCATCACGAAGATGTGGGCGGTCGGCATCATGAGGCGGAAGACGGCGACGGCGGCGAGGCACTCCTCTGCGGTGATGGCCTTGAGATGCGCCATCGGCGTGCCGGGCCGGGGATTGAGGAAGTTCACCGGGATGCAGTCGACGTCGAGGTCCCGGAGCATCTCGGCGAGCTCGACGCGCTGCTCCGGGGTCTCGCCCATGCCCAGGATGCCGCCCGTGCAGAGCTTCAGGCCGAGCCCCTTCGCGCTCCGGATGGTGTCGATCTGCTCCTCGAAGCTGTGGGTCGTGCACACCGCGCCGAAGTGGCTGGGGGCCGTCTCCAGGTTGTGGTGGTAGTGCATGAGCCCGGCCCGCTTGAGCCGCTCGAGGTCCTTCTCCCGCATGAGGCCGAGCGAGGCGCAGGGCTCGAGCGTCGTCTCCTGCTTGATGAGGCGGATGGCCTCCTCGAGCCGCTCGAGCTCGCTCTCGCGCGAGACGCGCGTGCCGGAGCACACGATGGAGAACTCGCGGGCCCCGGCCGCCTCGGCGGCCTTCGCCTGCTCCACCATCTCCCGCGGGGAGATGAGGTCGTAGACGGGGGCGTCCGCCTCCTTGAAGCGGGCCGACTGGGAGCAGAACCCGCAGTCCTCGGGGCAGTGCCCGGACTTCGCGTTCGTGATCCCGCACAGGCTCACCTCGTTGCCGTGGACGGCCTGGCGCACAACCGCGGCCCGCTCGAGGAGCGCCTCGAACTCGGGACCGGAAGTGTGGCGGATGAGGCGGCGGGCCTCGTCGGCGGAGATGGGCTCGATGCCGGGGGGCAGGGCGGCGCGGGTCTCGCACATGGTCGCGAGAGGATACTCCCCGCGTTTCGCTCGTCAACCCGGGTTCCCCGATTGGTTTACGAGGTCCAGGAGCCCGGCCTCGATGAGAAGAGAGCCGCCCGCCTATCGGCGGACGGCTCTCGTACGAGCTCGGTTCGGAGAAATCCGGGGCGCTGCTACGGAGTCACCCAGCTGCCGTTCAGCTCCGAGGTGCAGAAGCCCGTCGCTGCGGAAGAGCTGTAGACGGACGACAGGAAGTACGCCTCCGCGGTCGTGATGGCCCCGCCGGGGAGATAGCCGCCGATCGTCGACGCCGGGATCGAGCAGTACCCCGGCACCGTGCCCGTCGTGCTGCACGGCGAGTTCGCGTAGGTGAGGCCGTTACTGCTGCACGCGTTCTGGACCTCGCCTACCTGCGTCCCGGTGAGACCGGAGATGCTGAACTGGAGGCAGATGCCCTCGGCGGCGGGGAGCGTGCAGCTCGAGGTCGAGCCTCCACCGCTCGATGAGCTTCCACCGCAGCCCGTGGCGGCAAGACCAAATGCGAGCAGCCCGACGATGGCAAATCCCAGAACTCGTGCTTTCATCTGTGTCTCCCTGGAAAACAGGCTGCGGATCTCGCAGCGAGAAAAGCGAGCAGGTGGGGTACCTAACTCGATTCCAGGAAAGGTTCAAGCGGTCCTTTGGTGGCAGCGGGTTGAGCACCCCGGGTAGGGGCTCCTGCACGGGCACGGGGCCGGAACGCGTCAGACAGGAATGCTACCCCCGGTGAGTGGCAGCCCGATCCGCCTCCCGCCCTCGCACCGTGTTCGCGTGCGCCGAGTGTGGCCACTCCTCGGCCAAGTGGCTCGGCCAGTGCCCCTCCTGCCAGAAGTGGAACACGATGCACGAGGAGCTCGCCCCCGAGCCCCGCGACTCCGGGAGGAGGGCGGCGGCCGAGTCGTCGCGGCCGGTCCCGCTCCGGAAGGTGACGGCCAGCGAGGAGGAGCGCCTCCGCACCGGCGTTGCCGAGCTCGACCGGGTCCTGGGCGGCGGCGTCGTGCCCGGGATGCTCGCGCTCCTCGGGGGCGACCCCGGGATCGGGAAGAGCACGCTCCTCCTCACGGCGCTCGACCGGCTCTCCCGGGCGAAGCCCGGGCGCCCCGTCCTCTACGTCTCCGGGGAGGAGTCGGCCCGCCAGGTGAAGCTCCGCGCCGACCGCCTGGGGGCGACGGCGGAGGACCTCCACGTCCTCGCCGAGACGGACGCGAGCCGGGTGCTCGCCGCTGCCCGGGAGCTCGAGCCGCTCGTCCTCGCGGTGGACTCGATCCAGACGCAGTACCTGCCGGAGCTCGCCTCGGCGCCGGGCACGGTGACCCAGATCCGCGAGGTCGCGGCGCGCCTCATGGGCTACGCGAAGACCGCGGAGACGCCGGTGTTCCTGGTCGGTCATGTCACGAAGGACGGCGCCATCGCCGGGCCCCGGGTGCTCGAGCACATGGTCGACACCGTCCTGTACTTCGAGGGCGGGAGCGCCCACCCCTACCGCGTGCTTCGCTCCCACAAGAACCGCTTCGGGTCGGCGAGCGAGATCGGGGTCTTCGAGATGAAGTCCTCGGGGCTCGCCGAGGTCCCGAACCCCTCTGCCCTGTTCCTCGCGGAGCGCCCGGAGGAGTCCTCGGGGAGCGCCGTCACGGCCGCGCTCTCGGGCACCCGCACGCTGCTCGTCGAGGTGCAGGCGCTCGTCGCGCCGAGCGGCTACGGCACGGCTCGTCGCACCGCGCTCGGGCTCGACCCGGCGAGGGTGGCGCTGCTCGCCGCCGTCCTCGAGAAGAAGGTGGGCATGGACATCGTCGGCTGCGACCTGTTCGTGAACGTGGCGGGGGGGCTCACCCTCGACGACCCCGCCGCGGACCTGGCGACCGTGGCCGCGCTCGCGTCGTCGTTCCGCAACCGCGCGCTCGACGCCCGGACGCTGGTCTTCGGGGAGGTCGGGCTCGCAGGCGAGGTCCGGGCGGTCGCGCAGGCGGACGCGCGCCTGTCGGAGGCGGCTCGGCTCGGCTTCAAGCGCGCTCTCGTCCCCGCCGGAAACGCGCGGCAGGCCGGCACCCTCGCGGACCTGATCGACGTTGTCGGGGTCGAGACCGTCGCCGAGGCCCTCGACCGGCTGTCCTAGTCCGGCCTACTCGTCCGCGTCGCCTGCCTCGAGGACCGCCCCGGCGACGAGCGACTCGAGGAGCTCGAGATCCCGCTCCTCGAAGCTCACGAACTGCACGCCCATCCCCGGCGCCCCGTCCGGACAGCGCCCGAGCCGAGCCACGCGCCCGAACCCGTGCAGAGCGTTCTCGCTGCCGGGCGGGATGAGGACGAGCTCCACCATCGCACCGACGCGATGCGCGCCGTCGAACGGGACGAACACGCCCGTCGCCGAGAGGTCCACGGCCGCCTGGATGGTGAACGCCTGGCGCGGGTCGAACCGGTAGTGGACGTGGACGGCCACGGAGGCGCGCGGCGCTTCGCGACCCCTCTCCCCTCGGTCCGTCTCGCCCCCCATGGCCGGCCATCTTCCCTACCCGAACGGGGCGAATCAAGGGCCGCAGAACGAACCGCTTACCGAAACCGGCAGGATAACCCATTTGGGGCACATCGTCGCTCATGCCATCGCCACCGCTCGGTGCCAGCGGGCGAGAAGCCGCTCCCGCTCCTCCGTGGACATGCGGGGCAGGAAGCGCCGGTCCATCTTCCAGGCCCGGCGGATGTCGTCCCGCGACTTCCAGAACCCGACCGCCAGCCCGGCGAGGAACGCCGCCCCCAGTGCGGTCGTCTCCACCATTCGCGGCCGCTCGACCGGGACGCCGAGGAGGTCGGCCTGCATCTGCATGAGGAGGTCGTTCGCGGTCGCGCCTCCGTCGACCTTGAAGACCGGAAAGCCCTTCCCGGACTCGGCCTGCATGGCCGCGGCGAGGTCGTGGATCTGGAGCGCGATGCCCTCGAGGGTCGCGCGGGCGAGGTGGGCGGCCGTCGTCCCGCGGTCGATGCCCGTGACGAGGCCGCGCGCCTCCGGACGCCAGTGGGGAGCGCCGAGCCCGGTGAGCGCGGGCACGAAGACGACGCCGCCCGTGTCCTTGACCTGGCGCGCGAGCGCCTCGACCTCGCTGGCCTTGCGGATCACCTTCAGCCCGTCGCGCAGCCACTGGACCGCCGCGCCGGCGATGAAGGAGCTCCCCTCGAGCGCGTAGGCCACCTCGCCGGGAAGCGACCAGGCGACCGTCGTGAGCAGGCCCCGCGACGAGAAGACCGGCTCGGGGCCCGTGTTCTCGAGGACGAAGGCCCCGGTGCCGTAGGTGCACTTCGCCTCGCCCGGAGCGAAGCAGGCCTGGCCGAAGAGCGCGGCCTGCTGGTCGCCGGCGATCCCCGCGACCGGGATGCCGTCCGGCAGCACCTTGAGCCCCTTCGTCACCCCGTACACCTCCGAGCTCCGCCGGATGGCGGGCAACAGCGCCGCCGGCACGTGGAAGAGGTCGAGGAGCTCCGGGTCCCAGCTGAGGGTCCGGAGGTTCATGAGCAGCGTGCGGCTGGCGTTCGACGGATCGGTGACGTGGGCGGCGCCGCCGGTGAGCCGCCAGGTGAGGAAGGTGTCGACGGTGCCGAAGGCGAGTTCCCCTCGCGCCGCCCGCTCCGCCGCCCCCTTCACGTGCGCGAGCAGCCACTCGATCTTCGTGCCCGAGAAGTAGGGGTCGAGGACGAGCCCGGTTCGCTCCCGCACCCAGCCCTCCTGGCCGTCCGCCTTGAGCCGCGCGCAGGCCTCGGACGTGCGCCGGTCCTGCCAGACGATGGCGCGGTGCACGGGCCGCCCGCTCTCGCGGTCCCAGATCGCCGTCGTCTCCCGCTGGTTGGTGATCCCGATCGCGGCCACGTCCTTGCCGCGCACCTTGGCCTGCGAGAGCGCGCGCCGGAGCGCCGACGTCGTCGAGGCCCAGATCTGCTCGAGGTCGTGTTCCACCCAGCCGGGGCGGGGGAAGTGCTGCGGGTACTCCAGGTTCACCTTCGCCTTCACCGAGAGCCGGCGGTCGAGCACGAGGACGGTGGTCCCCGTCGTGCCCTGGTCGATCGCCACCACGTAGGACGCCATCTTCACCTCGCGAGTGTTCGGGCCTCTGTGCCTGGCGCGGCGGCTCGGAGGAAGGCCCGGACCTCCTCGGCGCAGCGCTCGCGCTCGACGTCGATGCCGACGAGGTGCTGGCTCCGCGGCAGGACCACGAGCCGGGCGCCACCGCCCAGCCGGCCGGCCATCCTCCGCGCCCCGGCGACGGTGACCGTGTGATCCCTCGCCCCGGCGACGACGAGCGCCGGCACCCGGATCTCGGGGAGGAGCGCGTCGACGTGGCGCGCGAGCTCGAGGAGCTCCGCCACCGAGGCGAGCGGCACGGCGTCGAGGCAGGGGTTGCGCGCCCGCATCTCCTCGTCGCCCACGTCGGAGCCCGTGCGCTTCCTCGCGAAGGGCCACACCTTTGCGATCAGCGTGTGGCGGGCGAGCCAGCCGGCGAGGCGCCCGGGGCGGGTGAGCTCGAGCGCCGGCGCGAGGAGCACGAGCCCGTCGACGCGCCCGGCGAGGTCCCGCGCGAGCACGCAGGCGAGGAGCGCGCCCATGGAGCAGCCCACGACCACGGTCCGGCGCGCACCGGAAAGGCGCAAGAGCTCCGCGCGCGCGCCCTCCACCCAGTCGCGCCAGCGGGTCCGCGCGAGTTCCTCCGCGCTCCCGTGCCCGGGGAGAAGGGGCCCGAGACAGCGGTAGCCGCCCGGCTCGTGCAGCCGGTCCGCGAGGTAGCGCACCTCGAAGGGGGATCCGGTGAGTCCGTGAAGGAGCAGCGCGGCGTCCGGGCCGCCCGGGAGGTCGAAGGCGCGGCCGTCGGCGCCGTCCGGCGCTGAACCGCTGGGCTCGGCCATCGATGTGCCTTAGCACGCGACTTCTCGCGCAACAACGCGGAATCCGGGTACGCTGCCGCCCATGTCCGACAAGCCCTCCGTCCCCGGCGGTCCCGCGCAGCCGGTCCAGGTCCAGATCGAGATCGACCCCGCCACGGCGAACGGGGTCTTCGTGAACCTCGCCATGGTGAACCACACCGACAGCGAGTTCACCCTCGACCTCCTCTATCTCCACCCGGAGGCCCCGCGCGCCACCGTGCGCGCCCGGGCCATCCTCACCCCCAAGCACATGAAGCGGCTCGTGCTGGCCATGCAGGAGAACCTGGCCCGCTTCGAGTCGACGTTCGGGGTGGTGGACGCAGGCACCCCTCCCCACTTCCCGCGCCCCACGGCGAACTAGCGTCCGCGCGGCGGCCGCCCGGTCGCCTGGCACCCCGGCGCCGCCGCCGGACCGTTGCAGGCGGGAGGTCGCGGGGAGGGCATGCCCCTTGCTCCCGGGCATCGCGAACCCGCTGCAAGGGAGATCCACCATGAGCGATGCGAACGGCGGCCCGAACGGCCGCAAGCCCCTCTCCGTCTATGCCGTGATCGAGCGGCGAGACGGCGTGAGACCGTACTGGATGAAGCTCGGAGCGGCCTTCACGAACCGCGACGGCAGCCTCACCCTGATCCTCGACGCCTTCCCCTGGAGCACGAACCGGCTCCTCGTGCGCGAGCCCCGCTCCCCGGACGCGAGGCCCCCCGAGGAGGAGGCCGAGGCGGAAGCCGCGTCCTGACCGCGCCTCGGCGGGACGGCTCGCGGCCCGGCGCAATGAGGACGGCCCCCGTCCTTGACAGGCCGGGCCGCGAGGCGCTACGAGGCAGGCACAGTCGCCCGGGGGACCAGGGAAGCCGGTGGAAGTCCGGCGCGGTCCCGCCACTGTAACCGGGGCGAAGGCGCTTGCAGCTCGTCGCCACTGTCGCGCGATGCGCGGCGGGAAGGCGGCAGGCGCTCACGGCCGAGAGCCGTGCCCCGGAAGCCAGGAGACCTCCCCCCGGGCTGGCCGCGAATGGATCGCGGCCGTGCCGTTCTTCGCGTCCGAAGGAGACGCGTGGAATCGATGGGACACAGCTCCGCCCGGACAGGCGCGGCCGCCTTCGCGCTCACGGTCTGCCAGCTCGCCCACCCCGACGGGACCGAGCAGGAGCCGGTCCAGCTCGAGGAGGCCGTCATCTCGCTGTCGCAGCGGCCCGCGGTGGCGGACCCGACCGCGTCCGCGACCGTCGTCGACGCAGCTCGCTACGGCGGCGAGCTGAAGGGGGTCGCCGAGCTCGCCGGGACGGCCCCCGGCGTGGCCATCCGCAGCGACGGGGGAATGGGCCAGCTGTCCACGGTCTCGATCCGGGGGTCGAGCTCGAGCGGGGTGCGCGTGCTCCTCGACGGCATCCCGCTCGACACGGCCGCCGGCGGCGCCGTCGACCTCTCCTCCATCCCCCTGCACTGGATCTCCCGGGTCGAGGTCGTTCGGGGCGCCGAGGGCGCCTACTACGGCGCCGGGGCGCTGGGCGGGGCGGTGAACGTGGTCACGCTGCCCGCGACGACGACCGCCTGGAGCGCACAGCTCACCGGGGGGTCGTTCCTCACGCTCTCGGGCGCCGGCGACGCCTCGGCTGGCGGCGACCGGTGGGCGCTCCTCGTCGCAGCGACCGGCAGCGGAACCGCCGGCGACTTCCCGTTCCTCTACCCCCGGGACCCTTCCGTGCCCGGGAGCCCCCTCGTCCTCCAGACGCGGACGAACGACGCGGCCGCGCAGGGTGGCCTCATCGTGAAGGGACGCTACAGCCCCGGGAGCGCCCGCCTCGACGGGGTCGCCCAGCTCTCCTGGGGGTGGCGCGAGCTCCCCGGCGTGCCGGCGAGCCCCACGCCCGAGGACTGGCAGCGCGGCGGTCGGGCGACCGCCGCCCTGCGCGCGTCCGAGCTCCTCGGCCCCGGCCTCGTCGGGCAGGCCATCGTCGCCCTGCGGTTCGAGGACCTCGACCTCTGGCTCGCCCCGCCCTCCGGGACCGGTGCCGTAACGCAGCGCGACCGGGCGGGCGGCCTCGAGGGGCGCCTCTCCTGGAGCGCCGGGCCGAGCGAGCTCTCCGCGGGCCTCCTCGCCTCCGGCGAAGGGCTCGAGTCGACGGGGACGGGCACCCATGCGAGACCCACCTTCGCCGCGTGGGCCGCGGACGACCTCTCGCTCGGCGAGGGCGCCTTCCGGGTCTCCCCCGCGGTCCGGCTCGACGCGGTGGGGCCGTTCGTCGGGGTGTCGGGGAAGCTCGGCACGACCGTCCGCGTGGCAGGGCCGCTCTCCGCTCGCGCGAGCGCGGGCCACTCCTTCCGCCCTCCGAGCTTCTCGGAGCTCTACCTCGTGAACGGGTACTTCGAGCCCAACCCGGACCTCGTGCCCGAGCAGGCGTGGAGCGTCGACGGCGCGCTCGCCTACGACGGCCCGCTCGGCCAGGCCGACCTGGGCGGCTTCGCCTCGCTCTACGACGACATCGTCGTCTACGACAGCGGCCGGACCCCGGGCACCTTCAAGCCCTTCAACTTCGGGCGCGCCTCGGCCGCGGGCGTCGAGCTCGAGGTCGCCACCGCGCCGGCGCGGCCGCTGTGGAACCTGCAGGGCCGGCTCGCCTACACGTTCATGGCCACCGAAGAGCTCCTCGGCGGCCCGGGCGTCGTCGGGAAGGAGCTCCCGCACCGTCCCCGGAACCGCCTCTACGCCCGCGCCTCGGTGGACCAGGGCCTCCTCGGCGGGAACGCGGAGTTCCAGTACGTGAGCGAGCAGTACCTCGACTCGCGGAACATCCAGGCCGTGCCCTCGAGCCTCGTCGTGAACGCCGGCGCCTTCGTCCGCATCCGCCGCTCCGATCCCGAGGTCCGGCTCACCCTCGAGGTGAAGAACCTCCTCGACGACCTCACCCTGCAGGACGGATACGGCTACCCCCTCCCCTCCCGCACCATCCTCGCCACCGTGCGGGTGGGCTCTGCTCCGGAGAGATGAACGATGAGATCCCCGCCCCGCCGCTCGCTCCTCCTCGCCGTCGTCGCGCTGTCCGCGGCGCCGGGATGCTCGTCCCAGCTCGTCTGCGCCGCCGACCAAACCGCGTACGAGGGCCAATGCCTGAGCCTGTCCTCGGACCCGAAGAACTGCGGCTCGCCCGGGTATGCCTGCCCGGCGGGTCAGAATTGCAGTGGTGGATTCTGTTGCGAGGGGACCCAGTGCACCCCGGCCCTCTACCTCGCCTGCTTCAATGACGCCGAGGTGCGCGTGGCGACCGCCGACCTCGCTCTGGTGGGCGCACCCGTCGCCGTCGACACGGGCCCGATATCGCTCGCCTGGCTCGGAAGCTCCCTCTGGGTGGCGAACTCGGAGAGCAACACCCTCGAGCCGATCGCGGTGTGGCCCCCCACCTTGGGAGCGCGCGTGACCATCCCGACGTCCGGAACCTTCTCCGACCTCGAGTTCCTGGGCGCGTGGCAGGGCCTCCTCTACGCCTCAAACGACGTCGTGGGCTCGCTCGTGGTCGTGGACCCCACGGCCGTGCAGCGGGTCGTGGGGGAGATCAAGCTCGACCCAGTCAACGCATACACCTTCCCGCAAGGGATCGCCTTCGGCGCGACAACGGCCTACGTGGCGCTGAACGGCACGGACGCCGTGGCGGTCGTCGACCTCGCGAGCCAGACGGTGGCGAAGACCATCGACCTCTCGCCGCTCGCGAGCCCGGGAGCCCGGGCCATGCCGTCGCGCCTCGTCCTCGCAGGCGCCCGCCTCTACGTGACGCTGTGGAACCTCAACCCGGATGACTTCACGCCGGGTGGCGACGGCCTGCTCGCCGTCATCGACACGACGACGAACTCGGTCGCGGCCGGCACGAACCCCGTGGACCTGGGGCCCGGATGCCTGGACCCGGGAGGGATCGCGCTGCACAACGGGACGCTCTACGTCACCTGCGGGTTCTTCGCGTACAACAGCAACGTCGTCACCGGAAACGGCATCGTCGCCGTGGACGTGTCGGGGACCAGCCCCGTCGTCGGCAAGCCCGTCCCCACGCCCGGCGCCGCCCCCGGCGCGATCGCCTTCTGCGGGGAGATCGCCTACGTTGGCGACCGCGCCTCGGGGGCGGTCCTCAAGTTCGACCCGACCCAGTCCGCCGTGACGGCCGAGGCGGTTCTGTGCGGCGCGCCGCCGACCGGAGGCTCGACGTACGTGGCGGACGTCACATGCGGCCAGTGACCCGGAGCTCGGCCCGGGCGACCCTGCTCCTCGGGGCGCTCGCCGCGTTTGGGGCGGCCCGCGCCTCCGACGCCGTCCCCGGCCGGGAGCCGGCGTGGCTCGGGCCGTCCCCGCCCGCGCGCCCCGTGCGCGTGGTCTCGCTCGCGCCGAGCCTCACCGACACCGTGATCGCGCTCGGCCTCGCTCCGCGCCTCGTGGGCGTGACCCGCTACGACGTGGCCCCGGAGGTGAAGGGGCTCTCCCGGGTCGGGGGCTTCCTCGACCCGAGTCCCGAAGCGGTGCTCGCCCTGCGCCCGGACCTCGTCCTGTGGCTCACCGACTCCGGCGCCTGGCCGGCGGTCCGGCGCATCGCGGAGCTCGGCGTCCCGGTCCTCGCCCTCCCGGTCGTCGGAGTGCAGGACGTCCTGCGGAGCGCCCGGCTCGTCGGCGCGGCCCTTGGCGAGCCGGCCGCCGGCGAGGCCCTGGCGCGCGAGCTCGCCGCCGCGATCGCCGCGGCGGAGCGGAGGGCGGCCTCGCTGCCCCGCCGCCGGGTGCTGCTCGTCGTCGGCCGCGACCCCCTGGTGGTCGCCGGGCCGGGCAGCTACCCGGACGCGCTCCTCCGCATTGCCGGCGCCGAGAACGTGGTTCGCGGCGAGCGCCCCTGGCCCGTCTACCCGGTGGAGCGGGCGGTCGCCGACGACCCGGAGGTGGTGATCGACGCGGCCGTGAACGAGCGCGCCGCCGGCCTCGGGAGCCTCGCCGCCATCCCGGCGGTGGCGGCCGGGCGCCTGGCGCTCTTGCCCGACGACCGGGTCCTCCGCCCCGGTCCCCAGCTCCCGCGCGCCCTCGCCGAGCTCCTTGCCGCCGTGCACCCGGAGGCGGCCCGTTGACGCCCGGCCGCCGCCTCGCGCTCGCCCTCGGCCTCGGCGGCGCCGCGGTGGCCGTCGCGATGGCGCTCTCCCTCCTCCTCGGGCCCCAGCGCGTCTCCGCCTCCGCGGCCCTCGCCGGCCTGGAGCCCGACCGGGCCATCCTGCTCGGGCTCCGCCTCCCGCGGGCGCTCCTCGGCGCGCTCGTCGGCGCAGCGCTCGGCGCCGCGGGCGTGGCGCTGCAGGCGCTGCTGCGCAATCCGCTCGCGGATCCCTTCGTCCTCGGGGTGTCGGGCGGCGCCGCGCTCGGCGGGAGCTTCGCGCTCGCCGCCGCGGGCGCGCTCGGCCCCGCGACCGTGCTCGGGGGGCTCGCGGCCGCGAGCTCGTCGGTGGCGATCGCGGCGGCCGCCGGGGCGGCGGCGGCCACGGCGCTCGTCTTCGCGCTCGGACGCATCGGAGGGCGGCTCGTCCCCGAGGCCGCCCTGCTCGTCGGCGTGGTCTTCAACGCCTTCGCCGCGGGCGTCATCACGCTCCTCAAGGTGATGATGCCGCCCGAGCAGGCCGCTCGGATGCTCTACTGGCTCACCGGCGCGTTCGGCTACGCGACCCCGGGGGCGCTGCTCGCGGGCGGCGCGCTGGTGGCCGCCTCCCTCGCGGCGCTCGTCGCCCTCTCCGGCCAGCTGAACCTCCTCTCCCTCGGGGACGAGGAGGCGGCGAGCCTCGGCGTCGAGGTGGGGCGCTCTCGCGGGGCCGTGTTCCTCGCCTCGAGCGCCGCCACCGGAGCGGCCGTCGCCCTCGCCGGCATGGTCGGATTCGTGGGGCTCGTCGTGCCCCACTTCCTCCGCCGCGCCTTCGGCCCCGACCACCGGCTGCTCGTCCCCGCGTCCGCGCTCTTCGGCGCCGCGTTCCTGCTCCTGGCGGACCTCCTCGCGCGGCTCGCCTTCGTGCCCTTCGGCTCCGAACCGCCGGTGGGCGCGCTCACCGCGCTCGCCGGCGGGCCCTTCTTCCTGTGGCTCCTGCGGAGGACCGAACGCACCGGCTAGGCCGGCCGCGTACAATGCGCCCATGAGCCCTCGCCGCGCCTGGTTCGCCGTCTTCCTGCTCGCGCTCAGCATCCTGGCCGCGGTGCTCGCGCTCGCCACCTACCTCGAGCGACGGCGACCCCACGAGGAGTACCGGTTCATCGACGTCTGGAAGATCGACGCGCACGAGCGCGCCGACCCGCGCGCCGTGGCCCTCGCCATGAGCCTGGCGGCGACCCAGCGCATCCACGGGCTCGTCACCTACGCGGGCGGCCACGTCGGGGACGGCCTCGAGGCGGAGGTCGCCGCCGCCTCCCGCTATCCCGGGCGGGTGGCGGTGTTCATGGAGCTCGACCTCGGCGGCTGCTGCGGGGAGGACTGGTCGGGGCGCGAGGTCGTGCGCATGGTCCAGGGGCGCGCGGGCGGCGCCCGAGGGCTGTCGGTCCCGCGGGAGCTCGGCGTCTCGGCCAGGGACGGGTCCGGCCGCCGCGTGGCGGTGGACGCCCCCGAGCTCGAGCCGATCTGGGACATGGCCTGGCGCCTCGAGATCCCCGTGGCCGTCCACGCCTTCGGGGTGCGGCCGGCCGAGGCCCGCCGCGACGAGCTCGTGCACCTCGTGGAGAGCCACCCCCAGCTGGCCTTCATCGCCCCGCGCTTTGCCGACGCCGAGGACCCCGCGGGGGTCTCGAGGCTCCTCGACCGGCTGCCGAACCTGTACGTCGACACGGCGGGCTGCATCGCCGAGCTCGGCCAGCGACCGGAAACGGCCCGGGCCGCGATCCTGGCGCACGCGGACCGGGTCCTCTTCGGGACCGGTCTCGCGTACCAGCCCGGGCCGAAGCCGGACCTCAGCGCCGTCGTCCTCGGATCGGGCCGGCCCGCCCGATCCGTCGCGGAGATCCGGCGCTTCTTCGAGTCGACCTGGCGCTTCTTCGAGTCGCGCGACGAGGCCATCCCGAGCCCGGTTCCCGACGGCCCCGGCGTGCTCGAGGGGCTGGGGCTCCCGCAGGCGGTCCTCGAGAAGGTCTACCACGCGAACGCAGAGCGGCTCTTCGGCTTCCGGCCTCCGGGGACCGATTGAGGGCGGGGCGGGCACCGTCGCTCCCTCCCCCCGGGACGCCCCTGCTCGAGGTCCGGGCCGCCTCCTACGCCTACGGCACCCGTCCCGCGGTCGAGGGCGTCTCCTTCGTCGCCCGCGCGGGCGAGCTCGTGGCGCTCGTCGGCCCGAACGGCGCCGGGAAGAGCACGCTGTTGCGCCTCGCGGCGGGCCTCCTTTCCCCGTCCGCGGGCTCCGTGCGGATCGGCGGGCTCGACGCCCATTCGGCGCCCCGCAAGGCTGTCGCCCGGGTGTGCGCGCTCGTGCCCCAGGAGCCGAAGGCTCCGTGGCCCTTCACGGTCCGCGAGGCCGTCATGATGGGGCGCGCGCCTCGACAGGGGCTCCTCGCCATCCCCGGGCCCTTCGACCACGGCGCCGTGGACGGGGCGCTCGCCGCCTGCGGCCTCGCGTCGCTCGCCGCGCGCCGGCTCGACGAGCTCTCGGGCGGCGAGCGGCGGCGCGTGTTCTTCGCGCGCGCCCTCGCCCAGGAGCCCCGGGTCCTGCTCCTCGACGAGCCCACCGCCTTCCTCGACCTCGCGCACCAGGTGAGCGCGATGGAGATGGCGCGGGTGGCGGCGCGCGCCGGGCTGTGCGTCGTCGCCGTGCTCCACGATCTGAACCTCGCGGCCCAGGCCGCCGACCGGCTGCTCGTCCTCTCCCGCGGACGCGTCGTCGCCGACGGCCCGCCGGACCCGGTCCTCACGGCCGAGCGCGTCCGCGAGGTGTGGGGCGTCGACGTCTGGCGCGGCGAGAACGGCGCGAGCGGCGCCCCCGTCGTCCTCCCCGTGTGGCATTCCCGCGAGTGAAGCCTAGGGGTTCTGGACGAGGTACTTGAAGCCCGCCGAGAGCACGCGGGCGCTCGCGGCCCCGAAGGCCTGGCGGTAGGTGAGGTCCATCCCGAACCCGCTGACGACGAGGCCGGCCCCTGCCGACCACCATTGCACGCTGCGCCCCGTGTCGGAGGTCCAGCCGCCGCGCACGGCCGCCATGCTGGCGATGAACACCTCGGCCCCCGCCGACCATACGTTCGTCACGTAGGTGCCCCACTGCCGGTAGAAGTCGCCGGTGACGTGGAACAGATCGGGCGGACCGGCCGCGAGGCCGGTGCCGAAGGCGATCGGAGTCAGGTCCGGGTGGCAGGTGTTGATGAGGTTGTAGCCGGCCGCGCCCAGGGACAGCGCCTTCGCCACCTGCCAGAAGAGGCCGGTCGTGACGTTCACGGCGTTGATGCGGTTCGTCCCCCCCGTGAGGTCGAGGTAGTTCATCGTCCCACCGACGAAGAAGCTCTTTCCGAACGGGAAGGAGAGCGCGACGTTCGTGCCGCCGCCGAACAACCCCTGGGGCGCGTAACCGAGCGTCTTCGCGTAGGTGTAGGCGAAGCCTCCCGTGACGGGCCCGGCGGTCGAGTCCACGACCGACCCGCTGAAGAAGCTCGCCGTCGTGTCGGACCCGTCCCGCGCGACGAGCCCGTCGAGGGCCACCTCGAAGCGCTTGCGCGCTGCCAGCGCCGCGGGGTTGTAGAAGATGCCGTCGTTGTCGCCGTCGAGGCCGCGGTACGCCGAGAGCGCCAGCGCGCGCGGGAACACGTAGGTCGTCGGGGTGGGCGGGGCGGGCCCGGTGGTCTGCGCCCGGGCCGGCACGGCGGCGGCGAGCGCGACGAAGAGGGCGAGGCGGCGCACCCCTGGCACGATACCACCAGCCGATCGCGGGGCAAGCGCGCGGCCGGCGCGCCGTGGGGCGTCTGCGCACACCGGCACCCGCCATCGCGGGGCTTTGCCGTCCCCACCGGGCGGGCTAGAGTCCCCGGCCATGGCGAAGATCCGCAAGGCCGTCATCCCCGCGGCGGGCCTCGGCACCCGCTTCCTGCCGGCCACCAAGGCGGTCCCGAAGGAGCTGCTGCCCATCGTGGACCAGCCCACCATCCAGTACATCGTCGAGGAGGCGGTGGCGGCGGGCGTGCGCGACGTGATCCTCATCTGCGCGCGCGGCAAGGACTCGATCGTGGACCACTTCGACATCGCCGGCGAGCTCGAGGCGCACCTCGAGCGCTCCGGCAAGACGTCGCTGCGCGACCAGATGCGGGCCATCGCCAAGATGGCGAACGTCGTCACCGTGCGCCAGCAGGAGCCACTCGGCCTCGGCCACGCGGTGCTCTGCGCCAAGGACCTCGTCGGCAACGAGCCGTTCGCGGTGATGCTCGGCGACGACATCATCGACGCCGCCGTCCCCGCGACGAAGCAGCTCGCCGACTGCTACGAGAGGCACGGCCTCGGCACGATCGCGCTCATGAAGGTGCCCATCTCGGAGGCGCACCTCTATGGCGTCGCCGCCGGGAGACCGCTCGACGAACGCACCGTCCGCATCGACAGGCTCGTGGAGAAGCCCAAGGCGAACCCGCCCTCCGACCTCGCGGTCATCGGGCGCTACGTCTTGCCGCCCTCCATCTTCGAGATCCTCGAGTCCGTGAAGCCCGGCGTGGGTGGCGAGATCCAGCTCACCGACGCGCTCGCCGAGCTCGCCGCGCGCGAGGGGCTGCTCGGGTACCGCTTCGAGGGGGAGCGCTATGACGCCGGCGACCGCTTCGGCTACCTGAAGGCGAACATCGCCTATGCGCTCAAGCGTCCCGAGCTCCGCACGCCGCTGCTCGAGTACCTGCGCGAGGTCGCCCGATGAGGCGGAAGCTCTCGGGGGTCGCCCTCGCGGCCCTCCTCGCCTCCCCCGCCGCCGCCTACCTCCTTCCTTCCACCGCGGTGCTGAAGAAGATGGCGCAGCGCCGCGAGGAGCTCGCGCTCGCGTCGCTCGAGGTGCGCGGCACGCTGGCTGCCGGGGGCGAGACGGCGCGCGCGCTCGCCGCGGCCGTCGGCGTCGCCCCGCCGGCCGCCGAGCTGGTCGTTCCCGCGGTCCTCTCCATCAAGGCCCCCGGGCGCTGCCGCCTCGAGGTCTTCCCGCCGGGCGCCCCGGGCGAGCGGCCGTTCGTCGCCACCGGCCGCGGCCGGCTCTCCGGCGCTCGCGGCCTCGACCGGGTCCCGGCCGCGCTGGCGCTCGTCCGGGGCGCCTGCGCCTTCCTCGGGTTCCGGCCGGGCGGGACCGACCCTGGGCGCGTCTACGCGGACGAGTTCGCCCGCCTCGGCATCGCCCTCGGCGAGGACTACCTGGGGCAGATGGGGGGGCGGGTCTCGTACGTGATCGGGGCGCCACCGCAGGAGAAGCGGCCGCAGGCCTGGATCGACAAGCAGAGCTTCCAGCCGGCCCGTCTCCTGGCTTCGTTCTCCGGGCCCCTCGCCGACGTCCGGTTCGTCGACTTCGGGTCGCCGGTGGGAGGGGAGCTGTTTCCGCGGGCGCTCGAGGTCCACGAGGGGGGCTCGCTCTCGCTGCGGCTCACCGCCGAGGCCGTCGCCCCGAACCCCAGGCTCCCCGACACCCTCTTCCCCTGAAGACCGCGCGGGTTGGAGCGGGCTGCTAGACTGCGGCCGCCGTGCTCGTCGAGGTCGCCGTCGCCGCCGCGGTCCGCGGCACCTTCACCTACCGCGTCCCGAATCGCCTCGGGGAGGACGTGGCGCTGGGGAGCCGCGTCGCCGTGCCCTTCGGGCGCAGCCCCCGCGCCACCGGATACGTGGTCGGCTTCCCGTCGGTTCCGCCGCCGGGCGTGGAGCTCCGCGACCTCGCGGACGTCCTCGACGAGTTCCCGCCGTTCACCGAGCCCCTGCTGCGCCTCATGCGCTGGGCCGAGGACTACTACCTCGCACCGCCGGGTGAGCTCCTGCGCGCCGCGCTTCCCCCGGGGCTCAACACCCGGGCCGGCGCGTCTGCACCCTCCCGGCGGGGCGTCGAGTACGCGAGCCCGGCCCCGGCGGCCGTCGAGGGCATGGCGCTCCTCGACCCCCGGGCGCGGGCGCAGCGGGCCGTGCTCGAGTACCTCCTCGCGCGGGGCCGCATCCCCGTGGAGGAGCTTCGCACCGCCTTCCCGCGGGCGCGCCCTGCCCTCTCGGCGCTCGCCCAGCGCGGCCTCGTCGCCCTCGAGACGGTGGCCACCGCCGCCGGCGGGGGCTCCCTGCTCCCGGCCGCCGAGGCGCCGCTCTCGCTCACGCCTGCGCAGGCCATGGCCCTCTCGCGGCTGTCCGCCGCGTCGGGCGCCTTTCACACGTTCCTCCTCCACGGGGTCACGGGCTCCGGCAAGACGGAGGTGTACCTGCAGGCCATCGCGCGCGCGCGCGCCGCGGGCCGGGGCGCGCTCGTCCTCGTCCCGGAGATCGCGCTCACGCCGCAGCTGGCGGGGCGCTTCCGGGCGCGCTTCGGGGACCAGGTGGCGCTGCTGCACAGCGGCCTCTCCGACCCGGAGCGGCACTCCGAGTGGCTGCGGCTCCGCCGCGGGGAGGCGTCGATCTGCGTCGGCGTGCGCAGCGCGGTCTTCGCCCCCGTCCAGGACCTCGGCATCCTCGTCGTCGACGAGGAGCACGACCCGAGCTTCAAGCAGGAGGACGGCCCCCCCTACCATGCCCGCGACCTGGCCGTCGTGCGGGCGAGGATGGAGTCGGCGGTGTGCGTGCTCGGATCCGCGACCCCCTCGCTCGAAACGCTCGAGAACGCTCGCCGGGGCCGCTACGAGACGCTCGCGCTTCCCCAGCGCATCGACGACCGCCCCATGCCCGAGGTGCGCCTCGTCGACCTGTCGCGCCTGCGGCGAAGGGCGCCCATGCCGGGGCTCATCTCCCCCGTCCTCGCCGATGCGCTCGCCGGCACCGTCGCCGCCTCCCAGCAGGCGATCCTCTTCCTCAACCGCCGCGGCTTCCAGACGCTCGTCGTCTGCCGGGACTGCGGCCGCGAGGAGCGCTGCGAGCAGTGCGCCGTCTCGCTCACCTATCACGCCCGGCGCGGGGTGCTCCTGTGCCACTACTGCGGCGCGACCCGGCGGATGGACCCCGTGTGCCCCGACTGCGGCGGCGAGCGCGCCGGGATCGGGGTCGGGACCGAGCAGGTGGAGGCCGCCGTCCGCGAACTCGTGCCCGCGGCGCGCGTGGCCCGGCTCGACCGCGACGCCGTGGGAGGGGCGACCGACCTCGCCGAGGTGCTCGCCCGGTTCGCCCGGCGCGAGGTCGACGTGCTCGTGGGGACGCAGATGGTGACGAAGGGACACGACTTCCCCGGCGTGACGCTCGTCGGGGTGGTGCTCGCGGACACGGCGCTCGCGCTGCCCGACTTCCGGGCCGCGGAGCGGACCTTCCAGCTGCTCACGCAGGTGGCCGGCCGCGCCGGCCGCGGCGGCGACGCGGGGCGTGTCATCGTGCAGACGTTTCACCCCCACGCGCCGGCCATCGCCTTCGCGGTCGGCCACGACTACCTGGGCTTCGCGGAGGTCGAGCTCGAGAACCGGCGCGCGCTGGGGTACCCGCCCTTCGGGCGCATGCTGGCGGTGCGCGTCGAGGGATCCGAGGCCGGCGCGCGCCGGACCGCGGAGGCCCTCGGGGAGGCCGCGCGACCGGCGCTCGGCCCCGGCGTCACCATGCTCGGCCCGGCGCCGGCTGCCATCGAGCGGATCCGCGGGCGCAGCCGGTTCCACCTGCTCTTCCGGGCGGACGACGCGCGGACGCTGCGGCGCGTGCACCGCGCCCTGGGCGCCGTGGCCGCACGGCCTCCGGGCGGGGCGCAGGTGCGCTTCGACGTCGACCCGCACTCGATGCTCTAGGCCTGGGCGCGAAGGCAGGCCACGGCCGTCCGGCCGCCGGCCGGGCTTTTGGTGTACCCGGTCCGGCATGGCATCATCCGTGCCAGGGTGGCGCGCGTCCTGCTCATCGACGACGACATCGCGGAGATCTCCGCGGTGAAGCGCGTTCTCGCCCGCGGCGGCCACCAGGCGATCCTGGCGACGAGCATCGCGGACGCGGTCGCGCTCGCCGAGCAGGAGCGCCCTGCGGCGGCGGTCCTCTCCGCGGCCTGCGAGAACGGGGGCGGGGCGGACCTCGCCCGGCGCCTCGTCGAGGAGGCGGCGCGCCTGCCGGTGCTCGTCCTCGGCCGAGACGAGGAGGTGCCCGGCGGTGCCGTCCGCATCCCCCGCCCGCTCGACCCGTCCCAGCTGCAGCGCGAGCTCGAGCTCGCGCTCGAGAAGGCGCCGGGCGTTCCGGTCGCCCGCATCGCGCTCCAGGCCCTGTCGGCCGGGAGCGCCGCCGGGAGCCCGGCAGGGCCCCGGGCCGCTGCCGAGGCGCTCCTGCGCCGGGCGGCCGAGGTGCGCCGGGAGCGCCCGGAGCCCGCCACGGCGCCCCCCTCCCCGCCCGCGCCGCCCCCGGACGAAACCGGGCCGGTCCCGCAGCAAGGGCCCCGCCCGGTCGAGTTCGGGCCGGAGGACGAGGCCGCGCAGAGACAGCTCGTCGCCGACATCGTCGCCGAGTTCGACGCCGTCATCGACAAGGCGATCGACGTCGACGTCGATGGACCGGCCCCGGGAGAGGAAGGGGACGGCGGCCACGCGGCGGCCGCCGAGCCGTCCGCCGAGCAGGCCGCCGACGAGATCGCGCGCCGCGCGGAGGCGGAGGCGGAGCGCAGGCGCGCGAAGGATGCAGAGGAGCGGAGGGCAGCCGAGCGGGCCGCCGAGGACGCCCGCCTCGCGGAGGCGGCCCGGGAGCGCGCCGCGCAGGAGGCGCGCGAGGCTGCCGCCCCGCGCCCGGCCGAGCCACCCGTCCCCGAGCCGCTCGCGCCTCCCAGGGACTTCGACGCGGCCCCCCCCGCGGAGGTCGCCCCCGTCGCCGAGGTGCCCGAGCTGCCGCACCCTCCGGCCGAGCTCGCCGCGGGCACCCTGGGCGATGCGCCGATGCCGCGCCTGCTCGCGCTCGCCGCCCGCGCCCGGCTGACCGGCCGCCTGGACTTCGGGAGCGCCGCCCCGCGCTCGGTGTACTTCGAGGGCGGGCGGGTCGTCGGCGCGACGAGCGGAGCTCCGCACGAGCGCGTGGAAGACGTGGCCCTCCGCCTCGGCCTGGTCACACGGGAGCAGCACCGCCTGGCGGTGGCGGCCGCGGGCGGTCTCTCGTCGCGCAGGGCGGCCCTGCAGCTCCTCGACCGCGGATTCCTGAAGCCCGAGGAGCTCACCCCGCTCGCCCGCCGTCGCACCGAGGAGGTCGTCTTCGCCCTCTTCGGCGAGGTGGCGGCGCCGTTCCGGTACGCGCCTGCGCGCGTCCCGCCCGAGGAGCGAACCGCGCTCGGTCGCGGCAGCCTCGAGCTGGCCCTCGACGGCGTCCGCCGTCGGTGGCTGGAGCCCCGGCTGGGCCCGGTGCTCGGCGGGCCCTCGACGCTGCTCGCACCCCCGCCCCACGCCGTCGCCGTCGCCGAGCTCGGCCTCTCGCCGGAGGAGTCGCGGGTGGCCTCCCTGGCGGACGGCCTGCGAACCCTCGACGAGATCCTCTCCGACAGCCCGCTCGACCCCCTCCCCACCCGGCAGCTGCTGGCCGGGCTCCTCATGGTCGGCGCGCTCGCGGCCCGCTTCCGCGGCGGCGACCCGCGGGAGCCCGGGATGCGGGCCATCGACCTGGCGCGCCTCAGGGACAAGCTCGACCAGGTGCGGCGGGCGGACTACTTCGCCATCCTCGGCGTGGCGCGCGACGGGACGCCCTACGAGGTCCGCGAGGCCGCCGGTCGGCTCCTCGCGGAGTTCGACCCGGTCCGCTTCCGGGACCAGCGCGAGCCGGGGCTGCGCGAGAAGCTCGAGGAGATCCGGCGCGTCGTCGCGGAGGCGCGGGACGTCCTCTCGGACGAGGCGCTGCGGGCCGAATACCTCTTCGCCCTCGGGTCCTAGCGAGGATGCGGGGCGGCGCCGCCCGCGTTATCATCCTCTCGAGTCATGATCCGCGACATTCTCATCTGGCCCGACCCCGTCCTGAAGAAGATCTCCCGTCCGGTCGACCGCGTGGACGACACCGTGCGCCGGCTCCTCGACGACATGTCCGAGACCATGTACGCCGCCGACGGCGTGGGGCTCGCCGCCCCGCAGATCGGGGACCTGCGCCGCTGCATCGTCATCGACACCTCGCCCCGCCAGGAGGGGCAGAAGCTCGTCCACCTCGTCAACCCGGAGATCGTGCGCGCCGAGGGGACGACGACGTACACGGAGGGGTGCCTCTCCATCCCCGGCGAGGCCGAGGACGTAGACCGCGCCGCCAAGGTCTGGCTGCGAGCACTCGACTACCGCGGCAACCCGTTCGAGATGGAGTGCGAGGGGTTGCTCGCGATCGCCGTCCAGCACGAGCTCGACCACCTCCAGGGCACGCTCTTCGTGGACCACATCTCGAGCCTCAAGCGGGAGATCATCCGCCGCCACATGAAGAAGCTGAAGGCGGAGAGGGAGTCCGAGTCTCCCGAGGAGATCCGGAAGGCGCCGGCCCACCGCTCGGCCCTGTAGACCTCTCACCGGCGACCGCTCGCGACGCCCACGCGCGGGCAGAGCCCGCCTAAGGGGCACGACTCGCAGTCGGGCCTTCGCGCGTGGCAGACACGGCGGCCGTGCCAGACCATGAGCTGATGGGCCTGTCCCCAGCGCTCCCGCGGAAGCAGGCGCATCAGGTCCTCCTCCACCCGGTCGGGGTCCGTCGCCCGGGACAGCCCGAGCCGGCGCGCCACGCGACCGACGTGGGTGTCGACGGGGAAGGCGTGGCCCGCCCCGAGGTGGACGAGGACCACGCCGGCGGTCTTGCGGCCCACCCCCGGCAACGCCTCGAGCTCCTCCCGGCTGCGCGGCACCCGGCCCCCGTGGCGCTCCTCGATCATCTTCATCGCGGCGACGATGTTGCGCGCCTTGTTCCGGAAGAGCCCCAGGCTGCGGATGTACGGCCACAGGTCCTCGGGGTGCGCGCGGGCGTAGGCGGCGGCCGAAGGAAAGGCCGCGAAGAGGGCCGGCGTGGCCTCGTTCACCCGCGCGTCGGTGCACTGGGCCGAGAGGATGACGGAGACGAGCAGCTCGACGTCGCTGCCGAAGTGCAGCGCGATGCGCACGCCGGGCATGGCCGCCTCGAGGCGGTCGACGGCCCGGCGCGCCCGCAACCGGAGCGCCGCGACGGAACCCGCCCCGGACTTCCCCGCGCTGCGCTCCCTCGCCGCCACGCCGCGCATGCTAGCATCCGCGTCCCCGACCCGAGGCGCCCATGAAGCCCATCGACCTGCGCTCCGACACCGTGACCCTCCCCACCGCCGGGATGCGCGAGGCCATGGCCCGCGCCGAGGTGGGCGACGACGTCTACGGCGAGGACCCGTCCGTGAACCGGCTGCAGGAACGGGCGGCGGAGCTCCTCGGGAAGGAGGCCGCCCTCTTCGTCGCGAGCGGCACCATGGCGAACCAGCTCGCGCTCGGCACGCTCACGCGCCCGGGGGACGAGGTCATCTGCGACGAGGGCGCCCATCCCGTGAACTTCGAGGGGGGCGCCATGCCGGCCCTGTGGGGCATCCAGGCGCGGACGCTGCGCGGGGAGCGCGGCATGCTCGACCCCGCCGACGTCGAGGCCGCCGTCCGCCCCGCGTCCGAGCACTTCCCGCGCAGCCGCGTCGTGGAGATCGAGAACACCCACAACCGCGGAGGCGGCACGGTCTACCCCGTCGAGCGGGTGCGAGCGCTCGCCGCCGTCGCCCGACGCCTCGGCCTCGACGTCTACCTCGACGGGGCGCGACTCCTGAACGCCGTTGCCGCCTCCGGGGTGGCGGCGCGCACCTACGCCGAGTGTGCCACCCTCGCGTCGCTTTGCCTCTCGAAGGGGCTCGGGGCACCGGCCGGGTCCGTGCTCGCCGGGCCGCGCGACCTCGTCCGGGAGGCCCGCCGGCTGCGCAAGCGGCTCGGCGGCGCCATGCGGCAGGCGGGCGTCCTCGCCGCGGCGGGGCTCTACGCGCTCGACCACCACGTCGACCGGCTCGGCGAGGACCACGAGAGCGCGCGCGCTCTCGCCGAGGCGCTATCGGACCTTCCCGGCGTCCGCGTCCCGCACCCAGTGGAGACGAACATCGTGTTCGCCTCTTTCGGGGGCCGGCCCGCCGCGGCGCTCGTGGCCCGGTTCCGGGACGCCGGCGTCCTCTGCAACCCGGAGGGCTCGCGGCCCGACGTGCTGCGCTTCGTCACCCACCTCGACGTCTCTCGCGCAGACGCCCTCGAGGCGGTGCGCAGGATGGCGCACAGCATGGCCGCCTGAGCGCACCCGGCCCACCCGGGCCCACGACCCGGATCCCGGGACGTGAGGTGTTCGGGGATGCGTCGATACCATCGGTGGAGACCCGCCGATGCGCACCCGCCCGTCCCTCGCGCTGTTCCTGTGGTCGCTCGCGGCCCTCGCGGCCTCCGGCTGCGCCCACGAGCGCGACACGATGACGTTCGCCGAGGCCGGCCTCGCCGACCCCGTCGAGCCGGCCGACGAGCCGACGCCTCCCGCGTCACTGCCCGAGACCGCGGACCCGCAGCCGGGGGCGACCCCGCAGGCGGCCGCGAGCTCGGCGGGGCGCGGCGCCCGGGCCGAGCCGCCCGCCTCGCCGCCGGCCGCGGCGACGAGCCTCGCAGTCGCCCGCCCGCCCGAGCCCGATCTCCCTCCCGCGCCCCCGCGCCTGCACTGGCCCGTCGACCACGCCTGGGTGTCCTCCCAGTTCGGCTTCCGCCACCACCCGCTCGACCACGCATGGCGCATGCACTGGGGGCTCGACCTCTCGGCACCGCCGGGTCGCGTCGTCGGGTCCGCCGCGCCGGGCGTCGTCGTCCACGCGGGGTGGTCGCGGGGCTACGGGCTCATGGTCGAGGTCCGCCACCGGGGTGGGCTCACGACCCGTTACAGCCACCTCGCCCGCCTGACCTGCGCTCCCGGCGACGAGCTCGCGACGGGCCAGGCGCTCGGCCTCGTGGGGGCGACGGGCCACGCCACCGGACCCCACCTGCACTTCGAGGTCTGGCGCGACGGCCGGGCGCGCGACCCCCTCGCGATGCTGTCGCCCGCTCTCGCCCGCGCGAGCGACTAGCCCGTCGGAGGCCGGGAAAGGGCGGGTGCGATATCGCCCCACACCGGCCGGGAGCCGGCGCCGCGCCCTCGACAAGCGGTCGGTCGCGTGACAGCCTGCGGGCTCCCGCCGTGACGGGGGGTCCGGGACTGGATGCAGATCAATCTCCGCAAGGCGATGTTCGTGCTGCCGAATCTGTTCACGGTCAGCTCGATCTTCCTCGGCTTCTACTCGATGACCCTTTCCGCGGGGGAGCCGACCCCGGAGCAGCTCTACCGGTCGGCCCTGGCGATCTTCTTCGCCATCTTCTTCGACATGTTCGACGGGCGGGTCGCCCGGATGACGAAGACCCAGTCCGACTTCGGGATGCAGCTCGACAGCCTGGCCGACGTGGTCTCCTTCGGCGCCGCTCCGGCGCTCCTCGTCTACAAGTGGGCACTCGCGCCGCTCGGGTTCCTCGGCTTCTTCATCGCCTTCTCGTTCGCCGCCTGCGGGGCCCTGCGGCTCGCCCGCTTCAACGTGCTCGCCGCCCGCGGCGACAAGTCGTCCCACCGCTTCTTCGTCGGGCTGCCCATCCCGCTCGCCGCCGGCAGCATCGTCTCGCTGGTCATCGCCCACTTCCGGCAGTTCGGCTCGAGCACCGACGCGGCGACGCAGGTGCCGATCGCCGCCGTCGTGGCGCTCCTCTCGTTCCTGATGGTGTCCACGGTCCGCTACCGGACCTTCAAGGACGTGCACCTCTCCCCGCGGAGCCTCGCCATCTTCGGGTTCGCGGTGGTCGCCGGCGTGGCGGTGGGAGTCGCGACCCGGGCCTCCTTCGTCCTCGTGGTCTACATGGGGGCCTACATCGTGATGGGCCTCGCCGAGTCCCTCTTCTTCCGCAAGCGCGTCGCCCGCGAGCTTCCGGCCGCCGTCCGAAAGGAGATCGAGTCGGACGAGGCGCTGGAGGCCGACGACGAGGACGTGGACGAAGAGGCGGAGTCGGAGGCCGACGAGTACATCTAGCCCGTGTCCGCCCCCCAGAACACCCTGTCGGTCCTCGCGCGGCTCGGCCGGTCGAAGCGCGGGAGCCCCAAGGGGCGACCGGGTCCCTGGGTGATCGTGGCGGCCTGGGGACCGTGCGGGTACTCGCCGGTCGCGCCGGGGACGGTGGGGACGCTGGGGGCGATCCCGGTCTGGTGGCTGCTGCGCGACCTCGTCCTCCCCGTCTACCTCGTGACGCTCCTCGGCCTGTTCGCCGTCGCCGTGTACGCGGCCGGGCGGGCCGGCGAGTACTGGCAGGTGGCGGATGCCTCGCCCATCGTCATCGACGAGGTCGTGGGCTACCTCGTCGCCGTGGCGCTCGTCCCCTGGTCCTGGCCGGCGGCCGTCGTGATCTTCGTGCTCTTCCGGGTCATGGACGTCGCCAAGCCCTGGCCCGCTTCCGCCTTCGACCGCGTGAAGAACGGGTTCGGGGTGGTGCTCGACGACGTGGTGGCGGGCGCCTACGCCTTCCTGGCCTTCGAGGCGCTGCGCCTCGGCCTCCGCCTCGGCCTCGGCTGCCACGGCGGCCTCCACTGGTGGTGCGCGGAGGTGACCCCATGACCCTCGCGGTGGAGCTTCTCGCGACGGGGGACGAGCTCCTCACCGGTCAGGTGGTGGACACGAACTCGCCCTGGCTCCTCGATCGGCTCTTCGACCGCGGCGTCATGGCGCGGCGGAAGACGCTTGTGGGAGACGATCGCGCGGACCTCCTCGCGGCCGTGCGCGAGGCGACCGGGCGCTCGGACCTCGTGGTGATGAGCGGCGGGCTCGGCCCCACCGAGGACGACCTCACCACCGAGGTGATCGGGGCGGCCCTCGGCGTCCCCCTCGAGGTGCACCTCCCGTCTCTCGAGGCCATCCGCGCCCGGTTCGCGAAGCTGGGGCGGGAGATGACCCCGAACAACGAGAAGCAGGCGCGCTTCCCCCGCGGCGCCACCGTGCTGCCGAACCGCTTCGGGACGGCGCCCGGCTTTCGCGTGCGGTTCGGGCGCTGCGAGCTCGTCGCGCTGCCCGGCGTCCCCTCCGAGTACCGGGGGCTCGCCGAGGAGTTCGTCATCCCCTGGGTGGACGCCCGGGTCGGCGCCGCCCCCGCCTTCCGGCTCGTGAAGCTCTCCATGGTGCCCGAGTCCCACGCCGACGAGCGCATGCGGCCCGTCATGGACGACCCCGCGAACCGGGACGTGCGCTTCGGGTACCGTGCCCACTGGCCGGAGATCCACGTGAAGTGGGCCGTTTCGGGCGCGGACGCCGAGGCGCGGGCCGACGCCATCCTCGGGCGCGTGCGCGAGATCTTCGGGGACGCGGTGTTCGCCGAGGGCAAGGACGAGCTCTCGCAGCTCGTCGTCGCCCAGCTCTCCGCGCGGCGGGAGCGGGTCGCGGTCGCGGAGAGCTGCACGGGGGGCCTCATCGCGGAGCTCCTCACCTCGGTCCCGGGCTCGTCCACGGTCTTCGACCTCGGCATCGTCGCCTACGCGAACGAGATGAAGTCCCGGTTCGTGGCGGTGGCGCCGGAGCTCATCGAGGCCCACGGCGCCGTCTCCGAGCCGGTGGCTCGCGCCCTCGCCGAGGGGGTGCGCCGGGCCGCCGCGGCCACGTGGGGGATCGGCGTCACCGGCATCGCCGGCCCCGACGGCGGGACCGCCGAGAAGCCGGTGGGAACGGTCCACCTGGCCATCGCCGGGCCGCGAGGCACCCAGGCCGTCTCCCGCCTCTATCGCGGGGACCGGGAGCGCGTCCGCCGCCAGGCGGCCTTCGAGGCGCTGAACCTCCTGCGCCTCGCCCTCCGGTAGGGCCCCCGTTGCACGGGGCCGCCTCCTGGGGTTCACTCGCGCCGGTGGATCCGCCCGGCGACGCCCTGCCCAGGAGACCCGGGCCCTCCCGGGCCGCGGTCGGCTCCCTCCTCTTCGCCGGCTCGCTGGCGGTGCTCGCCGCCTTCTCCGGGCACCGGCTCTCGCGTCAGTCCCACGCCCCGCACTTCGTCTACCAGGCCGACGCGTGGCTCCATGGCCAGCTCCACCTGCGGGTGACGCCCCCCGACGGGAACGATTGGGCGCGGGTCGGGGACCGCTTCTACGTCTCCTTCCCGCCGGGGCCGGCCGCCGCGATGCTGCCGCTCGTCGCCTGGGCCGGCTTCCAGGCGAACGACGTGGCCTTCACGGTGCTCTTCGCGGCGCTCAACGTGGCCCTCCTGTTCCTCGTCCTGGAGAGGCTCGCGGAGCACGGCTCGAGCCCGCGCACGCGAGGGGAGAACGCCGCCCTCGCCCTGCTCTTCGCGTTCGGGACCGTGGCCTTCCCGGCCTCCATCCGGGGCGAGGTGTGGTTCACCGCGGAGGTGCTCGGCGTCACCTTCACCTGCCTGTACCTCGTCGCCGCGATCGGGGCCTCGCGCCCCTTCGCGGCGGGGCTGTCGCTCGGGCTCGCGGCGGTGACGCGCACGCCGCTCCTCTTCGCGGGGGTCTTCTTCGTCCTCGAGGCGCTTCGCCGCGGCGGGTCGCTGCGCGATCGGCTGCGACGGCCCTCCGCCTGGCGCGACCCGGCCCTCTGGCGCCTCCTCCTGCCGTTCGCGCTGGGCGCCGCCCCCCCGCTGCTGCTCGCGGGGCTCGCGAACCTCGCCCGCTTCGGATCGCCGACCGACTTCGGCCACGCCCACCTCTGGCTCAACCGCGTGAACGCCGACGTCGCGCGCCACGGCCTCTTCTCGCTCCACTACCTGCCGCGGAACCTCCGCGCCGCCTTCCTCCTGTGGCCGCAACTCGGGCCGGGCGGCCTCCGCTACGACCCGGACGGCATGTCGCTGCTCGCCACCACGCCGCTCTTCCTCCTGCTCCTCGCCCCGCGGGAGCGGTCCGCGCTCGCCCTGGCGCTCGCCCTCGCCGCGCTGGCCGTTGCGTTGCCGGGCCTCCTCTACATGAACACGGGCTACGTGCAGTTCGGGTACCGCTTCAGCGTCGACTGGACGCCGTACCTGTTCGCGCTGCTCGCGGTCGGGGGACGGCCGATGCGCGCCGGCTTCTGGGCGCTCGCGCTCGCCGGCGTGGCGGTGAACACCTGGGGGGCGCTCGCCTTCCGGGGCGGGGTCAGCTGACGGCGCCCGGCGCCGGGGCGGGCCGGCAGAAGAGCTCGAGGAAGCGCTCCCACGAGACGAAGCCGCCGGCCGTCTCCACCAAGTACGCGTGGAGCTCGGCGGCGCCGCGGACGAGCTCGCCCTCGGGCCGCGGCGCCCAGCGCCTCTCCAGCCCGGCCGCCGCGAGCC
Source organism: Anaeromyxobacteraceae bacterium (assembly GCA_035543235.1). Lineage (GTDB taxonomy): Bacteria > Myxococcota > Myxococcia > Myxococcales > Anaeromyxobacteraceae > DATJZG01. The sequence goes on along the minus strand of DATKJV010000047.1, from coordinate 99,075 downwards.
CGCGGGCGACCGTCGCGGCGAGGCTCGCCCCCCGGCCGGCGAGGTCGGGGCCGTGGTCGAGGACGAAGCCGACGACCTTGCCCACCTGCTCCCGGGCGACCGCCCGGCCGGCCGCGCCGCCGGCGGCCAGCGCCTCGTTGACCGCGTCCGGGTGGGCCTCGCGGACGACGAGCCAGGTGAGCTGCCGCTCCGGGGCGAGCCCGGCCCGCTCCAGGATGGCGCGGCAGAGGGCCTCGTCCTCGGGGGACGGGCAGCGGATGCGCACGACGGGCTCGACCTTCCCCATGGAGCCGTCCTATCCGGTGACGGGCTCCGGGCGCAAGGCGCGCGCGCGGGCTATGGTGCTCCCGTGGCGGACGACGACAGGGCCCGCGCGGACGGGGGGCCTCCGACCTCGAGCGGGCTCTCCGTGGACGACGAGGGGCGCTTCCTCGTCCACGGCGAGCCCGTGACCCACGCACGCACGCTTCAGGCCCTCTGGCGGGGGCTCCGACCGGCGGACGGCGGCTGGGAGGTGCGCATCGGCCGCGAGGTCGCCCGGGTGCAGGTGGCGGAGACGCCCTTCGCGGTTTGCGCCGCGGTCCGGGAGGGGGATCGCATCGTTCTGTGGCTGCCCGACGGCCGGCGCGAGCCGCTCGACCCCCGGACGCTCCGGCTCGGAGCGGACGGGGTGCTGCGCTGCACGCTCGCGAGCGGCTTCGCCGCCCGCTTCACGCGCGCCGCCCAGGTCGCGCTCGCACCCTGCCTGGAGGAGGATCCCGGCGCGCCCTCCGGCTTCCGCCTCGCGCTCGGCGGGGTCGGCTTCCCGATCCGCGCGGCGTGAGCGGGGCTAGAAGAGGCTCTCCGGGATGAAGACGATGTCGCCGGGATGGAGCATGACGTTCGTCGCCTTGCCGAGCGCGATGTCCTGCACCGGCACGCGCACCTTCACCTCCTGCCCGTCGACGATGCGGGTCACGGAGGTGCTGTTCGGGGCCGCCTGCTTCGTGAAGCCACCGGCGAGCGTCACCGCCTGGACGATGGTCATCCCGTCCTCGTAGACGAAGGTGCCGGGCTTCTGCACCTCCCCGAACACGAAGACCTTCTTCGAGTTGTACTCCTTGACGATCACCGACACCTGGGCGTTGCGGATGTACCCGTCGGCGAGGCAGCCGCGGAGCTTCTCCGCCGCCTCGTTGGCGGTGAGGCCGGAGACCGCCACGCGCCGGCACAGCGGGAAGACGATGTCGCCCTTCGGCCCGACCCGGTACATGCCGGAGAGCTCCGGCTCGCCGTAGACGCGGACCTCGAAGACGTCGCCCGGGCCGAGCGTGGACGCCCCCATGCCGTCGGCGGCGGCCGCCTGGGCGGCCTGGGCCGCCGTCGACGGGGCGGGCTCGGCGGCCTTCTGGGCCGCGCAGGCCGCGAGCGAGAGGAGTGCCGCGAGCGAGAGGGCGCGTTGCATCGGGAAAGCGAGAAAGGCCGTTCGGGGAGGGCTCGCCTACCAGGTGACCCGCACGTAGGCGAAGACCTGGTTCTGCGAGTAGTTGAAGCCCGGGATGGCGGCCTCGCTCGAGTTGCGGCTCGTGAAGATGTAGTAGGCGCCCACCCGGCACCAGCGCGCCACCTCGTAGTCGACGGCCGGCTGCAGCTGCCACACCGGGCCGTTCACGCCGTTCAGGATGTACTTGTAGTACTCCCACGAGCCGTCGAGCTTGAGCATGAAGCGGCTGATCTGCCAGCGCAGCGCGAGGAAGACCCGGTCGTAGTCGTAGACGGCGTAGGCGGTGCCGATGTCGGGGGCGAAGTCGTGGATGTATCCGGCGCGGACGTCGAGGGTGCCGGCGAGCGCGTACTGGATCTCCAGGTCGGCGAGCCAGGTGGAGCCGGTGATCTGCGGGGTGTCGATGGTCGTGCCCCAGCCGCCCTTCACGGTGACGGCGAGCCTGGAGGTCACCTGGCCGACGACGCCGCCGTCCACCTTGACGCCCTGCACCGCCAGGGACACGGTGGTGTTGTTCGGCGCGAAGTCGAAGTAGGAGCCCTCGAGGACCACGGCGGTGCGGGGCAGGAAGTCCCACTTCGCCTGGAGCTTGGCCCCGTACTGGTTGTAGCTGTAGGCGTTGATGTCCTGGTTCGTGCAGGTCGGGTTGAGCAGCGGGTTGCAGGCCGCGCCGACCGGACCGTAGGCCTCGTAGCTCTGGAGGATCCACTGGCCGCTGGCGGTGAACGAGAGCGTCCCGCCGCCCGGCCGGTAGGGCACGAGGACGTTCAGGACGTTGTAGTCCGAGATCGCCGCGGACGCGAGGGAGAGCGAGGTGCTGCCGGGGCTCGAGGTGAAGGTGTCGGTGACGGAGACGCCGATGACGCCGTTCTTGTTCACGTCGAAGCCGAGGCTCGCGCCACCAAAGAGGTGGGAGAGGCCCGCGTCGCTCGCGGCCGTCGAGAGGTAGAGCTTGTAGTCGACGTTCGCGCCCAGGTTGAGGCCGATGAGGTGGCTCGCCACGTCCATCTTGAAGCCGGCGATGAAGTCCATGACGCCGCTTCCCATCGGCGCGCCGGCCAGGGTGTAGAGCGCGTTCGAGTTGTATCCGCCGTCGACCTCGCCGTAGAGATGGAGCCGCCCCGCCTCGCCGATCTTGAAGCCGTCGCCCTCGGCGCGCGCGGGACCCGGCGCCGAGAGCGCCAGCAACGCCGCGACGGCCAGCCCTCCCGCCCCGACTCTCTCCCGCCCCGGCATCGTCGTCGTGTCCCTCCGGGCCCGGCTACGGCCCTCGCGCGAAACTGCCTGGCAACTGCGGGGCCCCCACGAGGGGCCGGGCTGCGGTGCTCACGGCTACGGTTGGAACGGGCTCGCGCACGCCGGCCGGACGACCGAGATCGGCGGCGGCGGCGCGGAGTTCGTGGGGTCGCCGCCCGGGAATCCCGACGGCGTCTCCACCTCGACCTGGGTCTTCTCGTCGACGACGTACGCGAGCTGCCCCACGCAGGCCTGCGACTCCGACCCCAGCTGGTTCACCTTGCTGCGGGCGATGCGGACCTTCTCGTACTCGGACTCCGCGGCCGGGTCCCGGCGGGCAACGCCCTCCTGGAGCCCGATGTCGGCCTGCTCCGCCACCTTGAGCAAGCCCTTGATCTGCACGAGCTTCTCGTTCATGCAGTTCAGCTTCACGATGTCGTTCTCGTTGCGGGCGTCCGCGACCCAGCCGAGCACGCGCTTGAGCGTCTGCTTCATGTCGACGATGTCGCGGTCGGCCTTGTCGAGCATGTCGGGGCCGGTCGGCCCCGGGGCCTGCGTCTGGGCGGCGGACGGGAGGGCGAGGACGGTGCCGAGGAGCAGAGCGGCGAGGTGGTTTTTGTTCACGTCGAGCCCGCTTCCTGCCCGGTCGTCCGGGCAAAAAACTCTATGGAGTTTAGAATCTTAAGCCGAAAACGTCAATGAATCCCCGGGGTCCCCCGAAGGAGGACCGTTCGCCTAGAGCGAAGGCGAAAAGACGAACGGATACTCGACGGTGACCGTGCCAGAAGGGTGAAACGGCGTCCGCCAGCCCCGCATGAAGCCGGTGATGCAGGCCGCGACCTCCGGGCTCCCCATCCCGTTCTCGAGGACCGCGATGTCGGCGAGGCCGCCCGTCTCCAGGATGGTGAACCGGATGCGGATCTTCCCGCGGAGGCCGGGGTTTCGCTTCAATGCGTTCTCGTAGCACGCCTTGATGGACGCGATCCGCGCCCGGACGAAGCTGCCGAGCTTGCCCTGGTCGATCTCGGACGAGTCCACCTCGGCGTCCTCCGCCGAGACGTTGCCGGAGACGCGCGCCTCGCTCTTCGCCCCGAGAGCGACCTTGCCGCCCCCCGAGGTGGCGAGGTCGCCGATGGTCGCCGCCGCGCCGGTGCCCCCGCCCTTGCGGCCCCCGCCGGCCGACGGGTCGGTCGCGACCGCCACGCCCCCCGCACCGGAGAGCGCCGTGGCGACGTCGCCGAAGCCGCCGCCCGACCCGAACACGTCCTTCACCGCCCCGGTCGCGCCGCCCGGGCCGAGCGTGCCGAGCACGCGGAGGATGCCCTTCGACTGCACGGCCTTCTTCACCTCGGCCGCGCGCGCCGCCTTGTCGAGCGTCTTCGCCGGCTCGGCCTCGGCCTTCTTCGGCTCCTCCTTCTTGGCCGGCTCCTCCTTCTTGGCCTCGACGGGCGCCTCGGCCCGCGGCTCCTCCTTGCGCGGAGGCGGCTCGGGCTTGCGCTCGGGGATGAGGAGCTTCGCGAACCGGTCGGGGATCTCCTCGAGCGTCACGTCCTCGCGCACGGGCGTGTGGGCGAGCGCGATGTACCCTGCGATGTGGAGCGCGAGCGAGATGGCGAGGATGGAGACGAAGAGCCGGTCGAGCGTCTGGAACCGCCCCCGGCGCGCCTCCGGCGGGAGCGTGGGGCGCGCCGGCTCCGGCGGCGGCGTCACGAACTGCCAGAGAAGCGTGGCCTCCCCGAGCGCGAGCCGCCCCCGCTGCTCCGGGGTGACCGGCAGGACGTAGCGCTGGCCGTGGCGGCGCGCCTTGCCGCTGCGCGCCACGACGTCGAGGTCGGCCGCTCCCGGGCCGTCGACGCGGCCCCGGGTTCCCTCGTCGAAGGCGAGCGCGACGAAGTTCCCCTCCGGCTGGAACACCGTGAAGGACTCCGGCAGGTTCGACTGGGGGAGGACGAAGGTGTTTCTCGGGGAGGTCCCGATGGTGATGGTCGTCGGGGCCGGGAAGACGCGCTCGTCGACGACCTTGCCGCCCTGCACGATGCCGATGCGGAGGGCCTTCTGTTGGGAGGTCGCGGTCGCCATCGTCGGGGGGTCTGGGGACGGTCCTCGCTAGAACGGGTCGCCCTGCAGAGGCTCGGAGAGCTTGAGGACGAAGGACTCCCCGCCCTCCAGGTCTCCGTAGTTCAGGTTGGCGCGGGGCATGAGGAACATTGCCTGGGGCTTCTGGATCCGGCCTTCGACCTTCAGTTCCTCGAGGCGGAGCACCCGCTTCGGCCGGGCGCCCCCCTGTGCCTTGGTTTTCGCCGGGGCCTTCTCCGGCGGCTTCGGCTCCGGGCTCGCCTGCACCTGCGCGCCCGGGGCCGCTTCTTCCGCGGCGACGACCCGCGGACTTATCGTTAGCACGGCGGCGACGACGGTCACAAGTCTGCGGAATGTCGTCACTTGTCACCTCCTGTCCCACCCTTCGGGGCCGGCTGGGCCCCCTGCGGCTTCACCGCCTTGCCGGTGAGCGGGGCCTGCGGCTCCGCCTTCTTGCGGGCCTCGGCCTCCTTGCGCAGCCGGTCCTTCTCCTCCCGCGCGAGCCGGCGCTTCTCGCGGTCGAGCGCGCCGGCCGCGTCCTTCTTGTACTGCGCGAGGCGGGGGTCCGCTCCCCCGGCCGCCGCGTACTTGTCGAAGTAGGCGAGCGAGCGCTGCAGGCGGTCGACCGCCGCCATCCCCGGCTTGTCGCCGTCGAGGTAGAGGACGCCGAGGTTGAAGAGCGGGTCGGGGGAGCGCGCGTCGAGCGCGAGCGCCTTCTCGTACTCGCGCTGCGCCTGGTCGAACTGCTTCGCGCCCCGGTAGGCGTTGCCCAGGTTCAGGTGCGCGGCCGCGCTCGCGGAGGCGTGGCGCACCGCGAGTTCGAGCTCCTTCACCGCCCCGGGGTAGTCCTCGGCGTCGACGAGCATCGCCCCGTAGTTCACGTGCGCCTCGGGGTAGTCGAGGCGCAACGCCGCGGCCTTCTCGAAGGCCGCGAGCGCCTCCGGGCGATCGCCGAGCGCGAGCTCCACGAAGCCGAGCCGGTTCCAGGTGGCGGCGTCCTTGGGGTCGATCTGGCGGGCGTTGTCGAGGACCATCTTCGCGAGCTCGTAGCGCCCGTTCCCGTAGTAGGCGGTCGCGAGGTTCACGAGCGCGGGGACGTTCTGCTCGTCCATCTTGAGGACCCGGCGCGACTCCTGCTCGGCACCCTCGAGCCGGCCCGTCGCGAGCAGCACCTCGACGAGCTGGTTGCGGAGCCCGACCTTGTCGGGGTTCGCGGCGATCCGCGCGCGCAGGTCGCTCTCCGCCTCCTCGGCCTTGCCCGTGCGCAGCCGGAGCCGGGTCAGGTTCTGGCTCGCGGGCTCGAAGTCCGGGGCGGAGCCGAGCGCCCGCAGGTAGGCCTCGCGCGCGCGCGTGAGGTCGCCGAGGCGCTCGTAGGCGACCCCGGCGTCGTAGGCGGCGTAGCAGAGGGACGGGTCGATCGAGAAGGCCTTCTCGAAGAGACCGGCGGCCCGCTCCGGGTCCGACCCGGCGATCGCCACCGCCTGCTCGAAGAGGCGCTTCGCGTCGGCCGCGGAGCCGGCGTCGGAGGCCCGGCGGGCGGGCGCGGCCTGCGCGGCGGCCGTCGCCTGCCCCGGCGCCTCCTCCATGGCCGGGGCCGCCTTGCCGGCCTCGGGCAGCGCGGTCTCGGGCTTCTGCACCTCGGCGCAGCCCGAGGCGAGCCAGGCCGACGCGAGCGCGGCGACGGGGGCTGCGACGGAGGTGAGCGGGCGGCGCGTCATGGGGACGGTTTCATCCTCGCGAGGCGGTCGCGGGCGTCGGCCTGGTAGGCCTTCTCCGGCGGCGCGGTGACGCCCTGCAGGTCGACGAGGGCCTGGAGCACCTTCCTCGCATCGGCGGTCCGCTTCGCCTCGGTGAGGAGCTTCCCGGCCTCGTAGAGCACCCGGGCGGCGTTGTTCGGATCCTCCTTGACGCAGCCCGGGTCGGCCGCGAACTCCTCGTACCGCTGCGAGGCCTCGACCTTCTTGCCCAGGTTCTGGAGGGCGACGCCGAGGTTCTGGAGCGCGATGCAGTGCTGCGGCCCGCCCGGCCAGCGCGACAGGTAGGTCTCGTAGGCCTTGGCGGCGGCCGCGTTGTTCCCCTCGACGGCGTAGCCGACGCCGAGCCGCACGAGCGCCTGCGGGACGATCTTCGCGTCCGGGTACGTGGCGACGAGCTTCTCCCGCTCGGCGAGGGCCTTCTTGCCGTCCTTCGCCTTGTCCCAGGCGACGGCGGCGTTGTAGAGCGCATTCGGCGCGTCGGGGCTGTCCTTGTTGTCCGCTGCGAACTTCTCGAAGAGCGCCGCCGCCTCCTTGTAGCGGGCGAGCGCGTCGGCGGGCTTGCCGGCCTTCTCCGCGATCTCGCCCTTGCGGAGCAGCCCCGAGGCCGCCGCGTAGTCCGCGCCGCGAAGCCGCCGCGTGAGGTCGTCGTCGAGCTTCGCGAAGGTCTGCGCCGCCTTCGCGCGCTGGGCGTCGGACGGCGCGGCGGCCGCCGCCTCGCGGGCCTTCCTCGCCTCGGCGGCCATGACCGGCTGCACCCGGGCGACCGCCTCGTCGTACCCCGGGTCGTCCTTCAGGACGCGGAAGGTCTCGAGGTAGTAGGGGACGGCGGACTCCATCACGTCGGCCTGCCCCGGGTAGCGCTCGATGAGATCCCGAAAGCGGCGCCGCGCCCCGAGCATGTCGTCGTAGCCGAACTCCACCTGGCCCGCCGCGAGCGCGAGCTGCGGCAGCTCGAGCGCGCCGCGGAGCGCCACGGCGACGGAGGGGTCGGCGGCGAGCTTGCCGCAGCGGTCCACCTGCTCGACGAAGGCCTTCCAGGGGAGTGGCACGGGCTGCGGCGTCACCTCCGCGCCCTTGCGCGCCTCGAAGCCGACGAGCTGCGGCGCCGGGATCTTGCCGGAGCGGACGTCCTGCATGGCGGCGAGCTGGAGCGCCTTCGCCGAGAGGAACGCCGCGACGGCCCGGGAGACGTCGGTCGAGCGCGGATCCGAGTCGAGGCGGGCGGCGGCCTTCGAGGCGAGCTCGGGATCGCGCGCCTCGATCGCCGCCTGGCCGGCCATTCGCAGCAGCACGAGGTCGTAGCGGTTTCCCGAGTAGCGCTCGACGAAGGCGTAGAGCGTCTGCGCCGCGCCCTTGAACTCGGCGCGCGCCTGGTCCTCGTTGCCCGCGCGCTGGGCGTTCTGCCCCCGCTCGAGGCGGTCGAGCCCTTCCCGGGCGAGCGCGGCCTCCTGGCCGCCCCCGGGGTCGACCTGATCGGCGTTCGCGGGGTCCTTCTCGCTCGCCTGCAGCACCGCCCCTCCGGCCGCGCCGGACGTCGTGGCGCACGCCATGAGCAGCGCGAGAAGGGCAGCGGCCGCGTTCTCTCTCTTCATCCCGTTCCTCATCTCCCGGGCCGGCCCGCGACGGCCGTCCCTCAGTTGGCCCCCGCGGGTGCCGCCGGGGGCGCCGGCGCGGCGGCTGGCACGGTCTTCGCCACCGGCTCCCCGGCGCGCTTGCGCGGCTCGGGCGACTCGGCGAGCGGCGCCGGCGAGAAGTCCTCGAGGACCATCTGGCCTTTGGCGTCCTTCAGGATCGGGTACTCGCGCGGGCGGTAGCGCGCGAGCGACTCCTGGATCTTCTTCGTCCACTCGTTCTTCACCCGGAGCTCGCGCGCGGCGTTCAGGGCCTGGACGTAGACCTGGACCGCCTGCTCCTCGTAGGGCTGGGCGAACTGGGCGAGCTGGTCCTGGTAGGCGGCCAGGTACTCCTCCTGCCCCGCCTTCTTGAACTCCGGCGGCACCGGCGCGTCGTAGAGCGTCTGGGCGAGCCGCTCGAGCATGTAGGCCTGGCGGTAGAAGGCGGCGAGCGTCCAGTCCGGCCGCTTGTACTTCTTCACCTCGTTGTAGAGCGGCGCCACCCTCTTGAGCTCCGCGAGCTTCGCGCCGAGCGCCTGCTTGAGCTTCTTCGGGTTGGTCGTGGCCGGAAGCGCGATCCGGTCGTAGCGCTCGAAGCGGCTCTCGGCGAGCCGGAACTCCGCCTCCGCCGCCGCCGCCGCGGCGGCCGGGTTCGCCTCCGGCTTCAGCCCGCGCCGCGCGAACTCCCCCACCGCCGCCTCGTAGGCCTGGAGGGCCGCCTTCTCGTTCCCGAGCTCGCGCTCGGCGAGCCCCACCCGCAGGTGGGCCTGCACGAGGAGCCCCGTCTCCTTGGTCCTCGCGAAGCGCCGGAGGAACTCCTGGAGCGCGTGGACCTCCTTCGCCCACTCCTTCTGCTTGCCGTAGACGAGCGCCGCGTGGAACTGGGTGCGGGCGGCGTCGTCGGCCTCGGGGTAGAGCGTCGCGTAGCGCGCGAAGGCGGCGGCCGCGGCGTCGTAGCGCTGCAGGTTCTCCATGGAGCGGGCCGCGTTGTAGAGCGCGTCCTTGCGGTGCTTGGACTTCGGGTACTTCTCGACGAGCAGCGCGTAGCGCTCGACGGCCTTCTCGAAGTCGTAGGTGTTCTCGGCGTTGTACGCCACCCGGAAGAGCGCGTCGTCCGCGAACTCCGACTTCGGGTAGTCGGCGTACAGCCGCTCGTAGAGGCGCAGGGCGCTCTCGAAGCGGCGGGCGCTCTCGTAGCACGACGCGGCGTTGTAGAGCGCCTTGTCCGCGAATTCGTGCTTCGGGTCCTCGGCGACGAGCGCGATGAACATGGCGGCCGCCGGCTCGTACTGGCGCTGCTCCATGAGCTCCTGGGCGCGGTTGAAGCGCCCGCCCAGCTTGAACTTCTGCAGGGAGCTCGCGAGAGCCGGGTTCTTGCCGACCTGGTTCTGCTGCAGGCGCGCCGCCGCCTTCTCGACCGCGCCCCAGTCCTTCATCGCGAGGTAGCTCTCGATGATCAGGTTCGCGGAGTACTGCGCCACCTGGGAGTCGGGCCAGCGCGCCACGACGTCCTCGAAGCGGCAGCGCGCCTCGTCGAACTGGTTGTGCGCGTAGAAGATCTCCGCCGCCTTGTAGGCGATGGCCGGGGCGCGCGGCCCCGCGCCCGCGACGTCCACGTACCCGTCGGAGTCGCGGACCAGGCTCTGCTCCACTGCGTCGAGCGGGATCGCCCGGGGGAGCTCCGCCTCCTTGCGGTCCTTGGAGACGAGCACCGGCAGCTGCGCGAGCTGCCCGGCGCGCTGGCGGCGGGTGACCTCCCCCTCCCAGGAGATGACGGCGGAGAGGCCGGCCTCGTCGCGGTGCTTGTCGTCCGCGGGGTCGTCGCGAACTTCGGCGTAGGTTTGGGCCGCGCCCTCGAAGTCGAGCGAGTTGTAGAGCGCGTCCGCGTAGTTGAACGCGAGCTCGTAGGCGCCCTTCGCGTGCGGGAAGCGCTTCAGGTACTGGCGGTAGGCCATCGCGGCCGCCCGGTACTCCTCGACCGCCTGGGGCAGCTTCCCCTGCTGCTTCAGCGCCTGCGCCTGGACGTGGTGGAAGCTCGCCGCCCGCGCCAGGTTCTTCTCCACCATGTCGCGGGTGTCCCGGGTGAGATCCCCGTTCCCGCGGTTCGCCTGGAACCAGGAGCCGTCCTCGTCGTAGGCGGCGACGAGCACCTCGCGCTCCTTCGCCTCCATGTCGAAGCGACGGTCGCGCTGCCAGGCGGTGACGACCTTGGCCTGGACCTTGGGGGCGTCCGGCGAGAGCGGCGCCGTGGCGAGGAACGCCTTGTAGGCCTCGACCGCCTCGCCGTAGCGGGTCTCGTCGAAGAGGATGTCGCCGAGCCGCTGGTAGACGAGCGCCTCGTAGGGCCGCCCCCCGAGCAGCTGGAAGTACAGGCGCGCGCGCGCCACGCCGTCGCCCTTCATGTCGGCGAAGCTGATCGCCGTGTACTGGATCGCCTCCGGCCACACGTCGCCGGAGGGCGGCTTGCCGGACTTCTTCGCCTGCTCCACGTAGGCGTCGAGGAGCGACGTGAAGGCTCCGACCGCCTGGTCGTAGTCGTCGAGGCGGTAGTAGGTCCAGCCGAGCTTGTAGAGGGCGCGCGCGTAGAGCGGGTGGTCCGGCCAGCCCTTCACGTGCGCGTAGGCCTCCGCCGCCTTCTTGAGGGAGCCGACGCGCAGGTCGTCGAACCAGAAGTCGCCGAGCCGCACCCACGCCTCGGGAACGAACATGCTCTTCGGGTAGCGCTCGATGAGCTGCGCGTAGGCGCGCAGCGCCTCTTCCTGGCGCCCCATCTCGCCGAGGCTGTAGGCGAGCAGGTACTGGGTGCCGTCGATGAAGCGGTAGCTCGGGAAGGCCTGGAGGAGCTTCCGGTAGAGCGCCACGGAGCGGCCGTAGTCGCGCTGCGGCTCCTCGGGAGGGTCGCGCCCAGCGGCGATGGCCTGCCGCAGGTCCTCCTTCCACCGTGCCAGCGCCTCGTTGTAATCCTCGGTCGAGCTCTCGTAGTAGAGCTCCGCGAGGCGGAACATGGCGTCCGGCGTGTAGGTCGGATCGGCCGGGTAGCGGGAGAGGAACTCCTCGAACTGCTGGATGGCGTCCTGCCGCTCCCTGCGGTCGAGCGCCTCGAGTGTCCCGATCGGCTTCTCGTAGCTGTCGTTCACGAAGCGGCGCCGCTCGTCGTACTTCTTGCGGATCGTCGCCTGGATCTCTTCGCGGTACTCCTTCGCGAGCGCCTCGAAGTTCGCGACCTCTCGGGCGAACTCGTCGACCTCCTTCTCGCTCACCGGAGCCGGGGCGGCCCCGGCGGCGCGGGGCGCGGCCTTCGGCTGCTTGCCGCGGTCGAGGCAGGACGTGAACCCGGACGAGGGCGTCGCCGCCCTGGGGAGCGCCGGCAGGGCGAGGGCCGCCGCCGCGAGGAGCGCCGCCCGGCCCGCCACTACTCGGCCTCCTGCAGGACGGCCTTGTAGTCGCCCTCGATGCCCGAGAGGTCCGCCGCCTTCTGGCTCGCCAGCTGCTGGATCCGCTCGATCCGCTCCCGCTTGCGCTGCCAGGCGACGTCGACCATGCCGACGTCGGCCTTGAGCACGAGGTCGTAGAACTGGCCGCGCACCTGCCGGAAGGAGTCGAGCGCGATCTGGCCGACGAGGTTCTTCGTGTCCTGTTGCGCGACCGCGAGCTCCGCGCCGGCCTCGTCGAGCCGCTGCCGCTCGGCCGCCACCTCCGCCCGGAGCGCCGTGGCGTCGTTGCGCGCCTGGCCTCGCAAGCCGGTCCGGACGCGCGCCGCGCGCGCCATGAGCTCGGGCAGGTCGGAGCGAAGCCCCTCGAGCTGCTCCATCTGTGCCTGGTCCGGGCCCCTCACCCGCTGCCGGTAGGCGGCGAGCTCGTCCGACTCGGCGCTGATGGCCCGCTGGTACGCCTCGCGGAGCAGGGTCTCCGCCGCCGCCCCCTCGAGCCCGGCCACCGAGTCGGCGGCGAGGTCGATCTCCTTCTGCAGGGCGGCGAGATCGCGCGCGTACCCGGCGACGACCGCCTCCTGCTGGCGAACCTCGTCCTGCACCTCCGCGCGCCCCTCGGCGGTCTGGGCGTCCCCCACGTGCTCGTCGAGCCACACCCGCGTCCCGGTGAGGGCCGCGTTCGAGGCCTCGATGACGTAGCCGAGCTGGAACGCGCGCCTCTGGAGGTCCGCGAAGCGGGTGCGCAGCCGCTCCTGGCGGTTCGCGACCTCCGCCGGGGTGCGCGGGAGCGCCGCCACCTTCTGCTCGAGGTCCAGGCGCTCGGCCCAGGCGCGGCGCAGGCCCGGCGCGGACTCGAACTTGGGGCCGAGCAGCGGCGCCGCGAGCCTCTCCTCGGCGTCGAGGACGCGCCCCTCGAGCCAGAGGGCGCCGTTCTCGACGGCCTCGGCGCGACCGTAGCCCTCGCGGGCGGACGCGAAGGCGTCGAGGCCATCGTTGCGCAGGAGCACGGCGTCGATCCGGTCGGCGAGCTGGCGCCCCTCGGCGAGCTCGCGGCGGCTCACGTCCACCTCCGCGACGACCGCCAAGGCGCGCGCCACGTCGCGCTGGGCGGTGGCCCAGCGGACGGCCACCGGCGGCAGCACCTGGGCGACGTCGAGCGGCCTGTCCTGGCGGCTCAGGATCTCGTTGAAGTAGCGGACCGGATCCTCGTGCATGGAGAGGATCGAGTCGATCTCGTCGCGCACCGGCGCGTACTCGTTCACGACGCGCGTGTAGCTCGCCACCGCCTCGTCGAAGCGGCCGAGCTTGAGCAGCAGGTGGCCCTGCAGGATGATCGCCTCGGGGGCGAGGCGGGACTCCGGGTAGAGGTCGGTGACGAGCCCGACGGTCCGCAGCGCCTGCTCGTACTTCTTCGCGCGCACCCAGGCCCAGGCCATCTCGTAGAGCGTCTCTGCGAAGCGCGGCGACTCGTTGCCGATCTCCTGGTAGGCGTCGATCGCCTCCTGGTAGCGGCCGAGGTCGGCGCGGACGCGCCCGAGCGCCATGGCGCAGTACTCGCGCACCTCGCGCTGCCGCGCGTCGCCCGGGGGCATCTGGAGGCAGGCCTGGAAGCGCTCCGCCGCGTGCTCGAGGTCCCGGGCCTCGGCGTAGAGCACGCCCTGCCAGTACGCGGCCTGGAGGTGGAAGGGGGCGGAGACGGCGGCGAAGGCGGCGAGCGCCTGGCGGCGCCGCTCCTCGGGAGACAGGTCCCGGCGCGAGGCGATGGCCTTGGCGCTGAGGTACGCGAGCTCCGCCGGCCCGCCGTCCGGGAAGGCGCGGTGGCCCTCGTCGAGCAGGAGGTCGACGCCCTCGGCGTCGCGGGTGCGCACCGCGATGTCGAGAGAGCGCAGGAGCGCCTCCCTCTGGTGGGGGGCGCCGGGGATCGCGAGCAGCTTGTGGAAGTAGTTCCGCGCGAGCTTGAACTCGCCCTGCTGGTAGAGGACCTCGCCGAGGTAGTAGAGCGCGGTCGGATACTCGGGCGAGGCGCGGAAGTCGGGGTCGTCGATGGCGTCGTAGAGCAGCACCACCGCCGGGGGCCAGTTCTGCAGGAGGAACTGGACCTCCGCCTCGGAGAACCTCTGCTTCGCGCGCTGCGACCGGTTCTGATCGGTTCCCAGGTACGCCCGCTCCACGAAGCGCAGCTGCGACTCGAGGTCGTCGTAGTCGCGGCGCAAAAGCTGGATGGGCGCCGGCTCGTCGGCCGCCGCCTGGATCGCGAGCCCCGCGCCGAGCGCGGCCGCGAGGATCGGGCCGGCTCTCACCGGTCGCCCCCGGCGGGCGCGGCCGCCGGGCGGTTCTGGCCTCGCTCTTCGGACTTGACGTCCACGTCGTAGCGGACGGCGGGGCGGTCCTGGATCTCGGCGGTGATCCCGCCCTTCTCGAAGCCGACCACCTTCACGCCGGTCACCTTCCCCGGCTCGGCGTTGAAGGTGTACGAGGACTGGACGCGGAACTTGTAACCCTCGAGGTAGCTGAAGACCCCGAAGCCCGATCCGCGGTAGACGAGCTTCACGGTGACCTGGTGGTTCCCGGGAACCACGCGGCCGTTGAAGATCTCGAACTCGTGGCGCTTGTCGAGGTCGCCTTCCTTGTCGACCTTCGTGTAGATGGGCGCCCCATCGAGCGTGTAGGTCGCCGACTCGAGGACGAACTCCGGCCCCATCTCGTTCTTGTGGTAGAGCACCGCGCGCGCACCCGTGGTGACGTCGCCGCCGATGACCATCTCCTGCAGGTTCATCAGGCGCGCCTTGGTGCGGAAGATCTTCTCCTTGAGCTCGTTCACCCGCTCCTCGAGGGTCTTCACCTTGAGGTCGGCGAGGTCGTCCGCGGACTGCGCCGGCGAAGCCGTCCGCGCCGGCACGGCGGGAGCGGGCGGAGGTGCCGGGGACGCCGTCGGCGCGGCGGCGGCCGGGCCGGGCGCCGCGCCAGGGTCCGCCGCCGGCGGGGGCGTCTGCGCGCGCGCGAGGCCCGGACCGAGGGCGAACAGGATGAGAATGAGGGAATGGGACCGTGGCACGATCGCCCTCTCTCCGGGCATTTTCGCCCCGATATTCAACTTATCAATTCTTATAGCATTCCCGCGCGGGCCACCGGATGACCCGGAGGTTTGCCCCCCTAGCCGCCCCGCTTCAACTCGGTCAGGACGAGTTTCGCGACGGCCTTCAATGTGTCGAAGACACCCACACCGGTCGGCGCGACCGCCTGGAACTCGGGGACGCCGCGCGGATTGATGAGGCGGTGCAACTCCTCGACGGTCGCGATGTTCGCGAGGTCCCGCTTGTTGTACTGCACCACGTACGGGATGCGGTTGAGGTCGTAGCCCTGCTCTGCGAGGTTCACCCGGAGGTTCTCCACGGACTCCAGGTTCGCCTCCATGCGCTCGATCTGGCTGTCGGCCACGAACACCACGCCGTCCACCCCCTTCAGGATGAGCTTGCGGGAGGCGTCGTAGAAGACCTGGCCGGGCACGGTGTAGAGGTGGAACCGGGTCTTGAAGCCCCGGATCTCCCCGAGCGAGAGCGGCAGGAAGTCGAAGAAGAGGGTGCGCTCCGTCTCCGTGGCCAGGCTGATCATCTTGCCCTTCGCCTCGGGGGCGGTCTTCGCGTAGACGTACTGCAGGTTCGTCGTCTTCCCGCAGAGTCCGGGACCGTAGTAGACGATCTTGCAGTTGATCTCGCGAGAGCTGTAGTTGATGAAGCTCATGTCCTAGCCGCTGAAGAGATTGTCGATGTCGTCGTCGGTGATCTCTGCGAAGGGGCTCTGCGTCCCGGGCATGGCCTGCTTCTTCGCGAGGTGATCGAAGACCTTGCCGAGCTCCTCCCCGGCCTTCTTCACGCGAAGTCTCACGAGGCCGAGCGAGCTCTTCGCGTCGAAGATCACCACCAGTACGACGCGCCCGCCCACGATGCTCATGTGGAGCGATTCGCGCTCGCCCTCGTGGAACTGGTTCGGAAACTCCTTCTCCCCGATGAGCTTCGCGAGGCCGCCCATGGCGGCGACGTTGCCGGCGGTGAGAGACGCGAGAGAGGTGGTGTCGAGGTTCTGCGCCTGGCCGCTCGCCGCGATGAGCTGTCCGTTCTTGTCGACGAGGAAGACGACCTTGGCGTTCGCGTCGCGCGTGAGGCGGTCGCAAATCCCGGAGATCTGCCGGAACTCCTCCTCGTACATCACCAGGCCGGGATTCATAGGACCGCCTCGCGGAATACCAGGGAACCGCCCCTCGATCAATCCCGCGCCCGACGCGACTCTAGCGCGCCGACGCGCTCCGCGGGAGCAATCGGCCGGCGAGGCGATATCGCCGCGCGCCGCCCCCTCGCTCAGAGTTCGCGCCGCCCGGCGAGGGCGCGAGCGAGCGTGACCTGATCGGCGTACTCGAGGTCCCCGCCCATCGGCACTCCCTGTGCGATCCGGCTCACGCGCACCCCGAGGGGCTTGAGGAGCTTCGCGAGGTACAGGGCCGTCGCCTCCCCCTCGACGTCGGGATTCGTGGCGATGACGACCTCCTCGGCGGGTTCGCGCTCGAGGCGCACGAGGAGCTCGCGCACCTTGAGGTCCGCCGGACCCACGCCGTCGAGCGGCGAGAGCGCGCCGTGCAGGACGTGGTAGCGCCCGCGGAACTCCCGCGTGCGCTCGATGGCGAGCAGGTCTGGGACGCCCTCGACCACGCACAGCACCTTCGGATCGCGCCGGTCGTCGGCGCAGATCGGGCACGGGTCGCTCTCGGTGAGGGTCTGGCACGAGGAGCAGCAGCGCACGTCGCGCACCACGCCGACGACCGCCGCGGCGAGCGCCTCGGCGTACGCGGGTCCCGCGTCGAGGATGTGGAAGGCGAGACGCTGGGCCGTCTTCTCCCCGATGCCCGGAAGGCGCGCCAGTTCCTTCACGAGCCGTGCAATGGGATCCGCGACGGCCATGGCGCCCTACAGGCCGAGCCCCGGCAGCTTCACGCCGCCCGCCGCCTTCTCCATCGTCTCGTCCGCGACGATGCGCGCCTTCTCGACCGCGGCGTTCACGGCGGCCGCGACCAGGTCCTCGAGGAGCGCCTTGTCGCCCGCCTCGAGCGCCTTCGGATCGATGATCATGCGGCGCACCTCGAAGCGCCCGTTCATGCGCACCGTCACCTGGCCGCCGCCCGCGTCGGCCTCGACCTCCACCTCGGAGAGCTTCTCCTTGGCCTCGGCCACGGCCTTCTCGATCTTCTTCGCCTGCCTCATGAGGAACTGGATGTCCATCGCCGCTCCGGTCTCCTCCCCTACAGCTCGTCGATGCCCTCGATGTCCGCCCCGAGCGCCCGCGCCGCCTCCTGGATCTTGGGGTGCGCACGGGCGGCCTCGCGCAGCCGCGCCGACTTCGCCTCGCGCTCCGCCCGCTCCACCGCCGCGATCGGCGCCCCCGCGGCCGGCTCGGCCGGTGTGGCGGGACCCACCTCCACGGCGAGGCGGACCGGGTGCCCGAAGAAGCGCGAGAAGGCGCGCTCCACGTCGCCGCGGCGGCGCTCGACGAGCGCCGGGTAGCTCGAGCCCGCGGCGAAGCGTACCCGGACCTCGTCCGCCCCGAGCGAGACCAGCGCGGCCTGCTTGAGCGCGGGGGCGAGCGCCGGGCTCTCCCCGGCGAGGTCGTCGACCGCCGCCCTCCAGCGATCGGCGGGAGGCGCCGGCCCGGGGTCCGCCGCCGCGGGCGGACCCGCCGGCGCGGCCGGCGCCACGCCGGCCGCGCAGCCGGGCGTTCCGAAGGACGCGACCTCCCTCGACGCCGGGGCCGGGGCTGGGTCCGCCGAGGCGGACCTCGGCGGCGGCCGCGGCGCGGGCGCTGCCCCGCCGGCGAGCGCCTCGACGCGAGCCACGAGGTCGGCGACGTCGACGCCGGGGGCGAGGAGCGCGCCCTTGAGGAGCGCCACCTCGAGGGCGTAGCGGGGCTGCTCGGCGAGCTTCACCTCCCCGACCGCGCGCTGGGCGATGTCGAAGAGGCGCCCGAGCTGGGCTTGGTCCGCCGCGGCGGCCTGGGCCTCGACCTCCCGGCGCTCCGCCTCGGGCAGGTCGAGGGGCACCTTGGGCGCGAGCTTCGCGACGGTCACGTCGCGCAGCCAGCGGACGACCTCCTCGGCCACCCGCTTCATCTCCAGCCCGCGGTCGAAGAGCACCTGGACCTCTCCGAGGATCGCCGCGCCGTCGCGCGCGAGCATGGCGCGGGCGATGCGTGAGACGGCGGCCGGGTCGATGGCGCCGACCGCCTCGGCCACTTCGGCGTCGCTCGGGGCATCGCCGCAGGAGGCGCGCACCCGGTCGAGCAGCGACAAGGCGTCGCGCATCCCGCCCTCGGCCGCACGGGCGACGAGCGCGAGCGCCCCGTCGGAGACCTTCATGCCCTCGGCGTCGGCGACCTTGCGCAGCTGTCCCGCGATCTGCGCGAGGTCGAGGCGCCGGAAGTCGAAGCGCTGGCAGCGGGAGACGATGGTCTCCGGCACCTTGTGAACGTCGGTCGTCGCGAGCACGAAGATGACGTGCTCCGGCGGCTCCTCGAGCGTCTTCAGGAGCGCGTTGAAGGCGCCCGTGGAGAGCATGTGGACCTCGTCCACGACGAAGACCTTGTAGCGGTCCCGCGCGGGCCGGTAGCGCACCGCCTCCACGATGTCGCGGATGTTGTCGACGCCGTTGTTGGAGGCGGCGTCGATCTCCACGACGTCGACCGAGCGCCCCTCGGCGATCTCCACGCAGGGCGTGCACCGGCCGCACGGGTCGGCGGTCGGCCCCTTCTCGCAGTTCACCGCCTTCGCGACGAGCCGGGCGGCCGTGGTCTTCCCGACCCCGCGGGGGCCGGTGAAGAGGAACGCGTGGGCGAGGTGGCCACGGGCGAGCGCGTTCGACAGCGTGCGCACGACGTGGTCCTGCCCGGAGACCTCGGCGAAGGTCTGGGGGCGGTACTTGCGGGCGAGGACGAGATAGCCCATTCGCGGACCTCTAGATGAAGCGGAGCCGGCCCACAATCCCCGGGCGCACGGAGAGCTGCCTACCGTTGCTCCCTTCCGGGCCTGGCGGGGTTCGGTCGCCCCCACGTCGCCCGAGGATTCTGGGCCGGCTCCTGTCGACTGGCGGAGAGGGTGGGATTTGAACCCACGGTCCACCTTTTGGGCGGACACACGATTTCCAGTCGTGCACCTTCGGCCGCTCGGTCACCTCTCCCGATCATAACGGGGGAACTGACGGCCCCCCGGGAAGGCCCCGGACGGCTTCCTCTTCCCCCTTCAGAGGAAGGACTGCGGAGAGCGAGGGATTCGAACCCCCGGTACCGTTGCCGGTACACCTGATTTCGAGTCAGGCGCCTTCGACCAACTCGGCCAGCTCTCCGCGGGCCGATCTACCCGATTTCCCACGCGGAGCCAAGAAGCAACCCACGCCCCTCGCATCCGCGCTATGGAGGGGGCGGTGCGCCGCCTTTGCAAGGGAGGACCGGGCATGTCCAGGACGACGTGGCATCGGGCGCCCGGATGGCGCGGGGGCCGCCTCCTCGCGGCCGTTGCCGCGAGCCTGGCCCTCGCCTGCGGAGCGGCAAACGCGCGCGAGGGCGAGAAGTGCCCCTCCGGGCAGGCCGACTGCGGCTCGGGGTGCGTGAGCCTCGCCACCTCGGCGAACTGCGGGGGCTGCGGCGTCGCCTGCCCAACGGGTTCGACGTGCTCCTCGGGGGCGTGCCAGGGCGCGCCCCTCGGCGTGGGTGCGCACGCCTTCAAGAACGACGTGGCGGGCCTCGGGACGAACCCGATGACGACCGCTTCCCTCGCCACCCGGACGACCGGGAGCACCTTCGTCGTCTTCGCCGGCGCGGGCATCGCGGGGGGCACGGCCTTCCAGTCGCTCTCGGACAGCATGGGCAACACCTACCGGGCGATCGGCGTCCCCCAGCCCTACGCGGGCGGCCAGGGCGAGCTCCGCGCCTTCGTCTGTAGCCAGCCATGCAGGGGCGGACCCGGCCACACCTGGAGCCTCAACAAGCCGGATGCCCTCTCGAACTGGGAGACGGTGCTGTTCGTCGTCGAGATCCTCGGGACCGCGTCGCTCGACGCATTTGCCCAGGCGGACGCCACCTCCTCGCCGCTCGCGCCGGGCGCGGTCGTCACCTCCAGGGCCGGGGACCTGCTGCTCGTCTGCGCGCTCGCCGCGTCCTACGGGACGCCGGACGTCTACACGCCCTCGGCGGGCTTCGCGCTCCTCGACGACCAGACGAACGGAACGAACTCGCTCGGCGGCGCCGACGCGTGGTCGCTCGCGGGTCCGCCCGGCACCTACACCGGGTCGCTCGCGAGCTCCCTCGCGACTTCGGGGGCCATCTTCCTCGTGGCCTTCGCGCCGCCCTGAGGTGTGCGACCCGCCCGACGGGCGACCCCGCGAAGGTTGCCTCGCACGGCGGGCGGACCGCCCGCGCCCGTCCCGGGCCCCGAGGCGGCGTCGCGGCCCCGCGACCGGCGGACGGCGACCGGCGGCGTCCCCCCTCCTTCGCGCGCGACGAGCGCGCCCCCGGGCGGCGGCCCTCCGCGCGAACTGGTCAATGCCGAGGGGCGATAGTCACAGTAAGCGAATTCTTCTACTTGTGAATGACCGTCCGGGCACTTAGGGGTCGGACGAGAAGCGCGCGGCCCACCGCGCCCCAGGCGTGGCGTCCGCGGGGGAGGTTCCATGGTCGAGACGCGCCGGCTGTGCCGATTCGTCCCCCTGCTCGTCCTCGCCACGGGGTGCGGGATGGAGGCCTCCTCCCCGGCGGAGACCCCGCCGGGCGCGACCGCGTCCGCCCGCTGCTCCAACGGCTACACGAGCTGCAGCGGCGCCTGCGTGAACCTGCGGTCGAACGCCGCGAACTGCGGCGCCTGCGGGCACGCCTGCGCCGCCGGACAGGTCTGCCAGCGCGGCACGTGCTCGGGGTGCCCCTCCGGCGCGACGGCCTGCAACGGCACCTGCGTGAACCTGCTGACGAGCGCCTCGAACTGCGGCAGCTGCGGCAACGCCTGCCCGTCCGGGGAGACCTGCTCTTCGGGCGCCTGCGCCTGCCCGAATCCCTCCACGGTGTGCGGCACCGCCTGCGTGAACCTGCTGACGAGCGCCTCGAACTGCGGCAGCTGCGGCAACGCCTGCGCGTCGGGGGCCACCTGCTCCGCCGGCGCCTGCGCCTGTCCCGGCGCGGAGACGGTCTGCGACAGCGCCTGCGTCGACACGACCACGAGCGCGGCGAACTGCGGCGCCTGCGACAACGCCTGCCCGTCCGGGGACACCTGCTCCGCCGGATCGTGCATCTGCCCGGCCGGCTCGGCGGTCTGCGGGACCGACTGCGTGAGCCTCGCCACCTCCCAGAACTGCGGCGGATGCGGGATCGCGTGCGCGAGCGGCCAGGTCTGCGCAGGCGGGACCTGCGTCACCGGGCTCGCCGTCGGCGCCCACACCTACAAGAACGACGTGGCCGGCCGCGGCACGAACCCGATGACGACGGCCGCCATCGCCACCCAGGCGACCGGAAGCACGTTCGTCGTCTTCGCCGGCGCGGGCATCTCCGGCGCCGACGCGTTCCTGTCGCTCGGCGACAACCAGGGCAACACCTACACCCAGGTCGGCACGGCGCAGCCGTACGCGACGAACCAGGGAGAGCTCCGCGCCTTCGTCTGCAACCAGCCCTGCCAGGGCGGCAGCGGCCACACCTTCAGCCTCTACAAGACGAGCTCGCTCGCGAAGTGGGAGACCGTCCTCTTCGTGGTGGAGGTGCTCGGCGCACCGACCCTCGACACCTTCGCGCAGGCGAACCTCTCCACGCTCAGCGCCGGGCTCACCGCGACCACCTCCAGGGCCGGCGACATGCTGCTCGTGTGCGCGCTCGCCGCCTCGTACGGGTCGCCGGACCGCTACACCCCGTCCGCGGGGTTCACCCTCCTCGACGACCAGACGAACGGCTCGAATTCGCTGGGGGGCGCCGACGCCTGGGAACTCGCCGGCGCGCCGGGAGCCTACACGGGCACTCTCACGAGCTCGCTCGCGAGCTCCGGCGCCATCTTCCTCCTCGCCCTCTCGCCGCCGTGATGCACGGCGCTTCCTAGCGCCGCGTCCGGAAGAAGTCGCGGAGCAGCGCCGCGCACTCGTCCGCGCGCACGCCTCGGACCACCTCGAAGCGGTGGTTCAGGCGAGGGTCGGCCGACAGGTCCATGAGGGATCCCACCGCTCCCGCCTTGGGGTCCGGCGCCCCGAGGACGAGCCGGTCGATGCGCCCGAGCACCATCGCCCCGGCGCACATGGCGCACGGCTCCAGGGTCGCGACGATCGACACCCCGGTGAGGCGCCAGCGCCCGAGGGTCCGTGCCGCCTCCTGCACGGCGATGAGCTCGGCGTGGGCGGTCGGGTCGAGCGACCCCTCCCGGCGGTTGTGGCCGCGCCCGACGATCTGCCCCTCGAAGAGTGCGACCGCCCCCACCGGAACCTCGCCGGCCTCCCCCGCCCGCCGCGCCAGCGCGAGCGCCTCTCCCATGGCCTCGCCGTGGGTCATGGCAGCGCCCGGGCCGATTCCTGCGCCCCGGGCAGCCGGAGCTCGGGGTGGTCGGCGCAGTCGAGGCCGCAGGCGCGGCACGTCTCCAGCGCGCACTTCGGGGTGATGCGCCCTCCGACGCCGCGGCGGTACTCGCGGGCGAGGAACGACTTCTCCAGCCCGTGGTCGATGAAGTCCCAGGGAAGCCGCTCGTCGAGCCCCACCTCGCGCGTCACGAAGAAGTCCGGGTCGTGGGGCCACCGCGCGAGCGCCGCGGACAATTGGCCCCTCGACCGGAGCGCCGCCTCGAGGAGGTCGGCCGCCCGCCGGTCGCCGCGCGAGAGGAGGGTCTGGAGGTAGGCCTCCCGGGGGCTCATGAAGTCCACGTCGACCCCGAGCGGACGAAGCTCCTTCTCGAGCATGCGGCGCTTCCCGGCGAGGCACCGCTCGCCGTGCATGGGCGCCCACTGGAACGGGGTCCAGGGCTTCGGCACGAACGGGTTCACCGACAGGGAGATGCGGCCCATGCGGCCGGTCCGGCGGGCCTCCGGCACCATGACCTCCTCGCGGATGCGCAAGGCGATCCGCGCCATCCCCAGCACGTCCTCGTCGGTCTCGGTCGGCAGGCCGCACATGAAGTAGAGCTTCACGTGGCGCATGCCGGCGGCGAGCGCGCTCCGCGCCGCCTCGACGATCCGATCGTCCGAGAAGTCCTTGTTCACGACCCGCCGCATCCGATCGGTCCCCGCCTCGGGGGCGATGGTGATCGACCTCTCCCCCCCGGCCGCGAGCCGCCGGGAGAGCTCCGACGTGATGGCATCCACGCGGAGGGAGGACGGGCTGAAGGAGCCGCCCTGCTCCCCGATGAAGCAGGTGAGGGGGTCGAGCCCCGTGTAGTCGCTGGTGTCGGGGCCGACGAGCCCGACGCGCATCCCCTTCTCGATGCCGCGCCGGACCTCGGCCCGGAGCACCTCCAGGTCGACCTCCCGGTAAGGGCGCTGCACGAAGCCGGCCGCACAGAAGCGGCAGCCCCACAGGCAGCCGCGAGCCACCTCGGTGAGGAAGAGGTCCCCGAACTGGGCGTCGGGCGAGTCGACGACGCGGCTCGTCGCGACCGGGCGGAGGTCGGCCACGTAGGCGCGGCGAACCCGCTCCGGCGCCGGCGCGCGCGGCTCGAAGCGCGTCACCCAGGCGCCGCCGCCGTCCCGGGTGTCCGCGTACGCGACGTCGTAGAGCCCCGGGGCGTAGCTCCCCGGCAGCGCCGCGAGGGCGGCGACCAGCTCGGGGCGCGGGAGGTCGCGGGGGGCGTCGGCGACCGCCCGGAAGAACCCCGGCAGGAGCACCTCCCCCTCCCCGACGAGGAAGAGGTCGAAGAAGGGGGCGAGCGGTTCGGGGTTGATCTGGACGGCGATGCCGCCCCCGACGACGATCGGGTGGCGCTCGTCCCGGCCGCCGGCACGCAGCGGCAGGCCCGACCGATCGAGGATCTCGAGGACGTGGACGTAGTCGTCCTCGAAGGAGAGCGAGAAGGCGATCACGTCGAAGTCCCGCAGAGGCCTCGCGGACTCGACGGACCGGACGGTCCCCGACTCCGCGTCCGGGAGGAATACCCTCTCGCACAGCACGTTCGGCTCGGCGTTGGCGATCCGGTACACCGCGTGGAGGCCGAGGTTGGCCATCCCCAGGCGGTACGCGTTCGGGTAGACGAGGGCGAGGCGCAGTCGCCCGCCCGGCTCCTTCCGCACCGCACCTGGCTCGAGCCGGGGACGATCCATCGCGCCCATACCTATAAGGAAAGCGGCTCCGACGCACGCGGCGTGCCGGGCGCGCCGGTGCTAGAATCCTCGCCCCTCCAACCGCCCGGGGACCGATGAACCTCCCGCTCGCCCTCCTCCTCGCCGTCCTCTCGCAGGGACCCGCCGCGTCCCCTCCGTCGATCGACTGGAGCAAGGTGCCGGCCACCGTCGGGGCCGACGTCCTCACGCCCCAGCAGAAGACGGTCCTCGCAAAGGTGCTGCAGGAGGAGTACTGCTACTGCGGGTGCCCGCACACGCTTCTCGGCTGCCTGACCGAGCACGCCGACTGCAAGCACGCCCCCCGCATGGCGGCGCTCGCGGCCCGGCTCGCCGGCCAGAACATGGCTGTCTGGGACATCCGGCGCCTGCTCACCGAGTACTACTCGTCGTTCGACCGCTCGAAGCGTGCGAAGCTCGACGTCGCGAGCTTCGGCCCGGCGCGGGGCGACGCGAAGGCGCCCGTGACCATCGTCGAGTTCTCGGACTTCGTCTGCCCGTTCTGTGCGCAGCTGAGGCCCAAGCTCGAGGACTTCGTCGAGAAGCACCCCGACCAGGTGAAGCTCGTCTACAAGCCCTTCCCGCTCCTGCAGCACCCCCGGGCCGAGGAGGCGGCGGAGGCAGCGGAGTGGGCGCGGGACGAGGGGGTCCTCTGGCCCTTCTACGACGCGCTGTTCGACAACAACCGGGCGCTCGACAACGCTTCGCTCGGGGCGATCGCCGAGCGGCTCGGGAAGGACCCCGACGACCTCAAGAAGGCCCTCGAGACCGGGAAGTACCGCGCGCGCGTCCTGGAGGCGCAGGCCGAGGCCCGGCGCGCCGGCATCCAGGGCACCCCTTCCCTCTTCTTCAACGGCCGCCGGCACATCCTCCCGGACTACTCCGAGACGGTCCTCGAGTTCGTGCTCGAGGACGAGCTCGAGTGGATCCGATCGACCGGCTGGAAGGACTAGGCGAGTGGAGCGCCACACCCTCGACATCGACGCCCACGGCCGCGTCGTCCCCCAGTCGGACGAGGTGCGCCGTGCGCTCGCGGACCGCGCCGGCCGCTTCGAACTCGTCCCGTCGGCCCCCGATCTGCTCGTCGCCGTGCGCTCGCCGGCGGGCGGCGGGCCGGCGCCCGCCTCCCGTGCCGTGCTCGCAGGCGACCTCGCCGCCTTCCCGCTGCCGGACTTCGTGGGCTTCGTCCACCAGGCGCGGATGACGGGCGCGCTGCGCGTGCTCGTCGGCCCCTACGCCCGCTCCATCTACTTCCGCGACGGCCAGGTGCGCGGGGCGTCCTCGGAGGCGCCAGGAGAGCGGATCGGAGAGGTCGCGGTGAGGCTCGGCTTCCTCGACGAGCGGCAGCTCACGGACGCCGTCGCGAGCGGGCGCCCAGTGGGCCGGATCTTCGTCGAGCGCGGACACATGACGTCGAACGACCTGTGGAAGGTGGTCCACGAGCAGGTGGCCTCCGTCTTCCACGCCGTCCTCATGGCCCGCGAGGGGACCTTCTACCTGCTGCAGGGGGCGTTCGAGGAGGTGCCCGGCGCCCCGCTCTCGGTCGACACCCAGGGCCTGCTGATGGACGCCATCCGGCGCATCGACGAGATGAGCCACTTCCGCGGGCGCATCCCGAACGCGCAGGTGTTCCTGCGCCGCAAGGAGCCCCGGCGGCAGGTCGCGCTCGAGCCCGACGAGCAGCGGCTGCTCGAGATGATCGACGGCCGACGCAGGCTCGCCGACCTCGCGCGCGACGGGCACGTCTCCGAGTTCGACGCGACAAAGATCGTGTTCCGGCTGGCCGAGGTGGGCTACGTGGAGGTCTCGGAGGCGGCGGCGGCTCAGGTCGCGGCGCCGACGGATCCCGCCCGCGCGGTCGCCGCCGGCATGAACGACATCCTCCGCGACATCGCCGGGGCCGTGGTCGCCTTCCGCGGCGCGGAGGCCTTCCTGCTCGGCGCCCGCGCCTTCCTCGCGGACCCGGCCTCGCGCTTCGGCCCCCTGTGGCGGGGCGCCTCCGCCCGGTCCGACGGATCGGTCGACGAGGACGAGATCCTCCGGAACCTCGCGGCGCTCGACGCGGCCACGGTCCGCAAGATCGAGCCGACCGGCGAGCGCCCGAGGCTCCTCCGCGACGCCCTGCGCGAGCTCATGTTCTTCTACCTGTTCCAGGCCGGGGAGCGGCTGCCGCGCGACGCCGACGAGGCCGTGTCACGGTCCGTGAAGCAGAAGCTCGAGGCGATCGAGGGCCTCCTGCCTTGAGCGGGGCCGCGGCGCGGCTGCCCTGGATCACGGCGGACGTGCCCGGCTCCGGCGGAGCGGTGAAGGCCTCCCCCGAGGACTTCCGCGTCGACGAGATCCCGGCGTACCTGCCGTCCGGCCAGGGCGAGCACCTGTATCTCCACGTCGAGAAGCGGGGCCGCACGACCCGCGACGTCGTCCGCGCGCTCGCCGCCGCGCTCGGGGTCGACGAGCGTGACGCAGGGGTCGCCGGGCTGAAGGACCGCCAGGCGGTCACCACCCAGTGGCTCTCCTTCCACACGCCGCGGGACCCGGACCCCGCCTCCCTCTCCGAGGACGGGTTCCGCGTGCTCTCCGTCTCGCGCCACGCGAACAAGCTCCGCACCGGGCACTCCCGCGGGAACCGCTTCCAGATCCTCGTCCGCGGCGGCGACACGGGCGCGGCGCGGGCCTGTGCGGCGGCGCTCGCGGAGCGCGGCTTCCCGAACTTCTTCGGCCCGCAGCGCTTCGGCGTCGCGGGCCGCAACGCGGACCTGGGGCGGGCCATCCTCATCGGCCGGCTCGACGACCCCGATGCCCGGCGCGCTGCACGCGACCGCTTCCTTCGGCGCCTGTGCCTCTCCGCGTGGCAGTCGCTCCTCTTCAACCGGTGGCTCGAGGAGCGCATCCGGGACGGCCTCTTCGAAAGGGCGGTCAACGGGGACGTCATGAAGAAGCTCGAGACCGGCGGAGTCTTCACGTGCTCGGACGCGGCCGTGGACGGAGAGCGCGTGCGGCGCTTCGAGATCTCGCCAGCCGGCCCGATGTTCGGACACAAGCTACGCCCAGCGGAGGGCGAGGCGGCCGAGCGCGAGGCCCGAATCCTCGCCGCCGAGGGCATCGGCCAGGCCGAGCTCGCGCGGGCGGGTGGCGAGGCCGAGGGGACGCGGCGGGCGGGCCGCCTGCCGCTCCAGGTCGAGCTCGAGGCAACGGCGGAGGGCTACCGGGCCGCCTTCGAGCTCCCGCGGGGCTCGTACGCCACGGTGGTGATGGGCGAGCTCGTGAAGGGCGAGGCGGACCTCGCAGAGGCGGGCGACGGGCAGTAGACCCTAGCCGACCCGGTCGAGGAACTCGCCGGCCTTGTGCCCGAGGTACGAGAGGACGGCCAGGTCGGAGGCGGTGAAGGCGCCGCCCCCCTTGTTGAGGAGCTCGAGCGCCCCGCGCACGCGCCCCCCGGAGGAGATGGGGGCGCACAGGGCCGACCGCGTCGCGTAGCCGACCGCCTCGGACACCGCGCGGTAGAAGCGGGGGTCCTTCTCGGCGTCGGAGACTGCGAGGCAGACGTTCTCCTGCGCACTGAAGCCGACGAGCCCCTTCCCGAAGGGGACCGAGAGGCGCCGCCGCAGGATCTCCTCGGCCTTGGGCCCGCGGGCGGCGACGAACGCGAGGTCGTTCGTCTGGAAGCGCCCGAGCAGGACGGCCCCGGCGTCGCACCGGACCTTCTCCATCGCCAGGTCGAGGATGAAGCTCAACCCCTCCTCCCGGTCCGTCCTCCGGTTGAGCTCGGCGGTGCGGAAGAACACGTCCGCGAGCACGTCGCCCGGGCCGGTGTCGCCGATGGCCACGCGCCCGATCCTGTCAGGCTGCGGCTCGGCGGGCCCGGCCACCTCCTCCACGAGCGACGCGACCGTGTCCGGCGTGAGCCGGGGAGCGGGCGCCGGGCGCTGCGGCGCGGGTGCCGGGCTGCGAGAGAGCGTCGGCGGGGCCTGCCCCGGGGACGGAGGCCGCTGCGGCGGGCTCGACGCCCTCGGGGGCGGTGCCGGAGGCGCATGCATGACCGCCGTGCGGTTCGGGTCCGAGGGCGGAGGCGCGGGCGCCTGCTCCCCTTCGCGCATCTCGCGGATGCGGAACACGCGGGCACCGCCCGGGTCGGTCACGTGAATGGATCCGTCGCTCTGGATGTCGCAGAGGATGTTGGCTGCGAGTTCGCCGCCCCCTACCTTCTGAAGGCCGACCTTGAGGGCGGCGAGCCAGTTCTCCGACTCGACCCGCAGCGTGACCGCCATGGGTAGCTGCGGCGGGGCTGGGGGTACGTAGACCTCGAACTTGGGCATCGAATCGCTCCCGGTGCGGGGCCTGGCGCGGCCTCAAGGGGGTCCGGGCGGTGCGCCCGCGCTCCCGCGCCGTCTCCTCGGACGCTATCCGCGGGTCCGGGGCGAGTCAAGAAAGCCCGGCGTATACTGCGAGGGACTCCTTGCGCCTCGCGCTCCTCAGCTGGGCCAGCGTCCTCGCCGCCGCGTCCCCTTCCTCCGGCTCGATCCCGTCGCGGCTCGACGCGGCCCTCGCCGGCCACGCCGCCGGAGCGGAGCGCGCGGCGTGGGCGAGCTCGCTCCTCCTCGGCGCCCCCTACCGGCTCTCTCCTCTCGGCGAGGGTTCAGGCGTCGATCCCGACCCCCGGTTCCGCCTCGACGCCTTCGACTGCGTGACGCTCGTCGAGACGGCCATCGCGCTCGGCAACGCGAGGACCGTCGCGGAAGCCGAACGGCTCCTCGACGACGTGCGATACGACGGGGCGCCGTCCTACGGGAGGCGCAACCACTACGTGGAGTCACAGTGGCTGCCCTCCCTGGAGCGGAAGGGGTGGCTCAGGCCGGTGACGCGAGAACTCGCCGGCTCCGCAGCCACACGTATCGTGAAGCACCTGGACGACGCCACCTGGGAGCTATCGGCCCGCGCGGGGCACGTGGTGCGTGGCCTCTCGTTCCCTGACCTGCCCCGCGGCGACTTCGCGCTGGACGTCGTGGCGCTCCCGGACCTCGTCGAGATCGCCGGCGCCATCCCCAACGGCACCGTCGCTCTCGTTGTTCGGGAGGACCGGGAACATCGGCCGACGCGAGTCACGCACATGGGGATCGTCGTCGTCCGCCCGGACGGAACCCGGGCATTCCGGCATGCGAGCGACGTGCCCGGCTCGTCGCAGGTGCGCGACGAGGCTATGGAAGCCTTCGTCAGGCGCGCAGCGCGCTGGCACTGGAAGGTGGTCGGCGTCAGCCTCTACGGGATGCCGGACAACTCGGCGCGCGCGCGCGAGTTGCTGGAGAAGGAATCCGGGCCGGAGGGGCTCAGGGGTTCGGGCAAGTAGTGTTCGCTGAGCAGGCTGGACTGGCAACAACCGACCCAATGTAGTCCGTGCCGGCAACTGGCGGGTCCTGCGGCCACTGGTTCCAGGATGCGTCCACGCCCGTGGCGTTGGCCGAAATCCCCACGCCCGCAGGACTGCTCGTCGTGTCGTAGCAGCCGATGTAGTTCGCCGCTGGCGGCGATGCAGAGCACGCGGACTGGTCAGCTCCGCCCGCAAGGTTCAAGCTGCCCACAACGTAGACCAGAACCTGATCGTACTTGTTGCCAGCGAACTGGTTCCCGCGAGCCACGAGGGTTATCGCGTTGCTTGTGTCACCGCTCGTGACGGCGATTCCGCCCCCCCGTCTTAGGGTCCCCGATATGTTGTGCGACGTCGTAGCAGAGTTCTTCGTCAGAACGTTGCCGGTCAAGGCTGCGGACACGGCGTTGGATGAGGCGTCTAGGATGATGCCGGAGTCGGTCGCTCCGGTGATCGTTGAGGACTGGAGAGCGACGGGGCACGTACCCGCGTGGTAGACGCCCGTCTTGCTCGTCCCGTCCACCTTGACGTCCAGAACCGTGATCGTGCCCGAACCGGAGCCGCAGTTCGTCTGCACGGCGTTCGCGCTCGAGGAGCCACCCTGGACCTCGAATTCAGAGAGCGTTGCTCCCGCATCGAGCTGAACGACGGGCGAAGCCGTGCTGGCCCCGGCGATCGCATAGAGGTGAGTGCAGGACTGACCGGCCGGGCATGCCGCTGCGTCGGAGGTGAGCGTCACGCCAGCGCCGACCTCCAGCTTGCTGCTCACGCTGAAGCTCATCGTCGCGCTGGTCGCCCCGGTCGCCTTCACGACGGACCCCGGTGCGCTCGCCGCCGCGAGCGCGTCCTGGAGCGACGCGAAGCGGCACTCCGGCGGGCTCTGCGCGCCCGTGGGGGCCGGGGTCGCGCTGGCCGCGGCTCCGTTCACCGAGTCGGCGTAGTAAACGGGCCCGGCAACCGGGCAGACGCACGCCTCCGCGCCACCGGCCCCCGTCCCGCACGCGAGGCCGGCCGAGCAGGACAAGCTGCAGGGCTGGCAGGTTCCGGACTGGTCGGAGGACGCCCCGACGCACCGCTGCCCGGTCTGGCAGTTCGCGTCGCCGTTGCACTGGGCGCCGCTCGTGGTCACGGTGCAGGCCACGAGCTCGAGCGCCACGAGGGGAACGGCGAGCCGGCCGACCTTCCCCATCATTAGAAGTACCCTCCGAAGACGAGAATGCCTCCCCCGGTCAGGGCTGCAACGCCTGCGACGCCGTAGAGCACGTTCGCGGTCGTCGCGTTGTTCTTGGCCTTCTGCGCGAGCGAGTTGGCGGCGGACGGGCTCGACGGGTACCCGTGGAGCAGCGAGTTCTGCGCGTTCTGGGCCTCGATGCCCATCCAGATCCCGGCGCCGGCGGCGACCACCGCGACGCTCCCCGCGATGATGGGACCGAGCCAGTTCTTCCGCTCCACCTTCGCCGGCGCCTGTGTCGAGGCGGTGGCGACCGGCGGAGGGGGAGGCGGGGCCGGGGTCAGGTTGGGGGGCGTCGTCGGCTGCACGACCGGCGGCTGGGCGGCGGGCACCGCGACGCCAGGCGGGGCAGCCTGGAGCGAGAGGCCTACCTCGTGGGAGCGCTCGGGCGAGAGGATGACCTCGCGCGAGACGGTGCGATAGCCGCTCTTCGTGACCGAGACCACGTGGCTGCCCTGAGGGAGTGCAGCGTTGAACGGGGAGCGGCCGCGCAGCTGGCCGTCGATCCACACCTCCGCATCGCTGGGGTCGCTCGTGACGTAGAGCATCTGTACGCCGCTCGCTGCCAGCCGCGCCTGGAGGTTGGCGATGACCCGCTGCACCGTCTCGCGGTTCTGCGCCTTGGGCACCTCGCGAAGGTAGTCGTTGTAGGCGTTGAGGGCGGCCGGGATGTCCCCGAGCTTCTCGTAGGCCTGGCCGATGTTGTAGTGGAGCACCCCGCTCGGCTTGATCTTGTACGCGGCCTGGAACTCGGAGATGGCCTCCCGGTAGCGCGCTTCCTTGTAGTAGGTGACTCCCTGGCGGAAGTGCGCCTTCGCCTCCGCCGTCTTGGCGTCGTCTGCCTGGGCCGCCTTCGACGCAGCGAGCGAAGGCGCCGGCACGAGCGTGACGAGGAGGGCCGCGGCGACCGCGGCGGGCATGTACCTCATGTCGCTCCGGGTGCCGACCGACGGTCAGCGATAGGGGTCCAAGATATCGTTCAACTGACCCGCATTGTCGCCGCTCTCTTGCTCGGAGGGAACCCCGCGCTTGGGCGCCGGCGTACCTTTCGATGTCCTCCGCTTGCTCACACGCGCCGGCGGCTTCGCCTTGGCGGGGGTCTCGCCCCGGGCCTCGGGTGCCGCCGGAGCCGCGGCGGGCGGCGGGGGCGGCAGGGACGCCGCCGCGTTCGCGGCCTCCTGCGCCCTGGCCGGCGCGGCGGGATCGGGGAGGATCTGTGCCTCCTGCGCGGGCGGAGCCTCCGCCTTCGGCGGAGCGGGTGGCGTGCCCTCGGGCCGACGGAGCGTCAGCGCCGCGAGCGCGGCGGCGACGATGGCGAGCGCGGCGGCCCCCAGGATGGCGGCCGCGTGGGACTGCGTGCGGCGCCGGCGCCAGGTCTCGATCTCGTGGTTTTGCTGCATCCCGTCCCGCCCCGCCGAGGGGTGCGGGGTCATGCGGGGCACCTCCCGCAGCGTCACGCTCGGATCCGTGTCCAGGATGGGAAGCGTCCCCCCGCGCGAGCCCGAGCGCCGCGGCACCGCCTTCCCAGCCTGGTTCGTCATGAGTGGCGCGAGCGCGGTGCCGAAGATGGGGGTGTGCAAGGGCTCGAGGTCTATGGCCGCCATCGCGCGCGTGAGGTCGGCGGCCACCTCGGCCATGCTCTGCTGCCGCCCTTCCGGCTTCTTCACGAGCGCACGCATGATGAGCGTCTCCACCTCGACGGGCAGGTCCGCGCGGAGCCGCCGCGGGGAGAGCGGGGCCTCGCTCTGGTGCTTCAGCAGGGTCGCGAGCGGCGTGTCCCCCTGGAAGGGAAGTCGCCCCGTCACCACTTCGTAGGCCACGACCCCGAAGGCGTAGATGTCCGAGCGGTGGTCCACCGTGGTCGCCGACGCCTGCTCCGGCGACATGTACTCCGGCGTCCCGATGATGGAGCCAGCGCGGGTGAGGCGCTTCCCCTCGGTACCGAGCGCGCTCTTCGAGATGCCGAAGTCGAGCACCTTCACGAAGTCGGCTCCGTCCTCGCGACGAACGACGAACACGTTCTCCGGCTTGAGGTCCCGGTGGACGATGCCCCGCTGGTGCGCCGCCCCCAGCGCGCGGCAGATCTGCATGAGGATCGGCAGCGCACGGGTGAGCGACAGGGCCCCCTCGCGGTTGATCACGCGCGCGAGGCTCTCGCCTTCGAGCGCCTCCATCACGAAGTACGCCGAGCCCTCGGCAGTGTGGCCGAAGTCGAAGACGTCGATGATGTTCTCCTGCCCGATCTGGCTGGCGGCGCGCGCCTCGTGCTGGAAGCGGCGCAGCAGCTCCTCGTCGCGCGAGAATTCCGGGCGGAGCACCTTCACCGCCATCCGCTTCCCCAGGGCGACGTGCTCGCACAGGTACACGGTGCCCATCCCGCCTTCGCCGATCCGGGTCAGGATGCGGTAGCGATCTGCGAGGGTCTGGCCGACGAGACCCTCGCCCTGCGGGAGCGGCGTGCCGTCCACCGGGCAGATGAGGACGCCTTCCTCGCTGGGCGTCCGGCAGGTTGGGCAGACGGGCATACGCGAGAGCGATTCTTGGTTTAAGCTACCACAAGCGGCCGGAACCCCCAGGCAAAGAGAGGCCGAGACCGAGTGGCAGAGCTGTTCGTCGAGAACGGGATTTGCGGCGGGACCGTCTTCTTCCTGCCCGACGTGCCCACGGTCCTCGGGCGCTCGGCCGAATGCCAGGTGCAGATCGCCGACCCGTGGATCTCGAGCATGCACGCCATGTTCGAGCGCCGCGGCGACCAGCTCTGGCTCGTCGACCTCGACAGCCGCAACGGCACCTGGGTGAACGAGACGCGCGTTCGCGAGTCGCAGCTGCAGCCCGGCTCCAAGCTGCGCTTCGGGAAGACCGTCGTCGACCTCCGGGACGACCGGACCCCCCGGCCCCCCACCCCGTTGCTCTCCGAGCACGGGACCGTCGTGCGCTATCTCGCCGACCTGCAGAACGAGGTGAAGCAGGCGCACGACGTCGAGCCCAGGCGCGACACCGACGCGAACAGCCGGCGCACGACCGGGCGCGGCCCCGCCTCGCGTCGCCAGATCGCGGTCCTGAACGACATCGGCAAGGCCCTCATCGACGCTCCGGACCTCGACACCTGCCTCTCCAAGATTCTGCACACCGTCGCCGCGGCGGTGCGCGCCGAGCGGTCGTCGCTCCTCCTGATGGACGAGCAGGGACGGATGGTGGTGCGGGCGAGCGACCCCCCGGGTTCGGCGCCCCGCTTCTCCGAGACCGTGGTCGCCACCGCCGCGAAGAGCCGTGCCGGCCTTCTCACGATCGACGCCCAGCAGGACCTGCGGTTCGCGGCGAGCCAGTCCGTCATCGCCCAGGGCATCCGCTCCTGCCTGTGCGTGCCCATCTGGGCGGACAACCGGATCCTGGGCATGCTCGTCCTCGATCGCGGCTTCGTCGACCCCTTCACCGCCGACGACCTCGAGCTCACGACCGTCGTCGGCTACCAGACCGCGCTCGCCATCGAGCGGGCGCGCTTCCTCGAGCGCGCGGTCGCGATGGAGCAGCAGCGCAAGAAGCTGCTCCGCCACTTCTCGCCCGACGTGGCGAGCATGATCCTCTCGCAGGAGCAGCAGGACCGCGACCCCCTCGACGCCCAGGTGCGCGAGGACGTGACGGTCCTCTTCTCGGACGTCCAGGGGTTCACGGGGCTCACCGAGAGGCTTCCGCCGATGGAGCTCGCGGCCCTCCTGCGGGACTACTTCCGCTCGATGACCGAGGCGATCTTCGAGGAGAAGGGCACCCTCGACAAGTTCATCGGAGACGGCCTCATGGCGGTGTTCGGGGCGCCCGTGCCGCTAGCCGACGGCGCAGTCCGCGCCGTGCGCTGCGCCTGGAAGATGCTCAAGCGCGTGGAGGAGATGAACAAGCGCTTCCCGGCGGACCGGCGCTTCTCGATCCGGATTGGCGTGAACACCGGCCGCGTGGTGTCGGGAAACTTCGGATCGCCGGATCGCCTCGAGTTCACGGTGCTCGGGGACGCCGTGAACATCGCAGCGCGCCTGGAGTCGACGGCCGAGCCCGGCACCGTGCTCGTCGCCCGGGAGACCTCCGACCGCGCCCGGGAGGCGTTCGCTTTCCAGGAGCTCGGCCCGCGGGCGTTGCGGGGCCGAACCGGCACGGTGGACGTGCTCGAGGTGGTCGGTCCGCTGAGCGATCTCTAGATCGTCGCTCGACTTGCGGCCCCGTCTCGTTTGCCGTACAGGGGAGGTCTCGGGACCTCCTCTGGATGCAACTGACCGTTCGCGACGCAGCCCGGCTCCTCGGTGTCACCGAGCAAGTGCTCGAGCGTTGGGTGAGGCGGGGCGAGCTCCCCGCGGAGGAGGTCGACGACCGGTACCGCTTCAACCGCGTGGAGCTCCTCGAGTGGGCCGCACAGCACAAGATCCCGGTGTCCGCCGAGATCTTGGAGGATCCGGGCCTCGTCCCCAAGGGGCTTCCGCCGCTCTCCGAGGCGGTTCGCGCGGGCGGCATCCACCGCGGCATCCGCGGAACCGACAAGACCGAGGTCCTACGGCAAGTGGTGGAGCGCGCCCCCGCGCCACCCGAATTCGACCGGGGCTTCCTCCTCGGGATGCTTCTCGCGCGGGAGCGGCTCGGCTCGACCTCCCTCGGCAACGGGATCGCCATCCCCCACCCCCGCGACCCGATCGTCCTGCGCGTCGACCGGCCGGCGGTCGCGGTCTTCCTGCTCGACGAGCCCTTCGACTTCGGGGAAGCGGAGGGGCTGCCGGTCCACACCCTCTGCCTCCTCATCAGCCCGTCGACGCGCGCCCACCTCCACCTGCTCGCCTCCCTCGCGACGGCGCTGCGGGAGCCGGGATTGGTGGAGAAGCTCCGCGAGCGTGCACCGTCCGAAGACATCCTCGCGGAGATCGAGCGCATCGAGCGGACGCTCGCCGAGCAGCGGGCCGCGGGACTTGCGAGGAGAGACGGCGCTTGAGGCTGCTCCTCGGCGCCATCGGCATCCTGCTCGCGGGCGCCATCGCGGCGCTCGCTGCCGGCAGGCGGCGGCGCCTCGCGCTGGCGATCTCCTCGGGCGCCGCCTGCCTGGGCGGGGCCACGGGGCTCGCCGGCGTGGTCCCGGTCCTCCTCGGCGCCCCGGCCGCCGAGCTCTCGCTCGCCTGGGGGGTGCCGGCCGGCGCCTTCCACCTGCGGCTCGACCCGCTCGCGGCCTTCTTTCTCACCCCGCTCTTCGCACTCGCGGTTCCCGCCTCCATCTACGGCGCGGGCTACATGGGCCGCGTCGCGTCCCGGCGATCGCTCGCGGCATTCGCCGCCTTCTTCGACCTGCTCGTCGCGTCTATCGCGCTCGTCTTCGCGGCGGCGGACGGGGTGCTCTTCCTCGTGGCCTGGGAGGTCATGACCGTCGCCACGTTCGCGCTCGTCACCTTCGAGGACGAGCACGCCGACGTCCGCAGCGCGGGCTACACGTTCCTCGTGGCGTCTCACCTCGGGACGGCCTTCCTCTTCGCGCTCTTCGTGCTCCTCGCCTCGGGCGCCGGCGGGTTCGACTTCGGCCGCTTCGAGGCGCTGCGCGACGGCGTGCGGGCGCCCGCGCTCCTCTTCGCGCTCGGGCTGGTCGGCTTCGGCACCAAGGCGGGCCTCGTGCCCCTCCACGTCTGGCTGCCGGAGGCCCACCCGGCGGCGCCGAGCCACGTGTCCGCGCTGCTCTCCGCGGTCATGATCAAGACCGGGGTCTACGGCGTGCTCCGCCTGCTCGGCTTCGTGCCCGCCGCCCCCGTGGGATTCGGGCTCGTCCTCGCCGCCGTCGGGCTCGCGAGCGCGCTCGTCGCGATCACGCTCGCGCTCGGCCAGGCGGACGTGAAGCGAGCGCTCGCGTACTCGAGCGTGGAGAACGTAGGCATCGTCTTCCTCGGCCTCGGGCTGGGCGTGATCGGCAGTGCCGCGGGCGAGCCGCGCGTCGCCGCCCTGGGCTTCGGAGGCGCGCTCTTCCACGTCTGGACGCACGCCCTGATGAAGTCGCTCGCCTTCATGGGCGGGGGCGCCCTGGCTCACGAGGTCCACACCCGGGACGTGGAGCGGATGGGAGGGCTCCTCGCCCGCCTGCCGCTCACGGGCACCGCGTTCCTCGTCGGGGCCGCCGCGCTCTCGGCGATGCCTCCGCTCGCGGGCTTCGCCTCCGAGTGGCTCCTCTACCTCGGCCTCTTCGACGGCGCGACCGCGAGCCAGGGCGTCGGCTCGCTCGTCGCCCTCCTCGGCGCCTCCGTCCTGGCGCTCGTCGGCGCGCTCGCGGCGATCGCCTTCACCCGGCTCGCGGGCATGTCGCTCCTCGGTGCACCGCGCACCGGGGCGGCCGCCGCGGCTCGCGAGCCGTCCGCGCTCCTCTTCGGCCCGCTCCTCGCGCTCGCCGCGGCCTGCGTTCTCGTCGGAGTCCTCCCCGGACCGGTCCTTCGCCTGGTCGCGCCGGCGGCGGCCCAGGTGGCCGGGGCGCCCACCGCCGCCCTCGCGGACGTCGCCGCCTCCGCGGCGGGGCCGCTGCGCGGGATGGGGCTCGCGCTTCTCGCGGCCGCGCTCGCGGCGGCCGCGGTGGCGCGCCGCGCCGTCCGCTCCCGCAATGTGCGCCGCGCCGAGACCTGGGGCTGCGGCTTCGGCGAGCCCACGCCGCGCATGGAGTACACGGCCTCGTCGTACGCACAGTTCCTGCTCGCGGGCCTCGTCCCCCGGTCCCTGCAACCCCGGACGCGCTTCGCCCCTCCGCACGGGCTCTTCCCGCGAACGAGCTCGTTCCGCACCGAGCCCCAGGATCCGGCGCGGACGCGGCTCTTCGACCCTCTCTTCCGGGGGCTCGCGGACCGGATGAGCCGGCTGCGACGCTTCCAGGCGGGGAGGCTCAACCTCCAGCTGCTCTACACGCTCGCGACGCTCCTCGCGCTCCTCGCGGCCATGGTGATCGCCGGGAGGATGCGGTGACCCCCGCGCTCGTGGTCTGGGCGATGGCGCTCGCGTCCGGGAGCGGCCTCTTCGGCCTCGTCCTCCGGGGCCGACCGGTGCTCGGCCAGAGGCTCTCGTGTGCCGCGATGTGCGCGGCGGCGGCGCTCGGCGGCGCCGCGAGCGCACGCGTGCTCGCGGGAGCGGGCGGCTTCGCCATCCGGCTCCCGTGGCACGAGCCGCTCGCCTCCTTCGCGCTTCGCCTGGATGCGCTGGGCGCCGTGTTCCTCGTCCCGGTCCTCGCGCTTCCCGCGCTCGGATCCGTCTACGGACTCGCCTACTGGCCCCAGGCGAAGCTCGGCTGGAAGGCCGTGCGGCTACAGCTCTTCTTCGGCGTCATCACCGGCGCAATGGCCCTCGTCGTGGTCGCCGACAACGCGCTCCTCTTCCTGGCCGCCTGGGAGGTCATGGCGGTCGCCGGCTTCGCTCTCGTGCGCACCGAGGATCAGAGGCCGGAGGCGCTCCGCGCTGGATGGGTGTACCTCGCCGCCGCGCACGTCGGGACCTTCGCGCTCTTCGCTCTCTTCTGCGCGGTGGGGGGCGCCCGCGGCTCCTTCGACTTCGCCGACTGGCGGGGGCTGCCCGCGGCGGGGGGCGGGGGGCTGTACGCGCTGGCGCTCGTGGCCTTCGGCCTCAAGGCCGGCCTCGTCCCCCTGCACTTCTGGCTCCCCGGCGCGCACGCGGCCGCCCCCAGCCACGTGTCGGCGCTCATGTCGGGGGTGCTTCTCAAGACCGGGATCTACGGGCTGCTGCGCACCACGGGGTTCTTCGACGCCCCGCCCGCGTCCTGGGGCCTCGTGCTCCTCGCCCTCGGCGCGGTCTCGGGGGTCCTGGGGGTCGCGATCGCGCTGGCCCAGCACGACGTGAAGCGTCTTCTCGCCTACCACTCCGTCGAGAACATCGGGATCATCGCCATGGGGGCCGGCGTCGCGCTGGTGGGCCGGGCGCGCGGCGACGCCGTTCTCGTGACCCTGGGCCTCGGGGGAGCGCTCCTGCACGTCGTGAACCACGCGCTCTTCAAGTCCCTCCTTTTCTTCGGGGCCGGGTCGGTCCAGCGCGCCACCGGCACGCGAGACATCGAGCGCATGGGAGGCCTCGCGCGCCCGATGCCCTTCACGGCGCTCTTCTTCCTCGTGGGAGCGGCGGCCATCAGCGGGCTGCCTCCCCTGAACGGCTTCGTCTCGGAGTGGCTCGTCGCGCTGGGTTCCCTCGCCGGCCTCGCCCTGCCCCGCGGCGACCGGCTCGCCTACGTCGCGCTCGCGGCCCCGATCCTCGCCTTCATCGGCGGCCTCGCCGCCGCATGCTTCGCCAAGGTCCACGGGACGGCCTTTCTCGGGAACCCGCGCACGGCGGAGGCCACGGGCGCCCACGAGTCCCCCGCGGCGATGCTGCTCCCGATGGCGCTCCTCGCCGCGGCCTGCCTGGCCATCGGCCTTGGACCCTCCCTCGCGCTGCCGGCCATCGCCCGGGCGGCCTTCGACTGGGCAGGGCTCCCGGCCGCCCACGCGGCCGCCGCGGACGCCGCGGGCGCGGCGCGGCGGGTGGGCGTCGTCGCCGCGGCGCTGCTCCTCGCCGCCGGCGCGCTCGCCTGGATCCGGGCGCGGCTCGTGCGAAGCGCCGCGGCCTCCGAGACCTGGGGCTGCGGCTTCGCCGCTCCCACGGCGCGGATGGAGTACACGGGGTCCTCCTTCGCGCAGTTCCTCGTCGACGGCTTCCGGTTCGTGCTCCTCGCGAAGGTCGAACTCGCACAGCCGCGCGGCCTCTTCCCGCGCTCGGCCCGGTTCGCGACGGAGGTGCCGGACGTCGTCCTCGACCGCGCCATCGTCCCCGCCGCCCACGCCTGCGAGGCGGCGGCGGGGAAGGTGCGGGGCCTCTTTCCGGGGCGCGTCCACTTCTACGCCGTCCTCGTCGTGGCGGCGCTCGTCGCGCTGCTCGCCTGGCGTTTCGTCTGGTGGTGACATGGTCCTCCACGTCCTCTTCCATCTCGGTCTCCTGCTCCTCGCCCCGCCGCTCCTGCTCGGCGTGGTGAATCGGGTGAAGGCCCTCTTCGCGGGCAGGCGAGGCCCTCCGCTCCTGCAGCCGTACTACGACCTCGGGAAGCTCGTGCGAAAGGGCGCCGTCTACAGCCGGACGACGACGTGGGTGTTCCGGGCAGGCCCGGCGGTGGGGCTCGCGGCGGTCTTCCTCGCGGGGCTCCTCCTGCCGATCGCCGGCGGCCGCGCCGCCGTGGGCTTTCGCGGCGACTTCCTGCTCTTCGCGTATCTGCTGGCCCTGGGGCGCTTCTTCACGGCGCTCGCGGCGCTCGACACCGGGTCCTCCTTCGAGGGCATGGGAGCGGCGCGCGAGGTTTCCTTCGCGAGCATCGCGGAGCCGGCGCTCTTCCTCTGCTTCGTGGTGCTCGCCCGCGCGACCGGGACCCTCTCGCTCTCCGGCATGCTGGGTCCCGCGCTCGGCCCGGCCTGGCACGATGCGGCCCCGGCGCTCCTGCTCTCCGCGATCGCGCTGTTCGTCGTCGCTCTCGCCGAGAACGCCCGCATCCCCGTGGACGACCCGAACACGCACCTCGAGCTCACCATGATTCACGAGGTGATGGTGCTCGACCACTCCGGCCCCGACTTCGCCATGATCCTCTACGGGGCCTCGATGAAGCTCTTCCTCTTCGCCGCTGTCGTCGCGCGCCTCGCCTTCGGCGGCCTTCCCGGGGCGGGTGGCGTCGCGGCCGAGGCCGCGTTCCTGGCCGGCCTCCTCGGCTTCGCCGTGCTCGTCGGGGCCGTGGAGAGCGTCATGGCGCGGCTCCGCCTCACCCGCGTGCCCCAGATGCTCGTCGGCGCCTCCGTGCTTTCCACCTTCGCCCTCGTCCTCCTGCTCCGGTGACCATGGCCTCCTGGATCGACATGACCTTCATCCTGGTGGTCGTCGTGAACCTGTTCGTGCTCGCCTCGAGCCGGCTGGGAGCGGCGATCCGGGCGGTCGCGCTCCAGGGAGCCCTCCTCTCCGCGCTCGCGCTCATGCTCGGATCTCCGTCCCACGACATCGGGCACGTGCTGCTCGTCGCCGGGGGGGCGCTCGTCATCAAGGCCTTCTTCATCCCCTGGCTGATGTTCCGGGCCATTCGCGAGGCAGCCATCCGGCGGGAGGTGGAGCCCATCGTCGGATACGTCCCCTCTCTGCTGCTCGGGGGCGCGGGCGTCGCGCTCGCCTTCGCGTTCTCGCGGGGGCTCCCGCTCCCCACCCCCGAGATGCACACCTTCCTCGTCCCGACGGCGCTCGCGACGGTCTGGACGGGGCTGCTCCTCGTCGTCAGCCGGAGGAAGGCCGTCACCCAGGTGCTCGGCTTCCTCGTTCTCGAGAACGGGGTGTTCGTCTTCGGCCTCCTGCTCACCGACTTCATGCCGGTGATGGTGGAGGCCGGCGTGCTCCTCGACCTCCTCGCGGCGGTCTTCGTGATGGGCATCGTCATCTTCCAGATCAACCGGGAGTTCGCCTCCCTCGACACCGACGCCATGGCGTCGCTCAAGGACTAGCCGTGGTCGCCGCGCTCCTCGTCCTCGTCCCGCTCGCCCTCGCCGCTGCGGCCTTCGCGTGGCCCGCTCAGAGGAGCCGGCCGTACCTCCTCCTCGCGGGCGCCCTCGCCCACGCCACGTGCATGGCTCTCCTCTGGCTCCGGCCGGAGCCGCCGCTCCTCGAGGGCCTGCTCTTCCTCGACGCCGCCGGGAAGGTCGTCCTCACGACGGCGAGCGCCCTCTTCCTCGCGACCGCCGTGTACGCCCAGGGCTACCTGCGACGCCGCGCCGAGAAGGACAACCGGGTCTTCGTCTCCGGCCTCCTCGGGCTCCTCGCGGCCATGACCGTGGTGGGGCTCGCCCAGCACCTCGGCATCCTCTGGGTGGCGATCGAGATCACGACGCTCGCGACGGCGCCCCTCATCTACTTCAACCGGAACGCCCGCTCGCTCGAGGCGGCCTGGAAGTACCTGCTCGTCTCCTCGCTCGGGATCGCGCTCGCGCTCCTCGGCACCTTCTTCGTCGCCCTCTCGGGGGCCGGGCCGGGCGGACCCCGCTCCCTCTTGCTCGGCGCGCTCGT
This sequence comes from Anaeromyxobacteraceae bacterium, assembly GCA_035543235.1. Classification (GTDB taxonomy): domain Bacteria; phylum Myxococcota; class Myxococcia; order Myxococcales; family Anaeromyxobacteraceae; genus DATJZG01. The sequence goes on along the minus strand of DATKJV010000047.1, from coordinate 57,505 downwards.
GGAGTCGGGGCCCGAGCTCTCGAAGCCATGGGTGCGGGCGGCCTTCGTCTTCCTCCTCGTCGGCTACGGGACGAAGATGGGGCTCGCCCCGCTGCACTCGTGGAAGCCCGACGCCTACGGGGAGGCTCCCGGGATCCTCGGCGCGCTGCTCGCGGGCGGCGTGACGAACATCGCCTTCCTGTCCGTCTTCCGCGTCTACCAGGTGGCCCGGGCCGCCGGCGAGGGCGCATTCGCCTGCGACGCGCTCATCGGCCTCGGGCTCCTCTCCATGGCGCTCGCCGCCGTGTTCATGGCCGGGCAGCGGGACTTCAAGCGCATGCTCGCGTACTCGAGCGTCGAGCACATGGGCATCCTCGCCATCGGGCTCGGCCTGGGCGGGGGCGCCGTCTTCGGCGCCTTCTACCACGTGCTCAACAACGGGCTCGCGAAGGGGGTCCTGTTCCTCACCGCCGGCAACATCCACCGGGCCTACGGCTCGAAGCGGGTCGACGAGGTCCGCGGGGCGAGCCGGCGGCTGCCGCTGTCGGGCCCCCTCTTCCTGGCCGGGTTCCTCGCCGTGACCGGCACGCCCCCGTTCAGCCCGTTCTGGAGCGAGTTCCTGATCCTGAACGGCGCGCTCGGAAAGGGACGATACGTCGTGGGCGGCCTCTTCCTGCTCTTCCTCGCGGTGGTCTTCATCGGCATGGGCGCGACGGTCCTCCGGGTGGTCCAGGGAGACGACCGGGGTGCCCCGGACCGGCCCGACTTCCGCGACAGCTGGCTCACCGCCGGGCCGCCGCTCGCGCTCCTCGCCTCCGTCCTCGCGCTCGGCCTCTGGCTGCCCGGGCCGCTCTCGGCGCTGTTCCGTTCCGCTGCCGCGCTCGTGGGGGGGAGCTAGCCATGCCGTCCCGCGTGCTGCAGGTCTGGAACGCCGAGGCGGTGGACGCCGCGCTCGTCCCGGTCGTCGCGCTCGAGGACTTCCAGCAGATCGTCTCCGACGTCGTCGCCGCCGGCGGCCGGGCGAGCGCCTTCTACGGCCGCCGGGACGCGGACGGCGGCGTCGTGGTGACGGCCGTGCTCGCCGACGACGCCCAGGGAAAGCTGGGCGTCCTCTCCACCCGCGTCGGTGCCTCCTACCCGTCGCTCACCCCGGAGTGCCCCTCCCTGCAGCTCTTCGAGCGGGAGGTGTACGAGCAGTTCGGCGTTCGACCGGAGGGCCACCCGTGGCTCAAGCCGGTGCGCTTCGAGCCGCCGCACGTCCCCGGCATCGACCCCTTCGGGCGCGGGACCCCCGCCCGGAACATCCCCGGCGACTACCCCTTCTTCCGGGTCGAGGGCGAGGAGGTGCACGAGGTGGCGGTCGGGCCCGTGCACGCGGGCATCATCGAGCCCGGCCACTTCCGGTTCCAGTGCCACGGGGAGCACGTCTTCTTCCTCGAGATCGTGCTCGGCTACCAGCACCGCGGCGTCGAGCTCATGCTCGCGCGCGGACCCGACCGCCGCACCGTCGCGCTGCTCGAGTCCGTGGCCGGGGACACCGTGATCGGCCACGCGCTCGCGCACGCGAACGCGGTGGAGGCCCTCGCCGGCTGCCAGATCCCCCCCCGGGCGGCGGTGCTCCGGGGGATCGCCCTCGAGCTCGAGCGGCTCGCGAACCACGTCGGCGACATCGGCATGCTCGCCGGCGACGTCGGCTTCCTCCCGACCGCCTCCTACTGCGGCGCGCTCCGCGCCGACTTCCTGAACGCGCTCGCGGAGGTCTGCGGCAACCGCTTCGGGCGAGGGCTGGTCGTGCCCGGCGGCGTGCGCTTCGACCTCGACGCGGGCGCGGCCGCCCGCCTCGCCGACAAGGTCTCGAAGGCATGGGAGTCCGTGGAGGGGGCGGCGCGCCTCTTCTTCGACTCGCCCTCGGCCCGCAACCGGACGGACGGGACCGGCGTCGTGTCCCGCGACGCCTGCCGCCAGCTCGGGCTCGTCGGCCCGGCGGCGCGCGCGTGTGGCGTCTCCCGGGACGTCCGCCGCGACCACGCGACCGGCGTCTTCCGCTTCGTCCACGTCCCGACCGTCACCGGCGAGACGGGGGACGTCTTCGCCCGAGCCTGGGTGCGCCTCCTCGAGTCGGAGCGCAGCGCCGAGTTCGTCGTCCGCGAGCTCCGCGCGCTCCCGGCGGGCCCGGTTCGGACCTCCTGCGCGGCACCCGCCCCGGGCCGCTTCGTCGTCTCGCTCATGGAGGGGTGGCGCGGCGAGATCACCCACGCCGTCTCGACCGGCGAGGACGGCCGCTTCGCACGCTACAAGCTCAAGGACCCGTCCTTCCACAACTGGATGGGCCTCGCCCTCGCATTGCGCGGGGAGCAGATCTCCGACTTCCCCCTGTGCAACAAGAGCTTCAACCTCTCGTACTGCGGGCACGACCTGTGATCGACGACATCGTGAAGATCGTCCGCTTCCGGGCGCGCTTCGGCCCGCAGACGGTCGCCTACCCCGACGGACCGGCGCGGTTTCCGGAGCGCTTCCGAGGCCGGCCGGCCATCGACCCGGCGCGCTGCCGGGACGGCTGCCACGCCTGCGCCGACGCCTGCCCGACCGAGGCCATCTTCGACCCCGGGCAGCCGTCCATGCGGCTCGACACCGGCCGCTGCCTCTTCTGCCCCGCCTGCGAGCAGGCCTGCCCCGACGGCGCCATCCGCTTCACGAGGGACTACCGGCTCGCGGCCCGGACCCGGGAGGAGCTCGTGGTCTCGGGCGACGCACCGACGCTCGCCCGGGCGCTCGACGAGCAGGTGCGGAAGGTGCTGGGCCGGGCGCTCCGGCTTCGCCAGATCTCCGCCGCCGGGTGCAACGGATGCGAGGCGGAGCTGAACGCGTCCGGGAACATCCAGTTCGACCTCTCCCGCTTCGGCGTCCAGTTCGTCGCCTCGCCCCGCCACGCAGACGGCATCGTGGTGACGGGCCCGGTCTCGGAGAACATGCGGCTCGCCACGCTCAAGACCTGGGAAGCCACGCCGGCGCCGCGCATCGTTGTCGCGGTCGGGGCCTGCGCGCTCTCGGGCGGCATCTTCCGCGACAGCCCCCCGCAGGCGAACGGCCTCCCGGGCCTTCCCGAGATCCCCGTCGACCTCTTCGTGCCGGGCTGCCCGCCCCACCCCATCACGTTCATGGACGGGATCCTCCGGCTCCTCGGGCGGATCGCGGGCGGGGAACTGCGCGTCGCCGGCACGGGGATCGTCGAGCCGAGCCCCCCGTGACTCGTCCCGGCTGACCCGGCCGCGGCGGAAGCGGACGCGACCTCTCGCGCTCGTGCGAGAGAGGGGTCCGCGAGACCGGACCCGTGCCCCTCGTCGAAAGCGGTCCGAGGCGCGCGACGGACCTGCCGTCAGCCCTGTGTGCCGGGCTCGAGCTTGGCCGGCGGAGGCGGCGGCGTGACGATGGGGTCCCGCGCCGGGGCGGCAGGTGCCGGCACGATGGGCATCGCGATCCAGAGCGCGACGTAGAGGATGATGCCCCACCCTCCGAGAAGGATGGAGAGGAGGAGGATCAGGCGGAGCGCCGCGACGGGCACGCCGAACCGGTCCGAGAGGCCGCGACACACGCCCGCGATCATCCGGCCCTCCCGCGCCCGGTACCACTCGGAGCGGCGGGGCGAGGCCTCGATCCAGCTCGTGCAGTGCCGGCAGCGGATCGCGCCGGGCTCGTTCTCGGTGCGGCAGTACGGGCAGGTCATCGTCTCCTCCGTCGTCGTCGCTCTATAGCTACGGCCGGGGAGCGCGGCTATTTCGCGCGCCCGGGCGACCGGAGAAGCGTCACCCGGAGGGGCGCTGCCCCAGCCTGGCGCGCCCCGAAGGAGCCGGCGCGCCTCATCCCGCACCGGGCGAGGAGACTCGCGAGGGCGCCTCCGTCCTCGGGGTCCCCGGGACCCGCGATCGCGCAGGCGCCGCCGGGCGCGACCCAGCCTGCGAGGAGGGCAGCGAGCGGCTCCGGAGCGAGGCCATCGACCGGAAGCGCAACGAGCACCAGGTCGAAGTCGCCCTCGGGCTGCAGCCTCGCCTCGAGCGCATCCGCCCGGTAGACCTCGAGCGCCGCCCCCAGGTGCCGGTACCTCCGACGGGCGAGGGCCACCCGTTCCATATCGGGGTCGATCCCTACGACGCGCCGGGTGATCCGGGCGTCGACGCGCTCGAGCCAGCGAGCGGCGGCGAGCGGAGCGGCTAGCAGGCTCCGGGGCCTGAGCCTCGCGTAGGCCATCTGGAACACGGCAGAAAGAAGGTCGGGCGACGAGGCCTCCCGGGCGCCGGGAGGCCTGGGTCGCTCCCCCTCGGAACCAGGCTCGGTCGAAGGCATGGGTGCGGCAGTGTAGCGCCGTGTGGGAGATCCTGCGACAGGCTCCGAATGGGGGTCAGCCGCCGAGGCCCGGCCAGGTGCGGATCGGGTCCGCGCTCCCCACGAGGTGGACGCCGGCTCGTGCGAACGAGGCGAGCGCCCGCTCCGCGTCGGGAGTGAAATCGGCGATGAAGCCACCCCGGCCGTCCGGCACCGCGACCGGGGACATGCAGTCCACGAGCAGGTAGACGCGGGCCGCGAGCGACGGGTCGCGGCCGCGGATCTCCTCGAGGAGATCCTCGACGGTGCTCTTCACGCAGTGGCTCGAGGCCTGACCCGCGACGACGAGCGCGCCCGAGGCGAGCAGCGAGTCGACGAGCCGCGCGTTCCGCTCGCCGAGCGGCTTGTGGTCGTGCCGCACGAGGACCTCGGGCCGCAGCGCAGAGTAGTTCTCGGTGAGGGGGTTCGAGCCCTTCTCCTCCGTGGAGGACTGCGCTCCCCGCACGTACGCGTGGAAGAGCCGCGCCTCCTGCACCGCGCCCACGAGCGTGTGGCCGTCCCCGCCCAAGAGGCAGTGAGGGGGCCACAGGTAGAGCTGGTACTTGCCCTCGCGCTCGAGCGTCTCGCAGTAGTGGAGGACCTCGGCCCGCAGCCACCCCTCGTCGCCCCGGGCGAGCCAGGCGGCGACCGCGGGGTTCGGCCGGAGCGTGCCGTCCCGCACCTCCGCGGCCGTGACCACGCGGTGTGGCTCCACCGGGCGCCCGGCGCGGTCGACCCAGAAGGAGGCGAAGAAGATCTGGAAGGCGAGGTGGGTGTCGAGCGTCGCGGTGATGCGCGTCACGCTCGCCAGGTTGTGGTAGGTCCACTCGACGAGCCGCCGCGTGTCGTCGATGGCGCCCGTGCCGCTGCGGCCCCCCACGTAGAGCGCGCCTTCGGGCAGGCAGAAGTCCTTCTGCTCGTCGACGAGGAGGAGGTGCAGGTCGAAGGCGTCGTCGCCCGACGGCGCGACGGCGTGCTCCTCGCGCCACGGAGCGGAGAGGCGGAAGAGCTTCGCGGCGTCGGGCCGGTACGACCAGCTCCCGCAGTTCGCGGGGTCGTAGAAGGGCGGGAGCGGCAGCTCGCGGTGGCGCATCACGCGGGTCGCGCGGCGACCCCGCGCGCCTCCAGGATGAGTCGGGTGCGGATCTCCGAGAGGCTCCTCTCCAGGCCCACGGGGTACTGGTGCGGGTGGACGAGCCTCTTCACCCCGGCGTGCAGCCGGGCGAGCTGCGACCGGGCCCGCTCGCGCATCGCCTCGAGCGAGGGGCTCTTCCAGACGGGCTGCCCGCGCCGGAGCACGGGGACGAGGAGGTCCTCCCCGGGCGTGCCGGCGGGGATCACGCGCCGTCGCGTCAGGTCGAGAGGGTCGATCATCTCCGGGGCCGCGGGGAGGCCACTCTCCACGTCGTAGATCACGTCGGCGAGGAAGCCGTCGGGGTGCTCGTAGCGCCGGATCTGCAGGATCCCGGGGATGGTGGTCTTCGCAGCCTGCTCGGAGAGCTTCACGCGGTAGCTCCACGGCGCGCCCGGGCCGCTGCGCACCGCCGACAGCTTGTAGACGCCCCCGAGCGCGGGCTCTCCCCAGGCGGAGACGAGGCGCGTGCCCACGCCCCAGACGGTGATGGCGGCCTCCTGGTCCTTGAGCGCCTGCACGATCGACTCGTCGAGCTCGTTCGACGCCATGACCGCGGTGTCCGTCAGGCCGGCGGAGTCGAGGAGCCGGCGCGCCTGGACGGAGAGCCAGGCGAGGTCGCCGGAGTCGAGCCGGACGCCGACGAGCCGGTGCCCCCGCTCCTTCAGCCACTTCCCCACCTCGATCGCCCGGCGAACCCCCTCGAGCGAGTTGTAGGTGTCGACGAGGAGGATGCAGTTCGCCGGCATGGCCCGCGCGTAGGTGAGGAACGCCTCGAGCTCGTCGTCGAAGAGCATCACCCAGCTGTGGGCGTGGGTCCCCTTCACGGGGATGCCGTAGAGCTTGCCCGCGAGCACGTTGGAGGTGGCGGCGCACCCGCCGACGAACGAGGCCCGGCTCGCCGACAGCGCCCCGTCGATCCCCTGGGCGCGGCGCAGCCCGAACTCGATCACCGGCTCGCCGCGCGCGGCGAGGGCGACCCGCGCCGCCTTGGTGGCGACGAGCGTCTGGAAGTTCACGATGTTGAGCAGCGGCGTCTCGAGCAGCATGCAGGGGACGACCGGCCCCCGCACGCGCAGCATCGGCTCGTACGGGAAGACCGCCGTCCCCTCCGGCACCGCGTCCACGTCGACGTCGAGGCGGAGCGCGGCGAGCCAGTCGAGGAACTCGGCCTCGAAGAGCGGCCGTCCGTCGTTGCCCCGCTGCGCGGCGAGGAAGGCGACGTCGTCGGGCGCGAAGCGGCAGTGGCGGACGTAGTCGACCGCGTGCTCGAGACCCGCCGCGATCGCATAGCCGCCCTCGAACGGGTTCTTCCGGAAGGCGAGGTGGAACACCGCCTCCCGCCCGGCGATCCCGCCCTTCCATGCGGCGTAGGCCATGGTGAGCTCGTAGAAGTCCGTGAGCAGGCCGAGGGACGACCGGTAGAGCTCCGACGGGACCATGGCGCCTCCGGGTTCCTTGTAACTCCGAAGGTGAGCCTGTTGTAGAAGGATTGCCCATGTCGGAGGCACGCCGGTCCGAGGAAAGCGCCCCTTCCGGGCCGAGCTTCCTGCGCGACGTCCTCGCGCCCTTCCTCCTCTTCCGGGCGCTGCTCGCCGCGGTGGCGTGGTTCGGAGCCCAGGTCTCGCCGTCGTGGAGCTATCCGTTTCCCGACGCGGTCCGCCGCGGCTTCGCCTTCCTGCCGCAAGCGGTCCTGGACGCCTTCGGCCGCTGGGACTCCCACTGGTACCTGGACGTCGCCGGCGGGGGCTACGCGCTGAGGGGGCCGCTCGGCGAGGTCCAGAGCAACGTCGCCTTCTTTCCCGTCTACCCGTGGCTCGTCCGCGTCGCCGCGCTGCCGCTGCGGCCCGCCCTCGGCGCGACGGGCTCCCTCTACCCGGCCGCGCTCCTCGTCTCGAACGCCTGCGCGCTCGGCGCGCTCGCCGTCCTCCTCCGGCTCGCCGCGCGTGTCACCGGGAGCGCCGAGGCGGCGGGCCGCGCAGCTCTCTACCTCCTCGCCTTCCCGACCGGCTTCGTCCTCTCGTCGGCCTACCCGGAGTCGCTCTTCCTCCTGCTCGCGACGGCGAGCGTGCTCGCGGCCGACCGCGGCCGTTTCGCGCGGGCCGGCGCACTCGGCTTCCTCGCCGCCCTCTCCCGCCCGGGCGGCGTCATCGTCGCGGTGGCCATCGCCTGGATGGCCCTCGAGCCGCCCTCCGCCGGGGAGCGCCCCTCCCTGCGAAGGGCGGCGTTCGCGCTCCTGCCCCCCGCCGGGCTCGCGCTCCACGCCGCCAACCTGTGGCGCCTGACCGGCGATCCGCTCGCGCTGTTCCGCGCCCAGGCCGCCTGGGGGCGGTCGCTCGCCTCCCCGTGGCGCACGGTGCTCGCGCCCCGGGACTTCCACCCGTTCCTCGGGCCGCTCGAGGCGGCGGTGGTCCTCGCATCGGCAGCGCTGGCGTTGTGGCTCGTCCGGCGGCGCCGGACCCGCGCGCTCGGCGTCTACGGGCTCGCCTCGCTCGCGCCCGTGGCCCTGTCCGGGACGCTCGTCTCCTCGGCCCGGTTCGCGCTCGTCCTCTTCCCCTCCTTCGTGGCGCTCGGCGAGCTGGGTCGGCGGCCGGTCGTCGACCGCGCCCTCCTCGTCGGTTTCTGCTTCGGCCAGGCGGTGCTCTTCCTCTTCTGGACGCGGTTCTTCTGGGTCGGCTGAGCCCGCGCCGGTTGCGGCACCGCCGTCGCGCCGTAAGAGATCGCCCATGACAGACGCGCTCGGCGTGCTCGCCACCTTCTCCACCGGCGCGGGGCGTACGGCCCGATTCCATTCGCTCCCGGCGCTCGAGGCCAAGGGCTTCGGGCGCATCTCGCGGCTCCCGGTCTCGCTCCGCATCGTGCTCGAGTCCCTCGTCCGCAACCTCGACGGCCACCGCGTGCGCGAGGAGGACGTCCGCGCCCTCGCGTCCTGGCGCCCGTCGGCGGAGCGGTCCGCCGAGATCCCGTTCGTCGTCTCGCGCGTGCTCCTGCAGGACTTCACGGGCGTGCCGCTGCTCGTCGACCTCGCTGCCATGCGGGCGGCGGTGGCGCGCCTGGGAAAGGACCCGAAGCTCGTCGAGCCGCTCGTCCCGGTGGACCTCGTCGTCGACCACTCCGTCCAGGTGGACGCCTGGGGAACCCCGGCGGCGCTTCGCGAGAACATGCAGAAGGAGTTCGAGCGCAACCGGGAGCGCTATGCCTTCCTGAAGTGGGGCACGCAGGCCTTCGAGCGGCTGCGCATCGTCCCGCCGGGCATCGGCATCTGCCACCAGGTGAACCTCGAGTTCCTCGCCACCGTGGCGACAGAGCGCGACGGCCTCTTCCTCTACGACACGCTGCTCGGGACCGACTCCCACACGACGATGGTGAACGGCATCGGCGTCGTCGGCTGGGGCGTGGGCGGGATCGAGGCCGAGGCGGCCATGCTCGGCCAGCCCGCGTCCTTCCTCACGCCGGACGTCGTGGGCGTCCACGTCCACGGCCGGCTGCCCGAGGGGTCGACGGGGACGGACGTCGTCTTGGCGGTGACCGAGCTGCTGCGCCGCCACAAGGTCGTGGGCAAGTTCGTCGAGTTCCACGGAGAGGGCGCCTCGAGCCTGCCGGCCGCGGAGCGCGCCACGATCGCCAACATGGCCCCGGAGTACGGGGCGACGATCGGATTCTTCCCGCCGGACGACGAGACGCTCCGCTACCTGCGGGACACCGGGCGCCCCGCCGAGCAGGTGGAGGCCGTGCGCGCCTATCTCTCGGCCCAGGGGACGCTCGGCATCCCCCGGCGCGACGAGTGCGACTACAGCGAGGTGGTCGACCTCGACCTCGCGCGGGTGGAGCCGGCCGTGGCCGGCCCCAAGCGACCGCAGGACCGCATCCCCCTCTCGGCGCTGTCCGGGCGTTTCGCGGAGCTCTTCTCCCGCACCGACCCGACGGGCTACGGGAAGCCGGCGGCGGAGCTCGGGGTGCGCAAGCGCCGGGGTGCCGTGGACGCGGGCCATGGCGACGTGGTGATCGCGGCGATCACCTCGTGCACCAACACCTCCAACCCCGCGGTGATGCTCGCGGCCGGCCTCCTCGCCCGGAAGGCGGCGGAGCGGGGCATGCGGCCGCCGCCCACGGTGAAGACGTCGCTCGCGCCGGGGAGCCGGGTCGTCACTCGCTACCTCGAGCGGACGGGGCTCCTGCGCCACCTCGACGCGCTCGGCTTCGACGTGGTGGGCTACGGGTGCACGACCTGCATCGGCAACTCGGGACCTCTCGACCCCGACCTCGAGCGGCTCGTGACCGAGAACGACCTCGTCGTCGCCAGCGTGCTCTCGGGCAACCGGAACTTCGAGGCCCGCATCCACGGGAGCGTCAAGGCGAACTTCCTCATGAGCCCCCCGCTGGTCGTGGCCTTCGCGCTCGCCGGCACGGTGGCGAAGGACATCACGCGCGAGCCGCTCGGCCGCGACCGCGACGGGAGGGACGTCTACCTCCGCGACCTGTGGCCCTCGCCGGCGGAGGTGGCCTCGCTCCTGTCCACGGCCCGGGACCCCGAGGAGTACCGCAAGAACTACGAGCGGTTCGACCAGAACCCGCAGTGGAACGAGATGCGCTCGGCCGAGGGGCTCGTCTACCGCTGGGACCCGAAGTCCACCTACGTCCAGGAGCCGCCCTATTTCATGACGCCCCCGCGGCCGCCGAGCGACGTGACCGGTGCGCGCGCCCTCGCCATCTTCGGGGACTCGGTCACGACCGACCACATCAGCCCGGCCGGGTCGATCCGGCCGAGCTCGCCCGCCGGCCAGTACCTCGTCTCGCTGGGCGTCGCCCCGGCGGACTTCAACAGCTACGGGTCGCGGCGCGGGAACGACCGGGTCATGGTCCGCGGCACCTTCGCGAACGTCCGCATCCGGAACCTCATGGTGCCGGGCGTGGAGGGCGGCGTCACCTCCCTGCAGCCATCGGGCGAGCGCATGTCCATCTACGACGCGGCGGTGGAGTACGAGAAGCGCGGCGTCCCGCTCGTGGTCCTCGCCGGGCAGGAGTACGGAACGGGCAGCTCGCGCGACTGGGCGGCGAAGGGGACGGCGCTGCTCGGCGTGCGCGCCGTCGTGGCGCGCTCCTTCGAGCGCATCCACCGGGCGAACCTCGCCGGGATGGGGGTGCTGCCCTGCCAGTTCCCCGACGGCGTCTCCGCCGAGGCCCTGCGCCTCGACGGCACCGAGACCTACGACCTCCTCGGCGTCTCCCGGCTCGCCCCCCGAGCGACGGCGCGCCTCGTCGTCCGGCGCCGCGACGGCCGGCAGGAGGAGGTGCCGGTCCTCGTCCGGCTCGACACCCCCGTCGAGGTCGAATTCCTGAGGGCTGGCGGCATCCTGCCCCACGTGATGGCGAAGATCGCGGGCTAGGCCGGCCACCGGCCCATCCGGGTCGCGCCCCCCTCGCCCGCGAGCGATGCCGGGTCGCAATCAAACATTGACGGGGCGAGCTCGTGGCGGGAAGCGAGCCTCACCGCATGCCGTGCCCCTCCGGACGCCGCGTCGCGCGAACGAGCGGCGGCCCATCGGTTGATAGCCGGCCCACGGCCGACTATGCGTCGCTGGCGAGTGGCGTGGCGATTCGGGAGCTACGAGCTGGACGTCGGTCGCCGGGAGTTCCGGGCCGCCGGCGCGATCCAACCGCTCCAGCCGCAGGTGTTTGCGGTCCTGGAGTATCTCGTTCGGCACAGGAACCACGTCGTGTCGAAGGACGAGCTCCTTCGCGAGCTCTGGCCGGACGCGGTCGTGACGGATGCGTCGCTTCAGCGTGCGGTCAGCCTCGCGCGCCGCGCCCTGCGCCCGGCGGATAGAGGTCTGCTCCGCACGCACGCTCGCCGCGGGTACCGGTTCGTGGGCGAGGTGACGGGCATCGACCCGGACGCGGCGGACGCCGCAGCCGGTGAGCGCCCGAGCTACCTTCGGCGAGGCGACGTCCACATTGCGTACCGGGTGGTCGGCGAAGGACCCGTCGACGTGGTGCTCGTGCTGGGCTGGTCGCTGGGGATGCGCTCTGCCTTGGCGCTGGGGGGAGCGGCGGAGATCGTGCGCGCTCTATCCCGTCATGCACGCGTGGTGATGTTCGACAAGCGCGGAACTGGCGCCAGCGATCGGGTCAAGGTGCTGCCGAGGCTCCCCGAGCGGGTCGACGACCTCGTCGCCCTCCTGGACGCGGTTCGCTCTCCCGGGGCGGTGCTGGTCGGCTTCTCCGAGGGCGGCCCCATGGCTGTGACTCTCTCCGTGAAGTGTCCTTCTCGCGTGCGCGGGCTTGCACTCGTCGGGGCGTTCGCCCGGATGGCCGCGGCGCCGGATCACCCGCACGGCTGGACCGATGGCGAGATCGCGACCCTCCGAGGCTACATCCAGAGCGGCTGGGGCTCCGGCGCCACGATCCGGGCGCTCATCCCGAAGCGGCACCTCACCGAGCCTGCCGCCGCTTGGGCGGCGCGCGCCGAGCAGGAGGGCGCGAGTCCGGGGGCCGCACTGGACCTGCTCGAGATGAACCTCGACATCGACGTGCGCGCGCTGCTCCACCTCGTGCGGGTGCCGACGGTCGTCCTCCACGCCGCCGGCGACCGCGTCGTCAGGTTCGGGAACGGACGCGCGCTCGCCGGCGCGATCCCGGGCTCTCGTCTCGTCGAGGCCCAAGGCGACGATCACGCCTTCCTCTTCGATGGCCGCCCCCGGCTCGAACGCGAGCTCCTGGCGCTGGTCGCCGCGGCCCGCCGAGGTCACGCGGTCACCTAAGGGCGACCGCCGCGATTTGCGGGCGAATGGGGACGAAGGCCGTGCGGAGCGTGAACGGCGTGATCTCGACGGAGGCGAATCCGGCCTCCCTAAGCAGCCGTCCCGTGTCCCGGCGTGTCTCGCAACCCTCGAAGAGCCACCGCCACGGACGGTGGACCCACCGTTGAACGTTCGCGAGCAAGGTCCCCGCCGGCGCCGCGACGTGCTCGATGCACCAGAGGCGTCCACCCGGTCGGAGGACGCGCCGGACCTCCGCAAGAGCCCGCTCCGGGTCCTTGACCGTACAGAGGACGAGGCTGCAGATGACCGCCTCGACGCTCGCGTCGGGCAGCGGAATGCGTTCGGCGAGCCCGACGCGGATGTCCACCGTGACGCCGTGCCGGCGCCCGGCCTCCCGCAGGTAGCCGTGCATGTGCACGTTGGGCTCGAGGGCGATGACGCGCGTGCCTCGTGTGAGGTAGCGGAAGTTCGCGCCGTCCCCGGCACCGATCTCGAGGATCGTGCGAGGGAGGCCTCCGAACATCTCCCGCTTCACGACCCGGTACTTGCGGTGCGCGTAACCATCGAGGACGTGAAAGAACCACGCGTTCACTCGCTCGCGAAAGGGGTGAGTAGCAATCTCGAGCGGCTCCCGGTCGACTGTCAGCATGCCGGTTCTCCTCGCGCCCCACGGCGCGTCGTTTGCGTCCCAGCATGCGGGCCCTCCCGTCACGGGTCCTGACCGAACCCTTATCTTTCGGGAGAGGGGCTGCGCGGGAAGCCGGGAGCGGGCCGGCCCTCGGCCCGACGAGCACCCGGGACCGGCAGACGCGCGTCCTACCCGCCGGCGGCACCGCTCCGCGCTCCATGCTCGCGAGTCGGGACCGGTGTTGCGCCACCGCGTGGCTGCGGCGCCGTTTTCTGGCGCCCGCGCCGCACGGCGGCAAGATGCGCGCATGAGCCTCTTCGACGCCCTCTCGGTCGTGGCCTGCGCCGGCGCCCTCGCTCTCCTCTTCGACGCAGCGGTGCGCGGTCCCGGCGTGGCGGCCGCCGTGGCGGCGGGACTGCAGGCGCTCGTCCTCTTCCACGCGGTGCAGATCCGCGCCGGGGGCTTCCCGGTCACGCTCGTCCTCGCCGGCGGCATCGCGATCGCGGGCGGCGTCGCCTGGGCCCGCGCATCGGCGAAGCCGGCGGTGACGGGCGCCACGGCGGCGACGCTCGCCGCGGCGGTCCAGCTCCTCGTCGGCTCGAAGCTCCTGTAGGCGGGCGCGGCCTCAGGCGGTCGCCTTCGCGGGGGCCGGCTCGGGGGCGAAGCCCAGCCGGGAGGCGACGGCGCGGAGCTCGTCGCCGGAGAGCGTCTCCTGCGCGAGCAGCGCCTTCGCCGCCTCGCGGAGCAGGACCACGCGCTCCTCGAGGAGCTTCCGCGCGCGGGCGTGCTGCGTCTCCACGATCCGCCTCACCTCGGCGTCGATCTGCCGGAGCACCTCCTCCGAGGCGTCGGGCCGGGAGGGCAGCTCGGCCGTGCGGAGGAAGAGGGGACGCCCGTCCCTCTCGAAGGAGAGCGGCCCGAGCGCCTCGCTCATCCCGTAGGACCGCACCATGCTCCGGGCGATCTCGGTGGCCTTGAGGAGGTCGTCCTGCGCGCCAGTGGAGACGTCGCCGAACGACACCTCCTCGGCCACGCGGCCGCCGAGCAGCACGCAGATCTTGTTCTCGAGCTCGTGCTCCGTCATGAGGAACCGATCCTCGGTGGGCACCTGCAGCGTGTAGCCGAGCGCCGCGATGCCGCGCGGGATGATGGAGATCTTCTGGACCTGGTCCTGGCCGGGGAGGGCGAACGCCACGAGCGCGTGCCCTACCTCGTGATGGGCGACGCGCTCGCGCTCCATGCGATTCAGCACGCGGTTCCGCTTCTCGAGCCCGGCGACGATCCGCTCCACCGCCTCCTGCAGGTCGCGCAGCTCGACCTTCTCGGCCCCGCGCCGAACGGCGAGGAGCGCCGCCTCGTTCACGACGTTTGCGAGGTCGGCTCCCACGAGGCCGGCGGTCATGCCGGCGATGCTCTCGAGCGCGGCCGCGTCGGCGAGCTGGATCTGGCGGGCGTGCACCTGGAGGATGGCGAGCCGCCCGGCCTTGTCGGGCCGGTCCACGAGCACGTGCCGGTCGAAGCGCCCCGCCCGAAGCAGCGCCGGGTCGAGGATCTCCGGGCGGTTCGTCGCCGCCATGAGGATGACGCCCACGCGGGGGTCGAAACCGTCCATCTCCACGAGCAGCTGGTTGAGCGTCTGCTCGCGCTCCTCGTGGGCCATGGGCCCGACCCCGCGCGCCTTCCCCAGCGCGTCGAGCTCGTCGATGAACACGATGCAGGGCGCCCGCTCCCGCGCCTGCAGGAAGAGGTCGCGGACGCGCGCCGCCCCGACGCCGACGAACATCTCGACGAACTCGGAGCCGCTGATGGAGAAGAACGGCACGGCCGCCTCGCCGGCGACCGCCCGGGCGAGCAGCGTCTTGCCGGTCCCGGGCGGGCCGACGAGCAGGATCCCCTTCGGGATCTTGCCCCCCAGGCGCCGGAACTTGTCGGGGGTCTTCAGGAACTCGATGACCTCCTGCAGCTCCTGCTTCGCCTCGTCCACCCCCGCCACGTCGGCGAAGGTCACCTTCACGTCGGTCTCCACGTAGACCTTCGCCCGGGAGCGCCCGACCGCGAAGAGCCCCCCCTGGCCGGCGGCGCCGGTCCGCCGGAAGAGCGAGAGGAGGAAGGGGATGGCGATGGCGAGCGGCAGGAGCCAGGCGAGCGAGCTCCACCAGGGCGCCCGGTCGACGGCCCCGCTCACCTTCACGTGGGCCGCCTCGAGCGAGCGGACGAGATCGGGGTCCTCCACCCGCACGAGCGCGAAGGACGTGCCCAGCTTCCCCCCCTCGGGCTTCAGGCGGCCGCGGATCTCGGTCGGCGAGATGGCGACCTCGTCGACCTTGCCGGCGGCGACGTCCGCCTTGAAGTCGCTGTAGGTGAGGACCTCGGACTTCACCGGCTGCGACGAGAGGCCGAAGGCGAGGAGGGCCGCCCAGACGAGGGCGATGCCGATCCACGTGTAGCGCCGTATCCGCTCGCCGGGGGATGCCATGGCGCGCCTCCGCGACCATGTTACTCCGGCCGCCCGTTCCGGGGCGCGGGGTCCGCCCCGATGGGGCGTCCCGGCCCGGCGCGGAGGCGAGGGGCTACGCTCTCGGCCCATGCCCACCTCGCTCGAGATCGCACAGGCCGCGTCGCTCCGCCCCATCCTGGAGGTCGCGCGGGAGCTCGGGCTCGAGCCGGCGGAGATCGAGGCCTACGGTCGACACGCGGCGAAGGTGGACCTCGCCGCGGTCCGCCGTCTGGAGGCGCGGGGCGGCCGCGGCAGGCTCGTGGTCGTGACGGCGGTGACGCCGACGCCCGCCGGCGAGGGGAAGACGACGACCGCCATCGGGCTCACGGACGCTCTGCGCCGGCGGGGCGTTCGCGCGGCGCTCACCGTCCGGCAGCCGAGTCTCGGCCCGGTCTTCGGCGTGAAGGGGGGCGGAAACGGCGGCGGCCGGTCGCAGGTCGTCCCCATGGAGACCTTCAACCTCCACCTCACCGGCGACTTCCACGCCGTGACCTCGGCCCACAACCTCGCCGCGGCGATGCTCGACAACCACCTGAACCACGGCAACCCGCTCGGCGTCGAGCCGGGCTCGGTCGTCTGGCCGCGGGTCGTCGACATGAACGACCGGCCGCTCCGCGACGCGGTGATCGGGCTCGGAGGGCGGCTCAACGGGCCCGTGCGCGAGGCGGAGTGGACCATCACCGCCGCGTCCGAGGTCATGGCGGTTCTGTCGCTCGCCGAGGACGTCCCGGACCTCCGGCGCCGCCTCGGCCGCGTGGTGCTCGCCCGGAACCGCCAGGGCCGCCCGGTGCAGGCGGAGAAGCTCAAGGCCGCCGGGGCGATGGCGGTCCTCCTCGCCGAGGCGGTGAAGCCGAACCTCATGCAGACGCTCGAGGGCTCTCCGGTCCTCGTCCACACCGGCCCCTTCGGGAACATCGCGCAGGGCACGAGCTCCGTGATCGCCGACCGGCTCGGCCTCGCCGCAGCGGACGTGGTCGTCACCGAGGCCGGATTCGGGGCGGACCTCGGCGCCGAGAAGTTCTTCGACCTGAAGTGCCGGCAGAGCGGACTCGAGCCGTCCGCCGCCGTGGTCGTCGCGACCGTGCGCGCCGCGAAGCACCACGGAGGCGCCGGGCGCGGGAAGAAGGGGCGCGAGCTCGACGCGGCGCTCGCGGCGCCGGATCCGGACGCCCTCCGGCGCGGCGCGGAGAACCTCCGGCTCCAGGTCGAGAACGTGCTCGCCTTCGGGGTGCCGGCGGTGGTGGCCCTGAACGTGCACCCCGAGGACCGCGCCGAGGAGCACGCCGCGCTGCGCGACGTGGCGATCGCCGCGGGCGCGCGCGAGGCGGTGGTCGCCACGCACTTCCGCGACGGCGGGGCCGGCGCCCTCGACCTCGCCCGCGCCGTGTCCGCGGCGCTCGGGGACGGCGCCAGCAGCTTCCGCCTCCTCTACCCCGACGAGTGGCCGCTGAAGAGGAAGGTCGAGGAGGTGGCCGTGCGGATCTACCGGGCGGCTGGCGTCGACTTCTCGAGGGCCGCGGCCGCGCAGCTCGACGACCTCACCGCGCTCGGCCACGGCCGCTTCCCCGTCTGCATTGCGAAGACGCCGTACTCGTTCTCTCACGACCCCCTCCTGGGGCCGAACCCGTCCGGGTTCCGCCTGCCTGTGCGGGAGCTCCGGCTCTACGCCGGCGCCGGCTACGTCACGGCGCTCGCGGGCGAAATCGTCCTCATGCCGGGCCTGCCCGAGCGGCCCGCCGCGGAGGACATGGACCTCCTCCCGGACGGCCGGGTGGTCGGGCTCCGGTAGCCCCCGCGAGCGCGATGTCAGACCACCGATCCAGGATGGTCGGGCACCGGGCCGCCCCGAGGGCGGCGCGGGACTCATCCCGGAGGTCCGTGAGCGATGGCGGTGAAGGTGATGGTGGCGCCCGCGATTTCCACGCGCGAGGCCGTGCGGTCCGATTCGAGCGGCAGGGGAGAGCAGGCGACGCCGAAGCAGCGGCGGCGCCGGTCGGCGGTCTACGACGCCGACGGCCACGAGGTGCTCATCACCCTCATGTGCCTCAAGTGCCACAAGATGCGACCGCTCTCGCAGTTCGGCTTGCGCCGGATGGCCGACGGCTCCATCCGCAACCAGCCCTGGTGCCGCACCTGCCGGTCGAGCGCCGGGGCCGAGCGCCCCCGCCGCCGGCGCGCCGAGGAGGCGGCGCCCGCCGCCGAGGCCCCGGCGGAGCCCGCTCCGCCCCCCGCGAAGCCGGTCGACGCGGGGCTCGTCGCCGCGCAGGTGGCGGCCGCGCTCGCCGCCGGCTGGGCCAAGTAGCTTCCCCCGCTCCGCGGGGGATCGACGTCGCTCGAGAGAGCGGGGGCCGCCCGCGGAGACGCGCGGCGGCCCCATCCTTTTTCGCTACTTCACTCGACGTGATGGCGAGCCGGGGGGCGCCCCACAGGGGCTTGACGGCCGTCAACGCTCGATTTTTCAGTCGATCGAGAGAGGAGAACGTCGTTGCGCCTTCGCGTTCGAGACGGGTAGGATTCGTCGTCTCTCCGAGCGCGCTCGAAGTCCACTCGTCCCCTTCAGCCGTAGGAGTCCCCATCATGGCCCAGATGAGCAACCTCAAGGCGAAGCTGCTTCAGAAGATCGAGGAGTTCCGTCCCCGCACGCAGAAGCTCAACAAGGAGTTCGGCAACGTCGTCATCGACAAGGTGAACATCGGGCAGTGCATCGGCGGCGCCCGCGACGTTCGCAGTCTCGTGACGGACATCTCGTACCTCGATCCTTTCGAAGGCATCCGCTTCCGCGGCAAGACGATCCCCGAGACCTTCGCCGCGCTGCCGAAGGTCCCCGGCAAGGAGCAGCCGTACGTCGAGGGCTTCTTCTGGTTCCTGCTCACCGGCGAAGTCCCGACCATGCAGCAGACCCTGGAGGTCGTGGAGGACTGGAAGGCCCGCTCCCAGGTGCCCCACTACGTCAAGGACGTGCTGCGCGCCCTGCCGCGCGACTCGCACCCGATGACGATGTTCTCCGCGGCCATCCTGTCGATGCAGCGCGACTCGGTCTTCGCGAAGCGCTATGGCGAGGGCGGCCTCAAGAAGAACGACATGTGGGATCCGATGTACGAGGATTCCATGAACCTGCTCGCGAAGCTGCCGACGATCGCCGCCTACATCTACCGGATGAAGTACAAGTCCGACACCCACATCCCGGCCGACCCGAAGCTCGACTGGGGCGGGAACTTCGCGCACATGATGGGCGTGGCGCCGCCGTACGACGAGGTGGCGCGCATGTACTTCATCCTCCACTCGGACCACGAGTCGGGCAACGTCTCCGCCCACACGACGCACCTCGTCGCCTCCGCGCTGTCGGACGCGTACTACTCGCTGTCGGCCGGCATCAACGGCCTCGCCGGGCCGCTCCACGGCCTCGCGAACCAGGAGGTGCTCGGCTGGATCCAGAACGTGATGAAGAAGCTCAACAACAAGGTGCCGACGAAGGAGGAGCTCGAGAAGTTCCTCTGGGACACGCTCAACAGCGGCCAGGTCATCCCCGGATACGGCCACGCCGTGCTCCGCAAGACCGACCCGCGCTACACCGCCCAGAACGAGTACTCGAAGAAGCACCTCCCGAACGACCCGCTCTTCCAGCTCGTGAACATGATCTACGAGGTGGCCCCGGGCGTCCTGACGAAGCACGGCAAGACCAAGAACCCCTGGCCGAACGTCGACGCGCACTCGGGCGTCATCCAGTGGTACTACGGCGTCCGGGAGTGGGACTTCTACACGGTCCTCTTCGGCGTCGGACGCGCGCTGGGCGTGCTCGCGAACATCACCTGGGACCGCGCCCTCGGATATGCGATCGAGCGCCCCAAGTCGGTCACCACCGCCATGCTCGAGCAGTGGGCGAAGGACGGCGGCCGCAAGGGCGCCGAGGACTGATCGTCGCGTGAGGGTTTCGGGACGGGGCCGCTTCCTCGCGGGGGCGGCCCCGTCTCCTTTCAGGCGGAGGCGCCGCGGGCCGCGGCCCGCAGCAGGAAGCTGCGCACGATCTCCATCGCCTCGGACGACCGGCGCTGCAGGACGAGGTGCGGGGCGTCGAGCATCCGGATCTCCACGTCGGGGCGCAGCGCGCGGACCTCGATGGGCAGTGCGCTCCGGAGCAGCCGGTCGTGCTTCCCCCCGAGGAAGAGCAGCGGGACCGGGCAGCGCCGGAGGGTGGCGGTGGCGTCGACGCGGAACGCCTCGCGAGCGCGGGCCGCCATGACGCTCCCCTTCACCGCCGCCACCGCGTCTCTCACGTCCTCGACGAGGTCGTCGGGGGCGTCGTGGCCGGCGAGGAGCAGCCGCACCGCGTGGGCCGGGAGCGGCAGGCGGAAGAAGGCCGGCCCGAGCGGGGAGGCGACGCGGAAGAGCCGGGCCGCCGGGCGCCGGTGGAAGCTCGCGGCGAGAACGACCCCGACGAGCCCGGCCGGCGCGCGGGCCGCGATCCGCAGCGCGAGCGGGCCGCCGAACGACTCCCCGAGGATCGCGAACGGCCCGGCCGGGAGCTCCCGCAGGACGAGCGCCTCGAGGCGCGCGTAGTCGAGATACCGGTCGGCAGGGTAGCGCAGGACCCGCAGCTCGAGCGCGCCGTCGGCCGCGGCCAGGAAGCGCGAGAACAGCCGCCCCGTCCCGTCGAGGCCCGGCAGCAAGAGGGTGGTGAGCGGTCGCGCCCCCCCGGTCACGCGCCGATCATGGCACGCCGCCGTCAGAAGAAGAAGCGATCCGTCACGCCGCGCGTCCACTCGAGGATGGTGGGCCATCCCACGACGGCGTCGAGCGCACCCTCGGCGGCGGCCGGGTCGAGCCTCGACTCGACGGTGCTCCGGGAGCAGGCGAGCAGGCGGCACTCGCCGGCCGCCCGGGCCTGGTGCAGGCCGGCTGCGGGGCCGTCCGGGTCGCCCGCCCCGTCGACCACCGCGCGGACCGCCTCGGCGAGGAGGAAGACGTCGACCCGGTCCCCCAGGGCGACCGCGGCGAGCGCGCAGGCGCCCGCGAGGCGGAGGGCGTCGTCGTCGGAGTGACAGAGGAAGACGGCGGTTCGGCGTTCCATGGGCTCGATTCCGGGCGTGTTATAACGCGCCCGATGGCCGACGAGCAGAAGAAGACCGAGCCCGGGCCGGTAGTCGTGCGCAAGGGCCACGTGAAGCCCCCGCCGGCAGGCGTGAAGATCGAGGCGCCCGTCGAGGAGGCGCTCTCCTCCGCCGAGCGCGCGCCCGCGCCGCCGCCCCGCGACAGCCGGCCGCAGTGGCAGCGCGTCGCCGAGCAGAAGTCCGCCGCCGGCCGGGGCGATCCGAGGCCAGCGCGGGCGGGGCGCGCTCCCGGCGCGCCGCGCCCGGCCCGCCGCGAGGGCCCCCGGGGCGCGGAGCGACGGCGCGAACCCCCGGCCGAGAGGCCCGCCGAGCGCGTGGCGCGGGCGCCCTCGCTGCCTCCCGGCGAGCCGCCCCCGGCCGCCGAGGCACCGGTCGTGGACGAGGGATCCTTCGCGGACCTCCTGGCGGAGGCCGACACCCGGCTGCGCCGCCGCTTCGAGGCCGGCGAGAAGGTGGCGGGCAAGATCCTCCAGATCGGCCAGGACGTGGCGTTCCTGGAGCTCGGCAGCGGCCTCGCGGACGGGATGATCGACGTCGTGGAGCTCCAGGACGACGACGGCCAGCTCGCGTTCCAGGCCGGCGACATCGTCGACGGCGTCGTCGTGAAGGGCGGGGAGCGGGGCGTCGTCGTCTCGCGCGGCCGCGCCCGGGTGCACCCCGACCGCCGCGCGCTCCTCGACGCGGCGCACGCCGGCCTCCCCGTCGAGGGGCTCGTGAAGGGCTTCAACAAGGGCGGGCTCGAGGTGGAGGTGATGGGGCAGCGCGCCTTCTGCCCCACCTCGCAGGTGGACGTTCGCTTCGTCGGCGACCTCGCCGCGTTCGTCGGACAGAAGCTGCGCTTCAAGGTGTCGAAGGCGGACGAGCGGGACGTGGTCCTCTCCCGCCGGGCGCTCCTCGAGGAGGAGAGGGCGGAGCTCGCGCGCCGCACCCGGACGTCGCTCGCCCCGGGGGCGACCTTCGAGGGCACCGTGACGAGCGTCCAGGACTACGGGGCCTTCGTGGACATCGGCGGCCTCGAGGGGCT
Source organism: Anaeromyxobacteraceae bacterium (assembly GCA_035543235.1). Classification (GTDB taxonomy): domain Bacteria; phylum Myxococcota; class Myxococcia; order Myxococcales; family Anaeromyxobacteraceae; genus DATJZG01. Next base: position 36,017 of record DATKJV010000047.1, on the reverse strand, counting down.
CGTCCACGTCTCGGAGCTCGCCTGGGACCGCGTGTCCCGCCCCGCGGACCTCCTGAAGCCCGGGGACAAGGTGCAGGTCCAGGTGCTCCGCATCGACGAGGATCCGAAGAAGGGCGAGCGCATCGCGCTCTCGGTGAAGGCCCTCGTCCCCCGCCCCGAGCCGGCGGAGGCCGCCCCGCGCCCGGTCGCCGCCCCGCCGCCGCCGCCCAGGGTCGGCGACGTCGTGAAGGGGGCGGTCGACCGCGTCGAGCCCTACGGCGTCTTCGTCCGGTTCCCCGGCGGGCGCGGGCTCGTGCCCGCCGCCGAGACCGGGACCCCGCGCGGCCAGGACCTCCGCAAGGCCTTTCCCGCGGGGAAGGAGATCACCTGCCTCGTCACCGAGATCGACGAGCGCGGACGGATTCGGCTGTCGCGGACGCAGGGGGAGGCCGCCGAGGAGCGGCGGGAGGCGTCGGAGTGGATGTCCCGCTCCCCCCGCGCGCCCGGCAAGGGCTTCGGCACGCTCGGCGACCTGCTCCGGGACAAGCTCAAGAAATAGCGGCGGAGCCGCCCGACACCTTTCCGGGGTGCACAGGCCCCTTTTGGCACGTGCCCCGGCGTGTGCTAGAAATCCGCCGACCCCCACCACCGGGAGAGATCCGCCATGTCAGCGACCGCCAACGCTCCGACCAAGAACCCTGCGCTCCTCGCGTGGGTCGAGGAGACGGCCAAGCTCACCCAGCCCGACAAGGTCGTCTGGCTCGACGGCTCGGAGGAGGAGAAGAAGCGCCTCGTCTCACAGGCGGTCGCGGAGAAGGTGCTCATTCCCCTGGACCAGAAGAAGTGGCCCGGCTGCTACTACCACCACTCCAACCCGAACGACGTGGCCCGGGTCGAGCACCTGACGGTGATCTGCACCCCGACGAAGGAGGAGGCGGGGCCGACGAACATCTGGACCGAGCCGAAGGAGATGTACGGGAAGCTCCGCGCGCTCTACGAGGGCTCGATGAAGGGGCGCACGATGTACGTCGTGCCCTACGTGATGGGCCCGGCGGACTCGCCGTTCGCGAAGGTGGGCATCGAGCTCACCGACTCCATCTACGTCGCGCTCAACATGGGCATCATGACGCGCATGGGGAAGGTCGCCCTCGACAGGCTCGGGGACAAGGGCGAGTTCAACAAGGGGCTGCACTCCGTCCGCGACTGCCACCCGGAGCGGCGCTACATCGCCCACTTCCCGCAGGACAACACCATCTGGTCGGTCGGCTCGGGCTACGGCGGCAACGCGCTCCTCGGCAAGAAGTGCCTCGCGCTCCGCATCGGCTCCTACCTGGCGAAGCGGGAGGGCTGGCTCGCCGAGCACATGCTCATCCTCGAGGCGGAGAGCCCGGAGGGCGAGATCAGCTACGTCGCGGCGGCCTTCCCGTCGGCCTGCGGCAAGACGAACTTCGCGATGCTCATCCCGCCCAAGGAGCTCGAGGGCTGGAAGATCCGGACGGTCGGCGACGACATCGCCTGGATGCGCGTCGGGCCGGACGGCCGGCTGTGGGCGGTGAACCCCGAGTACGGCTACTTCGGGGTGGTCCCGGGCACGAACTACAAGACGAACGCGAACGCCATGAAGAGCATCACGAAGGACACGCTCTTCACGAACGTGGCGCGGACGAAGGATGGAGACGTCTGGTGGGAGGGCAAGGACGAGCCCGCCCCCGACGAGCTCATCGACTGGAAGGGCGCGAACTGGAAGAAGGGCTCCGAGGAGAAGGCCGCGCACCCGAACAGCCGCTTCACCGCGCCGATGTCGAACAACCCGGCGCTTTCGCGGTTCGCCCACGACCCGCGGGGCGTGCCCATCAGCGCCGTCATCTTCGGCGGGCGCCGGTCGAACACGGTGCCCCTCGTCCTGCAGTCCTTCAACTGGACGCACGGCGTCTACCTCGGCGCGACGATGGGGTCCGAGACGACCGCCGCCGCGACGGGCCAGGTGGGCGTCGTGCGCCGCGACCCGATGGCCATGCTGCCGTTCCTCGGCTACGACGCCGGGAGCTACCTGCAGCACTGGATCGACATGCAGCAGCGGATCCCGAACCCGCCGAAGATCTTCCTCGTGAACTGGTTCCGCAAGGGATCCGACGGCAAGTTCCTGTGGCCCGGCTACGGCGACAACATGCGCGTCCTCAAGTGGGTCCTCGACCGGAGCCACGGGCGCGTGAACGGCCAGGAGACCGCGCTCGGCTGGGTTCCCTTCACAGGCGACCTCGACATGACGGGCCTCGGCGTCCCCAAGGAGGCCGCCGAGCAGGCGACCCGCATCGACCTCGCCGAGTGGGAGTACGAGCTCGAGAGCCAGAAGGAGTGGTTCGAGAAGCTCGGCGCGACGCTCCCGAAGCAGCTCGAGCTGCAGCGCCAGATCCTGCTCGCGTCGGTGAAGAACGCCCGCGCCGTGGCGGTCGGGAAGAAGTAGACGAGGGGGAAGGCGGGCGGCGCGCCGCCCGCTGGCCTATCTCCGGGGCGTGTGCACCCTCGCCGTCGCCTTCCAGGTCGACGCCCGCTGGCCCCTCGTCGTGGCGGCGAACCGCGACGAGCGCAAGGACCGGCCCTGGGAGGACTGGGGCCTGCGGACCCGCGAGGGAGCGCTGGCGGTCCTCGCGCCCCGCGACCTCGTGGCCGGCGGGACCTGGATCGGCGTGAACGCCGGCGGGGTGTTCTCCGGGATCACGAACTACCACCTGCCCGCGACGAGCGGCCCGGATCCCTCCCGGCGCTCGCGCGGCGAGATCGTCTCTTCGGCGCTCGCCCGGCAGACGGCCCGGGAGGCGCGCCGATCGCTCGGCGCGCTCGCCGCCGGCGCCTACAACCCCTTCCACCTCCTCGTCGCGGACGCGGAGAGCGCCTTCCTGTGGTGGTACGACGGGGAGTCCGCCGAGTTCGAGGACCTCCCGCCCGGCCTGCACGTCGTCACCGAGAACTCCCCCTTCGGGCGCTGCCGGCGCGGCGAGTGGATCCGGGGGCACTGGCCGCTCGAGCCGTCCCCGCCCCACCTGCGGGACCTCCTCGCCGTGCATGGGTCGGATCCGTTCCAGCGGACCTGCATCCACCTCGACCCGGTCTACGGGACCCGTTCGACGGCCGTGCTCCGGCTCGCCCGGTCGCTCGAGGTCTCGGAGCTCTACGCGACCGTCGGGCCGCCCTGCACGAACCCCCTCGAGGACCGCTCGGACCTGCTCGCCTCGCTCGCGCGGGGCGCTTGACGGAAGGCGCGCCGCCCCGCATGTAATCGGGCATGGGCCTCCTCGACCGGATCCAGAGCCGTCCCCCCCCGCCGGCGCCGCCGGAGGGCATCGAGGTGAACGAGCGCGGCGAGCTCGCCGTGGACTGGCCGGGCGGCCGGCACGTCGTCCTTCCCCCCTTCCAGCTGCGCGACGCCTGCCCGTGCGCCGCCTGCATCGAGGAGGGGACGGGGCGGAAGGTCCTCGACCCGGGCACCATCCCGGCCGACATCCGGCCGCTCCGGGTGGAGCCGGTCGGCAACTACGCCATTCAGATCCACTGGTCGGACGGCCACTCGTCCGGGATCTACACCTGGGATCTGCTGCGGCAGGCGTCGGGGCTGTAGCGCCCGTCAGATGAAGCTTCGGACCGGCGCGACGATGGCCGTGTAGTGGTTCTCGGCCGGTCCGGCCTGGCGCGCCCGCGCGAAGCGCAGGACGCCGATCTCGCCGGCTCCGCCCCGGAGCGCGTGGACGAGGAGCTTCACCGCGGAGGGGTCCATCCGCTCCGCCGCCGCCTCCTGCACGAGCACGTCGGCGGCGCCGCGCGGGCCGAACGGGTCCGAGCGATAGCTGCGGGCCTGGGTGAGCGCGGCAAAGGCGCTCGCGACCGCTACCACCTCGAGCGCACGCGACGGGCGGCGGGCAAGGTCGGGATAGCCCTGGCCGTTGCGCCAGTGGTGGCCGAGCGCCGCGTCGACGGCCGGGTGCGGCCCGAGCACTCGGGCGAGGTGCAGGGCTCCGAGGAAGGGGTGCTCCGCCACCTCGACGGTCTCGTGGCCGCGCAGCGGCTCGGGTCCGCGCACGAGCCGCCCGGGCAGGTGTCGCATCCCGATGTCGTGCAGGAGCGCCGCCGCGGCGATGTCCGGCACGAGCCGCGCCTCGCCCGCGCCCACCGCCAGCATGCGCGTCGCCACCGCCGCGGTGGCGAGCGCGTGGTCGTATCGCAGCGGGTCGGAGAGCTTCATCGCCTGCAGCTCCTCGAAGAGCGCCACCGGGAGGCGCACCGCGAGCATCGTCCGCGCCACGGCCGCCTGTGCCGAGGCCGAGCGGAAGAGGTGGCGGTACCCGTGCTCCTCGAGCGGAGTGTGGACGTCCTCGGCGGCGAAGGTCTCGGCGAGCGACGTCGACGGACCAGGGCGCGACTCGCGAGCCGCCTCGGCGATCGTCTCCGCCGAGACGAGCATCCCGCGCCGCGCCAGTACCTGACCGTGGCAGTCCATGAGGTCCCGGCGCAGGCGGATGCGGTCGAACACGAATTCAGCGTAGCAGGGCGGTTTCCGCGCGCCAGTTGAGCCCCGCCGGGGGGGTGCGGAAGGGTGGGAGGCTGTGTGCGACGCAGCGCGCCCAGGTCAGCGGCGGCGGCGCGAGAGCGCGCGCTCGATCTCGCGCTTCTGCTCCCGCTCGGAGATGTCCCGGCGCCGGTCCTCATGGGTCTTCCCGCGCGCGAGCGCGAGCTCGACCTTCGCCCAGCCATCCTTGAAGTAGATCGCGAGCGGCACGAGCGAGTAGCCGCGCTGCTCCACCTTCCCGCGCAGACGCCCGAGCTCCGCGCGGGAGACGAGCAGCTTGCGGTCGCGCAGCGGCGCGTGGCCGAAGAACGAGGCGGCCTTGTACTCCCCGATGCGGCAGTTGACGAGCCAGAGCTCGCCCCCCCGCACGGTGGCGTAGGCGTCCGAGAGCGCGACGTTGCCGTCGCGCAGGCTCTTCACCTCGCTCCCCTGCAGGACGAGCCCCGCCTCGATCCGCTCCTCGATCTCGTAGTCGAAGCGCGCGCGCTTGTTCTGCGCGACCGGCCTCACGCGCTCCGCGCCCCCGGCCCCCTTCCTCATGGCAGGGCCACGTTGTCGATGAGCCGGGTCTTGCCCGCGAACGCGGCCGCGAGCATGCGCGAGCCGTGCTCGGCCCGCTCGACGAGCCGCAGCGTCTCGGGGTGGACGACCTCGACGTAGTCGGGGACCAGGCCCGCCGCCGCGATCTCCCGCGACGCCTTCGACGCGAGCGCCCGGGCGTCGCGCTCGCCGGTCGCGGCCCGACGCCGCGCCTCCTCGAGCGACCGCGAGACGGCGACCGCGCGCCTGCGCTCCTCGGGCGAGAGATAGGCGTTGCGCGAGGACAGGGCGAGGCCGTCCGGCTCCCGGACGATCGCCATCCCGGCGACCTCGACGCCCATCCCGAGGTCCCGCACCATCGCGCGGATCACCTGGAGCTGCTGGTAGTCCTTCTCGCCGAACAGCGCCACGTGCGGCCGCGAGAGGCCGAAGAGCTTCGCGACGACGGTCGCGACGCCGCGGAAGTGGCCGGGGCGGCGCTCGCCGCAGAGCCCCTTCGAGACCTCGGTCACCTCGACCCAGGTCTGGTAGCCGGCCGGGTACATGCGGTCCGGGGACTCCGGCGCCAGCACCCAGTCGACACCGGCCGACGCGCACTTCGCGAGGTCTCCCTCGAGGTCCCGGGGGTAGCGGGCCAGGTCCTCCGACGGGCCGAACTGGGCCGGGTTCACGAAGACGGTGGCGAGCGCGAGCCCCGGGGCGCCGCCCTCGTCCGCGCGCCGGCGCGCCTCCCGCAGGAGCGAGAGGTGCCCCTCGTGGAGGTATCCCATCGTGGGCACGAGCGCGATGCGCCGGCCGGCGTCGCGCGCGGCCGTACACCGCCGCTGCCACTCGGCCGGGTCGCGGATGAGCTCGGGACTCTGCATCGGGAGGCGGCGGGAGCTAGACCGGTGCCCCCACCACGCCGGGGTGCTCGTCGTCGGCGTCGGGCTTCGGGGGGGTGACGACCTGCAGGAGCCTGAGCCCGGGGGCGTGGAAGCTGTGCTCCTCCGCCGGGAAGGTGCCCTGCTTGACCTCCGCGACGTAGTCGCGGACTGCGCCGGCCGCGACCGGACCGAGGTCGGCGAAGCGCTTCACGAACCGGGGCTTGAACTCGGTCTCGAGGCCGAGGAGGTCGTGGAACACGAGCACCTGCCCGTCGCAGTGGGCGCCGGCGCCGATGCCGATCGTCGGGATTCGGAGCTGGCCGGTGATGAGGCGGGCGAGCTCCGCCGGGATGCACTCGAGGACGATCGCGTAGCACCCGGCCCTCTCGAGCGCCTCGGCGTCGCGGAGGAGCTGCTGGGCGCGCTCGGTCTCCTTCCCCTGGACGACGTAGCCGCCGAGCTTGTGGACCGACTGGGGGGTGAGGCCGATGTGGCCCATGACGGGCACCCCGGCGCGCACGATCCGGCCGATCACCTCGGTGAACTCGGCGCCGCCCTCGAGCTTCACCGACTCCACGCCGCCCTCGGCGACGAGCCGCATGGCGTGCTTCACCGCCTCGTCCGGGCTCGCCTGGTAGCTGCCGAACGGCATGTCCCCGACGAGGTGCGCGCGGCCGGCGCTGCGGGCGAGCCCGCGGCGCACCGAGGCGCAGTGGTAGATCATGTGCTCGAGGGTCACGGGCAGGGTGGAGTCGTGTCCCTGCATGACCATCCCGAGCGAGTCCCCGACGAGGACCACGTCGACGCCGCCCTGGGCGACAAGGCGCGCGCTCGTGGCGTCGTAGGCGGTGACGACGGCGATCTTCTCGCCGCCCGCCTTCATGCGCCGGAGCTCTTGGGTGGTGACCCGCTTCCGCGGAGCGGACTGGCTGGACATGTTCTGCGCCTCCGGTGTGGGCCCGTTTCGGGTCCCGCCCATCGGTCGAGCGTTCAATGTACCCCGACCGGGGCCGGGTGCGCCACGGTTCGATCGCGCCCGCGCCGATCAGGCCCGATGCCCCTCCGGGTTGTAGTGCAGGCGACCCCTGCGGTGGCGGCGGACCTGGGCGACGAGCCCGTCCAGGTCTGCCTCGTCGGACAGGTCGAGGTCGGTCGTGTTCACGACGAGGAGCGGGGTGTCCTCGTAGTGGAAGAAGTAGTCGCCGTAGGCCCGCGAGACCGCGTCCAGGTAGTCCGGCGACAGGTGGCGCTCGAAGTCGCGGGCGCGCTTTCGGATGCGCGCGAGCAGCACGTCCTGGCGGGCCTGGAGATAGACGACGAGGTCGGGCCTCACGGTGCGGGCACCGAGCACCTGCCAGACGCGCTCGTAGAGGGCGAGCTCGTTCGGGTCGAGGTTCAGGGACGCGAAGATGCGGTCCTTCGCGAAGAGGTAGTCCGAGACCGTGACCTGGCTGAAGAGGTCCTGCTGGAAGAGCTCCTGCTGCTGCTGGAAGCGGGAGAGGAGGAAGAAGAGCTGCGTCTGGAAGGCATGCTTCGCCCGGTCGGCGTAGAAGCCGGCCAGGAACGGGTTCTCCTCGACGACCTCGAGGACCAGCCGGCCCCCGAGCCGCTCGGCGAGCGCGGTCGCGAGCGTCGTCTTCCCGACCCCTATGGGGCCCTCGACGGCGATGTAGCGGGGCTTGTCCAAAGGTGAGGCGCGCGAGCTTGCCACAGTGGGACTTCACGTGTCCACGCGCGGTTCCGGACCTTTCTTGACCCTGCATGACGCGCCATGTATGGTCATTTCGGTTTCGCTGCGAGGTCGCGGCGAGGAGGGCGGGGATGGCGGGGCGGGCAGGGCGGGCGGGCAAGGGTGCCCGCGAAGGGGTGGACCCGGCGTTTCACAGGGCGATCCTCAAGATCGCCATCGAGCTCAGGAAGCCCAAGGCGAAGAGCTATGACGCCGTCGTCGACGAGACCATCCGCGCCCTGCGCATCGATCCCGAGGCCTTCCGCCGCTACCTCGGCGAGAACGGCGCCCGGAACATGAGCCTCCTCATCGCGACGGCGCGGGCCAGAGGGTTGTAGTAAGGGCGGCGGCGGGTATGGGCGCCCTTCCGGCGGTGGGCGGGTTGGTGGCGGGGCGGGAACTTCGGGAGGGCGCCCAGTGGTTCGGCGCGGTGCGGACGCGCCCGGCGCCCTGCGAGCGCCCGGGCTGCGGCCGCCCGCGCTTCGCCGGCGGGCTGTGCGGGCTCCACGCGCTCGGTGGCCGCTACCGGACCGTCGCCGTGCCCGGCGGGCGCCTCGCGGCCGCCCGCGTCGAGCGCCCTCCCAGGATCCTCGTCGAGCCACCGCCGCCGCCCTCTAACGGGTAGCGAGTGCTACGGCGGCGGGGGCCCCTCCCCTCCTCCCCGGCCCCCGCGGGGTGCGGGGCGCTTGTCGACCCGCCCACCGGCGAGGACCAGGACCGGCAGGAGGAAGAAGACCACGAAGAGGGGGACGCGGACGTAGGGCTCCGCGGCCCCGCCCGGCAGGACGTCGCCGTCGCGCTCGACGGGTACGAGCTCCCAGGTCGCTCGCGCGAGGTAGTAGCCGCGCCGCGCCGCGCTTCCGCCGTGGAGCGCCCCCTCGACCATCCGCCCGCCCCTCCTCGTGTCCGACACCGCCGCCTCCTGAATCCATCTTGGGCCCGTTTCCGGCCGCGCGGAAGGCATCACCCCCTTCATGGCGCGGGGACGGGGAGGGCGCGGTCGAGGGCCTCCCACTCCTCGACGGTGAGGGTCTCGCCGCGCCGGGAGGGGTCGAGCGAGGCGGCGGCGAGCGCCTGCGCGAGGTCCGCGCGGGGCGCGATCCTCGCGGCCTCGAGGGCATTGCGGAGCGTCTTCCGGCGCTGGCCGAAGCCGGCCTTCACGAGCCGCCGGAAGCGCGCCGGGTCGGCGCACCTCGGCGCCCGGGCGCCGAACTCCACGACGACGACGGCGCTGTCGACTCGCGGGGGCGGGTGGAAGGAGCCGCGCCCGACGATGCGCTCCACCCGGACCCTCGCCCTCTGCTGCAGGAGGACGGAGAGGAGCCCCCACTCCTTCGTGCCCGGGCCCGCCGCGAGGCGCTCCGCCACCTCGCGCTGGACGAGGAGGACGGCACGGGACACCGCCTCTGCCTGGTCGAGGAGCGAGAACAGGATCGGGCTCGTCAGGTGGTACGGGATGTTGCCCACGATCGCCACCTGGCCGGAGGGGGCGGCGAGCCCGGCGACCTCGAGCCGGGCGGCGTCCGCCTCCACGAGCCGGATCCGGTCGCCGAACTCGCCGCGCAGCACGCGAGCCATGTCGCGGTCCCGCTCGACGGCCACCACCTCCGCACCCCGGGCGAGCAGGTGCGCGGTGAGATGCCCGAGACCCGCCCCGAGCTCGACCACGCGCTCGCCCGGCTGAGCCACCGCGAGCCGCGCGATCGAGTCGAGGATGGCGTCGTCGGCGAGGAAGTTCTGGCCCCAGCTCTTCTTCGGCCGGAGCCCGTGGCGGGCGAGGAGCTCCCTGGGAGACGGGTGGCCCATCACAGTCGCCAGGCGGCGTCGGCGTTCAGGTCGAGCGACTCGCGCTCGCCGCGCAGGAACGCCTGCGTGCCCGCGACGGCGATCATGGCCGCGTTGTCGGTGCAGAGGCGGGGCTCGGGCAGGTGGAGCCGCATCCCCTCGTACTCGGCCGCCTTCTCCGCCGCCGCCTCCCGCAACCGGCTGTTCGCGGCCACCCCTCCCGAGAGCACCACCCGCTCGAGCTGGAGCTCGCGCGCTGCCCGGAAGAGCTTCTGGACGAGCGCCCGGACGATCGCCTCCTGGTAGCTCGCGCAGAGGTCGTTCAGCTCGCGTCCCTCCGGGACGCCGTGGCGCCGCACGTGGTGCAGGAGCGCCGTCTTCAGCCCCGAGAAGCTGAACTCGAGCGGGCCCCGCTTCACGATGGCCTTCGGAAAGCGCACCGCGTCGCGGTTCCCGCCCCTGGCGAGCCGGTCGATGGCGACGCCCCCAGGGTACGGGAGGCCGAGGAGCTTCGCGCCCTTGTCGAAGGCCTCGCCGGCGGCGTCGTCGCGCGTCTGCCCGAGGAGCGCGTAGTCGCCGAAGCCGCGGCAGGCGTAGAGCGACGTGTGGCCGCCCGACACGACGAGCCCGAGGTAGGGGAACGCGGGTGCGTCGGTCGTGAGGAAGGCGGCGAGGAGGTGCCCCTCGAGGTGGTTCACGCGGACGAGCGGCCTCCCCCAGGCGAGGGCGAGCGCCTTCGCGACCTGGACGCCGACGAGGAGCGCTCCGACGAGGCCGGGCCCCCCGGTGACCGCGATGGCGTCGAGGGAGTCCCCGCTGGCCTCCGCGCGGCGGAGCGCCTCGTCGACGACCGGCATGACGTGGACCACGTGGTTGCGGCTCGCGAGCTCCGGGACGACGCCGCCGTAGCGCCGGTGGACGTCGATCTGGGTGGCCACCACGTCCGAGAGGGCGCGACGGCCGTCCTCCACCACGGCGGCGGCGGTCTCGTCGCAGCTCGTCTCGATTCCGAGGACCTTCACGGGGTTGCCGGCCGCCCGAGCCACGGGCGGACCCCTGTTGTAGCCGAGGGGCGGCCGCCGCGCGAGCGAAGCCGCCCTAGCGGATCCGCTGGAGGACTTGGCGCACCTCGTCCGCGTGGGCGCCGGCGGGCGCGACCTTGAGGTAGTGCCGATAGGCCGCGCGCGCCTCCGCCTTCTCCCCTCGCGCGAGGTGGACCTCGCCGAGCGCCAGCCAGGCGCCCTCGTTCGACCCGTCGAGCGAGACGGCGCGGTCGAGGACCTCGAGCGCCTCTTTCGGCCGGCGGGCGTCGTAGAGTGCGCGCCCGAGCCCGGCCAGGGCCTCGCTCGTCTCGCGGGCCGAAACCGCGCGCCGGTAGTCGGCCGCGGCGGCGAGGAACGCCCCGGCCCGGTACTTCTCCTCCGCGGACTCGAGCGCGACGCGGTACTCCGACATCCGGTCCCCCGCCGGCGCCGCGGGCAGAGGCTCCGGCGCGGCTTTCGGGGGCGGCGCGGTCGCCGCGACCTCGACGGGGGGCGCCGGCGCAGGCTCCGGAGCCGCCGGGGCCGCGACCGCCTGCGGGGGCGGGGCCGGCGGGCTCGCCGCCGCGACCGCCTCTGGCGCCGGCGGCGCGGCAGGCTCGGCCGCGTCCGCCTGCAGCCGGCGCCGCCTCGCGAGCGCGCCGGCCGCGGCCGCCGCGACGATCGCGAGGACGAGGATCCAGACGGCGGCCGTCGCCACTGGCGAACGCGGCTCGCGCTCGCGACCTGGCACCCGGGGACCGGCCCTCCGGGCCGGCGGCTCCGGAGGCGCCTCGGGCGCGGCCGGCGGCCGCTCGGTCGGGGCCTCGCCCGCCGTCTCCGGCACCGGCGTCGCCGCGTCGCCTGCCCCGGGCGCGGCGCGTGCCTCCACCCGCTCGAGGACCGGGGGAGCAGGCTCCCGCGGCTCGACGGGCCCCGCGAACCAGTCCACGCCGGCCGGCTCCGGGGTCGGGCCGGGCGGCCGCTCCGGGCGCGGCGCGTCGCTCGCCTCGCGCAGGATGCCCTCGAAGTACAGGCGCGAGATGGTGGCCGCCGCTCCGAGGTCGTCGCGCCCCGACTCCTCGACGACCTCCTGCAGGCTGCGCTTGCCGTCGAAGAGGCGGAGCGTGGAGTTCACGTCGTCGGGGATCTCGGCGAGGCGGCGCCCGAGCATCTCGGCGTCGACCTCGAGCACGTGATCGAGGGGTGGCATCTGCTCGGCGAGGCGCCCCCACTCGTCGAGCTGGCGCATCCCCTCGAGGAGCAGGGATCGGGTGGAGACCGCGATCCTCGCCTCCCATTCCACCGGGCCGAACTCCACCGTGAAGTCGCCCTCGCCCCAGTGCAGGAGCCGGTAGAAGGCGGGCTCCCCGCGCAGCCGGCCGAGCTCGCAGTCGAGGATCTGCCCGTCGCGGAACCAGACCGTCGCGCGCCGCCGCTCGGGTCCCTCGACGCGCAGCACCCCGGTCTTGCGTCCGAGCTCGAGCGTCTGCACGAGGTCCACCGTCGCCATCTCGCCCAGGCTCCCCGAGAACCCGGCCTTGCCCTCCTTGCGCTCGAGGCGCTCGCGGTCGCGGCGCTGCAGGAGCATCCGCACGCGGGTCACGATCTCCTTGATGTAGATGGGCTTCGTCAGGTAGTCGTCGACGCCCAGCTCGAGCCCCCGGACCTTGTCCTCGACCGATTTCTGGCCGGTGAGAAACACGAAGGGGATGGCTCGAAAGCGCTCGTCCTCGCGCATCCGCCGGCAGAACTCGAAGCCGTCGACCTCCGGCATCCTCGTCTCGGAGATGACGAGGTCCGGCGTCGAGATCTGGCACTTTTCGAGCGCGTCCCGGCCGTTCGCCGCCGCGGTGACGGCGAACCCAGCTTTCTTCAGGCTGACCTCCGTCAGGCGGAGCGACTCCGGGTCTCCGTCGACGAGAAGCAGATGCTCGCGGGCCAAGGTGGGTCCGTGTGGGAGTGCCGTTCGCTGCGGCACGAGAAGATCGTCGCCGCCCCCCGCGGGCGCGTCAAGGAGCGGACCGCCCTACTTGCGGGCGCGGCCGTCGGCGCCGCCCTGCCGGGCGGCCTCGATGCGGCGGAGCTCGCGTGCCGCGTCGGCGTTTCCGGGGTTCGCCTTCAGCGCGGCCCGGAAGGCCCGCTCCGCCCTCGCGTCGTCCCCGTCCTGTCGCGCCACGACCCCGGCGAGGTATTGGGCGCGGTCGCAGGCCGGGTCCTTCGTCGCCTCCTCCAGGATCTCCCTCAGGCGGCCGCGGTCCGTGGCCTTCGGGTCGGCGAGGATCGTCGCCGCGAGCGCCGCCCGGTACTCGGCGCGCGGGTCCCCCTGGATGGCGGCCTCGAAGAACTGTCGGGCGCGACCGTAGTCCCGCGTGCGGTGGCAGGCCTCGCCCTTCTGGAAGTCGACGCGGGCCGCGGCCGCCGCCTCCTTGGTGGCGGCCGCGCTCCCCGCCCCGACCTGGCGGAGGTACTCGGCCCGCTTGTTCTTGTCGGAGAGGACCGCGTAGGCCTCGTTGAACGACGCGAGCAGGTCCTTGAGCGCCGGCTGCAGGTCCGCGAGGCCGGGAAGCGCGTACTTGTCCGGGTGGAACTGGCGGACGAGCTGGTGGTACGCGGTCTTCACGTCCTCGGGGCCGGCGGTCTTCGCGAGCCCCAGCCGGGCGAAGAGGTCCTTCTCCCGGGTGCGCGGCACCACGAACTGCAGCGCCCGCCGCATGGTCTGCTCGGCGGCGCTCGGCGCGACCGGGGCGTCGTCCTTCGCCTTCGTCGCCTCCGGGCGGGGCGCGACGATGGGCTTGAGCCCCATGTTGCCCATGGCGCGCGAGAGCAGCCGCTGCCGACGCTGGCGCGCCTCCTCGGGGTCGCTGCGCCGGGCCGGGGCCGTCGGGGCGACCGGGGCCGACGGCGGCGGCGGGGCCGGCGGGGGGACGACGGCCGGCGCCGCGGCAGTCGACGCCGGCGGAGAAGGCGCCGTCCGCGGGGACGCGGACGCCGCGATCTCGGAGAGATCCACGACGTCGCCATCCGCCTCGTCTTCTGGCGGTGGAAGCCCGGAGTCCGGTTCCGCGAGCCCCAGGAGGAGGAGCGCGGCCAGCGCGGCGCGCGCCCGCTCGGGCGGCAGCCCGCTCGCCGAGATGAGCGTCGCCGCCCGGCCCGGGAGGCCCGCCACGAGCGCCTGCTCCGCGAGCGTCCACCCGAAGGACTCGGCCTGGTCGGCATAGCCCGGCGCGAGCGCGATGCCGCCCGCCCCCTGCCGGAGCGCCGACTCCACGAGCGCCTCGGCCGGCGGCGTCGCGAGGGCGTCGAGGATGGCACGCAGGGGGTGGATGCGGATGGGCCCGGTCCAGGCCGGGACCTTCTCGCTCCCGTCGAAGCGGTAGGCCCCCTCCTGCAGGGCGGCGATGAGCGCGACGTAACCCGCCTGCTGCTCGGAGAGCGCCGCGTCGAGCGTGGGCCGGTCGATGGCGCCCATCTCGAGGAGGATCTCCCCCTGGGGGCGCTGCGCGCGCGCCATCTCGGCGAGGCAGCGCTCGAGGGCCTCGATGTCGATGAGGCCCTTCGCGAGCAGGAAGTGGCCGAGCGGACGGAAGCCGGTGAAGACCTGGGCCCCGACCGGCACCCCGTCGCGGAAGAAGAGCTTGGACGCACCGCCCTTCTGGTCGACCGTCAGCGCCCCAGACCGGCGCAGGTTCCAGGCCTCGATGAGGATCGCCGCGAGCGGCGTCACCGAGAGGTCTCCGGCCTCGTCCAGGAACGACATGGCCGGAATCTTACTCTCCGATCGACCGGATCGCCTCGTAGACGCCCACCCCCACGGCGACCGCGAGGTTCAGGCTCCGCAGCCCCTCCCGCATGGGGATCGCCACCGCCCGCCCGGGGTGGGCGGCGACGAGCGCCGGCGGAAGGCCGAGCTGCTCCTGGCCGAAGACCAGGTAGTCCCCGGGCGCGAACCGGGCCTCGAAGAGGCTGCGCTCGGCGCGCGCCGTGAAGAGGTGCAGCCGGTCCCCGTCCGAAGCCCCGGTGCGCGCCTCGAACTCCGCCCAGTCGCGGTAGAGTTCGGGCGAGACCTCCGCCCAGTAGTCGAGGCCGGCGCGGCGCAGCGACTTCTCGGAGAGCGAGAAGCCGATCGGGCCGACCAGGTGGAGGCGGGAGCCGGTGACGGCACAGGTCCTCGCCACGTTGCCGGTGTTCGGCGGGATCTGCGGCGAGACGAGCACGACCTGGAGCGGCGGGGTGACCGGAGCGAGAGCGGGCATGGCGCGGATCGGCATCGTGAACAACCCGCGCGCACGGCGCAACCGCAGGCACCCCGAGACGGCGCAGGCGCTGCGACGCCTCCTCGGGCGCGACGGCCTCGTCCGCGACGTGGCCACGGACGAGGAGGCGGTGGCGGCGCTCGCGGAGTTCCGCCGGGAGGGCGTCGGCCTCCTCGGCGTGAACGGCGGCGATGGCACCCTCTCGCGGATCGCGACCGCCCTGCCGGCCGGATGGGGAGATCCCCCCTGGCCGCCGCTCGCGCCGCTCCCCGCCGGCTCGATGAACAACGTCGCGCGCGCCCACGGCCACCGGGGCGGCCCGGAGCGGACCCTGCGGAGGATCCTCCGGCACCGCGGGGAGGGCCTCCCGCTCCCCGTGGTGGAGCGCGATCTCCTCCGCGTCGTCGCCCCGGGGCATCCCAACCGCCTCGGGTTCCTGTTCGCGACCGGTGCGGCGGTGCGGTTTCTCGAGCGCTGGGGCGGGACGGAGGGGGCCGGCCCGCTCCGGGCCGCCTGGCTCCTCGCCCGGGCGCTCGCCTCGGCGCTCGCGGGTGGCCGGCTCGCCGCCGAGATCGCGCGCCGGGAAGCGCTGCGGGTGGTCGCCGACGGAGACGAGTGGCCGTCCACGGAGTGGCTCGCGGTGCTCGCCGGCTCGGTCCCGGGCGTCGGCCTCGGCTCGCGCCCCTTCTCGCGCTGCGACGAGCAGCCCGGCTTCTTCCACGCCGTCGGCGTCACCGCCTCGCCGCGCCGCCTGGTCCTCGCCATGCCGGCGCTGTGGCGCGGCCGTCCCTGGCGCAGGCAGGTCGCGCTCGACGCCGTGGCCCGGGACCTCCTCCTCGAACCACGCCAGGCGCTCCGCTTCACGCTCGACGGGGACGTCTTCGATTCCGCAGGGCCGCTGCGCGTGGAGAGCGGGCCGGTCGTGGAGGTGGTCGCGGATCCCACCCGCACGCCCCCGCCCTCACCCCGGCCCGCGGATTGACCGACCGCAAACGCGCGGGCTACGCTCCGCCTGTCCATGCGCCTCGCCGCCATCGGAGCCACCGACGTCGGCCGCCGGCGCGACCACAACGAGGACGCCTTCCTCGTCCTGCAGGAGGAGCAGCTGTTCTGCGTGGCGGACGGGATGGGCGGCCACGCCTCCGGCGAGGTCGCGAGCCGGATCGCCGTGGAGGAGATGGCGGAGTTCTTCCGGCTGACCGGCCGCGACGAGGACGCGACGTGGCCGTTCCGGGAGGACCGCGACCGGGGCTACGACGAGAACCGGCTCGTCGTCGCGGTCCGGCTCGCGAACCTCCGCATCCACGAGCGCGCCCGCTCCGACGAGCAGCTCACCGGCATGGGGACGACGCTCGTGTGCGCGCACTTCACGCGCGGAGGCCAGGCGCTCGTCGGCAACGTCGGCGACAGCCGCGCCTACGTCTTCCGCGACGGCGAGCTGCGGCAGCTCACCGAGGATCACTCTCTGCTCGCCGATTACATCCGGTACACGAAGCCGAGCGCCGCGGAGATCGAGGCCTTCCCGCACAAGAACGTGATCGTGCGCGCGCTCGGGATGCGGTCGAGCGTGCAGGTGGACGTCGTGCGCGAGGAGGCGCGCGAGGGAGACCTCTTCCTCCTGTGCTGCGACGGGCTCTCGGGGATGGTGAAAGACGCCCGCATGGCCGACATCCTGCGATCGAACCGGGGCGATCTGCGCCGGGCGAACCAGGCGCTCGTCGACGCGGCCAACGAGGCGGGAGGCGCGGACAACATCACCTCCCTCCTCGTCCAGGTCCTCGAGGCCTGAACCGCCGTCACGTGGCGGCGACGCGGATCCCGCCGGCGGCGATCGCTCCGACGATCCGCTCGCCCGGTCCGACCTCGGTCCCCTCCCAGACGACGGCCCGGCGCACCTCCGCACCGCGCCCGACGACGCACCCCGCCCCCACGACGGCGTCCGGGCCGACGACGGCGCCGGAGCGGACCACGGCGCCCCGGGCGACGAGCGCCGGCGCGATGAGCCGCGCCCCCTCCTCCACGCAGGCGCCGGGAGCGACGAGCGCCCCGCCGGCGGACCCCAGCCCCGCGGCGGGGTCCGCGGCCGGCAGAGGTGCCCCGGCCCGGCCGCGAAGGACGTCCAGGTTCGCCCCGAGGTAGCGGTCCGGCGTCCCGAGGTCGTTCCAGTAGCCACCGGTGACGAGCCCGCGAACGGCCCCGCCGGCGAGGAGCGGCGGGTACACGTGCCGATTCACGTCGCACTCGAACGGCTCCGCCGGCACGGCGTCGAGGAGCGCCGGGGAGAGGACGTGGACGCCGGTGAAGTGGAGCGGCGCGAGGGAGGGGCCCCCCGGTCCGCGGCCCGCGATGCGGCGCACCGCCATCCCGCCGTCCACCTCGACCGCGGCGTAGGAGGCCCCGGCGGGCATCGGGGCGAGCACCAGGGTGGCGAGGGCGCCGCTTCGCCGGTGCTCCTCCGCCGCCGCGCGCACGTCGAGGTCGAAGAGGACGTCGCCGTTCCAGAGCACGATCGCGTCCGCACTCGCGAGGAAACTCCGCGCCTCCCGGAGCGCCCCGCCGGTGCCGGCGATGATCGGTTCGGTCGAGACGGCGAGCTCGACGCTTGCCGCGGCCGCCGCGGCCCGCGCCGCGGCCTCCATCGCCGCGGCGAGGTGGTGGGTGTTCACGACCGCGCGCCGCACCTCCCCGGCCGCGAGCCGCGCGAGCGCGTAGCGGATGAGCGGCAAGCCCGCCACCGGCACGGCGGGCTTCGGGACGAGGTCGGTGAGCGGCCTGAGCCTCTTCCCCAGCCCGGCGGCGAGCACCATGCCCACGACGCCGCCGCGCACGGGTGGCGCCCCGGTCACGGGAAGGCGGGCTCGAGGAGGGTCGCCATCTCCTCGAGGAATGCGCGGTCGTCCGCGCCGAAGGCGGCCGGCTCGTCGCTGTCCACGTCGATCTGCGCGAGGTAGCGCTCCCCGCGGATGACGGGGACCACGATCTCCGAGCGCGTCTCCAGGTTGCAGGCGAGGTAGCGGGGGTCCTTCGCCACGTCGTCCACGACCACCGTCGCACGGGTCCGGGCGGACAGCCCGCAGATCCCGGTCCCGACGGGGATGCGAACGTGCTCGGTGTCCCGACCGGCATGGGCGTCGAGCTCGAGGACGTCGCCCCGGAGCACATAGAGGTAGACGCCGGTGTGGCGCGGAAGCCGCTGCAGCGCCCGGGCGACGTCGGCGAGCCGCTCCCGCAGCGGGGCGCGCCGCTCGACGGCCGCGGCGACGGCGGTGCGGGCCTCGTCCCGTGGAGTTCCCATGGTACAGCGCAGCATAGCCGATGTCCGCCGAAGCACGCCTCCGGCTCTTCTACTTCGCCTACTACGCCGCCGTGGGCGCCTTCCTGCCGTACTTCGCGCCGTACCTGCGCGGCCTCGGCTTCGACGGGGAGGCGATCGGGACCGTCCAGATGATCGGCCCCCTGCTCGCGGTGCCGGTCGCGGTGGCATGGGCGACCGCGGCCGACCGCCTCGGCGCCCCGGCGCGCGCGCTCCGCCTCGCGTCCGCCTGGGGCCTCGCCGCGATGGCGTTCCTTCCCTTCGCGCGGACTCCCGTCGGCGTGGGGCTGGTCCTCTTCGCGTACGGGCTCGGCGACCGCGCCGTCGTGCCGCTCGTCGACTCCGTCACGGTCGAGTGGGCCGGGGCGAACCCCGGCTCGACCTACGCCCGCATCCGCCTCTTCGGGTCGCTCGGGTACGTCGTCGCGGCGCAGGGGCTCGGCGTCTCGCTCGCGATGCGGGGCGACCGGGCCGGCGACCGCCTCGTGCCCATCGCGGTCCTCGCCTTCGTCGCCGCCTACGCGCTCGTCGCCCGGGGGCTTCCCTCTCCCCCGCGGACCTCCCACCCTCCGAGGTTCCGGGAGATGGCGGCGCTCCTCGCCGACCGGCCGCTCCTGCTCTTCCTCGGGGTGTGCGCGGCGCACTGGGCCGCCTGCGCCCCCTACCACCTGCTCTACGGCCTGTTCGTGCGCGAACTCGGCCTGTCGGCGGAGGTGACGGGCCTGGGGATGTCGGTCGGGGTCGCCGCCGAGGTCGTGGCGCTCGTCCTCTTCCCCCGCATCGAGGTCCGCCTCGACCTCCGGCGCGCCTTCGCCCTCTCGTTCGCCGCGAGCGCCGTCCGGTGGCTCCTCACCTCGCGGGCCACGGGCGCCCCGGCGGTCGTGGCCCTCCAGCTCCTGCACGGCTTCACGTTCGGGCTCTTCTGGGGGGCGTCGGTCGCGGCGATGTCGCGGGCGGTCCCGTCCCGGCTCCGGTCGACGGGGCAGGCGCTCTTCGCCGCGCTCGTCTTCGGCGTCGGCAACGCCGCCGGCTACCAGCTCTCCGGCCTGGGCTACGACCGCTACCGATCGGTCCGCCCCCTCTATGCCTGGGCGGCGGCCGCCGAGCTCGCCGCGGCGGCGGCCGTCCTCCTCCTGCCGGCCGGCGGCTGGTCGCGCCGGCGCCCCGGACAGGGCTCCCTCGGGGGGCCGTAGACTTCCGCAAGGGGCGCAGCCCGGGCGTGCCGGGTGGCGTATCCTCCGGGTGCGATGGCCTCGATCGACCCCGTGTCCTACGTGCGGGCCACCCCGCCCTTCGACGCGCTCCCGCAGGCGCTCTTCGACGAGGCGGCCGGAGCGCTCGAGGTGGCCTACTACCCCGCCGGCACGTGGCTCGTGCGCGCGGGCGGGGAGCCGCTCAGGTTCCTGTACGTCATCCGGAAGGGAGTGGTGCGCCTCGAGCGGGACGGGCAGACCGTGCAGGTCCTCGAGGAGGGGGAGACGTTCGGATACACGTCTCTGCTCACGCACCGGGCGACGCTCGACGTGGCGGTCGAGGAGGACCTCCTCGCCTACCAGCTCCCGGAGGCGCAGTTCCGGAGGCTTCTCGAGGACGCCCAGTTCGCGGGCCACTTCGCCGCCGGGCTCGGGGAGCGGCTCCGGAACACGCTCGAGCGCTCGCCGGTCGCGAAGTTCCACTTCGACCTCGCCGTGCCGGTCGAGCGCCTCCTGCAGGGGCCGGCCGTCTGGGTGGAGGCGTCGACGAACGTCGGCGAGGCGGCGCGCGCCATGCGCGAGCGGAGGATCTCCTCCGTCCTCGTGCGCGGCGACCCGCCGGGCATCGTCACCGACCGGGACTTCCGCAACCGCGTCCTCGCCGCCGAGCTCGGACCCTCGACCCTCGTCACCGACGTGTGGACCCGACCGCTGCGGACGGTGGCGGCCTCGACCCCCATCTACGAGGCGTGGAGGACGCTCCTCGACGCCGGCGTGCACCACCTGCCGGTGACGCGCGACGGCGAGGTCGTGGGGGTGCTCACCTCGACGGACCTCCTCAAGGCCACGGCCCAGGGACCGGTCGCCATCCTGCGTCGGGTGGAGCGGCTCGGATCCCGCGCCGAGCTCGGCGGGTACTCGCGCCAGGTCGCGGAGATGGCCTCGACGCTCCTCGCCGGCGGGCTCGAGGCGACCGTCATCGCCGGGTTCGTGGCCCGGCTGAACGACGCGCTGGTCCACCGGATCCTCCACTGGTGCGAGGAGGACATGGGTCCGTCCCCGGCGCCCTATGCGTGGATGGTCTACGGCTCGGAGGGGCGCGCCGAGCAGACGCTCGTCACCGACCAGGACAACGGCCTCGCCTTCGACGACTCCGGGGAGGGATCCCGCCCCTGGTTCGAGGAGCTCGCCAGGCGCGTCACCGGGGACCTCGAGACCGCGGGCTTCCCGGCCTGCCACGGCGGCCACATGGCCCTCAAGTGGAACGGGACCCTCTCGGAGTGGACGAAGCGCTTCTGGGAGTGCGTCGAGGAGCCGCGGCCGCACGACGCCGCGCTCCTGTTCGACTTCCGCCGGGTGGGCGGCCACCTCGACCTCGAGCCGCTCGAGTCGGCCATGGCCCGGGCCTCGCGGAGCCCGCAGTTCATCCGCTTCCTCGCCCGCGACGCGATGGCCTTCGGGCCGCCCGCGGCGCTCCGGCTGCGGCTGCGGGGCTCGTCGGAAGTGGACCTGAAGTGGCAGGGCATCAACCCCATCGTCTTCCTCGCGCGCTGCTACGGCGTCGAGGCGGGGAGCCGCGCGCGCGGAACGCTCGAGCGCATGGACGCGGCGCTCGCCGCCGGGCTCATGGGGCAGGATGCGTGGAGCTCGGCGACCCAGGCCTTCCGCTTCCTCCTCGAGCTCCGCCTCCGGGTCCAGCTGCGCATGATCGCGGACGGAAAGCCGCCCACGAACAAGGTCTCCCTCTCGGAGCTCTCCGCCGTGGAGCGCACGCGCCTCAAGGAGTCGTTCGGCGCCATCCGCCGCTGGCAGGAGCTCGCCAAGTTCCACTACCAGACCGAGGTCTGACGCGAGCCCGAGGAAACGCCTCCTGCCCTTCTCCTCCCCGCCCTGGGACGAGGCGGTGTACTGGGCGCTCGACCTGGAGACGGGCGGGCTCGACCCGCGGCGGGACGCGATCCTCGCCGTCGGCATGGTCCCGGTGCGGGGCGGGACGGTGCGGCTCGGAGAGGCCTACCGGACGCTCGTCCGACCCGAGGACGGCAGGGCGCTCGACCCGGAGTCGATCCGCTACCACCAGCTGGTCTGGGGCGAGGTGCGGGAGGCCCCCCCGCTCGCCGACGTCCTACCGGAGATCGCGAGGCGACTCTCCGGAGCCCACCTCCTCGTCCACCACGCCTCCGTCGACGTGGGCTTCCTGAAGAGGGCCTTCCGGCGCCACCGGATGCGCTGGCCCAGGCCCCCGGTCGTGGACACGGTCGACCTCCTCATACGAGCCGCGAACCGCTCGCGCATCCGCAACCCCGACTCCCCGAACGACCTCCCCAACCTGAACCTGGGGAAGGCGCGGCGCGCCCACGGCCTCCCCGACTACCAGGCGCACGATGCCCTGACGGACGCGATCTCGACGGCGGAGCTGTTTCTCGTGCTGCGCAAGGCGATCGGCGCGCGCCGCGCGCGCCACCTTCGGTGAGGCCGTCGCAAACGGTGCGCGGCACTTTTGCGCACGCCGCGCGAGGACTGCGGCCCGTCGCCGAGATCGAGCGCGAGCTCCCCTTCGGACCCCTCCGGAGGCCAGGTTTGCGTGGCAACCCTTTCGGGGGCGCCGCGAGAAAAACTAACCATTACAACTAGTTGGCATGCCAGGGCTTGGAATCGTTCAGAACGCCAGCGTATAGTGTGCGGCCATGCCCGCCAAACGCGCCGATGTGGGCCTCGGCCCATGGAGAACCGTCCCCGGCGGAAAGCTTGCGGTCGAGGCTTCCGATCGGGGCGGCGAGGCGCGAGCGGCTGTGGGTCTAGGCGGGTAACGGTCGCGGCACCACAACCCAACCTCGGAGGTATCGAATGGCGCACGCAGCACCTGCAGGAGGAGGCGGCACGAGCAAGGGAACGCAGACGACGCACGAGATGCTCGAGTCCCCCGCGTTCAAGCACCTCGTGGGACGGCGCTGGTCGATGAGCGTCATCGGGCTCATCCTCCTCTTCGTCACCTACTACGGCTACGTCGTGCTCATCGGCGCGAGCCCCAAGACGCTCGCGCAGAAGGTCGGCGCGTTCACGACGCTCGGCATTCCCTTGGGCGTGGCCGTGATCCTCATCGCCTTCGCGCTCACCTGGATCTACGTCATCTGGGCCAACCGGTCCTACGACCCGGAAGTCCAGCGGCTGAAGTCGGAGCTGAAGCACTAGCCCCCCTCCCCCGCACGGAGACAACCGAACATGACCCTTCCCGCCGCCCACACGCTCCTCTCGCTGGCGCTCTCCCAGGCCGCGCCGCCCGCCGCGCCGACGACCAAGATCGGCCAGGCGAACGTCACCTCCGTCGTCTTCTTCTTCCTCATCGTCGTGGTGACCCTGATCATCACCTACTGGGCCGCCAAGAAGACGAAGACCTCGAAGGAGTTCTACGCTGCAGGCCGCAGCGTCTCCGCGATGCAGAACGGCCTCGCCCTCGCGGGCGACTACATGTCCGCCGCCTCGTTCCTCGGCATCTCCGGCATGGTCGCCCTGAAGGGTTACGACGGCATGATCTACGCGACCGGCTGGCTCGTCGGCTGGCCCGCGCTCATGTTCCTCATCGCCGAGCCGCTGCGTAACCTCGGCAAGTTCACCTTCGCCGACGTGGTGGCGTTCCGCCTCCAGCAGAAGCCGGTCCGCATCGCCGCCGCCATCGGCGGCATCACGACCGTGCTCTTCTACACGATCGCCCAGATGGTGGGCTCGGGCTCCCTCATCAAGCTGATGTTCGGCATCCCGTACGAGGTGGCCGAGATCATCGTCGGCGCCGTCATGCTCGCCTACGTGCTCTTCGGCGGCATGCTCGCGACGACCTGGGTGCAGATCATCAAGGCCGGCCTCCTCCTCTTCGGCGTGACCCTCCTCACCATCCTGGCGCTCGCCCAGTTCGGGTTCAGCCCGGCCGACCTCTACGCGAAGGTGTCGACGACCTACGGCCAGGCGTCGCTCGAGCCCGGCGGCCTCGTGAAGGATCCCGTCGAGGCGGTCTCGCTCGGCATGGCGCTGATGTTCGGCCTCCTCGGCCTCCCGCACATCCTCATGCGGTTCTACACGGTGCCCGACGCCAAGGCGGCCCGGAAGTCGGTGCTCTACGCGACCGGCCTCATCGGCTACTTCTACATCATCATCCCGATCGTCGGCTTCAGCTCCTCGGTGCTCGTCGGCCGCCAGGTGATCGCCGGCATCGACAAGGGCGGCAACATGGCGTCGCCGCTCCTCGCCGAGTTCCTCGGCGGCGAGGCCTTCCTCGGCTTCATCGCGGCGGTCGCCTTCGCCACCATCCTCGCCGTGGTCGCCGGCCTCACCCTCGCCGGCGCCTCCGCCTACTCGCACGACATCTACGTCCACGTCGTGAAGGGCGGCCACGCCACCGAGCAGGAGGAGGTCCGCGCCGCGAAGATCGCCACGTTCGTGTTCGGCCTCGTGGCGGTGGCGCTCGGCATCCTCTTCAAGGGCCAGAACGTCGCGTTCATGGTCGGCCTCGCCTTCTCCATCGCGGCGAGCGCCAACTTCCCGGCGCTGCTCATGTCCATCACCTGGAAGAAGTTCACGACGGGTGGCGCGGTGGCCTCGATCCTCACCGGGGCACTGCTCTCCGCCGGCATGATCGTGATCTCCCCGACCGTGTGGGTGGACATCTTCAAGAACAAGACGGCCATCATCGGCCTGAAGAACCCCTGCATCGTCTCGATGACGGCGGCCTTCGTGATCGGCTGGCTCGTGTCGCTCATGACCCCGGACACGAACGCGCAGGACAAGTTCGAGGACGAGAAGATCCGCACCTACCTCGGCGTCGGCGCCGAGTAACGGATCCTCTCCGAGTGTGAACGGGCGGGCGGGGCGAGTGCCCCGCCCGCCTCTTTTTCCCGCAGCTCCCGGCGCGCGCCGCCCAAGTGGCCGGACATGATCCGCCGGCACCGGAGGGGACGGCGGGACGCCTCGAGCCGCTCGTCACCGGGCGGAAGCGCCACCGCGCGTTCCGGGCACTCCTCGCCCCGGGGCGTCTCCTTCGCCGTAGGCCCCCTCGCCGCCGCGGCCGGCGTCGTCCACCTCTTCGCGTGGCTCGGACGGCGCGAGCCCGCGACCTCCCCGCAGGCGAGGCCCTCCATCGGCGTCCTGCCGTTCGTCGACCCGAGCCGGGGGTCACGCTCGGCGTGCCGGATCGCGCAGGCGCGCGCCTGGCGGGGGGAGCGGGACGGGGCCTTCGCCTGGCCCGACCGTGCCGTCCGCCGGCGGGACGCCGGCCTCTCGGAGCTCGAGGTCGACTGCTCCTCCACTCGCTCCGCGGCGACCCGCGGGTCGGCGACCTCGTCCGGAGGGTGAACCTGCCCCTGGACTGACCTCCGCCGCCCTAGCCGAGCTCGGGCACGTGGTGCGCGAGCACCTCGCGGAGCCGCGCCAGGTCGGGGCGCCTCTCGAGTGCCGCACGCACGTACCGCAGCGAGGCCGGGATGGAGGGAAGGAAGCCGGGGTTGCCCTTCACGCGGTCGATGAAGACGAATCGGCCCGCGTCCTTGAGCTTCCTCTGCACCGTGAGGAGGTCGAAGGTCTCCCGGAAGGGGCCGGTGTCGAGGCGCGGGCCGCCTTCGCCGGCAAGTCGGTCGAGGTAGCGGCGAATCATGCGCTCGACGAGGTCGGCGGAGAGCTCGACGTAGCTGTCGCGGAGCAGCGCCACGAGGTCGTACTGGCGGGGTCCGAGCAGCGCGTCCTGGAAGTCGATGACCGCCTGCTCGCCACCCGGGAGCACCATGAGGTTCCTCGACTGGTAGTCGCGGTGCGTGAGCCCCACGGGCTCCGCGGCGAGCGCGTCGCTCACCTGGTCGAAGGCCCGGTCGACCACCTCGCGCTCGGCCGGGGAGAGCGCCGCCCCCTTCCAGGCCTCGAGCAGCCACTCCCGGAAGTGGTCGAGCTCCCATCGGTAGAGGTCGCGCTCGAAGCGACGGCGAAAGGCGACGCAGGACGGGTCCGGCGCGCGCTCGGCGGCGGCCCGCATCCGGGCGAGCTGGTCGACGGCCGCCTCGTAGAGCGGCTCCGCCTTCGCCCCGGCGAGGAGGCGCGTCTCGAGCATCTCGTCGCCCAGGTCCTCGAGCACCATGAGCCCCTCGGGCTCGAAGAAGGCCTGCACCGCCGGGACCCGCACCCCGATGCGGCGGAGGTAGCGCTGCACGTCGACGAACGGGTCGACGGAAGGCGCGCCGCCGCTCGTCGCCTCCTCGGGACGGCGGTCGTCGGGCAGCACCATGACCACGAACGACCGCGGGGGCTCCCCGACTCGCCAGTAGCTCCGCATGGAGGCGTGCCCCGCCAGCCTCCGGACCGGCAGCGCCTCGGGAGGCCCCCCGGCGAGCCGGGCCACCGCCCCGCGCACCCTGGATTCGACGTCCATCTATCGCCTCCGAACCCGGACTCCCTCGCGTTGACACCCCGTTCGTGCGGACCCTATAAGGCACCGACCTCCCCGCCACCCGCCTCCCCTGGGAGCTCCGCCATGTCCTGGCACGAAAGCATCCTCTCCGCCATCGGCCGAACGCCGCTCGTGAAGCTCGCGAAGCTCGCGGGCCCGAGCGATGCCACGGTCCTCGTCAAGCTGGAGTACATGAACCCGGGCGGCTCCATCAAGGACCGGATGGCGCTTCACATCATCGAGAAGGCCGAGCGGGCGGGGGCGCTCCGCAGGGGCGGGACCATCGTCGAGAACACGAGCGGGAACACCGGGGTGGGCATCGCCATCGCCGCGGCGGTGAAGGGGTACCGCTGCATCTTCACGATGCCCGACAAGATGTCGAAGGAGAAGCAGGACACGCTGAAGGCCTTCGGGGCGCAGGTGGTCGTCACCCCGACGAACGTCCCGGCCGACTCGCCGGAGAGCTACTACTCGGTGGCCAAGCGCATCGCGGCGGAGACCCCGAACAGCTTCTACTTGAACCAGTACCACAACCCGGACAACGTCGAGGCCCACTACCGGTCGACCGCTCCCGAGATCTGGGAGCAGACCGGCGGGCGCCTCGACGCCTTCGTGGCCGGCCTCGGGACCGGGGGGACGATGTCCGGCTGCGGCCGCTTCTTCAAGGAGAAGGACGCGAGGATCCGCAACATCGGCGTCGACCCCATCGGGTCCGTCTATCACTCCATGTGGAAGACGGGGAAGATGCCCGAACCCCACGTCTACAAGGTCGAGGGCATCGGCGAGGACATGATGTGCGGCGCCATGGACCTCTCGGTCCTCGATGACGTGCGCCAGGTGAACGACCAGCAGTCGTTCACGATGGCCCGCAGGCTCGCCCGCGAGGAGGGGATCTTCGCCGGCGGCAGCTCCGGGGCCGCGGTGCACGTCGCGCTCCAGGTGGCACGGGAGATGGGGAAGGGAAAGGTGATCGTCGTCCCCCTGCCCGACACGGGCCGCGCCTACATCTCGAAGTTCTTCTCCGACGAGTGGATGCGCGACAACGGCTTCGTCCTCGAGGGCGGCGACGGCGTCTCCGGTGCCACCGTGGGCGACGTCCTCGGGGCGCGCCGCGGCAAGGTGGTCACCGCCCGGAAGACCGACAAGGTCGAGGCGGTCGTGAAGACCTTCCGCGACCACGACATCTCGCAGATGCCGGTGGTCGACGAGGCGGGGCGCGCCATCGGCATGATCCACGAGTACGACCTCTTGAACTTCCTGGTCGAGGGCAAGCACCGCCTCTCCGAGGTGGTCGAGCCGCTCGTGCAGCCGCTCCAGGGCGTCGTCGCGCTCGACACCCCCATCTCCCGCCTGCGCGCCATCTTCAACGACGACAACGTGGCGCTCGTGAAGGAGGGGGACGTCGTGACCGGCGTCCTCACGAAGATCGACCTCATCGAGTACCTGGGAGAGAAGCTCAAGTAAGGGCGGCTCCCCCGCGCGAGAGGAGTTCCCATGAAGCCCGCCGCCGGGCTCCGGCCCGAGACGCTCGCCATCCACGCCGGCCAGGCCCCCGACCCCACCACGGGCGCGCTCATGACGCCGGTGTACCTCACCTCGACCTACGCGCAGAGCGCGCCGGGGGAGCACAAGGGGTACGAGTACTCCCGGACCCAGAACCCGACCCGTCACGCGCTCGAGGCTTGCCTCGCGGCGCTCGAGGGAGGCCGCCACGGGCTCGCCTTCGGCTCGGGGCTCGCCGCGACCGATGCCGTCCTCCACCTGCTCGAGGCCGGCGACCACGTCGTCTACTCCGACGACGTCTACGGCGGGACCTTCCGCATCTTCGACAAGGTCTTCCGCCGGCACGGCCTCTCCTTCACGCCGGTCGACATGGCGGACCCGGCGAACGTCTCCCGCGCGCTCACCGCCCGCACCCGGCTCGTCTGGATCGAGACCCCCACGAACCCCATGCTGAAGATCGTGGACCTCGGGGCGGTGGCCGCCATCGCCCGGGCCGCCGGGGCCTTGAGCGTCGTCGACAACACCTTCGCCACCCCGTACTTCCAGCGCCCGCTCGAGCTCGGCGTCGACGCCGTCGCCCACTCCACGACGAAGTACCTGAACGGCCACTCCGACGTGATCGGGGGCGCGCTCGTCACCTCCGACCCCGCGCTCCACGACCGGCTTCGGTTCCTGCAGAACGCCGTCGGCGGCGTCCCCTCCCCGATGGACTCGTTCCTCGTCCTGCGCGGGCTGAAGACGCTCCACGTGCGCATGGAGCGCCACGCCGAGAACGCGCTCGCGCTCGCGCGCTTCCTCGAGCGCCATCCGCAGGTGGAGCGGGTCACCTACCCGGGGCTCGAGAGCCACCCCGGCCACGCCCTCGCGACGCGCCAGATGCGCGGGTACGGTGGCATGCTCTCCTTCGTCATCCGCGGGGGGCTCGGGGCCGCGCGCGCCTTCCTCTCGTCGGTCCGCGTCTTCGCCCTCGCGGAGAGCCTGGGAGGCGTCGAGAGCCTGATCGAGCACCCGGCCATCATGACCCACGCGAGCGTGCCCCCGGAGACGCGGGCGCGTCTCGGCATCGCCGACGGCCTCATCCGGGTCTCGGCGGGCATCGAGCACGTGGACGACCTCGTCGCCGACCTGGAGCGCGGCTTCGCCGCCGCCCGCGGGGCCGGCACCGCCTGACCGACCGGGCGGCCGCGGCCGAGGGGCCGCCGATGCCGCCGGGATCCTCGACCCGGCCCCTCCCCGGAGCTCGCTTGCCCGCGCTCGCCCTCGCCGCCGCCCTCTCGCTCGCCACCGCCCCCCCGGCTCCCGCGCTCCCCCCCGCCGCCGTCGCGAGCGCCAAGGCCGCGCTCGTCGCCCGCCACGGCGAGGCGCAGCGCGCCCGGGTCGAGCGCGGCGTCGACCAGGTGGCGCTCTACTGGCGGCCTTCGGACGGCGACCCGGAGGCCTTCCGGGCGTTCGTGGAGGAGAACTTCCTCGCCGACCCGGCCGCGGTCGAGGCGACGCTCGCGCGCCTGGAGGACGCGCTCGAGTCCATCGACGGCCACGCCGCGCAGGTGAACCGCGACCTCGCCCGCCATGCCGTCCTCGACCTCGGGCCGCAGCTGCCCGTCGACGCTCTCTCGGCCTCCTTCGACGCCGGAGCGCACGTGACGGACGACCTCTTCGCGTCTCGCCTCGCCTTCGTCGCCCTCCTGAACTTCCCGCTCACGACCCTCGACGAGCGGCTGCGGGACGGCCCGTCGTGGGCGCGAGCCCGGTGGGCCAAGGCCCGGCTCGTCGGCCGGCGCGGGGCGCTCGTCGGCTCGGGGGACGCCGGCATCTCGGCGCGCGTCCCGGCGGAGGCGAAGCAGGCGGCGGCGAAGGCCCAGGCCGCCGCGGACGCCTACATCGCCGACTACAACGTCTGGGCCCACCACCTCGTCGAGGCTTCCGGGGCGCGCCTCTTCCCCTCCGGAAAGCGGCTCCTCTCCCACTGGAACCTGCGCGACGAGATCAAGGCCTCCTACGCTCTGCCCGACGGGCTCGCCCGCCAGCGCGCCCTCGCGCGCGTGATGGAGCGGATCGCGACCCAGGAGATCCCGCTCGCCGTGGTGAACAACCCGGCGGTGGACTGGAACCCGTTCACGAACGAGGTTCGACCGGCGCCCGCCGCCGAGGTCGAGACCGGCGCCAGGCCGCCCGCCGCCGTCGCCCCCGACCGGGAGCCGGACACGCGCTACGCGCGGTTCCTCGACCAGTTCCACGCCGCCCGCCAGGTCGACGCCAGCTCGCCCGGCGCGCCCACGGCCATCGCTCGCAAGTTCGAGGTCGACCGGGAGATCCCCGAGGCGCGTGTCGAGGCGATGCTCGAGGAGATCCTCTCGTCCCCGCTCGTGCCGCGGGTGGCGAAGCTCATCGAGAAGCGGCTCGGGAGGCCACTCGAGCCCTTCGACATCTGGTACGCGGGCTTCCGCCCCGCGGCGAGCCACTCGGAGACGGATCTCGACGCCCTCACCCGCAAGCGCTACCCGACCCCGGAGGCCTACGCGAAGGACATGCCCCGAATGTTCGAGGCGCTCGGGTTCTCCCCGGAGAGGGCCCGCTTCCTCGCTGCGCACATCGTCGTCGACCCGGCCCGGGGCTCTGGCCACGCGCTCCAGGCGGCGATGCGCGGCGACAATCCGCACCTGCGCACGCGCGTCGGCAAGGACGGGATGGACTACAAGGGCTACAACATCGCCGTCCACGAGATGGGGCACAACGTGGAACAGGTGTTCTCGCTGTACGAGGTCGACCACGTCCTCCTCTCCGGCGTGCCGAACACTTCCTTCACCGAGGCCCTCGCCTTCGTGTTCCAGGCGAGGGATCTGGAGCTGCTCGGCCTCGGCAAGCCCACGGCGGTGGCCGAGCGCCTGCTCGCCCTGGACGCCTTCTGGGGCGCCTTCGAGATCGCCGGGGTGGCGCTCGTCGACCTCCGCGCCTGGAAGTGGCTCTACGCCCATCCCGAGGCGACCGCCGCCGAGCTCCGCGCGGCGGTGGTGGGGATCGCACGCGACGTCTGGAACCGCTACTACGCGCCGGTCTTCCGGGCGAAGGACGTCCCGCTCCTCGCCATCTACAGCCACATGATCCAGGACCCCCTCTACCTCGCCGACTACGTGATGGGTCACGCGATCGCCGCCCAGCTCGAGGAAGCGATCCGGAGGGAGGGCCGGGTGGGCCCGGTCTTCGAGAAGGCGGCGACCTTCGGCTCGCTGCCGCCGGACCAGTGGATGCGCAACGCGACCGGAGAGCCGCTGTCGACGCGCGCGCTCCTCGATGACGCACGGCGAGCCCTCGCAGCGGAGAACGGGTAGGATGCCGGGCATGAGCCTCTTCTCGCCGCTGTCCCTGCGCTCGGTCACCCTGCGCAACCGCATCGGCATGTCCCCCATGTGCCAGTACTCGGCGCAGGACGGTCGGGCGAGCGACTGGCACCTCGTCCACCTCGGCGCGCGCGCCGCCGGCGGCGTGGGACTCGTCCTCGTGGAAGCGACGGGCGTCGAGCCGCGCGGGCGCATCTCGCCCGCCGACCTCGGGCTCTGGGAGGACGGCCAGGTGGAGCCGCTCGCGCGTGTCGCGCGCTTCGTCGAGGGCCAGGGCGCCGTCCCCGGGATCCAGATCGCCCACGCCGGGCGAAAGGCGAGCGTGCGGCAGCCGTGGGTGAGCGGGGGCGCCCCGCTGCTCCCCAAGGACGGCGGTTGGGTCCCGGTGGGGGCGAGTCCCGTCCCCTTCGCCGAGGGACACCTCGCGCCGGAGCCGCTCGGCGAGGCCGGCATCCGCGAGGTGGTGCAGGCCTTCGCCGGCGCCGCCCGGCGGGCGCTCGCCGCCGGCTTCCGCGTCCTCGAGGTGCACGCGGCCCACGGCTACCTCCTCCACCAGTTCCTCTCGCCCATCTCGAACCAGCGCCACGACCGCTACGGGGGTCCCTTCGAGAACCGGATCCGCCTCGCCTGCGAGGTGGTGGAGGCGGTGCGCGCGGTCTGGCCGGAGCGGCTGCCGCTCTTCGCGCGCGTCTCGTGCACCGACTGGGTGCCGGGCGGGTGGGACCTCCTGCAGACGGTCGAGCTCGCGCGGCGATTGAAGGAGCGGGGCGTGGACCTCGTCGACTGCTCCTCGGGCGGGACCTCGCCCACGGCCGCGGTGCCGGTGGGCCCTGGCTACCAGGTGGCGTTCGCGGAGATGGTGAGGCGCGAGGCCGGGCTGGCCACGTCCGCGGTCGGTCTCATCACCTCCCCGGAGCAGGCCGATCAGGTGATCCGCACCGGGCAGGCCGACCTCGTGCTCCTCGGCCGCCAGCTCCTCCGCGATCCGGCGTTCGCGCTGCGCGCCGCCGTGGCCCTCAACGCCGAGGGCAGCTGGCCCTCGCAGTACCTGCGGGCGCGCTGAGCGCCTCCCTTTCCTCCACGGAGGTGCGCGGGATGGGGAGCGTGTTCGCCGAGCCGGTGGTGACGCTCACCCGGCGGGGCTCCGAGCGGCTTGCGGGAGGGCATCCCTGGGTATACCGCTCCGACGTCGCGAAGGCTCCCGGCACCGCCTCGGGCGACGTCGTCGCGCTCGTCGACGGGCGCGGCCGCTTTCTCGGCAAGGCCTTCTACTCCGAGCGCTCCCAGATCGCGGTGCGGGTCGTGACCCGCGACGAGGAGCCGGTCGACGAGACCTTCTTCGAGCGCCGGCTCGCCTCCGCCATCGAGCTCCGGCGACGCGCCCTCGGCGACGAGACGTTCGTGCGCCTCGTCCACGGCGAGTCGGACCTCGTGCCCGGCCTGGTGGTCGACCGCTACGGGGACGCCGCCGTCCTGCAGACGCTCGTGCCCGGGACGGAGCGGCGCAAGGAGCTCCTCGCCGACCTCCTCCGCTCCGCCCTGCCGATCGCGTCCGTCCTCGAGCGGAACGACGTCCGCGTCCGGGAGCTCGAGGGCCTTCCGCTCCTGAAGGGGGTCCTCCGCGGTGTGGACCCGGGCCCCGTGGAGGTCCGGGAGGGCGAGGTCCGACTGCGTCTCGACCTCCTCTCCGGCCAGAAGACGGGGGCCTTCCTCGACCAGCGGGAGAACCACCTGCGCGCCGGCAGCTACGCCAAGGGGCGCTGTCTCGACTGCTTCAGCTACGCCGGGGGCTTCGCGCTCCAGCTCGCGCGGCGCGCCGCGAACGTCGTGGCGGTCGAGATGCAGACCCAGGCCGCTCGCATGCTCCGGGACAACGTGGCGCTGAACGGCGCCGCGAACGTCGAGGTCGCGGAGGAGAACGCCTTCGACCGGCTGCGCGACGAGGCCGAGAAGGGACCCTCCTGGGACCTCGTAGTCCTCGACCCACCCGCCTTCGCGAAGGGGAAGGAGGCGGTCGCGGCGGCGAAGCGGGGCTACAAGGAGGTGAACCTCCGGGCCTTCCAGGCGCTCGTCCCCGGGGGCATCCTCGTCACCGCCTCCTGCAGCTACCACGTGCCCTGGCCGGTCTTCGAGGAGATCGTCCTCGACGCGGCGAGCGACGCGGGGCGGACCGCCCAGGTCCTGGAGCGGCGCGGAGCCGGGCGCGATCACCCCGAGCTCCTCGGCATGCCGGAGTCCCGCTACCTCAAGTGCCTCGTCATCCGCGCTCCGTGAACCGGCGTCGATCGGTCGAGGACTCCCAGGCTGGCCGGTCTCCGCAACGCCCGGCTGCGCGAACGCCCCGGCGCTTCGGGGGGACGGGGAGGCGACGCGGCGCCTTGGCCTGCCGTCCCGGGCGCCCCGCAGGGGGACACCCGGGTACCCGTTCTCGGCCCGTGCCTTGTCCCCGCGTCAGCGTCGGGCATGGGGATCCGCGGCGCCGCGCCCCGCCTCGCTCCCGCAGGCGGCCTCCGTCCGGCGATCGTCGAAGTAGCCCACCCTGAAGTCCCCGCCGTGGTCGACGACCGCCCAGGCGGTCCTGGTGCGAGCGTCGAGTCCGTACGTGCCGAGGGCGTACCCGGCGCGCCATGGCCCGGGCACGAACGCCCTCGCGCCGGCGCCGTTCGCGTCCACGGCGTTCGTCCATCTCCCGTCCTCGAGCCTCGTGGCAAGCCCGAAGCCTGCGGCGCCGGCCTCGTCCAACGGGCCCCTCGCGTCCTCGTAGGTGATCGCGAGCGTGTAGGTGTCGGCCTTGCTGCTCCCCGGGGTCGTGGCCATGCCCCACAGGTGCAGCTCCGCGCTCGCCGTCCCGCACGAGCGCGTCGACCAGCCGGTGTTCACCGCGTGGCTGAAGGGCCGGCCGATCCCGTCTTCGGCCGTGCCGAGGCTCTTCCCGTCGACGATGCGGGCGCGGGAACCCGCGAACGCGTCGTCGACCGCCGTGTAAGGCGACCCGGGAGGCACGACGAACTCCTTTCCGCGCAGGTCGTACCCGAAGGTCTGGCGCCGGCTAAACGAAAGCCTCGGCGTCGTCGTGAGCGTCCAGTCGCCGTCGATGAGCCGCGTCGCGACGGGGGCCGCGTAGTAGTCCACCGTCATGCGCGGCCCGTCGACGTGGAAGACGTAGTACCCGACGGTCCTCGTCTCCTCCGCGATGGGCGCCTGCCGCGCGCGCTCCAGGACGGGGACCAGGAACGCGGGAACGAGGCGTCGCCACCCGTGACGCCTCGGAAGGTAGAACTTCGAGCTGTCGGAGGCGCAGACGAGCTCGGTCACCCGGGCCGTCCCGTCGTGCGTCCACACGAGGGACAGGTCGTGCATGTGGTCGTGCCCTCCGACGTAGTAGCGCACGCCGTTGTCGGCGAGGCTTCTGACGAAGGCGTCGGCCCCCGCGGGATCGGAATCCTGATGGGCTCCGAAGAGGTTGTCGGAGTGGTATCCGGTCATGAGGCCCTTGTGACCGAACACGATCGCGTGGCCGCCTTCCGGCTTCCCCGCGAGGACGCGCGAGATCCAGCTCTGCTGCGGCTGGATGGTGTTCCTCCGCCCGTCGAACTGGTCGAGGAGCACGAACCGCACGTTCCTGTAGTCGAACGAGTAGCTGAGTCCCACCATGCCGTCCGGACTGGAGAAGCTCGTGCCGAGGACGAAGGGGGCGCCGCGCACCGGTGCCGGAGGAACGGCGGCGGCATCCGGGTTCGCCACCGCCCGCGCATCCGCAGGGGTGGCGTTGTGGGGCCCTCCCCGGGTCTGGGGGAAGACCCTCTTGAACTCGTCCGCGTCGGTCGAGTCGTGGTTGCCGCGGAGCGGGAAGAAGCCGATCCCGGCGTTGTAGAGCGCCTGTGCGTACACGGCGCGGATGTCCATGTTCGAGGCGCTGGCGGCATCCGTGAGGTCGCCGACCGCGACGACGAACTTGACCCCGTGCTCGATGAACCTCTCGTTCACCTGGTTGATGATGTCGACCGCACACGTGCCGGGGTTGCGCCCGTCGTCGGGCTCCGTCCACTGGGTGTCCGCGATGACCCCGAAGCTCCAGGGTTCCTCGAGCGCCACGCGTGGGGCGCCCGCCCCCCCGCCGGCCCTCGCGACGCCGGCGGCGACCAGGTAGGCCGCCGCGGCGCCCAGGACGAGGACCGCTCGCGGCGTCATCGGCTCCGCTTTCACCAGAGTCCTCCCCTCGGCCTGCCCTCCCCGGGGCGCGGCTCGATCCCGCTTCTACCGCCGGCCGGGCGCGCACTCCAGCGCACCGCGCGACCCCTCCCCTGCTGCGGCGGCGCTCGTCTCGCCGGCGAGCCCCGGCCTCCGCTTGACACTCGCAAGATGATCTCGATAATCGTTCTCATTATCACTACGGAGAGCCGCTCCCCCATGGACATGCCTCCTCGACCGCTCCTCGCCGTTGCGGCCTCCCTCCTGCTCGCGGGATGCGGGGCGGACGGCGCCACCGCGCCGGCACCGGCGCCGCTCTCCCCCACCGCCGCGCTCGGCAAGCTCCTCTTCTTCGACGCCACCCTGTCCGCCTCGGGGAAGCAGTCCTGCGGCACCTGCCACGTGCCGTCCCGCGCGTTCGTCGAGGATCCCGCGACGGACCAGGGCCTTCCGGTGCCTCTCGGCGGCGTCGCCATGGACCTGCCCGGCTTCCGCAACACCCCCTCGCTCATGTACCTGTCCTTCGCCCCGCCCTTCTCCCTCGGTGCCGACGGGACCGCCTCGGGCGGCTTCTTCCGGGACGGGCGGGCCTCGTCGCTGGCCGTCCAGGCGCAGCAGCCCTTCCTGTCGTTCTTCGAGATGGCGAACGCCGACGCCGCGGAGGTCGTGCAGCGGCTCGAGGCCAGCCCCGAGCTGGAGCCGTACGTGGCCCTGTTCGGCGCCGCCTCGCTCGCCGATCCCCAGACGGTGCTGCGCAACGTCGGCGTCGCGATCGCCGCGTTCGAGACGGAGGACGAGTCGTTCCATCCCTTCTCGAGCAAGTTCGACGCCTGGCTGGCCGGACGGGCGACGCTCACCGCGCAGGAGGCGCGCGGCCTCGCCCTCTTCAACAGCCCGGGCAAGGGCAACTGCACCTCGTGTCACCCGAGCCAGCGGCAGGAGTTGAGCGACCACGCGCTCTTCACGGACTTCACCTACGACAACGTGGGGATCCCCAGGAACTGGGCCATTCCCGCGAACCACGCGTCGCCGGTGAGCCCGGTGAGCGGGGTGCCGCTCACCTACGTCCCGTCGAACGGCAACCTGCCCGCCGATGCCGAGTACGGCTTCTACGACCTCGGCCTCTGCGGTCCCTTCTCGCCGCCGGACAGCGACCCGAACCCGCGCTCCCTTCTCTCCGCCACGACCTCCCTCTGTGGCTTCTTCAAGGTCCCCACCCTGCGAAACGTGGCCGTCACCGCGCCGTACTTCCACAACGGGGTCTTCGCCACCCTCCAGCAGGTCCTGCAGTGGTACGTGACGCGCGACATCAACAACAAC
>DATKJV010000046.1:0-3272 GCA_035543235.1 Anaeromyxobacteraceae bacterium | reverse complement strand
CTCCTCGAGCCGCTCGGCGACGGCGCGAGGCAGTCCGTAGTAGCGGTGATACCCGTCCAGCGCCCTCACGACGTGGGCCGTGGCGTCGAGCCCGCGGGCCGTGGCCTCTGCCTTGAACGCGTACACAAGGTCGAGGGGCATGCGGAAGGTCTGCATGACCTTCTCGCTCGTCGAGGAGCGCTCCGGTTGAGCAGATTCCTCCACGGCAACCTCACGCGTCTTCGCCTTGGGGTTCCTTGTAGGTGACATGTGACGGGTCCTTTCAGTGAACTGCCAGCGATGTCTCGACTGGCACCGGCGACGTTGACGTCGTAATACGTACCGACATATTATAGATGCGTCGTTAATGTAGTCTAGTGCCATACGCACTTTTCGGGGAGCAGGATTCAATGCGTCCGACAGGCTGCACCCGAGGCCCCGCCGAGGAGGTTGCTGCCGATGCCTTACAAGTCCGAGAGCGACGAACGGATTCACGCGGATCGCGTCTCCGTCGACGAGCAGACGAGGCGAGCGGCACGCAGGCTCAGTGAAGACCGCACGCCGGACAACTTGCCCTTACCCTTCCAGCCCACCGACCACTACGACGAGATCCTGATCGACCGGATCTCACCGGCTCCGGACGGGCAGGTGCGGAAGGACTTCGACGAGGAGAAGCTGAGGACTCTCGCCGAGAGCCTGAAGCAGGTGGGGATGCAGGAGCCGATCGTCGTGCGCCCGTCCCCCGCCAAGGACCGCACCTACATCATCGTCGCCGGCGAGCGCCGGTGGCGGGCGGCCAGGATGGCCGGCCTCGAGACCATCCCCTGCATGGTACGCATCAGCCTCGAGAAGGCGGCAGACAACCTGCTCGCGCAGGTTTCCGAAAACG
The DNA here is from genome assembly GCA_035543235.1 of Anaeromyxobacteraceae bacterium. GTDB lineage: Bacteria > Myxococcota > Myxococcia > Myxococcales > Anaeromyxobacteraceae > DATJZG01. The sequence continues at coordinate 2,404 of DATKJV010000046.1, read as the reverse complement.
TGCACAGGGAGGACCTGAATCCAGTCGAGGAGGCAGAGGCGCTGGTTCAGCTCATGGCGCAGCGCGGGATCGACGTGAAGGAGGCGGGCGCCCTGATGGGGAGGACGTACGCTCAGGCGAGGCGCCTGCGCCGCATCCACAACGCGCCGCTGCTGGTGAAGGCAAAGCTCCGCTCCCGGGACCTCAGTCCTCGCGTCGCGATCGAGCTCCTCCGCATCTACAACGTCTACGTCCGCGAGGATCCTTCCGACGCGAAGGAGAGGGCAACCGGGAAGTTCGAGAGGCTCGTCGACAAGGTGGTCGAGGAGGGGTGGTCCCGGAAGGCGCTCGAGGCATTCGCGAAGAAGCTCGGCGTGGTGGCAGAAGGCAATGACGAGGACGAGGAGCCTTCGGACCGTGGTCCGGTCGCCAGCGGTGTGCGCTCGCCGATCGTGGAGCCGGAAGAGAAGACACCCTCGAGAGGGGGTTCGGGCGAGAGCGCGGAGAGCGAGGCCGCGCCGCACCTCCTGTTCGTCGAGCAAGGGGGCAAGGTGGTCGTGTTTCGGGAGCGATTCGCGCGAAATGGTGTCGATCCGGTGCAGCGCTCGGCGCTCATCCACCTTCTCGACACGATGGTCATGGAGGTGCGCCGAGCGCACTAGGACGTCCGGTTACCCGGAGCGCGAGCTTCGACTCCTTCGACGGCCGGCGGGGTGCGGGTTCTGTGTCGTCGGCGCGCCAGAGGTCCCGGCCCCTCAAGGGGGCACGCGATGCCTTTAGGGGCCCGTGCACAGGGGCTGCTCCAGCATCATGATTGCGTGTCCGCTCGAGCCGCGGCGAGCTTCTCCTGGACCTTCTTCACGAACCGCTCTCGCACGATCACGAACCGTTCGTGGGTTCCCTCGCCTATCGAGTCGATGCCGTCGTGGGCGCGGATATAGAACGTGAGGCGCTTGCCCTCGACCTTCCGCAGGGCGAGGTCGACGGTCACGGTAAATCCAGGGGGCGTGGCCGCGGTGTGAGTCACCCAGATTCCGGTCCCGACCGATTGCTCGCCTACGTCCAGGTGAGGATGCATGGCCTCGATGCAGGCCCATTCGAAAAGGCCGACCATGAAGGCAGTCGCGAAGACATGTGGCATCTCCTGGAACCGCTCGGACTCCGGGAAGACGTGTGGGACGGTCTTGGCGTCCGGCACGACATACCCGAACGTGAAGGTCAGCCCTGGGGCGAGGGAAGGCTTCATAGCTATTTCCTCGAGAGGAAGGTCGAGCAAGGTCGCCCGGACAGGAGCTCGCGAGTTCGTGTCCTGCGCTCCAAGGCGATAATCGTCAGCGCGACGGCAAGCACTACGTGGACATCTCTGGCACGCGGGGGCCCTGGCTTATGCGGCTCATGCGGGGGCGAGAAGCGCTTGAACCCCTCGCGAAGCCACCGAATTACCGTGGCCGGCCGGAGGTCCGCCAGAGCGTACCGCCACGCATCCCACCGGCGGGACGGCGAGCGACAACACGGAAGAGCCTGTGAACCATGGTTGACAGTGCGGGTCAACCGCGGCTAACATGCTTCGGTGTCGACGATCTTCACCACCCCGGTCTTCGACAGGTGGTTCGAGCGGCTCCGCGACCGAAGAGCAGCTGCCCGCATTCAGGCACGCATCGATCGTGCAGAGTCCGGCAACTTGGGGGACTGCAAGCCCGTGGGCGAGGGCGTTTCGGAGATGCGGATCGACTACGGCCCAGGCTACCGCCTCTACTTCGTGCAGCGAGGGGGCGAGGTGATCATCCTGCTCGTCGGCGGCGGCAAGTCCACGCAGGCGAGGGACATCGAACTGGCAAGAGAGATGGCAAAGCAGCTGTAGGGGAGCACGAGATGGCAGGCAAGATCAGGCTCAAGAAGTGGGACTCGGCAGCGCACCTAAAGACGGAGGCGGACATCGCCCGGTACTGGGAGGCTTGTCTCGAGGAGGGCCGCGACGACCCCTCCTTCATCACGACCGCCCTCGGAAACATCGCCCGCGCCCGCGGGATGTCTCAGCTCGCCCGCAAGACCGGGCTGACCAGGGAGGGACTCTACAAGGCGCTCTCGCCAGGGGGGAACCCGGAGTTTGGGACCGTGATGAAGGTCATTCGGGCTCTCGGGCTCGAGGTGCACGGCGCGACGGCCAAGGGATGAGCAGCACCGCCACTCCGCGGACGTCGCGGAGCGAAGGTGCGGGCTGACCCGTGCGCCCCCCCCGGCGGCAGCTTGAACCCCGGGGTTCAAGAAGAGGCCTCTGAACCCCGGGGTTCAAGGACCTAGCCTGAGCGCCCCAAGCCGGGTGCCGCCAGCGTCGGGAGCCTTTCGCTTCCAGTGTCGCGAGAGTGTCGCGCCATGTCGCGCGACACTCCAGTGGTCGCGGTCGGTGTCACGGTCCGTGTCGAGC
>DATKJV010000045.1:0-83398 GCA_035543235.1 Anaeromyxobacteraceae bacterium | reverse complement strand
CGTTGTGCGAGATGGCGAGCAGCTCGTTGCCCGCCTTGCGCTGCCCGTCCATCCAGTTCCACAGATCCTCGGGGTGCCACGAGTCGAGGGAGCTGTACGGCATCAGAGGAACCTTCGCGCAGTCCTTGAAGAAGATGTTCCGGTGCAGGTTTCGGTTGTTGAACTGGGACGTGTACTCGTAGGAGCAGAACGCCGTGAACTTGCCCGGATGGTTATTCGCGTCCGCGATCTTCACGTTGTCCTTCCAGATGCTCCCCGCCACCTCGGGGCTCATGAAGGCCTTGACGGGCGGCTTGCTGAGCATGTTGACGAGGTACGTGAAGGTCTTCTGGATCTCCATCTGGTTGTTCGGGTCCTTCAGGATGAGAGGCTGCGCCTCGGGCATCTTGCTCAGCATCGACCCCGGCGTGTTCGCTTCCTTGGTCACGCCCACATACTCGGAGTGGTCGGTCACTCCCATGAAGTCCATGGGCGTCTCGATCTTGATGTCGTAGCCCATGGGATGTTTGATTGTCTGACCCTGCGCATACTTGAGAGCGTCATCGGGGCCCGTGAGGCGGTTGCCCATGAGCCACGCGTCCACCGACCAGCTCGTGTGGATGTGCTCCTCACCGAAGTAGGCGTTGCGGTCAGGGTTCTTCTCTTGGCGCGGCTCTTCCGCCGGTGAGGTTGGGGCAGCGGGTTGAGCCGGCGCCGGAGCGGTGGCGGGCGGTTGCGCTGGTTGTGGCGGCGCGGGTTTCTCGCACGAGACCAGTGCACCTGCGCCGAAGAGGACCAACACCGCTCTCATCGCCGCTACGGTTCGCGTCGTCATGTGCGTTCTCCCGTCCGAGGCGTACTTCCCCGCCGTCGACGCTCCTCAAACGCCTAACCCTACATACGAGTCTTGATCCCTGTCAGCCCCCCTGAGGGGCTGCGACTCATCCGCTCGTCCGGCTCGCGCGCATGGCGGCGAGGAGCCAGATAGTGATGGCCAGGTGCGCCACGACGGCCGGCCACAGCAGTTTCCCTGCCACGTGCGCGCCGAGCCCTAGGACGACGAGGATTGCGGTGGCGAGCAGGGAGTAGACGAGCATCCCCCGAAGCGCTTGTGGAGTCGCTTCGCCGGTGCGCCGAGGCCAGCACGCCACCGCGAGGCCGACGAGTGCGGCACCGGCGACCCGGCTGGCCGCCACCCCAGCGCCGGATACCTCGGAGTCGAACAAAGCGAACGTGACCATTGACGGGTGCGTCAGTAGCGCGACACCAGTCGTGGCTTCGAGCAAGGCGATCGACTTCATCCCGCCTGTTGTCGTCATGTGGCTCCCCATGGTCTCCAGACGAAGATGGGCCTCCTGCTGCTACCTCGGTCGCGCCGCCCACCCGAGAAGGAGGAGCCCGCTTGCGGCGATCCAGCTCCCGGCGACGCGAACGGCGATCCGAGCCCACTGTGCATGCAGCGAGACCACCAGCGCCGAGGCGAGCGCAACCAGGACAAACACCGACGCGGTCAAACCCAGAAGGGCTGGCATAGCAGTGCCGACGTCGCCCATCCCGGTGCCATTGAGCCAACCGTGTGAGAGCCCGAGCAGCACCGCGAGGGCGACAGTCGCGCCCTGTGGGAGCCGGACGTCGGCAGCGACGAGCCCGCCGAGGAGAAGGAACCAGGCGGCGGAGACGAATGGGCTGCCGCTTGTCGCCGATGCCGCGCTCCCTGCGAGCCCGCCCAGAAGCCACGCGACCGGCAGGATGAAGAGTGCCCGGCGGCTCTGCGCATCGCCGCGCAGGCCAGCGAAAAGCGCCAGTCCGGCGACCGGGAGAAGGTCTTCGGGGCTGAGCATGAAGTGCAGGACCCCGTCGTAGACGGGCCCCATGCCGGTGGAATTCAGGTGAGCACGGGCCAGGGCGGGCACCGCCAGGGTCGCGAGCGCGACCCCGCGAAGGCCCAAGACGGCCCGCGAGCTGGCGCCTCGGTTCACGACAGCGCCCGCCACATGAAGAACACGCCGCCGAGCGCGACCACCGCGCCGGCGGCTCGGAGGAGGCTCCGTCCCCAGGTCCAGCGCCGGACCTCCCCGATGCCGATTCCGGCGGCGTGGAGGCATCCGGTGGCCAGGACGAAGCCCACGCTGTAGAGGAGCGCGCTCTGACCCGGTGGCAGCTCCGTGCCGTGGGCGTGGCCGTGGAAGATTGCAAAGAAGGCGACCAAAGAGGCGGCGAGGGCCAGCCGGGGACGCAGCTCGAGCATGACGGCCGCCCCGAGGAGCATCCCCGACGCCGCGATGCCGAGCTCGATTCCTGGCAGGTGGACCCCCATGAGGCCGAGCATCCCACCGAAGGCCATGACGATCGGGAAGCACACGGGGAGGAGCCAGATGGCGGGGCTGCCTAACTGCGCGCCCCAGAGCCCCACCGCGACCATGGCCAGCACGTGGTCCAAGCCGGAGAGGGGGTGAAGCAGGCCGGTCAAGAACCCGGCAGCCTCGCCCCTCTGCACATGGGCAAGAGCCGCGGGCGCATAGAGAATCGCGGGCCCGACCAGGGCCCACCGCGCCCAGGCGAACGGTCGCCGTACGCTCATCCTGCGCCCCCGAGAAGGACTGCCACTCGCTGTATCGTCCAGAAGGCTCCCAGCGATCCCACGGTGTAGCCCGGGAGAGCCTGCGCCCAACGCGGCCAGCGCACGCGCAGGACTCGGAAGGAGCGTTCGAGCGCCAGGAACAGGGCAATGAAGCCAAGTTGCCCGAGCTCGACGCCCACGTTGAAGGAGACGAGGGCGAGCGGGAGTTCGGAACGCGGAAGTCCCGCGCCAGTGAGGGCGCTTGCGAACCCGAAACCGTGGAGGAGCCCGAACGCGAATGCCACCACCCACGGATGGCGAATGGTGAAGCTCGTGTCACCTCGCCAAGTGCGGACGATCTCCGGGCCGAGGAACAGAATGCTCAGGGCGATGGCCGCATTGAGTGGGACCATCGGTACCTCCGCGTACCCGAGCGTGGCGACGGCGAGGGTGATGCTGTGAGCCAAGGTGAAGGCCGTCACGGTCTTGAGGAGCATCCAGCGGTTCTGGACGATGAGCAGGAGCCCCAAGACGAAGAGCATGTGATCGGCGCCGAAGAGGATGTGGCGGATCCCCTCGACGACGAAGGATCCGACGACCTCGAGAGGGGTTTGAGTGGCCGCCACCGTCACCCACGGCTGCGAGGGGCGTGCAATGGCGCTCCACTTGCGGCCGTCGAGGGTCTCCACCCGCACGAGCACGTCGGTGATCGTGGCCTGGAGGCCCGGGAACTCAATGCGCCGGCCGGCGAGGCCGTCCGGCCCCGTGCGAACCCAGCGACGCTCGACGAGCGAGTCTGCGAGCTCCTGGACGGCCGGCTCCTTTTCGTTGCGAAGATCAGGCGGGAGCTTCAGGGCGACGGGCAGGCGCATTCCGGCGAGCACCGGCGTGCGCCAGACCACCTCGAAGCTTCCCGGCGCAGTCTCGGAGATCTCAAGGTAGCCCGGGCGCGCCTCGTGACCCTGCGCCCCGCCGGCGAGCGCGACGAGAAGCGCGCAAGAGGCCGCCCTCGCGAGGCAACGCGGCGCAGGCCTCACCGCTTGCCTCCGTCAGGCGCGGCGGGGATGGCAGGCGAGGACGGCGCCGCGCCGGCGCGATCGGCCGGGACGGGGAGGAGCACCGTGTACTTGGCGCGCAGCGCCTTGTAGGCGTCGCGCCAAGCGGTGGCCTTCTGCTCCCCTAGCCAGGCGGTCCTTACCTCGGGCTCGACCTCCTCGAATGCCGGGATGCGTCCCGGGACGAGGGTGTCGACGAACACGAGGTGCCAGCCGAAACCCGACTCGATGGGGCCGCGCCACGAGCCCGGCGGGAGCTTCTCGACGGCGAGAGCAAACTGCGGGCCGAACTCCTTGCCGACGAAGTCGGGCGCGCGGTCGCGGTAATAGTCCTGGAACATGAACGGGTCGGCGAGCGTGCTCGCGAGCTTCGCGTCCTCGGGCAGGCCCTGGAGCTGGGCGAGCGCCCTCTCCGCGTCGTCCCGCGCGCGTGGACCCCTTCGATCCGGCGAGAAGTAGAGGTGGCGAAAGCTGATCCGGCTGGGCAGTGCGAACTTGTCGTTATTGCGATCGAACCAGGCCTTGAGTTCCTCGCGGGTCGGCTCGTGGGCGGACGCGACGTCCTCAGCGAGGAATTGCATCTTCTGCGCCATCCGCCGCTTGACGATGGTGTCGTCCCTGTCGAGGCCCATCGCGAGCGCCTCGCGGTAGAGGATCTCCTCCTGCACCTTGTTCTCAACCATCCGGTTGAACTCTTCCGCCGTCGGCTCGCGGCGCCACTGCGCCTGGAAGAGGACGATGATCTGGGCGAGCTCGTCGACGGAGATTGCGATCTGCCTGGACTGCGGGGCGGCCGCGGTACCGATCCGGGTGAAGCGGTAGATGCCGAACAGGAGTGCGCCGATGAGCAGGAAGTGAACGAGAGGCTCGCGGAGCAATCGTTTCATGGGTCCAGCCGGCAGCCCGACGGTCGAGGCTCGCGATGCGCACGATACTGTGCGCGGCTCTACGCCGGCGCTCTTTACCATGGCTCCGGCCGTGTCGCACACAGCAACGGTCTTAGCGACCCCTTTGGCAGATGACGAGACCAGATGACATACGGCGACGACAAAGCCGATGACCGAAGTCGTCGTCTATCGACCCACGCGCGTCATCATGATTGGTCCGCGGAGTGCGGCCGTAACTCCGCGTGACGACCGGGCCTGGCCCCGCCTCCCGCCAATGTCGTGATCAGCGAGAGGACGGGCGCCAGCAGCCCGATCCCTCGCTCTCAACCATAGGTTGGATCGAGGGATCGGGCTGCTGTCACCCTAGGAGAAGTTCGAGAAGGGCGGGAGACGGGGCCAGGCAAGAGAGGAACCCTGAGAACCCAGTTCAAGGGCGGTTCGGGGAGGTGGTGCTTGGGGTCTTGGCGGGGATCGGAAAGGCGGATTCGTGAAGGCGGCGGTCTTGGCGAGGAGGAAGCGGCAGAGAGGAAGGCGAGCGACCTGGTTCAAGGCGCGAAGAGGGTAGCGGTCGGTTGCGATGACGGCGACGGACGCGGCTCAGGACGGGAGAGGGCGCCGAGGGACGGGGCGGGGGAGCCTCAAGAGGGTGGTGCCGGAGAGAGTTGACGGTGGTGCGGTTTAGGTTCTACACCTAGGGGAGAACGAAAGGGCGCATCCGATGACCCCGAAGATCCCCGTCGAGCCGCCGCCGACCTCCAGCGAGAAGTTCGCCCAGACCTTCCGGTTGCCTTTGGATCTCGTCTACTTCCTGAAGCACGAGGCAAGGGCACGCGGAGCGGACTTGAACGCCACCGTCTTCCGCTACCTCGACGGGGTCCACCGGTGGTTCGGGCTGCCGCGAGCCGTTGCCGAGCTCCTGGAGGCCGACCGGAAGGCCCTGGAACTCGACCGCTACGAGTACCTGCTCCACGTGCTCTACCACCGCGGCATCGAGCTCCGGGAGAAGCCCCCGGGATTCGACAGCTCAGCCGGGTCGAGGAAGCGGTAGGCGGAGCCGGCCGTGGCGAGGTCGAAGGGCGCCATCCTCACCGAGCGGGACCGGGTGCTGCTCTCGTACGTGGGGATCGCCCGCTACGCGACCGCCGACCAGGTCCATCGGCTGCTCTTCGAGGGGCGGAGCAAGAAGCAGACGTACCGGCGCCTCGCGAAGCTCTGCGCGCCCGGCGGAGGCCTCGGGGAAGGTGCTTGCCTTCGGCGGCTGGAGTTCCGCAGGGCAGAGGGCACGGCGGTCCCCGTTTGGGCGCTCTCCTCGTACGGCAGGGGGATCGTTGGTCCCATCGTCCCGTACCTCCGTCCCCCGGCGGCCCACGACATCGGCCACCGCTTCCTCGAGCACACGCTCGTCCTGAACGAAGTCCCGCTAAACCTCGTCCTGAAGCTCCGCAGTTCCGATCTGGCGCCTCTGGCGAGCCTCCCCTTCCGTTGGCTCTCGGAGGACGACGGAACGCTCCAGTTCAAGCGCTACGAGCACCAAGGGGCCACGGCAGCGAGGGTCTCGGCCGTACTGAAGCCGGACGCCATCGTCGAGGTTCCTCACAGGAAGCGGAGGCTCTTCCTGGAGGCCGAAACTGGCACCCAAAGCATCGCCACGGCGCACCCGGCGAGGAGCGGGGCCATCGTGGCGAAGCTCCGCCGCTACGCCTCGTTCTTCGGCGGACTCACCGACGCGAGAAGCCCGGAGACCTGGTACCGGCGCGCCTACCCAGACGGTTTCGTTCCGCGCGTCGTCTTCCTCGTCCACTCGGACGAGCGGAAGAAGCGCGTCGAGGAGGCGGTCAAGGCGGAGATGACGGCGAGCCGGGAGCGGGAGTTCGCGGTCCTCGTCTTCACCTTCGCGGAGGCCGCGACCGTGCTCGCCCCGTACATCCTCGAGGGGCGACTCCAGTCGACGGCAGTCCCCACGAAGCTACGGCACGTGACGGTAGACGACCGCAAGGTCGACGAGCTCTACGCGAGCTGGCGGACGGTGAACATCACTGTCGGCAACTGGGCCGCGGCAAGAAGGGCTGCAGGGGTCAAGGACCCGGCTCCGCCCGCCCTCATCTCGGCGCTTCAGGCTCTACGAGCCTTCATCGGTGACGATCTCGGCGGTGACGAACCTTGGCAGGGGACGGCGAACGCGGGGTCGCAAACGGCGGAGAAACGCTGAGGGACTCAGGCATGGCTGGGGCGGACGAAAGACAGGCCACGTTCGGATGGGCCGGCAGCGACGGAGCCGGGAACGCTCATGTCCCCAGGCGTCCATCGAGGACAATTCCTGCCAAGGGGTCGTGGCTCACGGCCCAGCAGGCAGCAGAGTACCTGGGGCTCCCGAGCGTCCGGGCGCTCTACAAGAGGATCGAGCGGGCGAGCGTGCCCTCGGAGGCCGTGCGTCGCTGGGGACGCCAGTTCCGGTTTAGGCGCGAAGCGCTCGACGCCCTCATGGGGCGTCATGGTTAGTCGCTGTCCGTCCACTCCCGTAGACTTCGCCCCGGTGAGTGCCGGCGTCGGTCAGGAGGACCGATGACGGTACGGGTAGCAAGACGCAAAGGGCGAAGGGGCTACGAGGTGGACATCCGCCTACGCTTTCCAGACGGCGCGAGGTACCGCGAGCGGGTGCAGTCGCCCGCCTCCACGTACAGCGCGTCTCTTCGCTGGGGGCAGCTGCGTGAAGCCCAGGTCGTGGCCGATGGAAACCACTCAGAAGTGAAGTGCATGAGGCCGGCGGCGCCAACGCTCGCCGAATTCTGGCCGAGGTTCATGGAGGGACACGCGAGGGCGAACCAGGAGAAGCCGTCCAGCATCGACACCCGGGAGAGACTCTTCCGACTGCACCTCAAGCCGGTGATGGGCGAGCTCCGCCTCGACGCCATCGATGACGAGCAGGTGCAGCGGCTCAAGGGCAGGTTGTCCCGGCAGAAGCCGAAGAGCGTGAACAACACCCTCACCGTCTTGAACAAGCTCCTCAAGGTGGCGCTGGAGTGGAAGGTCATCGGCGCTCTCCCCTGCACCATCCGGCTGCTCAAGGCTTCGCCGTCGGTGGTCGAGTTCTACGAGGAGAGCGAGTACGAGCGCCTCGTAGATGCGGCCAAGAAGCTCGACCCGAGGACGCACTTGGCAGTGCTACTCGGTGGAGATGCTGGGCTCCGGCTCGGCGAGATCCTGGGGCTCGAGTGGACGGACGTGGACAACGGTCGGTCGCTTCTCAAGGTGCAGCGGGCCGTCTACCTGTCGCACGTCACTCTTCCAAAGGGTGGCAAGCCGCGGGTCGTGCCGATGACCTCTCGGCTTCGGTCTGCGCTTGTCGCTCACCGGCACCTGCGGAGCGACCGCGTGCTGGTCCACGAAGACGGGACGCCGGTCGACAAGTGGTGGCTCAAGTGGGCGCTCGACGTCGCCGAACGTCGAGCAGGTCTCCGCAGGGGTGGCCGGGTCCACATCCTGCGGCACACGTTCTGCTCGCGGCTCGCCGCGCGGAACGTGCCCATGCTGACCATCCAGGCGCTCGCCGGTCACGAGTCGCTCGAGACGACGCAGCGGTACATGCACTTGAGCTCGGCGGCCCCGCGGGAGGGGATCGCCGCGCTGGAGGCGGGGAGCAATGGGGGAGCAGAACTCACTGGCCTGAACGAAAGCCAGTGAGGACAAGTAGTTAGGTAATGACCCCACAGGGATTCGAACCCTGGTTGCGGCCTTGAAAGGGCCGAGTCCTGGGCCTCTAGACGATGGGGTCGGGGCCGGGAAGCTACCCGAGCCGGTCGGGGCTGGCAAGACGTTGTGCGAACGAAGTGAACAACCGGGACGCGGTCGCCTCCAAGCTTCACGTCAGTCCCGCCACCGCAGGTCTCGGGACTCCCGGCCATACGAGGCGCTTGGCCGCGGGGCGCACCCGGAAGTACTGGACCGTCCCGGCTCCGACGAGAATCGCAGCCACCGCGAACACAGCAGGCAGGAGCCCGCCCCCGACACCGTATCCTGCCGCGACGAGGGCAAGCGCTATGAGTGACCAGCCGGCCAGCTGCGTGTTCCGCCAGATCCGCAGCGTGCGCAGCCGCCGAGCGTCCATCTCGGCAAGTCGCTCCCACAGGACCTGCTCTTGGCGCCAGTAGGTGTAGATGACGGGGATGACCTCCAGGGTGAGGCCGGCGGACGTGATGAGGCCGCCGACCATGGGAGCGGCGATCCGCTTCATCACGTCCGCGCCGGACCCGGTGGCCCAGAGGAGGGGCAGGAGGCCGACGAGCATCGTTCCCACGGTCATGAGCTTGGGGCGCACGCGCATCACGGTGCCCTCCATGTGCGCCCAGATGATGTCGTCGAGGTCGCGGATCTTTCCCGCACGCCGGCGCCGCTCGTAGGCCTGATCGATGTACACGATCATCACGATGCCGGTCTGGGCAGCGAGCCCCACGAGCGCGATCAGGCCCACCCAGACGGCTGTGGAGAGGTTGTAGTGGAGGAGCCAGAGAAGCCATACGCTCCCGACCAACGCAAAAGGGATGGAGAGGAGCACGATCAGCACCTCCGTGACGTTCCGGAAGTGCCAGAGGAGGAGCAGGACGATCAGGGCCAGCGTGAGCGGAAGGACGATCTTTAGCCGCTGGTTCGTCTTTTCTAGGAGTTCGTACTGGCCGGTCCACTTGAGGAAATACCCGGGTGGCACCGAGAACTTTCCCAGTGCGATTGCGTCCTCGACGTGCCGCCGCGCATCCTTCACGTAGCCGCCGACGTCGCGGGATGGGTCGACGTCGACGTAGACGTAGCCGACGAGCATGCCGCCTTCGTCGCGAAGCATGGGCGGCCCGCCCGCGATCCGGATGTCTGCCACCTGGCCGAGCGGGACAAAGGCGGTCGCGGGTGCGGCGGGCGCGGAACGGCGGATCCCCATTCCGCCGACCGGTGCTTGCTCGATGCGAGGCAGCGACCGCGACCAGTCGAGGGCCGGGGCGTCGGAGATGGTGCCCTCGTCGCGTGGAGCGGCCGGGCCGGCCCTCGGGGGGATGGAACCCCCGCCCGCCCCCCCCATCCCGCCCATCCCCTGGGCGAGCAAGAGCTCCGGCACGCGGTCCGCGGGAGCGCGGCCCATGCTTCCCCCGCCACCTCCGCCCGGCCGTATGGGGACGAGCACGCGCCGGAGCTGGTCCAGGTCGTTGCGGAGGTCCTGCGGGTAGCGGACGCTGATGGAAAACCGGTTGCGCCCCTCGACCGTGGTCGTCACGGGAGACCCGCCGATCGCCGCCTCGATGGTGCGCTGCACCTCTCCGACGGTCAGCCCGTAGCGCGCGAGCGCATCCCGCTTTGGGTAGATGTCGAGGTAGAGGCCACCCGTGTTGCGCTCGTAGTAGACGCTACGGGTGCCGCGCACGCCGGCGACGAGGTGCTCGAGCGCCACCCCCATCCGCTCGATCTCGCCGACGTCGGCCCCCATGACCTTGATGCCGATGGGCGTCCGGACGCCGGTCGTGAGCATGTCGACCCGTGCGCGGATCGGCATCGTGTAGGCGTTCGTCCACCCGGGGAACTGCATGGCGCGGTTCATCTCCGCGGTGAGCTCCTCGGTCGTGATGCGCCCGCGATCCGGCCAGATGGGGCGGAGCAGGGCTGCGAGCCAGCCCGGAGCGAATCCCGAATACCAGCGCGAGCGCCCGACGAGCCGCCACTCGTTAGCCGGGCGGAGCCGCACCGTCGTCTCTACCATCGTGATCGGAGCCGGATCCGTTGCCGTCTCCGCCCGGCCCACCTTCCCGAAGACCGAAGCCACCTCCGGGAAGGAGCGGAGGACCCGGTCCTGGTACTGGAGCGCCCGCTTGGCCTCCTCGATGGAGATGTTCGGGAAGGTGGTGGGCATGTAGAGAAGGTCGCCCTCGTCGAGCGGCGGCATGAACTCCGAGCCGAGTCGCAGCGCGAGCGGGATGGCCGAGAGGACGGCGAGGAGGCCGATGGCGATGGTCGTCTTCGGCCAGCGGAGCGCCACGAACACGAAGGGCCGGTACACGCGGATGATCGCGCGCGAGACGGGGTGCTCGCTCTCGGGCCGGATCCGGCCGCGCAACAGGAGGTCGCGGAGCGCCGGCGCAAAGGTGACGGAGAGCAGCGCCGCCGACAGCATGACGAAGGTCTTGGTGAAGGCGAGGGGCCGGAACAGCCGGCCTGCCTGGCCGCTCAGTGTGAAGACGGGCAGGAAGCTCACCGCGATGACGAGCAGGGAGAAGAAGATGGCCGGTGTGACCTCGCGTGCCGCTTCGGCGAGGAGCTTGTGGCGGTCCGCTCCGGGCGGTGCGTGCTCGAGCTTCTTGTGCGAAGCCTCGATCATCACAATCTCGGCGTCGACGGTGGCTCCGATGGCGATCGCGATCCCGCCGAGGCTCATGATGGTCGCCGGGATGTCGAAGAAGTACATGGGGACGAACGCCAGGGCGACCGCGATGGGCAACGAGAGGATGGGAAGGAGCGCCGATCGCACGTGCAGGAGGAAGAGCAGGATCACGGCAGCCACGGTGACGGCCTCCTCGACGAGCGCCTTCCTCAGGGTGTCGAGAGAGCGCCTGATGAGACCCGTCCGGTCGTAGGCCACCTCGTACGTCGCGCCGGCGGGGAATCCGGGCCGGAGCTCGTCCAGGCGCTTCTTCACCCGGCCGATGACGTCGAGCGTGTTCTCGCCGTAGCGAACGACGACTACGCCACCGACCGCCTCCCCCTCGCCGTTCCACTCCAGGGCGCCGCGCCGGATCTCCGGCCCGAAGCGGACGGTGCCGAGGTCGCGCACCAGCACCGGCACCCCGCTCGGCCCGCTCGCCCGCACCGCCGTGCTCGCGAGCGCACCGATGTCCTGGATGTAGCCGCGCCCGCGCACGTAGTACTCGCGACCCGAGAGCTCGATGAGACGGCCTCCGACGTCGCTGTTCGAGTCGCGGATGGCGCGGATGACGTCCTCGAGGGTCACGTTGTAGGCGCGCAGGCGATTCGGGTCGATGGTGACCTGGTACTGCTTCTGGTAGCCGCCGACGCTCGCCACCTCCGCAACGCCGGGAACGCTCCCGAGCGCGTAGCGGAGCGTGAAGTCCTGGAACGTGCGGAGCTCGTCGATGGATGTCTGTCCGGAGCGGTCGACGAGCGTGTACTGGAAGGCCCACCCGATCCCCGTGGCGTCCGGGCCGAGCACCGGCGAGGCGCCCTCCGGCAGGCGGGATCGCATGCCGGCGATGAACTCCTGGACGCGGCTGCGCGCCCAGTACATGTCGGTGCCCTCCTCGAAGATCACGTAGACGAAGGACATGCCGAACATCGAATAGCCGCGGACGTCGACCACCTTGGGGGCCGATACGAGCGACGAGACGATGGGGTAGGTGACCTGGTCCTCGATGAGCGTCGGGCTGCGCCCCATCCACTCCGTGTAGACGATGACCTGGGGGTCCGTGAGATCCGGAATCGCGTCCAGCTGGACGTGGCGCACGGACCAGACGGCGCCGAGCGCCGCCAGGGCGACGCCCGCGAGGACGGCCAGGCGGTTCCGGGCGCAGAACTCGATGACGCGCGAGACCATGGCCGCCCCCTAGCGCTCGCGCCGGGCCGCGTCGGGCTCGTTTCCGGCGCCGAAGCCCTGGATGGCCGCCCGCAGGCGGCTCTCCGAGTCGATGAGAAAGTTCGCGGAGGTGACGACCCGCTCGCCGGCCTTCACCCCGCCGAGGATCTGGACGCGGTCGGCAGTGCGGGCACCCACGCGCACGGGCCGTGGCTCGAAATGCCCCCCGGCGAGCGCGACGAAGACGTACTGGGACTCGCCCGTGTCGACGAGGGCGTCGGCGGGCACGACCAGCCCGGCCACGGCGCCCAGGTCGAGCGTCACGTCGGCGAACATCCCGGGTCGCAGGCGCGTCTGGGGGTTCTTGAACTCGAGGCGGACCTGGATCGTGCGGCTCGTCGGGTTCACCGCCGGATAGACGAAGGAGACCCTCCCGGGGAACGACTCGCCCGGCATCGCCTGCAGGCTCATCGAGGCCTTCTCGCCGACCCGGACGCGCTCGATCTCCGACTCGTACACGTCGGCGATCACCCAGACGGTGCCGAGATCGGCGATCTCGAAGAGCTCCTGCCCCGGGGTCACGTAGAGACCCACCTGTGCGGTGCGCTTGCCGACGTAGCCGTCGCGGGGCGCGCGGATGCTGACCGCGTCGAGCGGCTTCTTCCGCCTCTCGAGCTCCTCGATGTCGAGGTCGCTGATCCCGAGGAGGGTGAGGCGCGCCCTCGCGTCGGACTCGAGCGTGGACGCGGCCTGTCCCGACTGCGCGGCCTGGTCGCGAGCCCAGCGGATCGCGTTCAGGTAGTTCACCTGCGCGGTGGAGAGGTCCGGGCTGTACACCCGAGCGAGGACCTGTCCCTTCCGAACGCGCTCACCGGTCTGCGAGACGAGCAGCTCCTCGACCCAGCCCGAGAAGCGGCTCGAGACGATCGAGATGGAGCCCTCGTCGGCGGTCACCATGCCGACCGTGCGGAGGGTCGGGGAGATCTCCTGCTCCCCGACGAGGTCGGTCTTCACCCCGATGAGCTGCACGCGCTCCGGCGACAGATCCACCGCCACGAGGCCGGGCGGCCTGCCCCTGGTCGCGGTCCCCGAGGCGGAAGGCTCCCGCGGCACGAGCTTCATCCCGCCGCACTTCGGGCAGACCGCGTTCGGGTCGTCGCTGTGCACCTCGGGGTGCATCGGGCACCAGTACCGCCCCGGGGGCGCGACCGCGGAGGCGGCGCCGCCGTCCCGGGCCGCGGCGTTCCCCGCCGGTACCAGGTCCATGCCGCAGATGGGACACGAGCCCGGGTGGTCCGACACGATCGACGGGTGCATCGGGCACACGTACCTCGCCTCGGAGCCGTGCACCTGCTCGTCCGCCGTCCGGGCGAAATAGACCCACGCAGCGACTGCGGCGACCGCCATCGCTCCCACCAGGGCCCAGCGGACGATGGCCATCGCCCGCACGCCCGGCGGCGCTGCTTCCGAGCCCTCGGGCATGGGCGCCTGCGGCTCCTCGGGAGGAGAGGTCCTCGTCGGGTCACTCATGGCGTCCCTCCGTCGGGGTGGACAGGGCGGTGCGCGGCTCGCCCGCCGCGCGCGCGAGGTCCGCCCACGACTCCTCGACGCGGGCGCGGGCGCGCGCGAGCTCCAGACGGACATCGAGAAGCTCGCGGAGCGCGCCGAGGAGCCCGAGCGACTCGGTCTGCCCGTGGCGGAAGGCGTCCTGCGAGGCCCCCGCTGCCTCTCGCGCCTGCGGCAGGAGCTGGTTCTCCACCAGGTCGTAGGTGTCGCGCGCCGCCCGGTATCGGGCGAGCGCGTCGCGGACCTGGAAGCGCGCCTGGTTCCGGGCCGAGGCGAGCGACGCCTCCTGGGCGGAGAGCAGCGCGGTGGCCTCCCGGCGCTCGTCGCCGTGCCGCGGGGAGAGCCATGGAAGGGTGAAGCCGATCATCGCCGTGTAGGTGCTCGTGCCGTCGACCGGCATGTAGCCATAGTCGAGACCTACCATGAACTCGGGCCAGCTGGACTCGGCGCGAACCGCCGCGAGCTGTGCGGTGCTCCTCGCCACGGCGTCCTCGGCGGCCTCGACCTCGGGCTTTCGCCCGGCGCGGGCCTCGAGCTCGCTGACCGACTGCTCGAGTTCCGGCAGCGGCATCGCGTTCGGCGGCCCCAGCGGCGCGTCCGGGTCCCGCGCCATGAGGACGTTCAGGAGCGCGCCGCTCGTCCGGCGCTGCTGCGCGACGTCCGAGAGGACGGCGTGGACCCGTGCGAGCTCGACGGTCGTGCGGAGGAAGTCGGCCTTCGACATGAGCCCTTGGGTGAAGTAGCCCCGCGCGTCCTGGACGATCCGATCGGTGAGATCCATGTGCTCCAGGTGGATGAGCTGCTCCTGCTCGGAGAGCCAGTACTGGGCGTAGGCGCGCCGCACCTGCTGGACGATCTCCGCGCGCCGAGAAGCGAGGCCCGCGCGAGCCCCGGCAGCGTCCGCCCGCCCGGCCTCCTCCCGGGAGGAGAGGCTGCCGGGCGCGGGAAAGGTCTGTCGCAGGCCGACCATCACCATGTTCGCCTGCGAGAAGTTCACCGGGGCGGAGAGCGGCTGCTGCCACAGCTGCGCCTGGATGGCCAGGTCCGGATAGCGCCCGGACGCCTGCGCGCGCGCCACCGCAGCGGTCGCTCGCTCGCTCGCCTCGCGCAGATCCGGGTTGCGCTCGAGGGCGATGCGGGTCACCGACTCGAGATCCACGCGGCCGGCGAGCGCGGTATCCTCCGCGGGCGCGACGTCGGCGCGCGCCGCGGCGGACAGGGCGGCCGACAAGGCCGCGACGGTCTTCTTCCAGTTCATCTCCCGATGCTCCCCGCGCCCCGAGGGGCGCCCTCGCTGTCTCGGTTCGTCCCGGCCCCGGGAACGGCTCGCCGTTCGGAAGCCGGATGGGGTCCGCGTGCGAACGGCAACGCCGAGGCGTTCGGCGAAGCCGGTGCCTCGCTGCGGACTACGCGAAAGGCCGGGGTCTCAGCGGAGGAGCGCTCGGTGGAGCAGTTCGAGCGGAGGGGAGGTGCCCCTCGGGAGGCAGGCCGCGACGGCCGGCGTCTCGGGCTCGGCAGCGGCGAGCACGGGGAGGACGGCGACCGAGGCGGGAGGCGCGAGGTCGACGCGCGCAGGACGGTCCGAGGGGACGCTTCGGACGTCGACGCGGTTGCAGCAGCGAGGCAGGACCGCGCCCGCCCCCGACGAATGCTCGCACTCGCAATGGCCCGACGTCACGGTGAGCGTCATCGGGCACAGCACCGGTTCCGCGGCCCACGCCGCGCCCTGGAGGAGGAGGGCGGAGGACACGGCGATGGCGAGGGCGGTTCGCACGCGAGCCACAAGAATCCCCCGCGGGCGGCCCGTCTGTCAACGAACCTGCCGCGCCCGCCGCCGGAGGATGTCAGCACGGGGTGCTAGAAGCGCGCGACTTGAGGGCCGGGCCGACGAGGTGGATCGAGTCGACGGTGGACGAGGCGGCCGCGGCGCGGCTCTCGCGCGAGCTAGGCCTCCACCCGCTCGCCTCGCGCACGCTCGCCTCCCGGGGGCTCGCGGACCTCGCGGCGGCAGAGCGCTTCCTCGTCCCCCGGCTCGAGGACCTCCCCGACCCGTTCTCCATGAAGGACATGGAGCAGGCCGCGGACCGGTTGGTCCGCGCCGTCGAGAGCGGAGAACGCATCGCCTGTTACGGGGACTACGACGTGGACGGGGTGACGTCCACGGTGCTCCTCGCCGGTTTCCTCGGGAGCGCCGGGGCGGACGTCGCCACCTACACCCCGCACCGCCTCGTCGAGGGCTACGGGCTGAACGCCTCCGCCGTTGGGCGCCTTGCCGCGCAGGGCGTGAAGCTCCTCGTCACGCTCGACTGCGGGATCACGAGCGTCGCCGAGGTCGAGGAGGCGCGGCGCCTGGGCGTCGACGTGGTGGTCGTC
Organism: Anaeromyxobacteraceae bacterium; assembly: GCA_035543235.1. Lineage (GTDB taxonomy): Bacteria > Myxococcota > Myxococcia > Myxococcales > Anaeromyxobacteraceae > DATJZG01. The sequence continues at coordinate 67,417 of DATKJV010000045.1, read as the reverse complement.
GACCACCACACGGTACCGGTCGAGCTCCCGGCGGCGGTCGCCATCCTGAACCCCCACCGCCCCGGTTGCGGCTACCCGTCGAAGCACCTTGCCGCGGTCGGCGTCACCTTCAACCTGGTGCTCGCGCTTCGCCGCCGGCTTCGCGAGCGGGGACGTTTCGGGCCGTCGCGCCCCGAGCCGAACCTCCGGGAGGCGCTCGACCTCGTGGCGCTCGGGACCGTCGCGGACGTGGTCCCGCTCGTCGAGGTGAACCGCATCCTCGTCCGCCACGGGCTCGCGGAGATCGCGCGCGGCCGGCGCCCGGGCCTGCGGGCGCTGAAGGCCGTCGCCGGCGTCGCCGCGGGGGCGCCGGTCACCGCGGGCCAGGTGGGCTTCCGCCTCGCGCCCCGGATCAACGCCGCTGGGCGTCTCGACGACGCCGGTCGCGGCGTGCGCCTGCTCGCCGCGGGCGACGAGCGTGCCGCCCTGCCGCTCGCCGAGGAGCTCGACCGCGAGAACCGGGCCCGGCAGGAGATCGAGCGCCAGATGCTCGACGAGGCGATCGCCGACGCCACGCGGCTCGTGGACGGCGGGGCGCGCGGGCTCGTGCTGGCGCGCCACGGCTGGCATCCGGGGGTGGTCGGGATCGTGGCCGCGCGCGTGGCCGAGCGGTTCCACCGCCCGGCGGTGCTCGTCGGGATCGTGGACGGGGTCGGGAAGGGGAGCGGCCGGAGCGTCGAGGGTTTCCACCTCTACGACGCGCTCGCCGCGTGCGCCGACCACCTGACGCGCTTCGGCGGACACCGCCACGCCGCCGGCGTGACCGTCGATCCAGGGGCCGTCGACGCCTTCCGGAGGGCCTTCGAGAAGCACGCCGCCGAGCGGATGGCCGACGAGGACCTCGTCCCGCGGACCCGCATCGAGGGCTGGGCGCGGGAGGAGCTCCTCGACGAGCGCGGCGCGTCCGACCTGGAGCGGCTCGCGCCCTTCGGCGCCGGCAACGCCGAGCCGGTCTTCGGGCTGCGGGCGACGCCCTCGCGGGCGCGGCAGGTGGGGGCCGGAGGCGCCCACCTGAAGCTTCGGCTCGCCGACCGGGACGCCATCGGCTTCTCGCTCGGCGACCGGCTCGCCCTGTGCGCGGCGCCCGTCGAGGCCGCCGTGAGCCTCGGATTCGACGAGTGGGACGGATCGCGCCGGCTGCAGCTCAAGGTGCGCGACCTGCGCGCGTCGCCGCGTCCTTGACGCACCGCGTCCGCCGGTGCTACCTGCCTATGTCCGCTACGCCCAGGGGAGGCCTCCGTGCCGCGTTTCATCACCGATTTCAAGCGCACACACAGCTGCGGCGAACTGACGAAGGCCGACATCGGCGAGGAAGTCGTGCTCTTCGGCTGGGTGAACAACCGGCGCGACCACGGTGGTGCGGTGTTCATCGACCTGCGCGACCGCGCGGGGGCGACCCAGGTCGTGTTCGAGGAGGACGTGCGTCCCGACGTGCACGAGACGGCGGAGAAGCTCCGCCTCGAGTACTGCGTCGGGGTGCGCGGCAAGGTGGTGTCGCGGGGAGCGAACGCGAACCCGCGGCTCAAGACCGGGGAGATCGAGATCCACGCCACCGATCTCGAGATCTTCAACCGCTGCGAGCCCACGCCGTTCCCCATCGAGGATGCGATCGACACGGCGGAGGAGAAGCGTCTCCAGTACCGCTACCTCGACCTCCGCCGCGCCCCGCTGCAGCGCACCCTCATGACCCGGGCGCGCGTGAACCACGTCACCCGCAACCACTTCACCGAGTCGGGCTTCCTCGAGCTCGAGACCCCGTTCATGGTGAAGTACACGCCGGGCGGGGCGCGGAACTTCCTCGTCCCCAGCCGCCTGAACCCCGGCAAGTTCTACGCCCTCGCCGAGAGCCCCCAGCTCTTCAAGCAGCTCTACATGATCGCGGGGTTCGACAGGTACTTCCAGATCGTCCGGTGCTTCCGCGACGAAGACCTGCGACTCGACCGCCAGCCCGAGTTCACGCAGATCGACGTGGAGATGAGCTTCGTCGAGCAGAACGACGTCTTCAGCGTGATCGAGGGGCTCGTCTGCCGGCTCTGGAAGGAGATCCTGGGCGTGGAGATCCCGCGTCCCTTCCTCCGGATGCCGTTCGACGAGTCGATGGCCCACTACGGCAACGACAAGCCAGACCTGCGCTTCGGGATGGAGCACGTGGTCCTCACGGACCTCGTGAAGAGCCACCCGTCGGGCGGGGTGCCCCTCATGCAGGAGGCGGTGGCGCAGGGCGGCATCGTGAAGGCGATGCGCGTGCCCGCGTCCGCCAACTTCTCCCGGACCGAGATCGACAAGCTCGAGGAGTACGTGAAGGGAATGGGCGCGAAGGGGCTCGCCCGCGCCAAGGTCGGAGAGGGAGGGGAATGGACCCAGTCCCCGTTCGCGAAGACCATCTCGCCCGAACTCCGCCAGGCCGTGAACCGAGCGGTGAAGGCGGAGACGGGGGATCTCGTCCTCTTCCAGTTCGGGAAGCCCGCCACGGTCCACACCGTCATGGCGAACCTCCGCGTCCACCTGGCGAAGCGGATGGGGCTCGTCCCCGAGTTCGGATCCGGTGGCCAGTGGCGATTCCTGTGGGTCGTCGATCCGCCGCTCTTCGAGTACGACGAGGAGTCGAAGACCTGGCAACCGGCGCACCACGCCTTCACGAGGCCCCGCGACCAGGACCTTCCCTACCTCGAGACCGACCCGGGGCGCGTGTACTGCTGGCGCTACGACCTCGTCCTGAACGGCTTCGAGATCGGGGGCGGTTCCATCCGCCTCCACGACCCCGACGTCCAGGCGCGCGTGTTCAAGGCGATGGGGATCTCGGCCGAGGAGGCGCGCAACAAGTTCGGGTTCCTGCTCGACGCCCTCAAGATGGGCGCCCCGCCGCACGGGGGGATCGCGCTCGGCATGGACCGCCTGGTGATGCTCCTCACCGGCGCCGAGTCGCTGCGCGACGTGGTGGCCTGGCCCAAGACGCAGAAGGGCACGGATCTCATGACCGGGGCGCCGGGCGACGTGGACGGAAAGCAGCTGCGCGACCTCTACGTCAAGAGCACGTACGAGCCGGCGAAGTAGGACCCGCGCGGGCGCGCCGCAGCGGGGCGCCCGGCGGTAGACTGCCTCCATGCCGGAGCCGAGGCGCTACGACGTCGTGGTGCTGGGCGGTGGCGCGAACGGCGCCGGCGCGGCCCGCGACTGCGCGATGCGCGGCCTGTCGGTGCTGCTCCTCGAGAAGCGCGACCTCGCCTCCGGGGCGAGCGGGGCGAGCTCCGGGATGATCCACGGCGGCATTCGCTACATGCTCTCCGATCGCAGGGTCACGGAGCTCGCCTGCCGCGACGCCGGGTACATCCGCCGCATCGCCCCCCACCTGGTCTTCCGCATCCCCTTCCTCATGCCCTTCGCCTCCCGCGCCGAGGGCGCGACGCTGGCCGAACGCGCCGCGTGGTACGCGACCGAGGTCTACGTCGGGACCTACGACCTGTACCAGCCGCTCAAGGGCGGCAAGCCCTCGACGCGACTCTCGGCCGAGGAGACCTACGCGCTAGAGCCATCGCTTCGCCCCGGCCTGGGCGGCGCGGTCACGCTCGACGAGTGGGGCATCGACGGGCCTCGCCTGTGCCTCCTGAACGCCCTGTCGGCGGAGGCGCACGGGGCGGAGGTCCGCACCTGGACCGAGGCCACCGCGATCGACCGGCACGAGGGACGGGTGGTGGGAGTGAGGTGGCGGGACGCCATCACCGGGGAGCGCGGCGAGGCGCGCACCGCGGCGGTCGTGAACGCAACCGGCGCCTGGTCGCCTCTGTGGGGCCGGGCCAACGGGGTCGACGTCCCCATGCGGCCCGGGAAGGGGGTCCACCTTTCGCTCGACCGGCGCTTCTCCAACTACGGGATCATCTGCAAGGCGGTCGACGGGCGGCAGATGTTCCTCATGCCCCATGAGGACGAGTCCATCATCGGTACCACCGACGACGACTTCTACGGCGACCCAGACGACCTCGAGGCGACGTCCGACGAGGTGGCATACCTGCTCGAGGGCGTCGAATCGCTCGTGCCGTCCGTGCGTGGCGCGCGCCTCACCCGCGCGTGGAGCGGGGTGCGCACCACCCTGTACGAGTACGGCCCGACGGAGGACGCGCTCTCGCGGGAGCACCAGCTCATCGACCACGCGCACGAGGGCGCGGCGGGTCTCTTCTCGTTCGTGGGGGGGAAGCTCGCGAGCTACCGCGCCCAGTCGGAGGAGATCGCCGACCGGGTCGAGGGGTTCCTCGGGCTCGCGCCACGTCCCTGCAAGACCCACGAGGAGCCGCTCCCGGGCGGGGAAGCCGTCCCGGATCCCCGGGAGCTCGCCGAGCGCCACGGCGTCCCGGAACCGGTGGCTCGCCGGATCGTGTTCCGCCACGGCTCGCGGGCGAGAGACCTCCTCCTCCTCGCGGACGACGACCCCCGACTGAAGCTCGTCGTCTGCCGCGACGAGGGCATCCTCGCGGCCGAGGTCGTGTTCGTGGCCCGCCACGAGAGGGTTCGCCGGCTGGAGGACCTGCGCCGGCGCTGCAGGCTCGCCATCGCCGGTTGCGGAGGGCTCGACTGCGCGCGCGTGGCCGCCCAGCTCGTGGCTCGCGAGCTCGACTGGGACGCCGACCAGCTGCGTGCGGAGCTGAGGGAGCTCCTCGAGGCGAACTGGCGGGAACGGCGGGCGGTGCTGGACGGTTGGCAGCTCGCCGAGGAGGAGCTCTTGCGCGCCGTGCACCGCGGCCTGGGGGGCCTGTAGCGTGCCGGCCGACGGAGCCGCCATCACCTGCGACGTGCTCGTCGTCGGCGGCGGCATGGCCGGGGCGACGGCGGCGCTGGCCGCGCGCGACGCGGGGGCGCGGGTCGCGCTCGCCCGCCGCGCCCCGGGGAGCACCGGCCTCTCGGGCGGCGCGGTCTCGGTCGCCCACGACCCCGCCGCCCTTCCCGACGCCCCGTTCGGCGGCCGCGCCGGGGTGGTCGAATCGGCGCGGCGGATTGCGGCGACCCACCCGGGTCACCCCTACCACGTCCTCCGCGGCTCGCTCGACCGGCTCTGGACCGCCGTGGAGTTCGCGACGGGCCAGCTCTCCTCGATCCTCGCTCCCCCGTCGGGGCGCAACCGCTGGCTCCTCACCCCGTTTGGCAAGGTTCACCCCGCGGCGACCTGCCAGCGGAGCATGGTGGCCGGCGACCTCGCGGAGGCGAAGGGCGTGCTCGCGGTCGTCGCTCCTCGCGGCCATCTCTGGTGGGACGCCGGCCTCGTCGCCTCCGGCGCGATCCGCGCCCGCCCCCTCGGCGCCCCGGAGACGCGGGTCGTCGCCCTCGACCTGTTCCTGTGGGAGGACGCCGCGCTCGCCCGACCCGTCGACTTGGCTCGCCTGCTCGAGGCGCCGGGCGCCGCCGAGGAGGTGGGGAGGATGCTCGCCCAGCGCCTCCCGCGCGGGGCCACCGTCGCTCTCTTCCCGCCGATCCTCGGGCTCTCGCCCGGAGCGCGCGTGCCCGAGCGCGTCGAGGGCGCGGCAGGAGTGCAGGTGGCGGAGTTCCTCTCCGACCTCCCGAGCGTCCCGGGGCTGAGACTGCAGCGCGCCGTCGACGAGCGCCTGGCCGCGTCGGGCGTGACGGTGCTCGCCGGCGAGGTGCACGGCGCCGCCGGCCCCGGTGCGCCGGCCCGGGTGGGAGGACGCGAGGTCGTCGCGGAGAGCTGGGTGCTTGCGAGCGGCCGCTTCGTCGGGGGGGGGATCGCGCGAAGGGGAGAGCTCCTCGAACCCGCGCTCGGCCTCCCCGTGCTCGCCTCCGAGGGAGCCTTCGCGGAGGCGGGCGCGCACCTCGCGGCGCGTCCGGCGGCCTCCCTCACCGTCCGGGACAGCCGCTCGCCGCAGCCCCTCCTCTCGGCGGGCCTGAAGGTGGATGCGGAGCTCCATCCGCTCGACGCGGACGGGCGCGTCGCGAGCCCGCGACTCTTCGCCGCCGGGGCGGTCGTCGGCGGGCACGACCAGGCGTCCGACGGGACGGGGATGGGCGTCGCGATGCTCACGGGCTGGCTCGCGGGCCGCTCGGCCGCGGCGGTGGCGCGCGCGCGGCCGGTCCTGCCGCGGAGGGGGTGAGCGATGGGACGGGTCCGCTCGCTCGCCTACCTGGGGTACCGCGCCCTCCTCGCGCACCCACTGCGGCGCCTCTCCCGCCGCGGGAGCGGGCGAGAGCGCTTCCTCGCGAGCTACGGTGCCGAGGGGCTCTCCCCGACGTCGCCCGAGGACCGGGCGGTCGCGGAGGCCGCGAGCGCCTGCATCTCCTGCGGCCTCTGTGAGGCGGCCTGTCCCCTCGCGGGCGTCGCGCCCTCGGTCCGCGATCTGGGCCTGCGCGCCGCCTTCCGCCTCTACTCGAAGAGCGTGCTCGCGCTCGCGGCGTCGGGCGACGCGCTCGCCCCCTGCGGCGCCTGCACGGGCTGCGAGCCACTCTGCCCGACCGGAGTGCCGATCTCCCGGCTCGTCCGCCACCTCGCCTCCCGCGCGGCGCGGACCTGACCCGTGCCGCGCTGCGGCAGGCATCCGGCGGGTGCACGCGGTAGACTTCCCGCCGCTTGAAGCCCTTCCTCATCGTCAATCCGGCGAGCGCCTCCGGCCGGACGGGACGCCACTTCGACAGGGTCGCGCGGGCGGTGACCGCCGCGCTCGGCGACTTCCGGGCCGTGTTCACCCGAAGGCAAGGGGAAGCGAAGGAGCTCGCGCGCGAGGCCGCCCGCGGCGGGGAGCGGCTCGTCGTCGCGGTCGGCGGTGACGGGACCGCGAGCGAGGTCGTCGACGGGCTCGTCGACGACGGGCCCGTCGACCCGGAGATCCTCTTCGGCTTCATCCCGCGCGGGACGGGCGGCGACCTCCGCCGATCGCTCGGGTGGCCCGAGTCCCCGGAGGACGCGGCCCGCACCCTGGCGGTGGGCTGCACGGTCACCTGCGACCTCGGCCGGGTCGAATACGAGGGGCACGACGGCAAGGTGCACCGCCGCCATTTCGTCAACGTCTCGAGCTTCGGCGTCTCGGGTCAAGTCGTGAAGGAGCTCGCCCACCGCGGCAAGTGGATGGGGGGCAAGGTCGCCTACATGCTCGCGAGCGCGCGGTCTCTCCTGCGCTACCACGACCAGCGGGTGCGCTGGCGCCTCGACGGCGGTCCGTGGGTCGAGGAGGCGATCACCGCCTTCTGCGTGTGCAACGGTCGCTATTTCGGCGGCGGGATGGTCGTCGCGCCGGACGCCCGGATGGACGACGGCCTGTTCGACATCACCATCTGGAAGGGGCTCGGGCTCTCGGACTTCGTCCGTCGGCGCGCCATGCTCTACGACGGCACGCACGTCCGGCTCCCGAACACGGAGCGTGCGAGGGCGAGGGTCGTCGAGGCCGAGCCGGTGGGCGGCGCCGAAGTGCTCCTCGACGTCGACGGGGAGCAGCCGGGGAGGCTCCCGGCGCGCTGGACCATCGTCCCCGGTGCGCTGCACTGCCGGGTTCCGCTCGTCCGGCCCTGACGGCGTGCCGTTCCCTAGGGAGTCGCGCCGGCTGGCGTCTCGCCCGAGCCGCCCGTCGCCGCGCCGCCCGCCTCTCCCGGCTCGCGTGCCCGCTTCGAGCGCAGCGGGCGACGCGCCAGGACGTCGTCGTGGTAGCCGCGCTCGCCGCTCACCTCGCGGACCACGTAGGCCTCGAGCCACGACGGGAGGGGCCGGTCGTTGTCGGGCTCGGCCACCGCCAAGGCGAGCTGGCGATCCATGTACTCGTCGAACCGCCAGCCGGGCTCGCCCGGCGCGACGAAGCACCTCTTGTGCACCCGGCGCCCCTCGGTGAGGGGCCAGAAGGCCTCGAAGACCGGGCGAGAGACGGCCTCGGTGTCCTGCCCCCGGCGGCCCGCGGCGAACGTCGCCCGGAAGAAGGTCTCCCCGCTCTCCGACCGCGCGACGCCGTAGCATTCGCGCGGGCGGTCGCCGGGCAACCAGCCCTTCTCGATCTCGGTGGCGCTTCCCCAGCGCGCCGGATCCGGCAGCGCGGAGAGGAGGTAGCGGCGCCGCGGAGGTGGGTCGTCGCCGGCGCCGGACCGCTCCTCGAGCGCCACCGCCACCGCGTACACGGGGTCGAGCACCGTCACGGCCTTCCGCTCCAGGACCTCGGACTCCAGGCGCCCGAAGGCGCGGCGGGCGCGCTCATGGGCGGCTCGCTCGACGGCGATGAGCCCCGGCCGCAGGCCCGGGCCGTCCTCGCCGGCGGACCGCCGGATCACGTCGGCGGCGGCCTCGACGCGCGCCGCGGCGACCTCGGCGGCGGCCACGTGGGCGTCGTGGAGCTCCCCGAGGAGGTCCTGCAGCTCCTTGAGCCGCTTCACCGCCGCGTCCGAGTCGACCTTCTTCGTCCCGCGCAACGGCTCGAGGAGGTAGCGGAGGCGCTTGCCGGCGATGCGGGCGCGATGGGCATGGGCGACGGCCTCGGCGGACGAGACGCGCCCGAGCTCGTCGCGGAGCGCACGTGCCTGCGCGCGCACGAGGACCGCCAGGGCGCCGGCGAAGGTCGGGGTGGGCGAGGTGGCGGCGGCGGGTGGCGCGGCGAGGCGCCGTGCGAGCTTCTCGGCGACTCGCGTCAGGGTCTCGACGGCCGGCGCCTCGGCGCCGCCGCGGGAGCGGTGGCGGCGGTCCGCGAGGCGGGACGACAGCCAGTCCACCGCCGGGCGGTGGCTCTCGGGAAGGGCGGATGGCAGGGAGGCGAGCCAGGCGAGGAGCACCTCTGCGTCGCGCGCCTCGTTCGTCGCCTGCCCGACGCCGCGCAGCCGCTTCAAGTCCTTCTTCCGCAGCGCCTCTCCCAGGACCGGCTGCCAGGCGCGCAACGAGGAGCGCAGCCGCCGGACAGCCACCCGGAAGTCGTGGAGCGCCTCCGCGTCCTCTCGGTCGTGGACCCGGCCCGCCGCCTCGACCGCGTCCGCGAGCAGCGCCAGGGCGACGATCCGGGCGCCCTCGGATGGCGTCCGGTCGAGGGTTTCCAGGTCGAGGGTCATGGGCGGGTCCTCCCGGCGCTCCGTCGGCGCCATGATGGCGGGCGCGATCGCCGGAGGCAATCTTTCCGGTCCGCCCCTACCGGCAGCGCCACCAGGCGGTGGCGACGAGCTTCCGCTGGGGGCGCACTTCGGCGCGCTTGCGCATGTCGGCGAGCGCCCGGTCCTTGTCTCCGTAGCGCAGCGCCTCCGCCGCCCGGAGCGCCTCGAGCCGTCGGCGGTGCTCCCTCTCGGCGCGCTCGAGCAGGGCGCGCCGGTCGCGGAGCGAGAGCGGCCCCGCCTCGGTGCCGAGGCTCGACCGCGCCTTCTCCCAGGCGGCGCGGGCCTCCTCCACCGCCCGGCGGGGTGCGACGAGCGCGTCCTCGGCCGCCCGATCCCAGCGCTCGCGCGCCTCGTCGAAGGCAGCGAAGCTCCGCTCTTCCACCTCGGCCTGCGCCGCCGCCTGGAGCCGCGACAGCGCCTCCTCCGCGACCGCCCCGAGCGCGGGCGCGTTCCCGGCCGCGCCGCCGGCCTCCTCGGCGGCGAGTGTCGCAAACACGGCCGCGTCCGCCGCTTCCAGCTGTCGCCACCGGGCGCCGTCGAACCACAGCACGACGTGGAGGAGGCGCTCCTCGGGGGCGAGCCCCCCGAAGGAGGAGCGCCAGGCGAACCACCAGCCCTCTCGGCCCGCGAGGAAGCCCAGGCGTGCCGGGAGCCCCCTCGCCCCCACCTCGAGCCGGTAGACGTCCTCCGCGGGGCGCGCCCGGACCGCGTCCGCCGCGGCTCGGGCGAGACGGGCGCGGCGCGCCGGCGAGGCGGCCGAGGGCCCCGCGCCCTCCGAGCCGAGGACGGAGTCGACGAGCGCCTGCTCCTCCTCCGCCCGCCGGGAGACGGCTTCCTGCGCGTCGCGGGCGGCGAGGCGCAGCCGCGACCGGACGTCCCCGTCGAAGCGCTCGAACAGGAGCGAGCGGGCGGCGGCCATGCGCGCCTCGATGCGCCCCTCCAGGTCCCGGCGGAGTTCCTCGAAGGCCCGGTCCACCTCGGCCCCCGAGCGGCAGGCCTGGTAGATCTCGAGGACGCGGCGCTCGAAGTCGACGCCGCTGCCGAGGGCGCCGAGGACGTCGTCGGAGGAGCCGAACACCCCGTCGAAGAGCCTGAGCTTCTCGCCAAGGAGCTCGTACAGACGCGCGTCGGCCGCGTTGCGCCGGTTGAGGAAGTTCACGACGAGGACGTCGCGGGACTGTCCGTAGCGGTGGCAGCGCCCGATGCGCTGCTCGATGCGCTGGGGATTCCAGGGCAGGTCGTAGTTCACGACGAGGTTGCAGAACTGCAGGTTCAGCCCCTCGGCGCCCGCCTCGGTCATGAGGAGGACCTGGCTCCGGTCGCGGAACTCGTCGACGAGCGCCTGGCGCCGCTCCGGCCCGCCGGCGTCCCCGGAGAGGCAGGTGACGCGATAGCCCCGCGCGGAGAGGAGGTCCCGGAGGTAATCCTGCGTGCGGCGGAACTCGGTGAAGACCACGGCCTTCTCGGGCCAGCCGCAGGCGCGCGCCACCGTGAAGGCGCGGTCGAGTCCCCGCGCGAGCGCGTCGCCCTTCGCGTTGGCCTTGAGCGCACGCGCGGCCTTGGCACAGGCGAGGAGCTCGGCGAGCTCTTCCTCCATGCGGCGGCGCAGGCCCGGCCTGCGCCCCTCGGCGTCCGGGCCGCCCGGGTCCCACTCCTCCGCCTCGTCGGCGAAGGCCTCCAGCTCCGGGCACGCGCCCTCCCAGGCGGCGACGCCCGCGATCCGTCGCTCGAGCGACTCGGCGAGCCGCTCCAGGGTGGCCGCCAGCGCGAAGCTCGAGGAGGCGAGGATCTTCCGGTAGACGAGCACCATGAGGGCGCGGCGGGCGCGGGGAATCGCGAGCGCGTCCTCGCGCCTCAGGTACTCGCTCACCCGGTCGTAGAGCTCCTGCTCGGCCCGCGTGGGCTCGAAGTCCTCGACCATGGAGCGGCGCGCGGTGAAGCGGACGTGCTCCTTCACCTGGCGGCGGAGCGTCCGGGTGACGACCGGCGCGAGCCGGGCCTTCAGGTCGGCGATGCGCTCCTCGGTGAGCTCGCCGCTCGCGTACTGGAGACGGAACGACTCCTCGTTCCCGAGGAGCGCGTCGTCGACGAAGCTCGCGAGTCCCAGGAGCTCGAGCAGGTCGTTCTGCAGGGGAGTGGCCGTGAGCAGGAGCTTCGGGCAGCGGCGGAGCGCGCGCTTGAGCGCCTGGCCGGTGCGGTGGTCCCGCCGCCAGGCGTTGCGCATCCGGTGGGCCTCGTCGACGACCGCGACGTCCCAGGCCACCCGCGAGAGGGCGTCCGCCCGCAGGGCTCCGAAGGCGTGGCTGGCGATGACCACCCCCGGGAGGTCGAACGGGTTCGCCCCGGCGGGGATCGGCCGCTCCCCGTCGACGACCTCGGATTCGAGGCCGAACTTCGAGCGCAGCTCGTCCCGCCACTGGATGCGGAGCGAAGCGGGCACGAGCACGATCGCGCGCCCGCGGCCCTCCGCTGCGAGCTGCGCGATGACGAGCCCGGCCTCCACGGTCTTGCCGAGGCCCACCTCGTCGGCGAGCACCGCTCCACCCGTCGGGAGCGCGGACAGGGCGAAGGCCGCGGCCTCCACCTGGTGCGGGTTCAAGTCGACGGCCGCGTGGGCGAGGGCCGGGGCGAGCCGCGCCGCGCCGCCGCCGGCGCGGGCCGAGAGCGCCTCGGCGGCCAGGACCTGGTGGAAGCGGGACAGGCGAGGCGGCCCGTGCCGCCCGTGACCCGTGCGCTCGCCGACCCGTTCGCCGGCGCGAACCCCCGCCGCCACCCGACCCACCCACGCCTCCTGCGGCCCGCCCCGCGGACCGCGCCCGCCGGTGCTGCGCGGGACGCCAGACTCGCCACTCTAGCATCGAACGATCGGCCGCGCACCGGGCGCGGCCGAGAGGGTTTGCGTTCCCGGGAGGACCGCTGTAGATCGCGAGTGCATGCAGGTGACCTTGAACGGAGAGGTCCGCGAGCTGCCGGACGGGACGACCGTCGCCGGCCTGCTCGCCCAGATCGGCATCAAGGCGCAGCGCGTGGCCGTCGAGGTGAACGAGACCGTCGTCACCCGGGCGGATCACGGTGCCCGCGTGCTCCGTTCCGGGGATGCCGTGGAGATCGTCGCCTTCGTCGGGGGAGGGTAGCCTTGGAGGCTCGGCCGGTGGATACCTGGAGTGTCGGGAGGCACGTGTTCACGAGCCGCCTGCTCGTCGGGACCGGCAAGTACAAGGACTTCCCGACCATGCAGCAGGCGCTCGCGGCCTCGGGCGCGGAGGTGGTGACGGTCGCCGTCCGAAGGCTCGACCTAAAGGCGAAGGGAGCCGCCTCGCTGCTCGAGTGGATCCCGAAGGGGATGACGCTTTTGCCGAACACGGCGGCGTGCTTCACGGCCGAGGACGCGGTCCGCACGGCTCGGCTCGGGCGCGAGCTCGACATGGGAGACCTCGTGAAGCTCGAGGTCATCGGCGACCGTCGGACGCTCTTCCCCGACGTCGAGGGGCTGCTGCAGGCGGCGCGCGTCCTCGTGAAGGAGGGGTTCACGGTCCTCCCCTACACGAACGACGACCCCGTCACGGCAAAGAAGCTCGAGGACGCGGGCTGTGCCGCGGTGATGCCGCTCGCGGCCCCCATCGGCTCGGGACTGGGGATCCGCAACCCCTACAACCTCAAGATCATCATGGAGACCGTGAAGGTGCCGGTGCTCGTGGACGCCGGCGTGGGGACCGCGAGCGACGCGGCTGTTGCGCTCGAGCTCGGTGCGGTCGCGGTCCTCATGAACACGGCCATCGCCGAGGCGTCAGACCCGGTCCTCATGGCCGAGGCCATGCGGGAGGGCGTGAGCGCGGGGCGCAAGGCATTCCTCGCCGGGCGCATGCCCATGCGCCTGCACGCCTCCGCCTCGAGCCCGATGACGGGCCTCGTCGGGACGCCCCGCTAGCGCGGGAAGGCTACCCCCCGAAGGGGCGCAGCGGCGCCCACTGGTCGGCGACGAAGCGGAACACGCGGGAGGGGCGGCCCCAGTTCCCGGCGGCGAAGCCCCGGCAGATGCGGTCGTAGGCTTCCGGGTGCTGGTGGGGGGCGAACTCCTCGACGGTGCCGCGGAGCGAGTAGCCCTCGAAGGTGTCGAGGTCGAGCAGGAGCCGCGTCTCCTGCCGGTTCTGCTTCAGGTTCATGTAGGTCTTCAGCGCGAGTCCGTCGCCGTGGAAGAAGACCGGCCGGTCGAGCTTCGTCTCGACGTGGAACACGAACCGGGGCGAGATGTTGGCGGTCTCGCCGACGCCGACGAGCGCGAAGTTCACGCCACCGACGATCTGCTGGACCTCCTCGAAGGGCACCTGCTCGAAGAACTTCATCGTGTAGGGGCTGTGGTGGACGGTGTAGATTTGCCGCCCCTCGACGAGGAGGTCGCTGCCGGACTGGCTGAACAGCTGCGCCTCGCCGCCCACCGCCTGGAGCGGCTTGGTCTTGATCTGGTAACCCTGATACTGCTCGATCTTGTCGACATGGACGCTGATGCACTCATTGCGCGTGAGCGGTCGGGGCAGCTGGCCCCGGAGGTGCACCCGCATCTCCGACGGGTTGTCTCCCGGCTCGAGGCGTGCCAGGGGCAGGACCGCGACGGCGGCGTGCGTGCCGGCGAGGCTCGTCGTCGCCATGAAGCTCAGGACCTTCTCGAATTTCACGGTGGGGAAGTGAGGCGCTTGCTTCTTCTTCTGGCCCTCGACGAACTCCAGGAGGGTCTTCAGGTCGCCGTTCACGGTGGTCCCCTCGGGATCGATCTCGCTTGCGAGTCCGCAGGATGATGCCTTCGCCGCTGCCGCGTGTCTACCTCGTGACCGATCCTGCCGCGGGCCAACTCCCGTCTCGCGTGGCCGCCGCGCTGCGCGGCCTGCCCCCGGGCGCGGTGGGCGTCCAGCTGCGCGCCAAGGACATGGAGGGGCGGGATCTGCTCGAACTCGCCCGGGCGCTCCGACAGGCGACCGCGGAGGCAGGCCAGGTTCTCCTCGTCAACGACCGCCTCGACGTCGCCGCGCTCGCCGGGGCGGACGGCATCCACCTCCCGTCGCTCGGCATCCCACCCGAGGAGGCCCGGCGGGTGCTCGGCACGCGCGCGATCGTGGGCGTCTCCTGCCACTCGTTCGACGAGGTGCGGCGCGCGCGGGACGGCGGGGCCGACTACGCGCACTTCGGGCCGGTCTTCGAGACGCCGTCGAAGCGCGCGTACGGGCCGCCGGTGGGGATCGATCGGCTCCGGCAGGCCGCGTCCCTGGGTCTCCCTCTCGTCGGGCTGGGCGGCGTCGAGCCGGGGAACGCGCAGGCGGTGGTGAGCGCGGGCGCGTTCGGCGTGGGGGCCATCCGGGCGTGGACCGCCGCCAGCGACCCGGCTGCCACGGTGCTCGCGCTCCTCGCGGCCGTGCTGGGCGCGTCCCCTCGGGCGCCGGAGCGCCGGTGAGGCCGCCGGACGGCGAGAGGGGGGCGCATCGCCACGGGCGCGGCCGGGCGCACCCGCACGTCCACCCTCACGCCCACGGTGGGCATTCGGGCGCTGGCCGCGACCGGCACGGGAACCCCCTCGAACTCTCGGGATACCTGGAGCGCCTGGAGGGCGACGAGCGGGCCGGCTGGCAGGAGCCCGACCGGGTCGTCGCGGCGCTGGCGCTCGAGCCGGGGGCGGTCGCGTGCGACGTCGGCGCCGGGCCGGGCTACTTCGCCTTGCGCCTCGCGCGTGCCGTGGGACCGCGCGGCGCCGTCTACGCCATCGACGTGGAGCCGCGGATGATCCGGGCGCTCCAGGAGAGGATGCGAGCGGCGGGGATCGAGAACGTCCACCCCATCCTGGCCCGGGCCGGGCGCCCGGCGCTCCCGCCACGCCTCTGCGACCTCGTGCTCGTCGTGAACACCTTCCATCACTTTCGGTCCGCCGCCGCCCACCTGAGGCGCCTCGCGGCGAGGCTCGCGCCCGGCGGGCGGCTCGTGAACATCGACTTCCACCGGCGCGAGATGCCGGTGGGGCCGCCGCTCGACCACAAGGTGGACCGTTCCGAGTTCCTCGAGGCGGCCGAGCGGGCCGGTCTGCGCCCCGTCCGGGAACACCGCTTCCTCCGCTACCAGTACTTCGTCGAGCTCGTGCCGCGCGACGCTACCCCGCGGCCGGCGCCGCAGGCCGCGGGCCGAGGCGTCCGGGGCCGAGCGCGGCCGACGCGAGCGCCGCCGCGAAAAGCGCCAGGTCCCGGGCCACGGTCCACCAGCTCGCCGAGTCCCCGCCCCCGAAGCAGCCGCAGGCGAGGTCGATCCCCCGCACGAGCGCCTGGGCGAGCGCGACGGTGAACGCGAGGAGCAGGGCCGCGGCGAGGCCCGCCGCGGCGCGGGCGCCGAGGCCGGCGAGCAGCGCCACCCCCACGACGGCCTCCACGCCGACGAGGACGGCGGCGAAGACCGGAACGGCGGCGGGCGGGAGCAGGCGGTAGTTCGCGACCAGCTCGGCGAAGGCGGCCATGTCGGGGAGCTTCGACAGGGCGGCCCAGGCGAACACGGCGCCGAGCGCCATCCGCAGGGCGGCGCGCGCCCTCACGGGTGGGCCTCCGCGACGCCGCACACTCCGCACGCTCCCGCCGCCGCCGGCGCGCCTGCGGCGGCCCACGCGGGCCAGGCGCCCGCGAGCACGCGCACGTCCCCGAGCCCGGCGCGGCGGAGCCGGGCCGCCACGTCGTCGGCGACCGCGCAGCTGTAGTCCCCGTCGTAGACGACGACGAGCGGATGGCCGCGCAGGGCGTCGAGCGCGGCCGCCTCGTCCGGGTGGCCCGCGGGGGGAAGGTGGACCGCGTTTGCGACGTGACCGCGCGCGAACTCGGTGGCGCTGCGCGCGTCGACGAACGCGGCCTGGCACGCCTGGCAGAGGGCGGCAGCCTCCGCGACCGAGATCCGCGGGGCGGCCGTGGCGGGCAGCGGGCCGGGTGCCGCGCAGGCGCCCCCGCCGGCCTCCGCGACGGAGACGACGGGCCGCCCGACCAGGGCCGGGTGCGGCGAGAGGGCGTTTGCCGCGAGGCCGAGGGTCGCGCCGGAGGCGACGAACAGCGCGAGCGTGGGACCGGTGCGCATGGCGGGACAGCGTAACCGACGAACCGCCGCGGCGCGACGGCGATTCCCGCGGCGATTCCCGCGATGCGCGACGGCCGGCCAGCGGCTATATTGCGCGGCGCATGGGCGCCCCGGTCTACGAGATCTCCAAGGATTTCCTCTTCAGCGCCGCCCACCAGATCCGCTTCCACCCGGGCAAGTGCGAGCGCCTCCACGGCCACAACTGGCGCGTGCGGATCCACGCACGTGCCTCCACCCTCAGCCGGCTCGGCATGGTGGTGGACTTCGCCGACCTGCAGCGGATCGTCGCCGAGATCGGTGCGCGCTTCGATCACCGGAACGTGAACGAGGTGCCGCCCTTCGACGACCGGAACTCGACGGCCGAGAACCTGGCGCGCTTCTTCTACGAGGAGGCCGCGCGGCGCCTGCACGAGCAGGAAGGCGGCCGCGTGACCGTGTCCAAGGTCGAGGTCTGGGAGAACGAGGGGTCGCTGGCGGTGTACCGGGAGGAGTGACGGCGGGGGGAGCGGCGCCGTCGTACCCGCGCCGTAAGCTCGCCCGGTGCCGGACCTGGTCCTCGTCCCGTCCTCCCTGCGCAAGGGACGCGCAGCGCGCCGCCTCTGCGACGCGCAGGGGGGTCTCCTCCTCGGCCCGCGGGTCGCCACCGTCCCGTCGCTCGCGCCCGGGCTGCTCGCCGGGGCGGGGGAGACACGCGCGCTCCTCACGCCGCTCGCGGAGCGCCTCCTCGCGCTGGACTGCGTGGTCGAGGCCGGCCTGGCCGGGGCCAAGCGCCCGGGCGGCGCCCGCGCCGCGGCCGAGCTCGTCGCCGAGCTGCGCCGCGGCGAGGTGGCGTCGTCCGACGTCCGCGCGGCAGCGGCCGCGGCCCCGGCGCGGGCCGCGGAGCGCCTCCTCGCTGCGGCCGCGGCGCTCGCCGCCTACGAGGGACGCCTCGAGAGGCTACACGCGCTCGACGCGGCCGGGGCGCTCCGGGCGGCGGCGGCGGCGGCCCGCCGGGGCACCGCCTCTCCGGAGACCTGCGACCTCGGCCTCCTCGTCCTGGAAGGCTTCCTCCCCCCCTGGCCCGCCGCTCTGGACCTGGTCAGTGCCCTCGCCGCGAGGGCGCGGGCCGTGGTGGCTCGCGTCCCGTACCTCCCCGGCGACCCCCGCCGGTCGTCGCCCGTCGAGCCCTGGGTGAAGCGCGTCGAGTCCTGGCACGAGCTCGCCTCGCGGCGCGACGTCTCCCTCTCGTTCCCTGGCGGGGGGCGCGCCCCTGCCATCGCCCACGCGCTGGGCGAGGAGAGGGGCGACCCGGCGGGCATCGGGCGGGTCCTCTCCCTGCCGGCGCCGGGCGACAGGGAGCAGGCGGAGGGCGCCGCGCGACTCGCGGCCGACCTCGTCGAAGGAGGCGTGGCGCCCGAGGACATCGCGGTCGTCGCCCCCCGGAGGCTCTGGACCGGCCTCGCCGGGGCCTTCGAGGGTCTCTCGATCCCATTCTCGGCGCCGCTCGACGCGCCCCTGTCCGCCACGGCTCCCTTCCGCCACGTACGGGCGGCCTTCTCCTGCGCTGGGGGTCTCACGCGCGGTGCCGCGGAGGTCCTCCTCGCCTCGCCGTACCTCCGGCTCCCGGGAGCGCCGGAGGGCCTCGCGCGGCTCCTCGACCGCGCCGGCGCGCTGGAGGGGCGGGGAGATCCCGAGGCCCGGGTGCGGGCCCGGCTGGACCTCCTCGCACCCGGACCCGCGACCCTGCGGGAGCGAGCGGAGCTCGCTCGGACCGCCCGATCCCTCGAGCACCTCCGGCGGACGATCACCCCCTTCGGCACGGCGGCGAGGCCGAAGGCCTGGGCGGCGCGGGTGCGCGCATTCCTCGACCGGGCCGGGGCCAGGCGGCGGGCCGCACGCGGCGAGGCCGAGCTCGCGCGCAGGGACCTCGCCGCGATGAGCCGCATGGAGGACCTCGCGGACGAGCTCGCCGGCGCGCTCGCCTTGGCCGGCCGCGGGGATGCGCTGCTGGCGCCCGGCGAGTGGGCGGAGCTCCTCGACCTCGCCGCGGCTTCGGCCTCCGTCCCGGGTGCGCCGGCGCCTGCCTCGGGGGCGGTCGAGCTCTGGCCGCTCGAGGAGGCGCCGGGGCTCGACGCGCGCGCCGTCCTCGTCCTGGGTGCCGAGCGGGGCTCGTGGCCCCCGCCCCCGCGTGCCGACCCGGTCCTCGGCGACGCCGGGCGCGCCGCCCTGAACGACCACCTCGGCCGGCGCGCGGTTCCGACCGCGGCGGCGCGCCAGATCGAGGCCGAGTTCTTGGGGGTGTCGGCGCTCGCGGCCGCGCGCGAGGTCCTCGCCGTCGGCTTCACGCGGGGCCCCGACGGGGTCGGCGCGGCAGCCCTCGCGGCCGAGGCGCTCGCCCGGGCGGGCGCGCCCGCGCTCGCGCTCGCCGAGGACCCTCCGCTCGACCGCGCGCGGAGCCTGGCAGAGGCGGTGCGGGCCGCTGCGAGGCGCGCCGCGGCGGGTGGCGGGGGCGTCCTCTCCGCCGGCGGGTCCGCCGCGCTGGCGCGCCGGGCGGAGAGCGCCGCGGCGCGGGGTGCGCTCGAGCTCGAGCGGCGCACGTCCTGCGCCGACGGGCGGGCCTCGCCGGCCTCGGGCGCGCTGCCGGCGGACCTCTCCCGGCTCTGGGCGGCGGCGCTCCCGGCGGAATGGAGCGCGAGCCAGCTTGAGACGCACGCGCGCTGCGCCTACCGCTTCTTCCTCCAGGTCGTCGGCGTGGCGGACGAGGACCCGGCGGAGCTCGACATCTCGCCCCGGGACGAGGGCCGCCTCATGCATGCGGTGCTCGAGGCGTTCCTCTCGGAGCGCCGGCTGCGCGGCGCCTGGCCGGTGCGGGGCGGGGAGGAGGACCGGGCCGAGGTCCGCCGCGCGGCATCCCGCGTCTTCGCGCGCTTCGAGGCGGAGGGGCGGGTCGGGGATCTTGAGGCCTTCCGGGCGCGGCGCCCCGCGTTCGTGCGGCGCCTGGAGCGCTGGGTGGAAGCGGAGGCCCGCGACTACGACGGCCTCGCCCCGGCGCTCGTCGAGCACGCGTTCGGCGGCCGGTCGCGATCGCCGCCGGTCGAGTTGCGAGGGCCGGACGGGCCGATCCTCCTGCGCGGGCGCATCGATCGCGTCGACGCCGACGCGCGGCGCCTGCGCGTCATCGACTACAAGAACGCGCGGGGCGCATCCGAGCACCGGCGCCGCCTCGGGGCGGAGGAACTCGGAAGCACGAGCTTCCAGCCGCCGCTCTACCTGCTCGCGGCGGCAGGCGCCCTTCCGGGGCGCACCGCCTACGAGTTCACCTACGGCCTCCTGCGCGCGGGCGAGCGCGTGGATCCTTGGCGGAGCGGGCCCGACGATCCCTTCCTCGACCCCACGGGCGGCGCGCAAGACGGCAGTGCGGCGCCGCGCTCGTTCGCCGAAGCCGTGGGCGCCAGGGTCGCCCGGATCCGGTCCGGGTCGCTGCCGGTCGCCTCGGAGGACTGCACCGGGTGCCCGTTCGGCGCGGTCTGCCGCTTCCCGCGCCCCGGGGACGAGGCATGAGCGCGCCCGGGATCGCCTGGAGCGACGCCGCGCTTGCCCTGTTTCGCCTGGAGGGCGCGACCGGCGTATCGGCCGGGGCGGGGGCGGGGAAGACGACGGCTCTCGTGGAGCTGCTCCTGCGCATCTTCGCCGGGGACACGCCGCTCGGTGCCTGCGCGCCGCGGGAGGTCGTGGCCATCACCTTCACGGAGAAGGCGGGCGCGGAGCTCGCGGAACGACTTGAGGCGGCGCTCGCCGGCGCCGAGCGCACGGCGAGCGCCTCGGGAGACGGCCGGAGGGCGGCGTGCCTCTCCGAGGCGCGCCGCGGTCTCCCGGCGATGGCGGTCGGGACCATTCACGGCTTCGCGGGCCGGCTCCTGCGGGAGCATGCCGTCGACGCCGGGGTGGAGCCCGACTTCGCGGTGCTGGAGGAGGAGCAGGCCGACGACGCGCTCGCACGGGCCTCGGTCGGCGCGGTGGTCGCGTCCCTCGACGCGCAGGCGCCCGGGACGGCGGCGCTCGCGTCAGGCCCGGGAGGGGCGAGGGGCCTTGCGTCGATGGTCGCCCGGCTCGTCCGGGAGCGCGGGACGAGGGGCCTCGGGGGCGCCGTCCCGGCCGCCCCCGGCGACGCGGACGCCTTGGCCCGCCGCGCCGGGGACCTCGCGCAGGCGGCGGACGAACTGCTGCGGGTGGCCTCGGCGGCGACCTCGAGCGGGCGCGCCGCGCTCGAAACCCTGTCCGCCGGCTGGCCGGCCGTTCGGGCGGAGCTCCCCGGGGTCCCCGGACGCCTCGCCGACCTCGCGGCCGCGCTCCGGAGGTGGAGGCCGGGGCGGGGCGACGGCGAGGCGGTCCGCGCGGCGAGGGACCGCTTCCTCGCCTCCGCCGCGGCCCTGCCGGCGCTCGCCGCCGAGGTCGAGGCCGCGCCCCTGGCGCGGGCTCTCGCGAGCCTCGTCGAGGAGGCGGAGCTCCGCTACGCGGCCGCGAAGGCCGAGACGGGCTCGCTCGACTTCGACGACCTCCTCGCCAAGGCGCGCGATCTGCTCCGCGACGCACCGGCGGTCCGCCGGGAACAAAGGGAGCGCATCCGCGCGCTCCTCGTCGACGAGTACCAGGACGTGAACACCCTGCAGGCCGAGATCTTCGACCTCCTCGCCGGGTGCGAGGCCGGGGAGGCGCGGCACCCGGTCCTCGTCGCCGTCGGCGACGCGAAGCAGTCCATTTACCGGTTCCGCGGCGCGGACGTGGGCGTCTTCGCTTCGCTCCTCGGGGAGCTCGGCGCGGGCGGTCGCGGGCGCGTGCTCCACCTGCGCGAGAACCACCGCTCGGTCCCGGGCGTCGTGGCGCTCGTGAACGACGTGCTGCGGCGGCGGGCGGGCTCGCTCGGGGTGGCCTTCGGGGCCGAAGACGAGCTCGAGGCCATGCGCGGCGGCGGCCCGGCCCCGGCGGCCGAGCTCCTTCAGGCCGGCGACGACGGGTCCGCGGAGGAGCGGCGCGAGCGCGAGGCCCGGCTCGTCGCCGCGCGCATCGGAGACCTCGTGAGCGGGCGCGCCGGCGTCGAGGTGTGGGACGGGGCGCGCGGCGAGCGCCGGCCGCCGCGGTGCGCGGAGGTGGCGGTCCTCCTCCGGCGCCTCACCACGGTCGGCGCCTACGAGCGCGCGCTCCGGGACGCGGGCATCCCCTGCCGGGTGGGTCGGGGCGGGGGCTTCTACCAGGCCTCCGAGGTCCGGGACCTGGGCGAGCTCGCCGCGAGCCTCGCGGATCCAGGGGACGAGGTGGCATGGGCGGCGCTCCTGCGCTCGCCCCTGTGCGGGCTCTCCGACGGCTCGCTCTTCGTGCTCTCGCGCCTGTCGGGTGGGAGAGGCCTCGCACGGCTCGCCCGGATGGCGCCCGAGGAGGCTGCGGCCGCGCTCCGGGCGGCGCGTCCGCTGGCGGGGCTCGGGGGAGAGACCGAGCGGCTCCGGCGCTTCCTCGCGACCTGGGTTGCGCTCCGGGCCGGGCGGGGCCGCCTCGACGTGGGTGAGCTGCTCGCGCGCGCCGCCGGCGAGCTCGACCTGGAGGCGGCGCTCCTCGCGGGCTTCGACGGGGAGCGGCGTCGCAAGAACCTCCGGAAGGCGCTCGACCTCGCGTGCCGGGCCGCGGGCCGCGGCGAGGACCCGGCTGCGTTCGCGGCGCGGCTCCGCCGGATGTCCAGGCGCCCGCCCCGGGAGCCCGAGGCGGATCTCGAGGTCGCCGACGCCGTGGCGATCCTGTCGATCCACCAGGCGAAGGGGCTCGAGTGGCCCGTCGCCGTGATCCCGGACCTCGGGGCGCGCCTCCCCGGCGAGCGGCCCCGGGCGGCGCTCGACGAGCAGGGCAGGGTGTGCCTCGCTCCCCTCGCCGCGGACGGCGACTCCTTCGTCGACACGGCCTCGCTCGCGCGCCTGCGCGAGCGTTCGCGCGCCGCGGAGGCGGAGGAGGCGATGCGGCTCTTCTACGTGGCCCTCACCCGGGCCCGGGACTACCTCGTGCTGTCCTCGGCCGGCCGGGCAGCGGCCGGCTCGTGGGCCGCCGCCGTGGCGGAGGCCCCCGCCGAGCTCGTGCGGAGGGTCGAGCCCGCGGCGCCGCCCGAGGCAGGCGCCGTCGCCCGGGCCGCGCCGTCCCTCGCCGCCCCCGACGCGGGGGCCGAGCCGGGGCCGCCCGTCCTTCGCGGCGCGCTCCCGACCCCGGTGGTGCGGGTGGCGGTGACGGCCCTGGCCGAGTACGCCCGCTGCCCGAGGCGCCACTTCCTCGCTCGCAGTCTCCGCCTGCCGGAGCCCGGGCCGGCCCCCTCGGGAGAGGACGACCCGGAGCGCGCGACGGAGCGGGGTACCCTCGCGCACGCTCTCCTCGCGGAGGTGGACCTTCTCGCGCCGCCGCTCGCCAAGCGGGCGCTCCTCGCCGCGGCCGCGGCGAGGCGCGGGCACGACCCGGGCGGACCGGGCGTCCGGAAGGTCGTTCGCGACGTGGAGCGGTTCCTCGACTCCGAGGCGGGGCGGCGCCTCGCCGCCTTCGAGAAGAAGGGCGTGCTCCGCCGGGAGGTTCCGTTCCTCCTTCGCCTGGATGCCACCGAGGCGCCCGTCTACCTCGACGGCGCCATCGACGCGCTCGCGGTCGACGGAGGCGAGGCCTGGGTCCTCGATTTCAAGTACGCGGCCTTCCGGCGCCAGGCCCTGGCCCGCTACCGGCTCCAGCTCACCGCCTACGCGCTCGCGGCGGGGCGGGCCTGGCCTGGCTGCCGCCTGGGCGCCGAGATCTGGTTCCTGCGCGGCGCGCCGGCGCGTGCGGACGTGACGCCCTCGCTCGCGGACCTGGAGCGCTTCGCGCGGGAGGCGCCCGCGCTGGCGCGCGGGGCTGCCCGGGCGAGCGGACGCGACCTCGGCCCGGCCGATCTCGGGCGCAGCGAGGCCCGCTGCCGGGCGGAGGGTTGCGGCTACACCGATCACTGCTTCGCCGCGGTGCGGGCGGTACAGCGGACTCCTCGGGGTGCGCCGGCGGCCCCTCCCGCGATCGCGCCACCGGACACCCGAGTCGGGGACGACGCAAGGCGCCGGGGGCATGCTATACAGGCGCCGGGAGCGCTCGCTCCCAGATCGTCTCGCGCCAACCCCAGTTCACGGAGAGGTCCATGAAGATCACGCCGCGGGTGAAAGAAATCCTTTCCTGGTACTCGTCGGACAGCCCGGGCACCCTGACGAACCTGGCTCGCCTGCTCGGCACGGGCAAGCTCGGGGGAACCGGGAAGCTCGTCATCCTGCCCGTGGACCAGGGCTTCGAGCACGGCCCCGCGCGCTCGTTCGCGCCGAACCCCCCGGGGTACGACCCCGACTACCACTTCCAGTTGGCCATCGAGGCCGGCTGCAACGCGTACGCGGCCCCCCTCGGCTTCCTCGAGGCCTCGGCGGCGAAGTACGCCGGGCAGATCCCGCTCATCCTCAAGCTCAACAACTCCGACAGCCTCGCCAAGATCGACCAGCCCATCTCGGCCGTGACCGGGTCGGTCGACGAGGCCCTGCGCCTCGGCTGCGTCGCCATCGGATACACGATCTACCCGGGCTCGGGCGCCCGCAACCACCAGTACGAGGACCTGCGCGCGCTCACGGAGGAGGCGAAGCGCAAGGGGCTCGTGGTGGTGGTGTGGAGCTACCCGCGCGGCGCCGGCCTGTCCAAGGACGGCGAGACGGCCGTCGACGTCGTCGCCTACGCCGCCCAGATCGCGGCACAGCTCGGCGCACACCTCATCAAGGTGAAGCCGCCGAAGGATCACGTGGAGCAGGCCGAGGCGAAGAAGGTCTACGAGAAGTACGGGATCCCGACGAAGACGCTCGCCGAGCGTGTGCGCCACGTCGTCCAGAGCGCCTTCAACGGCAAGCGCATCGTCATCTTCTCGGGCGGCGAGGCGAAGGGGGACGACGAGATCCTGGCCGAGGTGCGCGGGCTCAAGGAGGGCGGCGCGTTCGGCTCGATCATGGGCCGCAACTCGTTCCAGCGCCCCAAGGCCGAGGGGCTGAAGCTCCTCGACGAGGTGATGAAGATCTACGCTTCGTAGGGCCTGGCCCGGGCGCCGGGCGACTGGGCGGCCGTCCCGAACGGGCGGCCGCCCCTTTTTTCTTGCCCTCGGTGGCGCCCGGAGTCTATAGGAAAAACCCTTGAGAAAATCGCAATCGCAATGCTCGGGCGCGGTATAGTCCGCGCTGCGAGGAAAGTGAGCCATGCGCCTCTATCCGAAGGTCATTCCCACCATCGCCCGCGAGGTCGTCCAGACCCTCATGCAGGACGGCGACATCGAGGTGGAGACCATGCGGATCGCCGACGCCGAGATGGACATGGCGTCGATCATGAAGGAGTACCTGGCCGCGGAGGAGCGCGTGAACGCGGCCACGCGCGAGGCCCTCGAGCGGCGCGGCTACGACCAGTCGCGCTTCAACCAGGTGAAGCGCGAGATGGCCGACGTGCGCGGCTTCAAGATGGGCGACGAGGGCATCGAGTACGTCATCGGCCAGATGATCGAATTCCTCCTCGTGTCGCGGAACGTCGAGGAGGTCTACACCGACGACCAGGTGCTGCGCCGGAAGATCTTCCTCATCTTCAAGCGCCACCTCGACGTGGACGACGAGATCGACCGCGAGGCCCGGGCGCGGCTCAAGCACCTGCAGGAAGGCACGAGCGCCTGGGACGTCGAGTACCAGAAGACCGTCGACCTCCTTCGCCGGTCGCGCGGGCTCATCTGAGGGCCGGCCCTCGCGGCTCGCCCCCCTCCGATTCTTGACGGGCGATATCGCCCCGCTACCCTTGCCTCCGGGAGGGGAAGGGGAGGCGCCATGGGGAGGGCGGGGACGCTGGCTGTGGCGGGAGAGGCGACGGTGCTCGGCGGGCTGCGCAGCCGGCTCGCAGGCACCTCGGGGCGGGACGCGCTGCTGCTCGACTTCCTGGAGGACGACCTCGCCGAGGGGAGGCGCGCCCTTCGCGAGGTGGCGACCTGGCTCGACCGGGCCGAGAGGGCGCTCGACGACGGGGCTACCGGGCGCCAGGCGCTCCTCGCCATCGCGCTCTCGCGCGGGCCGGACGAAGGCATCGAGCGGCTCGCGGGCGCGGTCGGGAACCTGCGGCGGCGCATCGCCCAGGTCTCTGCCCGGCTGTCCCGGTAGCTACCGCAGCCGGGAGAGGGTCGCGGAGACCGGCCCGAGGTCGATCTCGCTCACGGCCGCGACGAGCGGCCTCGTGCCCTCGGTCGCGATCCAGACGTGCAGCGGGCGCTGCGCGGCCGGCTGGTCTGCCCGGACCACCGTGCCGTCGATGCGAACGGTTTCGAAGATCCCGGCGGGCGTCTCGACCCGCTCGGTCGCGGCGGCCACCTTCCCGCGGAAGCGCCAGTAGCGCCGGTTCGCGACGAGGTCGAAGCACAGCGCCTCGCCCGGTTTGAGCTCCGCCGCACGGAGGTAGTACGCGGCGGACACCACGTCGAGGACCTGCCCCTGGCGCTCGAACGGGATCGAGTTCCGGGCGTCGCCGTACTGGGTCTCCACCGTCACCGGGCCGCTCCCCGAGATGCGCGCGTCCGTGATCTTCTTCACCCCGTCCTCGACGACCTCGTCGCGGTAGCGCTCGGGGAGGAGCGTCCTCGCGCCCACCCAGGAGAAGGCCCCGCCCACGATGCGCCGCACCTTCGCGAAGATCGAGGAGTTGCGCACCTTGGCCTTCAGCGGGATCTCCGTGCCCTCGAACATCGGGCGCCCGACCTCGGTCTGGAGCGTGCCGGCCCGCACCATGCCCATCACGTCGAAGTCGAAGGAGAGGACCTCGCCCGTCTTCCAGGGTGGCCCCCCGGGCCGAAGCGCGGGCAGGCCACACGGATCCGCGGCGAGCGTGAGCGCCACGACGACGGAAAGCGACGTCAAGGGACCCTCCCCACGGGGACGAGCATAGCGCGGCCGCGTCGGGGAGGTGTGCGGTCCGGGGGGAGCGCCTAGTTTCGCGCCACCGCCTCGCCCGGGTGGTAGCCGGAGAGGGTGGCGACGACGCTGCCGACGGCGAAGTCGGCGCTCACGCGCACCGGCACGTGGCGCTCGTCGGCCGAGAACCAGATGAGCGTGTCGCGCTTCGACGCGAAGTTCCCGGCGAAGTTCGTCCCCACCGAGACCTTCAGCGCGTCGAAGGTCCCCGCACGGGTCTCGAGTCGGTCGCGCCCCACCACGGATGCGACGAGGACGAAGGTGCCCTTCGTCGTGAAGACCGGGACCTCGTAGCGGGCGCCCTCGGCGAGCGGCTGGAAGCGGAGCCACAGGATGGCGCTCGCGAAGTCGAGTGCCACCGGGTCCATGTCATAGGTGTTCTCGGACCTGTGCCCCTTGCGGACGACGCGGATGTGGGCCTTCCCGCTCTCGCGGTCGAAGCGGGCGCTGTCGGCGTGCCGGTCCCCGATCTCGATGGCCTGCAGGTCGGAGCCCCGGGGCAGGCGGTGCGCGGCGTCCCAGTAGGAGACGAGGTGCTCGCGGATGTCGAGGATGCTCGCGATTCCGTCCGTCCGCGCCTGGGCGATGACCGGCCAGATGTCCCCCTCCGGCTGGCCGACCGAGATGCGCGCCTGCCCGGTTCGGACGCCGAGGTAGTCGATGGTGAAGTCGAGCTGCTCCCCCGGCGAGAAGCCCGGTTCCGCCCGCGCAGCGAGCGGGGCGACGAGCAGGGCGAGTGCAGCAAGGGCATTTCGGTTGAGCGCCATCGGACCTCTGACGACCGAAGCCTCCGGTCTATTCCCTTGCGAATGCAAGGCCGTGACCAGCGAGCGCCCCGGCGCTCGCCCTCTGGATCCGAGAGGTTACGCGTCCGGGGGTGGGTGCGCCCGGGGAACCGCGACAAAAATGTCGCGGCCTCGGCAGCGACTGGCGTACCCTCTGCAAAGGGGCCATGCGCCCGCGAGGTGACGGATGCCGCTCGATCCACACGCGTACGAAGAGGAGTCGCCGAGCGGGGAGGAGCTCGGCCGCCGGACGCGGTTCGGCGACTTCGACTGCCCCTCCTGCGACGCCAACAACCCGTACGACGAGGGCTTTGGCGACGGAGACGAGGTCCTCTGCTACTACTGCGGCCAGGAGTACGAGGTCCGCGTGTCCGACGACGGACGGCTCCGGCTCCGGGAGCGGTGAGTGCCGACGGACCCCGGGTCTGGCCCCGCCCGGTGGCTCAGGCCTTCCCGGGGCGTTCCCCGAAGATGGCGGTGCCGACCCGGACGATGGTCGCGCCAGCGGCGATCGCCTGCGGATAGTCGGCGCTCATCCCCATCGAGAGCTCGCGCAGCCCGAGGCGGTCCCGCATCTCCCGCAGCGCGTCGAAGAAGGGGCGGGGATCCCTGTCGGCTGGGGGGATGCACATCAGGCCCGCGACCTCGATGTGGGCGAGAGCCGCGAGCGAGCCGACGAGCGCCGGCACCTCCCCGGGGTCGCAACCGGCCTTCGCCGCCTCGCGCCCCACGTTCACCTCGACGAGGACCCGGGCGGTCGCGCCTCGCTGCCCGAAGCGGCGGGCGATCTCCCGCCCGAGGTCCTCGCGGTCGACGGTGTGGACGAGGCCGACGCGACCGGCGAGGTACTTCACCTTGTTCGTCTGGAGGCTGCCGACGAAGTGCCAGACGAGGTCCGGGAGGTCCGCGAGCGCGTCCGCCTTCTCGCGCCACTCCTGCACGTAGTTCTCCCCGAAGACGCGCTGCCCGGCCGCGTACGCGTCCCGCACGGCGGACGCCGGCTGGGACTTCGACACGGCGACGAGCGTGACCCCCCGGGGAATGCCCTCCCGGACGCGGGCGAGGCGCGCGGCGACGGTCTCCGCGATCACGCGCCCTCCCAGGGCAGCGCCACTCCGAGGCCGGCGAGCAAGGCGAGCGTCTCGGCGAGCGGGAGCCCGACGACGTTCGAGACGCTTCCCTCGACGGAGAGGACGAACGCCCCGCCGGCGCCCTGGACGGCGTAGGCGCCGGCTTTGTCGAGGGGCTCCCCGCCGTCGGCGTACCAGTCGACCTGCCGGTCGGAGAGCGTCGCGAAGCGGACCGCGCTCGACACCACCGCCTCCCGGCGGGCCTCCTCGAGGGTCACCGTCGCGGGGCGCCGGGCGTGGACGCCCGTGAGCACGGTGTGAACGCGCCCGGAGAGCGCCCGGAGCATCCGGCGCGCGTCGTCCGCGTCGCGGGGCTTGCCGAGCACTTCCCCGCCGAGGACCACCGCCGTGTCCGCCGCCAGGACGACCTCGCCGGCCCCGGCCCGGACCGCGTCGGCCTTCTCGCGCGCGACGCGGCGCACGTAGTCCTCGGGCCGCTCGCCGGGGCGGGCCGACTCGTCGGTGCGGGCGGGCCGGACCTCGCAAGGCATCCCCACGGAGGAGAGCAGCTCCCGCCGCCGCGGGCTCTGGGACGCGAGGACGAGGCGCATTTTTGACTCGACCGGGGGGTATTGCTACCACGAACCGTGGCCACGGAGTCGAGG
This sequence comes from Anaeromyxobacteraceae bacterium, assembly GCA_035543235.1. Lineage (GTDB taxonomy): Bacteria > Myxococcota > Myxococcia > Myxococcales > Anaeromyxobacteraceae > DATJZG01. Next base: position 38,732 of record DATKJV010000045.1, on the reverse strand, counting down.
GACCTGCTGCGGGAGCTCGAGCGAAGCGTCGGGGAGCTCCAGGCGTTCAACGAGATCGGCCGCACGCTCGCGAGCACTCTCGACCTGCACGAGGTGCTCTCGCTCATCATGGAGAAGGTGAGCACGGTCCTCCGGCCGGGGCACTGGTCGCTCCTGCTCGTCGACGAGGCGACGCGGGAACTGGTCTTCGAGATCGTCGTCGGCGAGGGGGCGGAGCGGCTGAAGCCCCTCCGGCTCCCCATCGGCGAGGGGATCGCGGGGCACGTGGTCGCCTCCGGGGAGCCGGTGCTGCTCGAGGACGCGCGCGTCGATCCGCGCTTCGCGGGACGCTTCGACGAGGCCTCGGGGCTCGTCACCGGCAGCGTGCTCGCGGCGCCGCTCGTCTCTCGGGGGCGGGCGCTCGGCGTCATCGAGCTCGTGAACCCCCGGGGCGGACGCGTCTTCGACGGGAGCGACCTCCGCACCCTGCAGGCGCTCGCCGACTTCGGCGCCATCGCCATCGACAACGCCCGCGCCTACGAGCGAATCCGCGAGCTCACGCTCCGGGACGACCACACCGGGCTCTTCAACGCCCGGCACCTCTGGTCGCAGCTGCGACTGGAAGTGGCGCGCTCGCGCCGGACGGGTCGGCCGTTCTCGCTCGTGTTCCTGGACCTGGACCGGTTCAAGGCCGTGAACGACACCCACGGCCACCAGGCGGGCAGCGCGGTGCTCCGCGAGGTCGGGGAGCTCGTCCACCGCCAGATGCGCTCCATCGACGTGCCGGTCCGCTACGGCGGCGACGAGTTCGTGGTGCTCCTGCCGGAGACGACGGCGCCGGCGGCGCGCCAGGCGGCCGAGAGGCTCCGGGCGGCGGTGAACGGCGCCGCCTTCCTCGCGTCCCGGGGGCTCGAGATCCGGGTGACGGCGAGCTTCGGGATCGCCAGCTTCCCGGAGGACGGAAAGACCGCGGAGGAGCTCCTGCAGCTCGCCGACGCCGCCATGTACCGGGTGAAGGAGACGACCCGGGACGGGATCGCCGCGGCGGGCGACCTGCCCGGGCGCCGCGCCTGAGCGCCGCGATCAGGAGGAGGACGCCGGGCTTCGCAGGAAGGCGTCGTTCACCTTCACCGTGGCGGCCTCGCGCAGCTGCTTCAGCCAAGCGGACTCGATCTGCGTCTCCCGGGTCGCGCGCAGGCGGGCCGCCACCTCCTCGCTCTGCTGCGGGAACTTCGCCGGGTCCGGGCGGCTGCGGGTGAGCACCTGGGCCACCACCGGCCCGAGCGGCGTCGCGTAGACGTCGGGGAGCGGCTGCCCGGCCGCGGTGGCGGCGAAGGCGGCCGCGGCGAGCGCCGGGGCGTCGCCGATGCGGGGGACCATGCTCCCGCCGCGCCCGAAGGGGCCCGTCTCCTGCGCGACGAGTGCCTCGCCCCCGAACTCGGGGCCGGCGGCCCTCGTCTTCGCGTCGCCCGCCTTGGGGGGCGGCGGGAACACCTCCACGAGCTTCTTGCCGGACCTCATCTGGGCGAGCGCAGCGGCCGCCCGGGCGTCCGCGAGCTTCCTCGCCGCATCGTCGGAGAGAATCTCGCGGGCGATGTCCGCCTGGGCCTCGGCGAGCGGGACCTTCCTGGCCTCCTCCACCGCCTCGACCTGCAGGAGGTGCCAGCCGAAGCGCGTGCGGACCGGCTGCGAGAGCTCGCCCTTCTGGAGGGCGAAGGCGGCGTCCTCGAAGGGCTTCGCCATCACCCCGGGGCCGAAGAAGCCGAGCTCGCCGCCCTTCTCCTTGGTGCCGGGGTCCTCGGAGATCTGGCGGGCCACGGCACCGAAGTCCTCGCCCTTGCGGATGCGATCGGACGCCGCCTCGATCTTCTTCCGGGCGGCCTCGTCCTGCGCCGCGGGGGCGCCCTCCGGGACGCGCACGAGCACGTGGCGCGCCTGGACGCGCTTGGCCGTCTCGTAGCGGGCGGCGTGCTCCTCGTAGTACTTGGAGACCCGAGCGGCGTTCGCCGCCAGGAACGCCTTGACCTCCGCGTCGGTCACCTTGACGTCCTTGCGGGCCGCGGCGAGCGGGAAGCGCACGAACGCGAGGTCGACCTGGTCGAACTCGTTCGTCCACGCCTCCTTCACCGCCTCCTGCGAGACCTGGGCGCCCTCCCGCATGAGCGCCATCATCTTCGTGTAGAGGAGGTCGTCCCGGATCTGCTGCTCGAAGCGGTCCTCGGACCCGTACACGGCCCGGACGGTCTTCCGGTAGAGGTCGAGGTCGAAGTTCCCCTGGCTCTGGAAGGCGGGGATCCCCCAGATGACCCGGTTCACCTCGTCGTCGCTGACCGCGAGCCCCCGCCGCTTCGCCTCGCGCACGGCGAGCACGCGGTCGATGAGCTGGTTCATCGCCACGTTGCGCAGGCCGAGCTGGTCGGCGAGTTCGAGGGTCAGGTTCTGCCCGAGCCGGGCCTGGTAGGTCCGGAAGAGGTTCCCGTAGTGCTGCTCGAAGTCGGCGGGCGTCACCACGTACCCGTCCACCTCGACGGCGTAGGACTGCGCGAGGCTCTGGACCTGGCAGCCCTGGGACCCGGGGCCGAAGCTGATGACGAAGACGACGATGATGATGCCGAAGAGGACGTAGGTGAGGACGCTTCGGCTCTTCGCGCGGAGGATGTCCAGCATGGAACAGTGGCTCCCGCTTCTTTCTCGAGGTCGCCGCGACGGGGTAGCGCCGCGGGGTTGATGAACCTAGCCAACGACGGCTAAAATGCAAGTGATTTCCAGGCCCGGACGGATGATCCGCCGGGCGCGGGGTTCGGTTGCTCTCACTGCTGAGGCGGTACAAGGAGTTCCTCGTCGTGGCGGCGCTCGTCGTCGTCCCGCTCGGCGTGTTCTTCGCGCAGGCGCGCCACCCGAGCGATCGCACGCCGGGGGACCGGTTCGTCCTCGCGCTCACGAGCCCCATCGAGAAGGTCATCGACTGGACCGTGACCGGCGCCCTGTCGGTGTGGCAACGGTACGCGTCGCTCCGCTCCATCCGGGAGCGGGCCGAGGGACTCTCCCGAGAGGTGAACGGGCTCAGGCGCGAGCTCGGAGGGCTCTCGGGGCTCAAGCAGGAGAACGAGCGGCTCGAGCGCCTCCTCGGGTTCGCGCGCTCCCACCCGGACCAGCGGGAGGTGGGGGCGCGCGTCATCGGGGCGCGCATGGACCCGGGCGGCCTCCAGGTCGTGACCATCGACCGCGGCTCAAGCGACGGCCTGAAGCGCATGATGCCGGTCGTGAACGCCGACGGGGTGGTGGGCCGGGTCCACACGCTCGCCGCCCACAGCGCCGACGTCCTGCTCCTCATCGACCGCAACAGCTCGGTCGCCGTCCGCGTGGACCGGTCTCGCGCCCGCGCGAACGTGCGCGGACAGGGGGCGCCGGGGCCCTGCCGCCTCGACTACGCGCTGCGCTCCGACGACCTCATCGAGGGAGACCTCCTCGTCACCTCCGGCACCGACGGGGTGTACCCCCGCGGGCTCCCGGTGGGGAAGGTGACGCGGGTCCGCCGCGCCGGCTACGGCCTCTATCAGGCGGCCGAGGTCGTCCCGGCCGCGGACGTGAACAAGCTCGAGGAGGTCCTCGTGCTCGTCGCCGGCGCCCCCGCGCCGGAGAACACCCCCGCAGCCCAGGCGCCGATCCCGTGAAGACGACGCTGCGCACCCTGCTCGCGCTCGTGGCGGTCCTCGTCCTCGTCGGCCTCGGGGCGAGCCTGTCCCGGGTCGTGGGCGGCGCGCTGTCGCTTCCGCTCGCGATACCGGTCGTGGTCTGGCTGGGGCTCGAGGCGGGCGTGGTGGAAGGAGCGGTGGCCGCGGCGGTGGTCGGGGTGCTTCTCGACGGGGCGGCGGGAGGGCCGACGGGCCTTCACGTGTTCCTCTCCGTCATGCTCTTCCTCGCGAGCCGCGTGGCCAGCCGTTCCGTCGACGCCCGCGCCGGTCCCGGGTTCGGCCTCCTCTCCGGGGCCGGCATGGTCGTCTTCGGGCTCGGGGCGCTGCTCCTCCAGCGCTACGTCTCGCCCGCGGACGCCGCGCCGCGCTGGGGGCTCGCCGGACGCGTTCTCGTCCAGGCGGTCCTGTGTGGCCTCGCGGCGCCGGCGGTCCGGCTGGCTCTCGACCGGTTCGGTGCCTCCCTCGACCGGGAGGAGCCGAGGCTCTTGCCATGAGGAGGCGCTGACGTGCCGCTCATGCCGTCCGCCGAGTCGGGAGCCGGCGAGGGCCAGAGCCGCCTCCTGTGGATGGGGGCCATCGCCTCGCTCGCCTTCCTCCTCCTGCTCTCCCGCCTGTACCAGCTGCAGATCCTCCGCGGCGACGAGTACAAGGGGCGCGCCGACGAGAACTTCGTGAAGGAGCTCCGGGTCCCCGCGGACCGCGGGCTGATCCTCGACCGGAACCGCCGCGTGCTCGTCGAGTCCCGGCCGAGCTACGACGTGGTCCTCATCCCCTACTTCTGCGGGAAGCAGTGCGACGAGGTCGTGAGCCGTCTCTCGACGATGCTCTCCCTGTCGCAGGACGAGCTCACGCGGGTGACCGACCACCTCCGGACGGCGCGCGGCCTCGCCCGCTTCCGCCCCTTCACCGTGAAGGTCGACATCGCGCGGGACGATCTCGACGTGCTCGAGGCGAACCGGACCGAGCTCTCCGGGGCGGTCGACGTCGTCGCCACCCCGCACCGCAACTACCGCCACGGCGTGTGGGCGAGCCACCTCTTCGGCTACATGAACGAGATCGGCCCGGACGAGATCGACAGGCTGAACGAGGACCTCGAGGCGGAGGGGTCGAAGCAGCAGCCCTACAATCCCGGGGACTTCATCGGTCGCCGCGGCCTCGAGCGGCGCTTCGAGCGGGAGATGCGGGGCGTGGACGGGATCCAGCGCGTGGTCGTGGACGCGCGCGGCAACGCCAAGCGGGACTCCGAGCTCATCCCGGAGGCGCAGCGCTACGAGGCGTCCGTCCCGGGGGAGAACCTCGTCCTGTCGGTCGACTGGAGGCTGCAGGAGTTCGCGGAGAAGACCTTTCCCGGGACCGCGGGCGTCGTGCTCGCCATGGAGGCGAAGACGGGGTTCGTGCTCGCGCTCGTCGACCGCCCAGCCGTCGATCCGAACAAGCTCACCGGCCGGGTGACCCGCGCGGAGCTCAACCAGATCCGGACGGATCCGCTCCAGCCGGAGCTCTTCCGGGCCATCCAGCAGCACTACCACCCGGGTTCGACGTTCAAGGTGGTGACCGCCATCGCCGCCCTCGAGGAGGGCGTGCTCCGGCCCGGCGGGACCGTGTCCTGCCCGGGCCACTACACGCTCGGCGGCCACACCTGGCGGTGCGACAAGGAGACGGGCCACGGCAGCGTCGACCTCCAGCACGCCCTCGGGGCGAGCTGCGACGTGTTCTTCTACTCGCTCGGCGACCGGCTCGGCACGGAGCGGATCGCGAAGTGGGGGTCGCTCCTCGGCCTGGGGAAGCCGACCGGCCTCGACCTCCCCGGCGAGATCCCGGGCGTCATGCCCGACGAGGGATGGCACGAGGCCCACGTTCCGGGCGGCTACCGCCACGGCATGTCGCTCAACCTCGCCATCGGCCAGGGCGACGTGAACGTCACCCCGATGCAGCAGCTCGTGCTGTACGGGGCGCTCGCGACGGGGGTCGTGTGGAAGCCCCAGGTGGTGCTGCGCGTCGAGGACGCCCGCGGCGAGGTTCTCACCGAGTTCGCCCCGGAGGAGCGCGGCCGCCTTCCGGTCAAGCCCGAGACCCACCAGGCGGTCCTCGAGGGGCTTCTCGCCGCGGTGAACCAGCCTTTCGGCACGGCCTTCGGCTCGCGCCTCAAGGACGTGGTGCTCGCCGGGAAGACCGGCACCGCACAGGTGGTGAAGCTCGGGACGAAGCGGCTCAAGGCCTCCCAGGTGAGCTACGCCGAGCGCGACCACGCGTGGTTCGCCGCCTTCGCGCCCGCGGGGGACCCCGAGATCGTGGTCGTGGTCCTGAACGAGCACTCGGGGTTCGGCGCCTCCAACGCGGCGCCGACCGCGTCGGCGATCGTGAAGAAGTGGCTCGAGCTCAAGGAGCAGGACGCGCGCGAGCGCGAGGCAGGGGGGCACCCGAGCGCCGCGCCGAGGCTGCCGGCCCCGGCACCCCCCGCCGAGGCACCCGCCAAGGCGGCGAAACCGGCCCGCGCGAGCGCCGAGGTGGGCGGGGGGGTCCGTGGCGCTTGACGCAGGCGGGCTCGCCCGGCTCGGGGCGCCGGAGCGGCGCGCGCTCAGCCGGTTCCCCTGGCACGTGGCCGCGCTCGTCGCCGCCATCTCGGGGATCGGCGTGTGGAACCTCGCCTCGGCCTCGCGGACCGCGAGCTCGCCGGTGTGGGTCTACCAGGCGACCTGGATGGGCGCGGGGCTCCTCGTCGCCTCCCTCGTCCTCGCCTTCGACTACCGGATCTTCCAGCGCCTCGCCTGGGTCGCCTACGGAGGGGTCCTCCTGCTCCTCGTCGCGGTGCTCGTGAAGGGGCGCGTGGTGATGGGCGCCCGCCGGTGGATCACGGTCGGTCCGGTGAACTTCCAGCCCTCGGAGCTCGCCAAGCTCGCCGTCATCCTCGGCCTCGCGGCCTGGTTTGCCCGGGACGCCGAGCGCAACCCGGGGCGCGGGCCCTACGGGCTTCGCGGCATCGCCGTGCCGGCGGCCCTGACGCTCGTGCCGGCTGCGCTCGTCCTGAAGGAGCCCGACCTCGGCACCGCGCTCATCGTGGCGGCCATCGGGGCGACCGTGATCCTGTTCGCGGGGGTGCGCTGGAAGGCGATCGCGCTGCTCGTCGCGGTCGTCGCCGGGGCGTCGCTCGCGGCCTGGCCGCAGCTCAAGCCCTACCAGCGCAAGCGCGTCGAGAGCTTCCTGAACCCCGAGGGGGACGCGCTCGGCGCGGGCTACCACGCCACGCAGTCGATGATCGCCGTCGGCTCCGGCCAGGGCTTCGGGAAGGGCTGGGGGCAGGGGACCCAGACCCTGCTCTCCTTCCTCCCCGAGCAGCACACGGACTTCATCTTCTCGGTGTGGGCCGAGGAGCACGGCTTCGTGGGGTGCCTCCTGCTCCTCGCGCTCTACTACGCGCTCGTCGCCTCCGGCCTCACCATCGCTGGGAACGCGCGCGACCGCTTCGGGCGGCTCGTCGCGGTCGGGGCCACCGCCATGGTCTTCTGGCACGCATTCGTGAACATGGGCATGGTGACGGGCGTGCTGCCGGTCGTCGGCGTCACCCTGCCGCTCATGAGCTACGGCGGCTCGTCGATCGTCGTCGTCTACGTCGCGATGGGGCTCCTCGCGAACGTGGGAACCCGTCGCTTCGTGAACTAGGGGCGCGGCCCGGAGGCGCGCCCGCCGCCTCGCGTCCCGCTCGATCTACGCCGCGACCTTCTTCACGCTCTCGATGAGGCGCGTCCGGTCCGCCCCCACGACGGTGTCGACGACCCGGCCGCCCTTGAACACGAGCAGGGTGGGGATGGAGCGGATGTTGTACTTCTGCGCGACGCCCTGGTGGCGGTCGATGTCCATCTTCCCGACCTTCACCTTGCCCTTGTAGTCCTGTGCGATCTGGTCGACCACCGGGGCGATGGCCTTGCAGGGCCCGCACCAGACCGCCCAGAAGTCCACGAGGACCGGGATGTCGCTCTTCAGCACCTCAGCGTCGAAGGTGCCGTCTTCGAGGATCACGACGTTGGGAGAAGCCATGGCGCCCTTTCCTAACCCTCGGGGCGCGTGCTGGCAAGCGGCCCGGAGGGCGTGGTAGCTTCAACGTACCGCCACGGCGGCGGATTTCGCGGGGAACCATCGATGGCTGGCGGCCTCCTCTTCGTCTCCCAGGCGCTCATCGACACCTGGGCGGGGCAGGGCCGAATCGACTTCGTCGGCAACGTGATGACGCTGCTCGCCGGCGAGGGCTCGGGCCGGAGCTACGCCCTCGAGCCCGCCGTGCGTTTCCTCAAGGTCGTCGGCGCGGAGAAGGACCCCAACCAGCTCGTCGCCAAGGTCAAGCCGCTCGCCCAGCTTCGCGACCTCGGGGCGGACGCCGTGGAGGACTCGGTGGTCCTGGGGGACGTCGCCTACGAGGTCGAGCCTGGCTTCCTCGCGGAGGCCTCGGCCATCCAGGCCGCCGTGAGCGCCCCGCCGGCGCCGGGCGGGAGGCCGCATCCCGCGCCCGCGGAGCCCGCGGCGGCGGGCGCGGCGGAAGGCCGCGCCGGGCAGGGCCGGGCCGGCCGACTGCCGCGGGACCTGGAGGAGAGGCGCAAGGAGGCCGAGGCCCTGGCAAGGTTCCTGCTAGACAACCTCTCCTGAAGCCGCGCTGCGCAGGACCTGCGCATGCCTTTCCGCTCCCCGATGGGGTACAACGCCCGGCAGCCCGTTCCCCGGCAGGCCAACGACAGAGAGCCCAGATGAGCATCCAGGTGCTTCGCATCGCTGCGCTGTTCTACGCCGTCGCCGCGATCCTGTACGTCCTCTACTTCGCCCGGCCGCGCCACGCGGCCCTCGCCACGGCCGGCAAGTGGATCCTGGGAGCGGCCTTCGTGGTGCATGGCGCCTCCATCGGCCTCGGCTGCAAGGAGTACGGGGGCATGGAGTTCTTCAGCCTGCGCGGAGGTATCGTCACCATCGCCTGGCTCGCTGCCGGCTTCTACCTCTTCCTGCAGCGCCTCTACCGCATTCCCACGGTGGGCGCCTTCGTCGTGCCCCTCGTGCTCGTGGTGATCGCCCCGACGCTCCTCCTCTCGAGCCCGAACCTCCCCGCTTCCGTCCCGGAGGGCCTGCGCCGGCCGGTCCTCACCCTCCACATCGTCACCGCGCTCGGCGGCGTCGCCGTCTTCTGCCTCGCCTTCGTCGTTGCCGTCATGTACCTGCTCCAGGAGCGGGAGGTGAAGGGCAAGCGATTCGGCGCGCTCTTCTCCCGGCTGCCGTCGCTCGACTCCCTCGACCAGCTGAACCAGCGCCTCGTGCGCGCGGGCTTCGTCGTCTTCACCGTCGCGCTCGTGCTCGGGGCCTTCATGGCCCACGCCGTGTGGAAGTCCGCCTGGGAGTGGGATCCCCAGCAGGTGAGCTCGCTCGTCATCTGGGGCCTCTACGGCACGATGGTCCAGCTGCGCCACACGGGCTGGCACGGGCGGCGCTACGCGGCGCTCACGATCGTCGGGTTCCTGCTCGTCATCGGCTCGATGGTGACGCTGAACGTGATCCCGGGGGCGACGCGTCACGGAGGAACCTACCAGTGACGGGCAAGCCGGAGTTCTTCCTCGTCGGGCTCTCGCACAAGAGCGCTCCGGTCGCGGTCCGGGAGAAGGTGGCGCTGTCCGGCGACGACCTGCGCGACGCGCTCGTCGGCCTCCGTCAGCTCGAGGGCGTCGCGGAGGCCATGGTCGTCTCCACCTGCAACCGCGTCGAGGTCTACGTCTACGCGGACGCGACGCAGCCCGGCCGCCGGTTCTTCCTCGACCGGGCGGCCGACGCGGAGGGGCACCTCTACGAGCGCTCCGGCCGCGAGGCGGTCCGCCACCTCTTCCGCGTCGCCGCGAGCCTCGACTCCATGGTCGTCGGCGAGCCCCAGATCCTCGGCCAGGTGAAGGAGGCCTACGGCGTCGCGAGCGCCGCCGAGTCGGCGGGCACCTTCATCTCGCGCCTCTGCAACCGGGCCTTCGCGACCGCCAAGCGGGTCCGCAGCGAGACCGACATCGCCAAGGGCGCGGGCAGCGTCTCGCAGGTGGCCGTGGAGCTCGTGGAGAAGATCTTCGGGGACCTGAAGGGCCGCGCCGTGGCACTCGTCGGGGCCGGGAAGATGGGCGCCCTCTCGGCCAAGGCCCTCCGCGACCTCGGCGCCGACCGGCTGCTCGTCACGAACCGCTCCCCCGAGCGCGCCCGCGCGCTCGCGGCGGAGGTGGGCGGCACGCCCGAGCCCTGGGAGTCGCTGAACGGCCTGCTCGCGCACGCGGACGTGGTCATCGTCTCCACCGGCGCGCCGACCTACGTCGTCACCCGCGAGCTCGCCACCCAGGCGATGAAGGCGCGGCGCGGCCGCTCGATCTGCTTCATCGACCTCGCCGTTCCCCGCAACGTCGACCCGGCGTTGAGCGACCTCGAGAACGTCTACGCCTACGACATCGACGACCTGCAGAAGGTCGTTGCCCAGACCCACAAGGCCCGGGCCGAGGAGGCCATCCGCGCCGAGGCCATCGTGGAGGCCGAGGTGATGGCCTTCTCGCGGGAGCGAGAGGCGCGCGCCGCGCTGCCCGTGCTCGCGGCGCTCCGCCGGCGCGCGGAGGAGATCGCCCGCGCCGAGGCGGAGCGGACGCTGGCCCACGTGGGCGGGCTGCTCGACGAGAAGGGGCGCAAGAGCGTAGAGGCCATGGCCCAGGCGATCGTGAACAAGCTCCTCCACGGCCCGACCGCCCGCCTGAAGGAGGCCGCGGCCTCCGGCGACAGCGACCTGCCCGGCGCGGCCGCGGCGCTGTTCGGCGTGGAGGTGCAAACCCAGGAGCGCGCCCGGGGGCAGGCCCCCGAGGCCGCGAGCGCCCCGGAGCCCCAGAGATGACCGTGCGAATCGCCACCCGCCGCAGCGCCCTCGCCAAGTGGCAGGCGAACCACGTTGCCTTGCTCCTGCGCGATCGCGAGCCCGGTCTCGACGTGCAGCTCCTCGAGCTCATGACCAAGGGGGACAGGATCCTCGACGTCCCGCTCGCCGAGGTGGGCGGGAAGGGCCTGTTCGTGAAGGAGATCGAGGACGCGCTGCTCCGCGGCGACGCCGAGGTGGCCGTCCACTCCATGAAGGACCTGCCGGCGCTCCTCGCGCCCGGCCTGGTCATCGCGGCGACCCCCCCGCGCGAGGACCCGCGGGATGCGCTCGTCTCGAAGGGACGGCGGCTCGACGAGCTGCCCCTCGGCGCCCGGGTGGGCACGGCGAGCCTCCGCCGCGCCGCGCAGCTGCGGGCCACCCGGCCGGACCTCCGGGTCGAGACCATTCGCGGGAACGTGCAGACGCGGCTGCGGAAGGTGGAGGAGGGCTTCGACGCGGTGGTGCTCGCCTACGCGGGCCTGAAGCGCCTGGGGCTCGCCGACCGCGTCGTGCAGGTGTTCTCGGTGGAGGAGATGCTGCCGGCGGTCGCGCAGGGGGCGCTCGCCATCGAGGCGCGGGAGGCGGACCGGGAGACGCTCGCCCGCCTCGCCCCCCTCGACGACTCGGCCACCCGCCACCAGGTCGACGCGGAGCGCGGGCTCATGCGGCGCCTCGAGGGAGGGTGCCAGGTCCCGCTCGCGGCCCACGCCCGGGTGGACGGAGGGAACGTGCGGCTGCAGGCGCTCGTCTCCTCCATCGACGGCGGCCGCGTCGTCCGCGGAGAGCGTGCGGGGCCGGTCGAGAAGGCCGCCGAGGTCGGCGTGGCCCTGGCCGAGGAGCTGCTCGGTCAGGGCGCCGACGCCATCCTGCGGGAGATCGAGCGCGGCCCGGGCCTCACCGCGCCGAAGCGCTGATGGGCACAGGCCTCCCGCTCCGGGGCCGCCGCGTGGCGGTGACGCGTGGCAAGGGAGGCGAGGACGCGCTCTCGGAGCGGCTGCGCGAGCTCGGTGCCCAGGTCGTCGCCGTCCCGGCGATCGCCACCGCCCCTCCGGAGTCATTCGACGAGCTCGACCGCGCGCTCGGCAACCTGAGCGCGTTCGACTGGGTCGCCTTCGCGAGCGCCACGGCCGTGGAGGCGGTGCTCGGGCGTCTCGCGGCGCTGGGGCTGCCGCCGCCCGGGAGGTCCGTGCGCCTCGCGGCCGTCGGGACGGCGACCGCCGCGAGGCTTCGGGAGCTCCTGCGCGCCCCCGACCTCGTCCCGGCAGAGGCGCGGGGGGCCGCGCTCGCCGAGGCGCTCGCGGCGCAGGCGAAAGGCCGCCGCGTGCTCGTGCCCCGGGCGGCCGAGGGGCGCCCCGAGCTCGTGGACGGGCTCCGCGCGGCGGGTGCGGATGTCGTCGCGGCCACCGCCTACCGCACCGTCGCCGCCCCCCCCGAGGCCATGGCGCCCCTCGCGGCCCTCCTCGAGCGCGGGGAGGTCGACGCGGTCGCCTTCGCGTCGCCGTCGGCCGTGAAGAGCGTGGTCGCCGGGCTCGGCGACCGCGCGGGCATGCTCGCGCGCTCGGTGCTCGCGGCCATCGGGCCGACCACCGCGTCGGCGCTCGCCGACGTGGGCCTGCGCGCCGCCGTGACGCCCGGGAGCTCGACGGCGCGCGACCTCGCGGACGCCATCGCGCGCCACCTCGGGCCGCGCCCCTAGGTCTGTGGGCCGCGGCGGCGCGCCTCGCGACGGGCGCGCTTCACGGCGAGGAACCCCTTCTGGCGGCGCTCCTCCCGCGTCGGCGCCGGCGGCGGGCGAGGGGGCGGGGGCGCCTTGCGCTCCACGCGACGCGGCTCGAGCGTCCACCAGAAGAGGCGCTTGACGACGAGCGTCGCGTAGGCGCCGGGCGGCAGCGTGAATGCCACGTTCACCTTGAGGCGGCCGCGGTTCATCTCGTCCGGGCGCGCTTCTCCGACCACCAGCTTGCCCGGGAAGACGAAGAGGGGGCGCTCCTCGGGATCGAAGTGGATCTGCGGGGTGCCCTTCACCGCGAGGTCGGCGAGCGACTGCCCCTCGCGCTCGAGCACGGAGAGCGCCGCCCGCCGGACCTTGGGGTCCGGGATCTCGGAGGCCGGGGCGAGGAGCGGGAAGGTCCGGCGCTCGATCTCGCGCGCCGTGGCGACGTCGATCTCGCGGGGGAACAGGAGCGTCCCGGCCTGGTAGCGGAGGGAGAGCAGGCGGGCGATGCCCACGACGTCCCGGAGGTACTGCTTCACGCCTTCGTTCCACAGCCAGCTCTGGTACGAGAAGACCTGCAGGGCGCGCCAGCGCGGCTCGGTGCGCAGGAAGGCGCCGAGGAAGTCGCCGGGGTGCTTCGCGAGCCAGCGGACCACCGGCGCGTAGCGCTCGGCGCCCGGGTGGGGGTTCTTGCGCTCCCACGCCCCCCAGTGGTCCCGCCAGAACGCCTTCACCCGGGCGTCCGGGCTCCGGTCGAGCTCGCTCGGGCGGGCCAGGTAGTTCCGGACCGCCATCTCGGCGTCCCCTCGCATCAGGTCCTTCACGAGGAACCCCTGCCCGTGCTTGAGCGACCCGAAGCGCTGGGAGTCGAAGTAGTTCACGACCCCGATGCGCCGCACCTCGGCGACGGAGGAGGGGAGCCGAGCCACGTCCTCGGCCGACAGGTCCCGGACGGTCACGGCGAACCGGTTCGAGGTCGTGTTCGCGGCGGAGAGGGCGGCGCCGGTGCGGCCGAGGAACTTGAGGCGCAGGTCGGGCTCCTGCAGGTCGAGCCGCCGGCCGCGCACCGCGACGAGCTGGGTCGTGCGGCCCTGCTTGTCCTTGAGGCCGCAGTAGCTCACGTCTCCCGGGCGGATCCGCGCCGCGCGGCAGAGCCGCTCCACCGCCTCGAAGGTGGAGAGCTTCTGCTTGTCCATGAGGTGGACGAACCACTCCCCGTCCGCCTGCGGGTCGAACCGGTAGCTCTCGGCGACGGAGAAGTCCTCGGGGAGCTGCTTGAGCTTCATGGACCGCGTCCTCTACCACGGCCAGGCGCGCGGCGCAGGCACGCCGGTCGTGCCCCGGCCCGGCTAGGCCTTTTGCCGGTAGAAGAGGACGATGGTGAGGCAGTGGAACTCGTTGTCGCTCGACTGGGAGACGACGCGGTCCACGACCTCGAGGTTGGGGTTCGCCTGAAGCCAGCGGGTGACGGTGTCGCCGAGCTCCTCGCGTTCCTTCGCCTTGGTGGCGGAGAAGACCTTCACACCCGTGAATTGCATGGCGCGCTCCTCGCTCACGCCGCTGACCCCTTCGCGCGACCGGAAACCCCAGGAAATTCTGCCTGACGGTATTTGGAGTGTCAATCGGACCACCCTCACAACGGCCCGATATCGCAACAAAAATCGGCCCGCTTAACAAGGAGTGCGGCGCGTGCTATTGGAGCCGCACTTCAGGGAAAACTCCCCGGAAATCACCATGCTCATCGACCTGCACGTCCACAGCCGCCACACCGCGGGCTGCGCCTTGGCGCCGCGCGACGTCCTCCGCCGCGCCCGGGACTCGGGGCTCGACGGCGTCGCGTTCGTCGACCTGAACACGCTCGACGGCCTCGAGGAGATCCGCGCCGCCGGCCGGGACGAGGGCTTCCTCGCGCTGTGCGGCGTGGAGATCGCGACCGACCGCGGCCACTACCTGTGCTTCGTGCCGGAACCGGAGAAGGTGCCGGCGCTCCCGCAGATCTTCGGGACCCCGCCCTGGCCGGTCCGCGAGGTCGTGCGCAAGGTGAACGAGCTCGGCGGAGCCGTCGTGGCGGCGCACCCCTACGACAAGACGATCGAGCGCCCGAGCGGGGACTTCATCTTCACCCTCGACGGGCTTGCCGCCGTGGAGGGCCTGAACGCACGTCGGAAGGGCGCGGCGAACGACCTGGCCGTCGAGGCGGCGGACCACATGAACCTCCCGTGCACGGGCGGGTCCGGCGCGCTGGGATCGCTCGAGGAGATCGGCACCGCGGCCACGCTCTTCAAGGAGCCGGTCCGCTCCGAGCGGGATCTCGTCGCCCAGCTCCGGGCCGGTGCCGTCTTCTGCGTGGCCATCGGGGTCACGCCCCGCCCGCCGGAGTCCCGCCGCGGGCCGGAGCGCTCCGACCGCCACGGCCACGGCGGCCGGGGCTCGCAGGACCGCGGCGGACGCCGCGACCGCGACCGCGGGCGCGGCCGGGGCCCGGGGCGATAGAGGAAGCGCGGTGCGGCGCACGGGACTCCTGCTCGCCGCGGCTGCAGCGCTCGTCGCCTCGTGTCGGAAGGACCGCGGCGCGCCGCCCCCCGCCGGCGCGGAGCGCGTGCTCGCGCTCGACGGCGCCGCCGGCCGGCTGAAGGTGTCGGACGGCGGATCGGGCGAGCCGGCCGTCGTCTTCGTCCACGGCCTGGGAGGCGACCTCGAGGCGTGGCGGGCGCAACTCGACCACCTCCGTCCCTCCCGTCGCGCCGTCGCCTACGATCAGCGGGGGCACGGCGGCTCGGAGCCGGCGCGGGACGGCGCCTACACCATCGAGGCGCTCGCCGACGACCTGGAGGCCGTCCGGCGAGGGCTCGGGCTCGGCCGCATGGTCCTCGTCGGGCACAGCCTCGCGGGAACCGTGCTCACCGCCTACGCGAGGGCGCACCCCGAGCGGGTGGCCGGCCTCGTCTACGTCGACGCGGTGGGCGACTTCGCTGCCATTCCACCCGAGCATCTCCGCCCGCTCATCGACCGCGAGGCTTCGCCCTCGTTCGATCGCGCCGCGCAGCGCGCCGCCTTCGAGGAGCTGCTCGGGCCCCGCGCCCGGCCACGGACCCGCGAGCGCGTCCTCGCCTCGCTCGGCGCCCTCGACCCCAAAGCGTTCGCGGCGCTGCGGCGGAGCATGTTCGGGTTCTCGGCGCGCGGGGATCCCCCCGCGCCCGGCGCGCCGGCCCTGGCCGTGGAGGCGGACGGGCCCGTCCTTCCCATCATGGCGTGCGCCGTTCTCCGGCTGCCCCGGGTCGCCCTGCCGGACGTCTCCCACTGGCTGCAGCTCGACGACCCCGAGGGCCTCGACCGGGCGCTCGACGCCTTCCTCGCGTCGGCGCGGTAGGGGTTCGGGATCAGCCCCGCGGCGGATCGGCCCGGCGCGACTCGGAGCGCACGAGCCGCTCGTCCTGGAAGGTCGCGCGCCGGGCGCCGCCCGACCAGGACCACTCCTCCGAGCGCCCCGCGTCGTCGACGACGATGCGGTCGGGGTAGCCCCAGGCCATGGCCACGGCTTCCCGCCCCATGCCCTCCACGACCTCCTTGCGCAGGATGGCGGAGCGCTGGAACTCGGGCAGCGCGCGGTAGGCGGGCGCAGGGTCGTCGGCCGTCAGGACCCGGCCCATCTCCGCGAGGAGGTCCTCGCTCGTCGCCGGTCGCGCCGACAGGAGCAGCACGACGGCCCGTTCCTCGGCGGCGGTGCGCCCCACCACCCAGGGCTGAAAGCGGGGGGTCGCCTCGGGGCGGGTCCACAACGCGCTCCCGGTCGGGAACCGGACGCCGTCCACGAAGATCGGCGTGCCCGGGGGAAGGACCCGGTCGAAGACCGGGGTCGCCCCGGGCGGCGCCCCGGAGAGCACGAGCTCGGAGGCCGGCCGGTCGGCGAGGAGGACGCGTGCGTCGTCGCCGAAGAACGGGCCGGCGTACACGGCCACGCGGAGGTAGCGCGGCTGGCGCGCGCTCGCCCGCACCACCTTCTCGCGTCCGTCCGGGGTGAGGATGGGGGCGGGGTAGCAAGCCCCCAGGGCGGCCGCGATCGCGGCGAACGACAGGGCACGGCGCATGTCGCTCCCCTCTTACCGCAAGGCCCGGCCGGGCAGGAAGAACTCGGCGTACCCCCTCGGGGCTGCGGCCCGGGGGCGCCAGGCGCTACATTAGACCCGTATGGACTCCCTCGGCGAGAACGCCCTGCGCGTGCTGGAGCGGCGATACCTGCTGCGCGGCGACTCCGGCGAGGTCTCCGAGACGCCGGCGGCGATGTTCCGCCGGGTGGCCCGGGGGGTGGCCGAGGCCGAGGCACCGGGCGATCGGGAGACGTGGGCGGATCGCTTCGAGGCGCGCATGTCGTCCCTCGAGTTCCTTCCGAACTCGCCGACGCTCATGAACGCCGGGCGGGGGCACGGGCAGCTCGCCGCCTGTTTCGTCATCCCCGTCGAGGACGACCTTGCATCCATCTTCGACGCGCTGAAGTGGGCGGCCCTCATCCACCAGTCGGGCGGCGGCACCGGCTTCTCGTTCTCGAGGCTGCGCCCGCGCGGGGACCTCGTGCGCACGACCCACGGGGTCGCGAGCGGGCCGCTCTCGTTCATCCGCGTCTACGACTCGGCTACCGAGACGATCAAGCAGGGCGGGGTGCGCCGTGGCGCCAACATGGCCGTCCTGCGGGTCGACCACCCCGACGTCGAAGAGTTCGTCCGGTCGAAGGAGGGTCCGGGCCTCGCCAACTTCAACATCTCCGTCGCCGCCACCGACGAGTTCATGGAGGCCGTGAAGGCCGGCACCCCGTTCGCGCTGCGCGACCCGAGGAGCGGCGCGCCCGTCCGCGAGGTGTCGGCGAGGGATCTCTTCCGGCGCGTGGCGGCGGCAGCGTGGTCGTCGGGCGAGCCGGGGCTCGTCTTCCTCGACCGCGTGAACGCCGCGAACCCCACCCCCGACGTCGGCGCCATCGAGGCCGTGAACCCCTGCGGCGAGCAGCCGCTCCTGCCGTTCGAGGCCTGCACGCTCGGTTCGGTGAACCTCGCCCGCTTCGATCGGTCCGGGGGCGTGGACTGGGAGCGCCTCGCCGAGTGCGTGCGCGACGGCGTCCGGTTCCTCGACGACGTACTCGACGTGAACGAGTGGCCCCTGCCCGCCATCGCGGAGATCTCCGGGCGCAACCGCAAGGTCGGCCTGGGCGTGATGGGGTGGGCGGACCTCCTCCTCCGCGTGGGCATCCCCTACGACGACCCGCGGGCGCTGTCGCTCGCCGGCGACCTCATGGGCTTCGTCCAGCAGGAGGCGCACGGCGAGAGCGAGCGGCTCGCGGTGGCGCGCGGGGCCTTCCCCGGATGGCGGACGAGCGCGCTGGCCGCCCGCGGCGGGCGGCCGCGCCGCAACGCCACCGTCACCACCATCGCCCCCACCGGCACGCTCTCCGTCATCGCCGGTTGCTCCTCGGGCATCGAGCCCCTCTTCGCGGTCGCCTACGTCCGCCACGCCCTCGACGGGGTGGAGCTCCCCGAGGAGCACCCGCTGCTCGCCGCCGTCCTGCGCGGACCCGGAGGCGAGGCGGCGCTCGCCGCCGTGCGGAGGGTCGGGCGCGCCAGGGGCCTGCCGGAGGTCCCGGCGGAGGTGGGACGTCTCTTCGCCACGGCCCACGACGTCTCGCCGGAGGACCACGTGCGGATGCAGGCGGCCTTCCAGGCCCACGTCGACAACGGGGTCTCGAAGACCATCAACCTGCCTCGCGAGGCGCCGGTGGAGGACGTCGAGCGGGCCTTCTCGCTCGCCTACCGGCTCGGCTGCAAGGGGATCACCGTCTACCGGGACGGTTCCCGGGAGGGGCAGGTGCTGACCCGCGGCCTGAACGGCGAGTGCCCGGCCTGCGGGGCCGCGATGTCCCGCAGCGGCGGCTGCCTCACCTGCCGGTCCTGCGGCTACGCCACCTGCGAGACCACCTCGTAGGCCGCTCTCGCCTACTCCTCCTCGTCCTTCGTCTCGAGGAAGCGCCGGCCGAGCTCGTGGGACCGCTTCGTCGCGGCCTCGACCGCGTTCATGAGCGTGGTGCGCAGGCCCCCGGCCTCGAGCGTGTGCAGCCCGGCGATGGCCGTCCCTCCGGGGCTCGTCACCTGGTCCTTCAGCCGGCCCGGGTGCTCGCCCGTCTCGATGAGGAGCTTCGCCGACCCGAGCACGGTCTGCGCCGCGAGGTCCTGGGAGGTGCGCCGGTCGAGGCCCACCTTGACGCCGGCGTCGGCGAGCGCCTCGATGACGAGGAACACGTAGGCGGGTCCGGAGCCGGAGAGGCCGGTGACGGCGTCGAGCAGGGCCTCTTCCACGATGACCGACCGGCCGACGGCGTCGAAGAGGGCCTTCGCTGCGCGCACGTCGTCCTCGACGGCGTGGTCGCCGGGGGAGATGGCGGTCGCGCCCGCCCCGACCAGCGCGGGCGTGTTCGGCATGACGCGCACGATGCGGACCCCGTGGCCCACCTTGCGCTCGATGGCCGCGAGCGGCACGCCGGCGGCGATGGAGATGACGAGCTTGCTCGCGTCGAGCGCGGGCGCGATCTCGCCGAGCAGCCGGTTCATCACCTGGGGCTTCACGGAGAGCACGACGATGGCGGCCTCGGCCGTCGCCGCGCGGTTGTCCGTGCTCGTGCGCACGCCGTAGCGCGAGGAGAGCTCCTGCAGCCGGTCGACGCGGCGGTCCGTGCAGAGGATCTCGCCCGGCACCGCGACGTTGGCGCGCAAGAGCCCCTTCAGGAGCGCCTCGGCCATGTTGCCGGCGCCGAGGAATGCGATGGTCTTCCCGAGTGCCATGGCGACACTCTACCCGATGATGAAGTCCTCGCGCACCGCCTCGCCCCGGGAGAACCGATCGGCGACGAAGCGCTCGAAGATCTCGTCCTTGCCGCGGCCGGTCATCCAGTCGGCCATCCGCTCCACGACCGCCGGCGCCATCATGAAGCCATGGCCCACGAAGCCGGAGAGCTGGAGGAAGTTCTCCGCGCCGGCCGCGCCGAGGATCGGGCCGTTGTCCGGGGTGACGTCGTAGGCCCCGGCCCACTGGCGCATGACCCGGAGCGGGCGGGTGATCGGCACGAGCTCCGTGAGCGCGCGCGCGAAGCGGACGAGGAACCGGAGCGTCGACCGGGAGTTCATGCCCGGGGGCTCCCCCGGGTCGCCGATGCCACCCACGATCTCGCCCCGCTGCGACTGGGAGAAGTAGAGGCCGCTGCCCAGCGCGGAGACGAGCGGGCCGAGCCACGGCTTGAGCGGCTCGGTGACCAGGATCTCGTGGCGCACCGGGTGGCTCGGGAGCGTGACCCCGGCGAGGCGCGCGACCTCTCCGCTCCACGCCCCTGCCGCGTTCACGACGGCCTCGCACTCCACGCGCCCGTGCGGGGTCTCCACGGCCCGCACCCGGCCCTTCGCGAGCTCGAGCCCCGTCACCGGGCAGAAGGTACGCACCTTCGCGCCGAGCGCCTCGGCGCGGGCCGCGTAGCCCCAGAGGAACGGCCAGGGGAAGACCACCCCGTCGTCCGGGTTCCACGAGGCGGCGACGAAGCGCTTGGCGTCGAGCTGCGGCACCACCTCCACGGCCTCCGCAGGCGTGAGCAGGCGCGTGCGCATGCCGAGGTCGCGCTGGACGCGCAGGTTCTGCTCGAGCCGGCGGGCGTGTCCGCCGTCGGGAGCGAGGAACAGGTAGCCCCCGCGCCGGAACCAGACGTTCACGCCCATCTCGGCCGCGAACGCGGAGAAGATCTCGAGCGATCGCATGCCGAGCCGGACCATGGTGGGCGTCGACCACTGCGCGCGCACCCCGCCCCCGTTGCGTCCGGAGGCCCCGGCGTTCAGGTAGGAGCGCTCGAGGACCACGACGTCGCGCCGCCCGCGCCGGCAGAGCTCGTAGGCGAGGCCGAGCCCCATGATTCCGCCGCCGACGATCACCACGTCCGCTCGCGCGGGGAGCGGCTGCGCCTGCGGCATCGCGCCGTGCGGCCGCTGGGGGGGCGTCCCGTCGAGCGGGAGGGCGTCGGGGTCGAGCGCGGCGAGCGCCCCGAGCGGGACCGGGTGCAGCGGGGGCCGCACCGTGAAGGGGGCCATCTCCGCCGGCGTGGCACCGAGCCGCGCGAGCTCCGCGGCCACCGCGGCAAGGCAGCTCTTCCCCTGGCAGGGCCCCGTGCCGAAGCCGGTGTAGCGCTTCACCGACTCGAGGTCGCGCAAGCCGAGGGCGAAGGCGCGGCGGACCTCGTCGAGCGTCACGTCCTCGCACGCGCAGGCGATGCGCTTACCCACGGGAGGCCGCCTCCCCGGCCCGCAGGCCCCAGGCCGCGGCCTCGTCCGCGTCCGTCGCCTGGGCGACCTCGCCGGCCGCGAAGAGCCAGGGCACGGCCGTCCTCCCCTCCCGGTCCACCGCGGGGGCGAAGGCGAGCGCCCCCTCGTCCCACCGCACCGCGACGCCGACGGACCGCAGGAGCTCCGGGGCGGGGGAAGGCGGACGCCCCTCCGCCACCGTGTCGCACGGGACCGTGCGGCCGTCGGCGAGGACGAGGGCGCGGACGCGCGCGCGCCCGAGCGCCCGCTCGATCGCCGCCACGATCCGCTCGACGTCCATGCCACCCTCGGCGAGCCGCGCCGCGACCGCGGCGGCCTCCGGGCCTTCGCCGAGGACGGCCGCGCGGCGTCCGGGGACGAGCCCCTCGTCCGCCACGGAGCGGGCGAGCGCCCGCCCGGCGAAGACGCCGGGGACGTCCGCGTCCTCGAAGAGCGGCGGTTGCGCGACGCCGCCCGACGCCACCACCACGCGGCGGGCGCGCACGAGCCTTGGGCGCGGCGGCCCCTCGACGAGGAGCAGGCACGCGGCCCCATCGCCGTCCGCGAAGAGGTCGAGAGCGGCCGTTGCGGTGGCCACCTCGCCCCCGGCCCGGCGCACGCCGTCCGCGGCCTCCTCGCACCACTCGAGGGGTGGATCGCCGGGCAGACCGAGCCGCGCCCGCAGCCGGCCCCCGACCCGACCCGACCGTTCGGCGAGAAGGACCCGGCGCCCGGCCCGCGCGAGCGCCTGGGCGGCCCCGAGCCCGGCAGGCCCGGCTCCCACGACGAGCGCGTCGAAGGCCTCGGCGGCGGGCGGCGACGGGGCGTCTCCCGGATCGTCGGGGAGTCGCCCGAGCCCGGCCAGGCGGCGCGACAGCGAGACGACGGCGCGGTTCAGGACCGCCGGGCGGGTGAGGAGGTGGTGGACGTCGAGGCCACCTCTCCAGAGCCGGTCGATGGCCGAGAACACGTCGCGCCGGGCGTTCGGCCAGGCGTTCTGGGTCTCGACGCGCATCCCGTCCGCGCACGGAGTCTCGCAGGCGCGCCGGTTGGGCACGCCGTCGACGCGGACGAGGCAGTTGCCGCAGGTGCCCGACAGGCAGAACGGGCCGCGGGGCCGGTGGTACTTGGCGCTGCGGGAGACGAGGGGCCGCCCCGCGGCGACGAGAGCCACGGCCACGCTCTCGCCCTTCCTTGCGGGGATGGGCTCCCCGTCCACGAGGAGCGTGCAGTCGGGCGCGAACGTCGGGTCGGCGAGGCGCGGCATGGGTGGGCGGGCGGTGCGCCGAGGATAGTCCCGCGGCCGGGCGCTGGCACGAAAAGCCGCGACCTAGCGCGGAGCGGCTGCACCGGATTCGGTGGCGGCGGGGGCCGGGTCGAGGACGTCCACTACGCGTCCGTCCACGAGCAAGGCCTCCCGCCCCTCGCCCGGCCGGCCCCAGGACCAGACCTCGTACAGGAGGCCGGCGGCCGTGGGCGAGGGGACCTTCCGGACGGTGACCGGCTCGCCCCACGCGCGGCGCAGCGCCGCGGCGTCCATGCCGGGCGCCACCGGGGGCGGCCGTGCCGCGGCCCTCTCCGGCTCGAGGGGCGGACGGGGCGGGGGAGGCGCCGCCGCACACGAGGCGAGGAGCAGGGCGAGGAGGGCGGGGCGCGGGTGTGCCACGGGCTTCGCCATTATATGGGCTCGCCGTGGCCGTCCTGTTCGTGTTCGTCGACGGAGTCGGT
This sequence comes from Anaeromyxobacteraceae bacterium, assembly GCA_035543235.1. GTDB lineage: Bacteria > Myxococcota > Myxococcia > Myxococcales > Anaeromyxobacteraceae > DATJZG01. The sequence continues at coordinate 16,397 of DATKJV010000045.1, read as the reverse complement.
GCCGGCGCTCCCGACCCGGCCGTGAACCCTCTCGCCCGCGCCCCCTTCCTCCTCTCGCGGTTCGCGGACGGCTCGGGCACCTCGCTGCCGCGAGGCGGGGCGGCGGCGCTCGCGGACGCCTGCCTCGGGGTGCCGGGACGGCCCCAGTCGGCGACCGGCCAGAGCACGATCCTCTCGGGGGAGAACGCCGCCGCGGCCCTCGGCGCGCACCTTCTCGGCTTCCCGAGCGCCCGGCTGCGCGCCTGGCTCGAGGCGCGCTCCGTCTTCCGGGCGCTCCGGGCCGACGGGCGCCGTTCACTCTTCGCGAACGCCTTCCCGGTGGCCCATCTCCGCGCGCTCGGGCTCGACGCGGAAGGCGAGCCCGAGTTCGACCCGGCGCTCGTGCGCCGTCGGGCGCGCGCCTCGGCGACCACGGTCGCCTACGCGGCAGGAGGCGGGCGCTTCGCCACGTGGGCGGACGCCCGGGCCGGCCGGGCGCTCACGCATGACGTCACCGGCGCCCGCGCCAATGCGTACGGGGCGGGCCTGCCCCCGCGGAGCCCCGAGGAGGCCGCGGGTATCCTCCTCGGCCTCGCCCGCGAGCACGACCTCACCCTGTTCGAGTTCTTCGAGACCGACGAGGCGGGGCACGCCCGCTCCATGGAGTGGGCGCTCGAGGCGCTCGGCCGCCTCGAGCGGCTGCTCCGCGCGCTGGTGGAGGCGCTCCCACCCGGAGACTCGCTCGTCGTGGCGAGCGACCACGGCAACCTGGAGGACCTCTCCCACCGCAACCACACGCAGAACCGGGTCCCGGTTCTCGGGTTCGGGCCGGCGGCGGCGCGCATGGCCGAGGTCCGGGACCTGACGGGGATCGCCCCGCTGCTGCGCGCCCTCGCCTCGAGCGAGGGCGTCCCCGGGGCCCTGCCCGGAACGCTCCCCGAGCGCGAGGGGTGGCCGGGCGAATAGAATCGCCCGGGCGTGCGCCGCCTCGGCAGGTACCGTCTCGTCGCCCCGATCGCCTCCGGCGGCATGGCCGAGGTCTGGCTCGCGGAGGCCACCGGCCCCGCAGGGTTCGTGAAGCAGGTGGCCCTGAAGCTCGTCCGTGCCGACCACGGGGACGACCCGGAGATGGTGCGGATGTTCGTGCGCGAGGCGAACCTCGCCTCCCGGCTCCACCACGCGAACGTGGTGCACGTCTTCGGATTCGAGGAGATCGAGGGGCGCTACGCCATCGCCATGGAGTACGTCCACGGCAAGAGCCTCCGGGCCGTGCTCGATCGCTGCCGGGAGACCGGGATCCGGCTCGGCCTGCCTCGCGCGGTGCACGTGGCGGCGGAGGTGGCGAAGGCACTCGCCTATGCCCATCGGCCGCTGGAGCAGGGTGGCGCGGCCGGCCTCGTCCACCGCGACGTGTCCCCCCACAACGTGCTCGTGTCGTTCGAGGGAGAGGTCAAGCTCGCCGATTTCGGGATCGCCCGCGCCGGCGGCGGCGACGGCCTCACCCGTCCCGGGACCGTGAAGGGGAAGGCGGGCTACATGGCCCCGGAGCAGTGGCGAGGCGGTCCGGTCGAGGGGCGGGCGGACGTCTTCGCGCTCGGCGTCGTGCTCTGGGAGATGTGCGCGGGGCGCCGCCTCTTCGCCCGGGAGACGGAGGCGGCGACGCTGGCGGCGGCCGCGGAAGCCCCGGTCTCCCCGCCCTCCGAGTGGAACGAGGAGGTGCCTCCCGACCTCGACGACCTCGTGCTCGCGACCCTCGAGCGGGACGTGGGACAGCGGATGGCCGCGGCGGAGGTGGCGAAGGCGCTCGCGGAGATCCGCCTGCGGATCGGCCGCTCGCCCGAGGACCACGACCTCGCGCCCTTCATGCGGCGGCTGTGGGCGGCCGAGGAGGCGCGCCGCCCCCCGCTTCCGGCGCCGGAGGGAGGGGACGTCGAGGCGGACATGCGGGGGAGGGGAGCGCCGCGGCCGACGCCGCTCGCCGTGGTGGCGCTGGGGTCGGTGGCGGCGGCGGTCGTCGCCGCCGCCTACCTGCGCAGGGTCTCCGCGCCGGCCGCCGATCCGCGGGAGACGCCGCGGCCCGCGGCCGTCGCCTTCCAGGCCTCCGGCACGGCGGTCCGGCGGGCCCCGGCCCCGCCTCCGCAGCGGGCGGAGGTGCCGCCGGCGCCGCCCCCCGCGCCTCCGCGGCGGCCGGTCGGACCCGTCGTGCGCGGCGAGAGCGATCGCCTCGGCGGGCTCGATCTTCCGGACGCGAGCTCGGGTGATGGCGTCCTCTTCGTGAACACCGTCCCGTGGGCCGAGGTGCGCGTGGACGGGCGTCCGGTCGGCGACACGCCGCGGGAGCTCCGCCTCGGCGCCGGACGCCATCGGCTCCGCCTGTCCCATCCGTCGCTCGGGTCCCTGGAGCGCGTCGTCGAGGTCCGCGCCGGCGAGCGCGTCCGCTTCGAGCCCGTCCTGAGCCGCTAGAGAGACCGGCACCGCCTCGCTCTCACACGGAGAGAGGGAGGCGTGCCTTCGGGCGTTGACAGGATCTATTCAATATACTAGGTTCACATCCATATTTTAAACATCCGATTACGAATGGATTTTCTCTTTCCGCCCCACGAGATCGAGCGCCTGGAGCGCCAGCGGCCGCGCGGCATCACGAGCCGCGAGGTCGTGCGGCTGTTCGAGTCCCGCGGGGCGCGGCTGAGCGAGTCGACGTTCCGGAAGTACGTCCAGTTCGGGCTCTTGCCTCGCAGCCGTCGAGTCGGCCGCAAGGGCAAGCACACCGGATCGACCGGTCTCTACCCGGTCGAGGTGCTGCGCCGGATCAACCTCATCAAGCGGATGATGGCCGAGGGCATGACGCTCGAGGAGATCCGCGGCAGCTTCGTGGCGCTGAAGAACCGCCTCGACGACGTCGAGAACGGCTTCGCGTCGCTGCTCGAGGAGCTGTCGCGCAAGGCGCGCGAGCACCCGGGCCGCAAGAAGATCGAGAGCGAGCTGGGCAGGGCGGAGCGCGAGGTGCGCAGGGCGCTCGGGCGGATCGAGCGGGTGGGCGGACGAGTCGCCACGGTGTCCCCGCGGGTGAGGCAGGAGGAGTGGGACGTGAGCTCAGGCGGGGGCGGCCCGCCGGTCGGCAGGGGAAGGGAGGCGTCGGGATGAGCGAGGCGAAGCGGAGGGAGGAGCCGGGAATGCCGGGCGAGGCGGAGCCCTTGAGTCTCGCCCCGGGCGAGGGAGGCGCGCCCCTGGAAGGCGACGCCGACCTCGAGGGCAAGCGCGGGCGACGACGGTCGAAGACGATGTCGCGCAAGGAGATCGCCCGAGAGCTGCGCCGGCAGCGGGCGACGGGCGTCATCGACCCGGAACTGGAGGAGGTGATCCGCGAGGTCGAGGCCGTGCGCCCCCGAACCCGCGCGGACTGCGCGAGCGGTCCGAGGCCGTGCATGTTCATCTCCTGCAAGCATCACCTGTACCTGGACGTGAACCCGGCGACCGGCTCCATCAAGCTGAACTTCCCGGACAAGGAGATCTGGGAGATGGAGGAGACCTGCGCGCTCGACGTCGCCGACCGCGGCGGCATCACGCTCGAGGAGGTGGGGGCCATCATGAACCTCACCCGGGAGCGCATCCGCCAGGTCGAGACCCGCGGCCTGCTCAAGCTGCGGGCCATGGCCGAGGACGAGCCGCGCTCGCACCTGGGCGACGACGCCGTCGCCGAGGACTTCTAGCGCCACGCGCCGGCGCGGCCCGTCGCCGCGCTTGAAGTCCCGCGCCGCGAAGGCTAGAAAGGGCGCCCCCGTCCCCCCGGAGGTGCCCCGTGGTCGTCCGCCGCGCGCTCCTGTCGGTCTCCGACAAGACCGGCCTCGTGAACTTCGCCCGCCGCCTCGCCGCCCGGGGCGTCGAGCTCCTCTCGACCGGGGGGACCCAGCGGGCGCTCGCCGAGGGCGGGCTCCAGGTGACCTCGGTCGGCGACTACACGAAGGCCCCCGAGATCCTCGGCGGGCGCGTGAAGACCCTCCACCCCCGCGTCCACGGCGGGATCCTCTACCGGCGCGGGCTCGCCGCCGACGAGGCGGACGTGGCAGCCCGCGACATTCCCCCGATCGACCTCGTCGTCGTGAACCTCTACCCGTTCCGCGAGGCGGTGGCGGCCGGCAAGCCGTTCGAGGACGTCGTCGAGGAGATCGACATCGGCGGACCGGCCATGGTCCGCAGCTCCGCCAAGAACTCCGCCCACGTGGCGGTGGTCGTCGACCCCGCGGACTACGAGCGCGTGGCGTCGGAGATCGAGAACCAGGGCGGGGTCGGCGGCGCCACCCGCTACGAGCTCATGAAGAAGGCCTTCGCCCACACCGCCTCCTACGACGCGGCCATCGCCGAGTACCTGTCCTCGCGAGCGACCCCCACGGCGACGCCGACCCGGTTCCCGGCGACGCTCGCTGCGACCTGGGCGAAGGTGCAGGACCTGCGCTACGGCGAGAACCCGCACCAGGCGGCCGCCTTCTACCGGGCGTCCCGGGCGCCGGAGGAGCCGAGCATCGCCTTCGCCTCGGTCCTGCAGGGCAAGGAGCTCTCCTACAACAACCTCCTCGATCTCGAGGCCGCGCTCGCCTGCGCGAAGGAGTTCGACGAAACGGCGTGCGTCATCATCAAGCACAACACCCCTTGTGGAGTGGCCCTCGCCGCCTCCCCCGCCGAGGCGTTCGCCCGGGCGCGCGACTGCGATCCGGTGTCGGCCTTCGGCGGGATCGTGGCGCTCAACCGGGCCGTCGACGCCGCCGCGGCCCGGGAGCTCGCCGGCCTCTTCCTCGAGTGCGTCGTCGCCCCTTCCTACGCCCCCGAGGCCCGGGAGGTCCTCGCAGCGAAGAAGAACCTTCGCCTGCTCGAGAGCCCGCGGCTCGGCGACGCGCGCGCGAGCTGGAGGCGCCGCCCCGAGGAATCGCGCGAGCTCCGCTCCATCGTCGGCGGGCTGCTCGTCATGGACCGGGACCTCGGGTCCCTCCGCCGAGAGGACTGCAAGGTGATGACGCGGCGGGCCCCGACGGAGAAGGAGTGGAACGACCTCCTCTTCGCCTGGCGGGTGGTGAAGCACGTGAAGTCGAACGCCATCGTCTTCGCCGAAGGCGACCGGACGCTCGCCATCGGCGGCGGCCAGACGAGCCGCGTCGAGTCCGTGAAGACCGCCGTGATGAAGGCGCGCTCGCCGCTCGCGGGCTCGGCCGTGGGGTCGGACGCGTTCTTCCCGTTCCCGGACGGGGTCGAGGAGATCGCCCGCGCCGGCGCGACGGCCATCATCCAGCCGGGCGGCTCGGTGAAGGACGCCGAGGTCGTGGCTGCCGCGGACCGGGCCGGGATCGCCATGATCGCCTCCGGCATGCGCCACTTCCGCCACTAGGGCGGGGCGGGCGCCGCCGCGCCCGCAGGCGTGGTATACCGCCCCCGCATGCGCGTCCTGGTGGTCGGTTCGGGCGGCCGCGAGCACGCCCTCGCCTGGAAGATCTCGCAGAGCCCGCTCGTCGACCGCGTGTACTGCGCCCCCGGGAACCCGGGGACCGCCCGGGTTGCCGAGAACGTCCCGCTGGCCGCGGACGACGTCGACGGGCTCTGCCGCTTCGCCGCCGAGGGCCGGTTCGGCCTCGTCGTCGTCGGTCCCGAGGCGCCGCTCGTCGCCGGCCTCGTCGACAGGCTCGCCCCGACGGGGATCCCCGTCTTCGGGCCCACCGCGGCCGCCGCGCGCCTGGAGGGGTCGAAGGCGTTCGCCAAGGAGGTCATGGCGGCGGCCGGCATCCCCACCGCCGCCTACCAGGCCTTCGACGCGCTCCAGCCCGCGCTCGACCATGCGCGGTCGAGCGGCGGCCGCGTCGTCGTGAAGGCCGACGGCCTCGCGGCCGGGAAGGGGGTCGTCGTCTGTGGGTCCTTCGAGGAAGCCGAGGCGGCCCTGAGGAGCATCCTCGTCGATCGCGTCCACGGCGAGGCCGGCCGGCGCGTCGTGGTCGAGGAGCGGCTGGAGGGGCCGGAGGCGAGCGTGATCGCGCTCTCCGACGGCGAGCGCCTCCTCCTGCTCCCCCCCGCCCAGGACCACAAGCGGATCTACGACGGCGACCGAGGCCCGAACACGGGGGGGATGGGGGCCTTCTCCCCCACGCCCACCGTGGACGAGGCCCTGCTCGCGGCCGTGGAGCGGGACGTCCTGCGTCCGGCCATCCGGGAGATGGCGCGGAGAGGGACGCCGTTCCGCGGAGCGCTGTACGCCGGCCTGATGCTCACGCCCGGGGGCCCGAGGGTCCTCGAGTTCAACGCCCGCTTTGGCGACCCCGAGACGCAGCCCATCCTCATGCGCCTCGCGAGCGACGTGGTCCCCGCGCTCCTCGGGGCGGCGCGCGGCGACCTGTCGAAGGAGCGCCTCGCCCTCGACCCGCGGTCCGCGGTCGGCGTCGTGCTCGCTGCAGAGGGCTACCCCGGTCCGGTGACGCGCGGCGACGTGATCGAGGGGGCGGAGGACGACCCCGGCGAAGGGGCGCAGGTATTCCAGGCCGGGACCGTCCGCGGCCCGGACGGCGCGCTGCGCACCGCCGGCGGACGCGTGCTCACCGTGTGCGCGCTCGGCCGCGGGCTCGACGACGCGGCCCGGAACGCCTACCGGGCGGCGGCGAACATCCGCTTCCGGGGCTGCCAGTATCGGCGCGACATCGGGCGCCCGCGCGGGTAGCCCGCCAAGGGGAGGTCGAATGGCTGCGAAGGTCCTCATCCTCATGGGCTCGGACTCGGACTGGGAGGTCATGAGCGAGGCGCGGAAGGCCCTCGCGGAGCTGGGGGTCGAGACCGAGGCCCACGTCTCGAGCGCGCACCGCACGCCGGAGCGCACCGCTCGGCTCGCGCGAGAGGCGGCGGGGCGCGGCATCCAGGTCGTCGTCTGCGGGGCGGGGGCGGCGGCCCACCTGGCGGGGGTCGTCGCGGCGGACACCGAGCTCCCCGTCCTGGGCGTGCCGCTCGCGTCGAGCGAGCTCTCCGGGCTCGACGCGCTGCTCGCCACCGCGCAGATGCCGGGCGGCGTGCCGGTCGGGACGCTCGCCATCGGCAAGGCCGGCGCGCGCAACGCGGGCCTCCTCGCCGCGCGCATCCTGGCGCTCGGGGACCCGGCGGTGGCCGCGCGAGTGCGGGAGCAGCGAACGAAGATGAGCCGCGAGGTCGAGGCCAAGGACGAGGCCCTGCAGAAGAAGCTCAAGGGCGAATAGCGGGCGTGGACGCCCTCGACCGCTACCTGGCCCGGGAGATCCTGCTGCCTTTCGCGGCGGCCGCGGTCTTCCTCACGCAGCTGCTGCTGGCCTCCCAGCTCCTCTCCCAGGCCGACGTCCTGTTCGGGGGAGGCGTGGGCTTCTGGGACGTGGCCCGCATCCTCGCCGACCTCGTCCCGCACGTCCTCGAGTACGTCCTCCCGATCGCCTTCCTCCTGGGGGCGGTGCTCGGGGTCGGGCGCCTCTCGGATTCGCGGGAGGTGATCGCGCTGTCCGCGGCGGGCATCTCCCCGGTCCGGCTGGTCCGCGTGCCGCTCCTCCTGGGGACGGCCGTGGCCGCCCTGGCGCTCCTCCTCGCGCTCCACGTGGCCCCCGCCGGCCTGCGGGACGCGCGACGACGCGTGGACGACGTCATCCGGCGCAACCTCCAGGGGGAGGTCCGGGCCGGCGTCTTCTACGAGGACATCCCGGGCATCACCCTCTACGCCGCGGAGGTGGATCCGGGCGGCTTCCGGCACGTGCTCATCTCCGACCGGTCGAACCCCCGCGCCCCGGTCCTCGCCCTCGCGGAGCGGGGCCGCTTCGAGCCGGCGCCCGGGGGAAGCCTCCGGCTCGTCCTCGACCGCGGGGAACTGCACCGGGAGGAGTCGGGGGACCGGGACTACGTCGTCGCCCGCTTCGACCGCGCGGCCGTGGACCTCGGGCTCGGACAGGCGCTCGGGGAGAGGAACCGGCTCACGGGCTCCGCCTTCGAACTCACCCCGGCGGAGATCCTCCGGGCGGGATCGCCCGAGGGCGGGCTCTCGGAGGAGCTCGCCCGCGGCTGGCGGACGTTCTTCTTCCGGCGCATCGCGGTCCCGCTCGGCATCCTGGTCCTGGGGCTGCTTGCCGTTCCCATCGGCGCGCGCCGTGGCGGACGGGCCTTCGGGTACGGGGTCACCCTGTTTGCGGTCGTCGCCTACTACGCGCTCCTCCGCTTCGGCGAGAAGCTCTCCCACCGGGGAGCGCTGCCCCCGTGGCTCGGGCCGAACCTCGCCAACCTCGCCTGCCTGGCGCTCGCGGCCGTGCTCCTCGCCCGGCTCTCGCGCCGGGGCATCGGGGTTGGCCGGTGACCCTCTTCCTGCACATCGCCAGGCGCGCCCTCGCCGCCTTCACGGGTGCGCTCGTCGCGGTCGTCCTCCTCTTCCTCGTCGTCGAGGCTTCCGAGAACGCGAACCTGTTCCGCGGCGAGGGCTGGCTCGCCGGAGCTCTCGAGTTCTACCTGAACCGAGCCGCGGCCGTGGCCTGGCAGACCGCGCCGGCGGCCATGCTCCTCGGTGCCTCGCTCGCTGCCTCGGGGCTCCGGACCACGCGCGAGTACGACGCGATGCGTGCCCTCGGGTTCGGACCCTGGCGCGTCGCGGCGCCCATCCTGGCGGTGGCCGGGCTCGTTGCCGTCGGCATGATCGCCTTCGACGACCTCGTCGCCGCGGGTGCGGCCGCCCGCGCCGACGAGATCGTCGCCACGAGGTTCCAGGGCGGCTCGGGCTTCCGACGCTGGCACGAGCCGAAGCGATGGTTCCGGGGACGGGGCGGCCGCCGCATCTACGACCTGCGCGGTGCCGTCGAGGGCGGCGGCTTCGAGCGCGTCACCATCCTGGAGCTGACCGACGACTTCCACCTCGAGCGGCGCATCGACGCGGCGCGAATGCTTCCCGGGCCCTCGGGAGACTGGATCCTCGAGGACGGGGAGGAGCGCACCTTCTGGCCCGAGGACGCGTTCCGGATGGACGGGTTCGAGCGGAGGTCGTACCGCTTCGACGAGGACCCGGAGGCGTTCGCCGTTCGGCCCGGGTCGCCTGCCCAGATGCGGCGGGCGCTCATCGGAGCGCAGATCGCGGTGCGGCGACGGCTCGGCCTCGCCACCACCGACTACGAGCTCGAGTGGCAGCGGAAGCTCGCCTACCCCTGCGCCGCCGTACCCGCCGCGCTCGTGGCCCTGGCGCTCGCCCTGCGGCGCGATCGCCGCGGGAACGTGACCGCCTCGCTCGTGGAGTCGGTCGGGGTCTCCGTCGTCTTCTGGGGGCTGCAGGGGCTCGCGTGGTCGCTCGGCCGATCGGGGAGGCTCGGGCCGGCCGCGGCCGCCTGGGCGCCCGACGCGGTCCTTCTCGCGAGCGGGCTGTGGGGCCTGCGCCGCTGGCGCTAGGGGAGGGGATCGGGAATGGCGCTCGTCACGCGCGACGTCGCCGAGGTCGCCTCCGCCCTGCGCCGCGGCGGGCTCGCCGTCTACCCCACCGAGACCTTCTACGGCCTGGGAGCGCTCGCTCGCGATGTGCGGGCCATCGGGCGCCTCGCGGCCTCGAAGCTCCGTCCTCCGGGGAAGCCGCTGCCCCTCGTCGCCGCGGACGTCGACATGGCGTTCGGGGTCTGGGCCGGCGTCCCGAAGGCAGCGGCGGCCCTCGCGGCCCGCTTCTGGCCGGGCCCGCTCACCATCGTTTGCGCGGCGGCGCCGGGCCTGCCCGCCGAGGTCGGAGGCGGCGGGACCGTCGGCGTGCGCGTTCCGGGGAGCCCGGTCGCGCGCGAGCTCGCCCGCCTCTCGGGGGGGGCGCTCGTGTCCACCTCGGCGAACGTCTCGGGAGGCCCGCCCGTGACCCGCGTGTCCGACCTCGACCCGGCCATCGTGGCTGCGGTCGACGCGGTCCTCGACGGAGGCCCGGTTCCGGGCGGTCTGCCGAGCACCGTGGTCGCCGTGAAGGGCGACGCGCTGTCCCTCGTCCGCTCCGGCGCCGTCCCCTGGGAGGACGTGGTGGCGGTGGCGGCCCACCCCGCCTTGCCCTCCGGGGAAGGCTGATCTAGGGTCCCGCGACTAATGCCCGCCGTCGCGCCTTTCCGCGGTCTACGCTACGCCCTGGGCGGCAGCGACGTGACGAGCGCGATCGCGCCCCCCTACGACGTCATCTCCCCCGCGCAGCGGGAGGCGCTCGCCGCGCGCTCCCCGAACAACGTGGTGCGCGTCATCCTGGAGCCGGAGCGGCCGGGCGACGGCCCGGGCGCCGATCGCTACGCCCGCTCCGCCGCCACGTTCCGCCACTGGCTCGAGGCGGGCGTCCTGCAGAGGGACCCGTCGCCCGCCGTCTACCCGCTCGAGCAGACGTTTCTCACCCCGGACGGGCGCGAGCGGGTCCGGCGCGGGATCGTCGCGGCGGTCCGCCTCCACGACTTCCAGGACGGCCCGGTGCGGCCCCACGAGAACACGCTCGCGGGCCCGCTCGCGGACCGGCTCGAACTCTTGCGCCGCGTGCGCGCGAACCTGTCCCCCGTGTTCGGAATCTTCGACGATCCGCGAGGGGAGGTGGCTCAGGCGCTCGCCCCGGCCTTCGCCCCCGCCCCCGTCACCCAGGGCACGACCGACGACGGGACGAGGCAGCGCCTGTGGCGCCTCGAGGACCCCGCCGCGGTGGCCGTGCTGCAGCGCCTGCTCGCGGACCGGCGGGTCACGATCGCCGACGGACACCACCGCTACGCGGCGGCGCTGCGGTTCCGCGACGAGGTCGACAGGGCCGAGCCCGGGCTCCCACCGGGCGCCGGGCATCGCTACGTCCTCATGTACCTCCTCGCCGCGAGCGACCCCGGACTCGTCATCTATCCGACCCACCGGCTCCTCCGGAACCTCCCGGGCCTCCGCGCGGAGGCGCTCGTGGCGGGGCTCGCGCGCTGGTTCCAGGTGGACGACATCGAGGAGGACATGCGGCGGCCGACGGGGAGGGCGTGGGCGATCTCCCGGCTCGCGGAGCACGCGGGAAAGACACAGTCCTTCCTCCTCGTCACGGCCGACGACCGGCGAGCCCGACTGGTCACGCTCCGCGCCGACGCGGATCTCTCGGGCCTTCCCTTGCCGGCGGACCCGACGCTCCGCGACCTCGACGTCAGCGTCCTCCACGCCGTGGTCCTCGAGGGCCTGCTCGGTCTCTCCAAGGAGTCGCAGGACAGGGAGGAGAATCTCGTCTACCTGCGCGATGCCGGCGAGGCGGTGACGCGCACGCTGAGCGGCGAATGCCAGGCGGCCTTCCTCCTCAACCCCACCCCGATGTGGCAGGTGCAGGCGGTCGTCGACGCCGGACTGACGATGCCGGTGAAGAGCACGTGGTTCCACCCCAAGATCCCGAGCGGTCTCGTCATCCGGGAAGTGGATCCGCACGGGCCGCCGTGAGGGGCGCGCCGTCGCCGGGCTGCGGGCTTTCCCGCGTCCACGGTTTGCGCTAGAACGCGCCCATGCCGTTTCCCCAGGAACGCCCCCGCAGGCTGCGGCGGACCGAGAGCATTCGATCCCTCGTCCGGGAGACCAGCCTCTCCCCGGACGACCTGATGTGGCCGCTCTTCGTCGTGCCGGGCACGAAGGTGCGGAACCCCGTGAAGAGCATGCCGGGCGTCTACCAGCTGTCGGTGGACGAGCTCGTGGCCGAGGCCCAGGCCGGTTTCGACGTCGGCGTCCGCTCGGTCATCCTCTTCGGCGTGCCGGAGCACAAGGACGAGGGGGGCACCTCGGCCTACGCGGACGACGGGGTCGTCCCCCGGGCGATCCGCGCCCTGCGGGAGAAGCTCCCCACCCTCGTCATCGCCACCGACGTCTGCCTCTGCGAGTACACCGACCACGGCCACTGCGGCATCCTGCGCCCTCCGAAGGCGGGGGGGAGCCGCCAGGACCTCGGCGTCGACAACGACCTGACGCTCCCGATCCTGGCGAAGGAGGCGGTGGCCCACGCCCGGGCCGGCGCCGACATCGTCGCCCCGTCGGACATGATGGACGGCCGGGTCGCAGCCATCCGGGAGGGTCTCGACGTCGCGGGCTTCCCGGACGTGCCCATCCTGTCCTACGCCGCGAAGTACGCGGGGGCCTTCTACGGGCCTTTCCGCGACGCCGCCGAGAGCGCGCCGCGGGAGGGGCCGGGCATCCCCAAGGACCGCAAGGGCTACCAGATGGACCCCGCCAACGCCCGGGAGGCGCTGCGCGAGGTGGCGCTCGACGTCGCCGAGGGAGCGGACATGGTGATGGTGAAGCCCGCCGTGCCCTACCTCGACATCGTGCGGATGGTGCGCGACGCGGTCCAGGTTCCGGTGGCCGCGTACCACGTCTCGGGCGAGTACGCGATGATCAAGGCCGCCGCGCAGTCGGGCTGGATCGACGAGGACCGGGTGGTGCTCGAGACGCTGCTCTGCATCCGGCGAGCCGGTGCGGACTTCGTCCTCACCTACTACGCGAAGGACGCGGCCCGCCTGCTCACCGGGGGGCGGCGTTGAGCGGGAGCGGCGAGGGGCGCTACCGGGTGGCGGAGGTCTCGCCGGTGACCGCCGAGAGCCTGGAGCAGGTGCTGAACGAGCGCGCCGGCGACGGCTACGCCTTCGAGTCCATCCACTTCGTCGTGCGCGAGGGGTCGCACCGGCCGGCCATGGCCTACCTCTTCTTCACCGCCGGGGGGGCGGAGCGGAAGCGCTCCGGCCGGTAGATGCGCGAGGCGCGGCGAGAGGGGTCCCCGTACCCGAAGGCCGACCTGATGCTGAGGGGCCTGGCACGGGGGTTCGACTTCCTCCTGGCCATCGCGCTCGCCCAGCTCGGACACGAGCTCGGCGCGATCCTCGCCGTCGTCTACCTCCTTCTCGCCGATGGCTTCATGCACGGCCAGTCCCTCGGGAAGCGCATCTTCGGCGTCCGCGCCATGCAGATTCCCCACCGCGCTCCCGCCGGGTACCGCGAGTCGATGCTGCGGAACGCCGACTTCGCGCTCGTCGCGCTCTTCTACGTGGTCCCGCTCGGCTGGATCCTGCTCGTCCTCGTCGGGGTCCCGGTGGTCGCTTTCGAGGCCTGGATGGTGTGGACCGACCGGCTCGGCATCCGCATCGGCGACATCTTCGCCGACACGCAGGTCGTGGACGCCAAGGTCGTCACGAAGATCGAGGTCGTCGCGACCCATTCCTTCCCCATGTCGCCGGCTCCCCCCGGGCAGGCAGGGCGCACCGCGGGAGCCCCCGCAGCCCGCGCCGCCTAGGGCCGGAGCCGGTCGGCCATGCGGATCGCCTTCACCCACAACCTGCGCCTCTCCGACTCGGAGGAAGAGGCCGAGTTCGACACCGGCGAGACGGTCGATCTCATCGCCGGGGCCATCGAGCGCCTCGGCCACCGGGTCGAGCGCATCGAGGTCTCCGGCCCGGCCTCGCGCACTGCGACCCGCCTCGAGGCGTTCGGCCCGGACCTGATCTTCAACACCGCTGAGGGCCGGCGCGGGCGATTCCGCGAGGCGTTCTTCCCCGCGCTCTTCGACGAGCTGGGGATGCCCTACACGGGCTCCGATGCCTGGGTTCTCGCGGTCACGCTCGACAAGCAGCTCACGAAGCTGCTCCTCCAGCAGCACGGCGTCCTCACGCCGCGCTGGCAGTACGTCGAGGAGGCGGCGCGCCTCGTGCCGACCGCGCTCCGCCTCCCCGTCATCGTGAAGCCGAACTTCGAGGGGAGCTCGAAGGGCATCACCCAGGACTCGGTGGTGGAGGACGCGGGCCGCCTGCACGAGGTCGTCCGGGAGGCGCTCGACCGCTACCCCGCAGGCGTGCTGGTCGAGGAGTTCATCCGCGGGCGCGACATCACCGTGCCGTTCCTCGAGGCCGCGGCCGAGGAGCGCGGGGGTGTCCTTCGGCCCGTGGAGTACCAGATCGACGAGCGCGCCCGGGAGGGGCGCCGCCACGCCATCTACGACTACGAGCTCAAGACGACGCTCGACGACTACGTCTCCGTGCGCGCCCCGGCTCGCCTCGCGGGCGACGAGCCCACCCGCCTCCAGGCCAGCGCCGCGACCGTGTTCCGCGTCCTCGGGATCCGGGACCTCGGGCGCATCGACTTCCGCCTGGGCGAGGACGGCCGGCTCTACTTCCTCGAGGTGAACGCGCTCCCCTCCCTCCAGCCGGGAGCCGGCATCTACGCCTCGGCCGCGCTCGAGGGGCTCCACGTGGACGGCGTCCTCGGAGCGGTCATCCGGAGCGCCGAGCGTCGCTGGAACCTGGAGGTCTCGCGGAGCCGGCGCGGGCGGCCTCGCCGGACGGAGCGGCTCAAGGTCGGCTTTGCCTTCAACGTGAAGCGCATCCACCCCGATCCGGCCGGGGATCAGGACGAGGAGGCGGAGTACGACGCCCCGGAGACCCTCCAGGCCATTCGGGAGGCCATCGCGAGCTACGGCCACGAGGTCGTCGACCTCGAGGCGACGAGCGATCTGCCGCTCGTGCTCGCCTCGACGCCCGTGGACCTCGTGTTCAACATCGCCGAGGGGTTTCGGGGACGCAGCCGCGAATCGCAGGTGCCGGCGCTGCTCGAGCTCCTCGACATCCCCTACACGGGGTCGGACCCGGCGGCCCTCTCCGTGTCGCTCGACAAGGCGCTCGCGAAGCGGATGGTCCGGACCCACGGGGTGCTCACGCCCGACTACTTCGTCATGTCGACGGGCAAGGAGCGGCTGCCGCGGGAGATGCAGCGCTTCCCGCTCATCGTGAAGCCTGTCGCCGAGGGGACCTCCAAGGGCGTGACCGGGAAGTCCGTCGTCCACGACGAGGTCGAGCTCCGCGAGATGGCGCGAGAGCTCGTCCAGAAGTACCGCCAGCCCGCGCTGGTCGAGCAGTACATCGCCGGCCGGGAATTCACGGTGGGACTGCTGGGGGAGCGTCGCCCGCGCGTCCTCCCGCCGATGGAGATCGTCTTCCTCGACGCTGGCGATGCCACGCCCGTTTACTCCTTCGACATGAAGCAGGAGTGGAGCCGGCGGATCCGCTACGAGGTGCCGGCGAGGGTGTCGGAGCGGGAGTCGGAGCGGCTCGAGCGTTCGGCCCGGGAATGCTTCTCCGCGCTCGGTTGCCGGGACGTGGCCCGCCTGGACTTCCGGATGGACGCCCAGGGCCGGGTGTTCTTCATCGAGTCGAACCCGCTCCCGGGCCTCACGCCGGGCTGGAGCGACCTCGTGCTCATCGCCCAGGCGGCCGGGCTCCCGTACCGGGACCTCATCGGGGAGATCCTCTCGTTCGGGATCCGCCGCCACCAGGAGCGCGAGCGAGAGCGCGAGAGGGCCCGGCGGGCGGCCGTGCGGGAGGGCGCGGGCGGCAACGGCGTGCGGCGCGACCCGCACGGCGGGGAGGGCGCCGCGGAGGCCGAGGAGTGACCGCCGCGGCGCGCGGCGGAGCGGAGAAGTCGTGGCGCGACGGCGCGGCCGTGCTATAGCTGGGCGACTTTCGGACCCCAAACGGCGAGGTCAAAGGGATGGCACGCTCGAAGAGCAAGCACATGCGGATGATTTCCAAGCGTCGCCAGCGCTGGAAGAGGCGGCTCAAGACGAAGAAGGCCGCGAAGAAGGCCGCTCCGAAGAAGTAGCTCCCGCGCGAGGGCGCGAGCTGCGCTCGCGGCGGGCAGTCGCCGCGGCGCTGGCGGCCATCGAGGGCGCGGACGGGTCGCGCCCGCTCGGCCTCGCCCTGGCGGCCGCGCTCGCGAAGCATCCCGGATTGGGTCCCAAGGAACGCCGCCACGCCGCCGCCGCCGCTCGCGGGGTGGCCCGGTGGCTGCGCGTCTGCGACGCCGCCCTCGTCCGCGCGGGCGCCCCGCGGGCGATCCCCGCGGATCGGGCGCTCCTGCGCTACCTCGCCTGGCGGGTCGCCGTCCTGGGCGATGCGCCGCGCGCCGTCGCTCGCGAGCTCCGGCTCCCGGGCCCGAGGCGCCCCCGCGCCATCGGGGACCGCGATCTCGCCCGCGTGGCCGAGGCGCTGCCTCGCCCGGGTCCCGGCGGGCCGCTCGCCACGGACGCCGCCGGGAACCCGCTCGCCCCGCCGTCCGCCCCGGCGACGGCGCTCGGGCTCCGCCACAGCGTGCCCGACCGATTCGCCGAGCGGCTCGTCGATGTGCTGGGACGAGAAGGCGCCGACGCGTGCCTCTCGGTGCTCAACCGGGATCCGGGCCTCACGCTTCGGGTGAACGCGGCGCGGGCCTGCCGTGCCGAGGTGATCTCGGCGCTCGAGGAGGGCGGGATCCCGGCGCGGGAGGGTGAGGGGAAACTCTCGGTCGTCGTGGCGGACCGTGCGGGCGTGTTCGATTCTTCGCCGTTCCGGGCCGGGCTCGCCGAGGTGCAGGACGAGAGCAGCCAGGCGGTCGTCGACCTTTGCCGTCCGCGTCGGGGCGAGGCCTGGCTCGACCTCTGCGCC
>DATKJV010000044.1:0-31580 GCA_035543235.1 Anaeromyxobacteraceae bacterium | reverse complement strand
CGGACGGCCTGTGGTTCCTGCGCCAGCTGCGCAAGGAGCCCTCGTACAGGGAGGTGCTCGTCGTGATGGCGACGAGCAACTCGCAGCTCGACAGCGTCCGCCAGGCGCTCGTCGAAGGCGCGAGCGAGTACATGATGAAGCCGTTCACACGCGAGGACCTGGAGGGAAAGCTCCAGATCCTCGGATTCCGGTTCCAGCAGGCGGACGCGTGAGGAAGATCCGGGTGCTGGTGGTCGACGACTCGGCCACCATCCGACGCATCGTCGTCGACGCGATCGCCGCGTCGGAGGACCTGGAACTCGCCGGCACGGCGGCGAACGGGCAGCTGGCGCTCGACCGGCTCCGGCGCGACCCGAGCCCGGACGTGGTCACCCTCGACGTGGAGATGCCCGTCCTGGACGGGATCTCCACGCTCAAGGCCCTTCGGGTCGGCGCCCCCCGGCTACCGGTGCTCATGCTGTCGAGCCACACCGAGAAGGGAGCGCTCGCGACCCTCGACGCGCTCGCCGCAGGCGCGTCCGACTTCGTCGCCAAGCCGCGCGCCTCGAGCGTCCAGGAGGCGAGGGCCTTCGTCGACCTGGAGGTGCTTCCGCGGCTCCGCGCGCTCGGGGCGCGCGCCGTCGAGGCACCGGCGGCACCGCGGCCGGGGCCGGCGCCCGCCCGCCCGCGCCACTCCGGCAGGGTCGAGGCCGTCGTGATCGGCGTCTCGACCGGTGGCCCCCAGGCGCTCGAGCAGGTCATCCCGCGCCTGCCGCGGCAGCTTGCGGTGCCCGTGCTCGTCGTCCAGCACATGCCCTCCATGTTCACGCAGCTCCTCGCCAGGCGACTCGCCGCCATCTGCGCGCTCGGGGTCGAGGAGGCCGCGGACGGGAGCCCGGTGCGCCCCGGCATGGTCTACGTCGCGCGCGGCGGCCAGCACCTGGCCGTGGCCGAGCGCGGCGGGCAGCACGTCCTCCGGTTCGACGACGGCCCGCCGGAAAACTCCTGCAAACCGGCCGCCGACGTGCTCTTCCGCTCGGCAGCCGCCGCCTGGGGCTCGGGCGTCCTGGCAGTCGTCCTCACGGGAATGGGGCGGGACGGGTGCACGGGCTGCGAGGCGATCCGGGCGGCAGGCGGCACGGTGGTGGCACAGGACCAGGAGACCTCGGTCGTCTGGGGCATGCCAGGGGCCGTCGTCTCCGCGGGTCTCGCCGACGGCGTCTTCCCGCTCGCCGCCATCGCCGCGGAGATCACCGCTCGCGTCGAGCGGGGCCGGCCGGCCGTGGCGAGGATCTCCCCTTGAGCCTCGCGCCGGAGGATTTCGACTTCTTTCGGGGCTACCTCCGGGAGCGCTCCGCCATCGCGCTCGACGTTGGCAAGGAGTACCTGGTCGAGACCCGCCTCCTCCCGGTGGCGCGAAGGGAAGGACTTTCGACCGTCGGGGCGCTCATCCGCAAGCTCCGCGAGCAGCCGCACGGCCCGCTGCAGCTGTCCGTCGTCGAGGCGCTGACGACGAACGAGACGAGCTTCTTCCGGGACTGGAAGCCCTTCGAGGCGCTCCGCTCGGCGCTCCTCCCGGAGGCCTCCGTGCGCCGCAGCACGGAGAGGCGACTCGACTTGTGGAGCGCCGCCTGCTCCACCGGCCAGGAGGCCTACAGCGTGGCGATGCTCATCCGCGAGCACCTGCCGCAACTCGCGGCCTGGGACGTCCAGATCCACTGCACGGACCTCTCCCAGGAGATGGTGGAACGCACGCGGGCGGGCCGGTTCACGCTCCTCGAGGTGAACCGCGGGCTCCCGGCCGCGCTGCTCGTCAAGTACTTCCGCCAGGAAGGAGACGAGTGGGTCATCGCCGACGAGTTCCGTCGGCGGTTGCGCGTCGCCCAGCTGAACCTCGCCGGTCCCTGGCCGGTCCTGCCGCAGATGGACGTCGTGCTGCTGCGCAACGTGCTTATCTACTTCGACATCCCCACCCGCCGGGCGATCCTCGAGAAGGTCCGGCGCCAGATGCGGCGCGGCGGCATCCTCTTCCTCGGATCGGCCGAGACCACCGTCGGCATCCACGACGGCTTCCGCCGCGAGGAGTCCGCGGGCGCGACGTTCTTCCGCGCCGCCCCGTAGGGGTCGCGCATGACGCGGCGCGCCCTTGCCGGGGACGCGGCGCGCGTCTCCCCCGAAAGGGTGCAGCGGTGGCGCCCCGGCCCCGCCGCCGTGTAGAGTCGTTGACTATCAGTATCGTCCCCCCCGATCGGAGGGAAGACGCGTGAAACGGCTCGCGCACAGCCTCTACGCCCAGGTCCTCATCGCGGTGGTCGCGGGCGCGCTCCTCGGACACTTCCATCCGTCGCTCGGCACGGCGATGCGTCCGCTGGGCGAGGGCTTCATCAAGCTCGTCAAGATGCTCATCGCCCCCATCGTCTTCACGACGGTGGTGACGGGGATCGCGAAGATGGGCGACCTGAAGAAGGTCGGCCGGGTGGGCCTGAAGGCCCTCGTCTACTTCGAGGTCTTGACCACGCTCGCCCTCGCCATCGGGCTCGCCGTGGGAAAGATCGTCGCGCCGGGCGCCGGGATGAACGTGAACCCCGCGACGCTCGACGCGAGCGCCATCGCGAACTACACGACCGCCGGCCACTCGATGAGCACGGCCGACTTCCTCCTGAACATCATCCCCAAGGACGTCGTCGACGCCTTCGCTCGCGGGGACATCCTCCAGGTGCTGTTCTTCTCGGTCCTGTGCGGCATCGCTCTCGCGGCGCTCAAGGCCGACGGCACGCGACTGCTGCATCTCATCGACGGACTCTCCCACGTCCTCTTCCGGATCATCGCCATCATCATGCGGGTGGCGCCGCTCGGCGCGTTCGGCGCGATGGCCTTCACGGTCGGGAAGTACGGGATTGCGAGCCTGCTGAGCCTGGGGAAGCTCATCGCCGCCTTCTACGCCACGAGCCTCCTCTTCGTGATCGTCGTCCTCGGCGCCGTCCTGCGCTGGACGGGACTCAACGTCTTCCGCTTCCTCCGCTACATCCGGGAGGAGATCTTCATCGTCCTCGGAACCTCGTCGTCGGAGTCGGCGCTGCCCCTGCTCATGGGCAAGATGGAGAGGCTCGGCTGCTCCAAGCCCGTGGTGGGTCTCGTCGTCCCCATGGGCTACTCGTTCAACCTGGACGGCACCTCCATCTACCTGACGCTCGCGACGCTCTTCATCGCGCAGGCGACGAACACACACGTCAGCCTCGCCCAGGAGATGGAGATCCTGGCGGTTCTGCTCCTCACCTCCAAGGGGGCGGCGGCCGTCACGGGGGGCGGGTTCATCACGCTGGCCGCCACGCTGGCGGCGGTCGGCAACATCCCCGTGGCCGGGCTCACGCTGCTGATCGGGGTCGACCGCTTCATGTCCGAGGCGCGCGCCATCACGAACCTCATCGGAAACGGCGTGGCGGCGGTGGTCGTGTCGCGGTGGGAGCGAGAGCTCGACCTCGAGCACGCGCGCGCCGCGCTCGCCAACGTGGGTGCGGTCGAGGCGGAGGAATACCTCGCGGGGCGCGTCGAGCCCACGGCGGCGGTCCCCGAGGCGGCCGAGACCGCCAAGGGACGGACATGAACCGTCTCACCCGGAGCCTGTGGGGCCAGGTCCTCTTGGGCATGGTCCTCGGCGTGGCGGTGGGCGCCGCCCGGCCGTCGGTCGGGGTCGCGCTGCAACCGCTCGGGGACGGGTTCATCCGGCTGGTGCGCATGCTCATCGCGCCCATCATCTTCACGACCGTCGTGACCGGGATCGCCAAGGTGGGCGGACAGCGGAAGACCGGGCGGGTCGCCTGGAAGGCCATCGTCGCCTTCGAGGCGCTCACCACCGTGGCGCTCGTGCTCGGGGTCGTCGCCGGGAAGGCGTTCGGACCGGGGACCGGCATGGACGTGGACCCGCGCCGAATCGACGTCCGGGCCATCTCGGGCTACACGACCGCGGGGAAGGCGCTGACCGCGAGCGAGTTCCTCCTGGGCATCATCCCGAAGGACGTCGTCGACGCCTTCGCCAAGGACGACGTCCTGCAGGTCATCTTCTTCTCCCTCCTCTTCGGCATCGCGCTCGCAGCGCTTCGCAGCGCCGGCGAGGAGGTCCTCGCCTTCGTCGAGGACCTGTCGGCGCTCCTCTTTCGGGTCATGGCGATCGTCATGCGCCTCGCGCCCTTCGGGGCCTTCGGCGCGGTGGCGTTCACCGTCGGGAAGTTCGGCCCGGGTGCACTCGTCGGGCTCGGGAAGCTGGTGGGGGTCTTCTACCTCGCCTGCGCCGTCTACGTGTTCGTGGTCCTCGCCCTGGTCCTGCGCTGGTCGGGCCTCGGGCTCGTCCGCTTCCTTCGTTACATCCGCCAGGAGCTCCTCATCACTCTCGGGACGTCCTCCTCGGAGTCGGCGCTCCCGCTGCTCATGGAGAAGGTGGGGCGGCTCGGGTGCTCCCGGCCCGTGGTCGGGCTCGTCGTCCCGCTCGGCTATTCGTTCAACCTGGCCGGGACCGCGATCTATCTCACGCTCGCGACCGTCTTCATCGCCCAGGCGACGAACACCCCCATCGCCCTCGCGAAGGGGCTCGCCATCTTCGGCGTCTTGCTCGTCACCTCGAAGACGGCCGCCGCCGTCACGGGCGGCGGCTTCATCGCGCTTGCTGCCACCCTGACCGCCGTGGGCGACGTCCCGGTCGCGGGCCTCACGCTACTCGTCGGGATCGATCGCATCATGTCGGAGGCCCGCGCCCTGACGAACCTCGTCGGCAACGGCGTCGCGGCCGTCGCGGTCTCGCGATGGGAGGGAGAGCTCGACCTCGAGCGCGCGCGCAGGGTGCTCTCCGACGTCTCCGCCGTGGAGGCCGAGGAGTACGCTGCGGGCCGGGTCGATCCGCACGCCGCCGTTCCCGGGCTCGACGGCCCGAGCGGCACCTCGCAGACCAGCGGGACCTCCTGACCCGACCTGGAGCGGCTCGGTGCCCTGTGGCCCGAGGAGCCGGGATCGCCCTTGTGCCGGCGGCCGTCGTGGACTAGGGATTCGACCATGCAGAGCGACGACGACGCCCTCCTCTTGGCGGCCCAGGGCGGCGACCGGCGCGCACTCGAGCGGCTGCTCACGCGTCACCAGTCCCAGGTGTTTCGCTTCGGCAAGAAGATGTGCCGGAGCGAGGAGGACGCGCAGGACGTCCTGCAGGAGACGCTCCTCGCGGCCGCGCGAACGCTTCCGGACTTCCGCGGCGCCTCGTCGATCTCCACGTGGCTGTACACCATCGCCCGCAGCTTTTGCATCAAGAAGCGGCGGACGAGCAAGTTCGCGCCGGCGGAGGTTGAATCGCTCGACCAGCACGCGGAGACGGCGGCTTCGCTCCCCGACCCCGGGCGCACGCCGGAGGACCACGCGGCCTCTCGCCAGCTTCGCGCCGCGCTCGACGAGGCCATCGGGGCGCTCGATCCCATCTACCGGGAGGTGCTCGTGCTCCGGGACGTGGAGGGCCTTCCCGCCAACGAGGTCGCGGAGGTCCTGGGGCTCTCCGTGGAGGCGGTGAAGAGCCGGCTGCACCGCGCCCGGGTGGCCGTCCGGGAACGGCTCGCCCCGATCCTCGCGAAGGAGAGCGCTGGCGCTCCGGCGGGGCCGGGATGCCGGGACGTCGTCGATCTCCTGTCCCGTCGGCTGGAGGGCGAGATCGACGGGACGGCGTGCGCCGAGCTCGAGGAGCACCTGAAGGGCTGCGCGCACTGCGCGGGCCGGTGCGACTCGCTGCGTGCGACGCTCGCGCTGTGCAGGCGCGCGGGCGAGGCGCGCGTACCCCCGTCCGTCGAGCGCTCGGTGCGCCAGGCCCTGAATTCGTTCCTCGACTTGCGGCGGTGATGGGCACGGCGGCCCCCGCCACGCGTTCGCGGTCCGGCGCCCTCGCGCGGCGGGCAAACGCGTGACGACACTCGCGTTCGCCGGAGCCGCGGCCTCGGGGGCGCTCGCCGGCGCGCTCTCCGGCGTCTTCGGTATTGGGGGCGGAATCGTCCTCGTCCCGCTTCTCGCCCTGGTGCTCGGACTGTCCCAGCACGAGGCCCAGGGCCTGACCCTCGCGGTCCTGGTCCTCCCCATCGGCCTGCCCGCCGTGCTCGCCTACCGGCGCTACACGGTCATCCGCTGGCGGCTCGTCCTTGCGCTCGTCGCGGGATTCGTGTTCGGCGTCGTCGGAGGCGCCAGGGCCGCGAACTGGCTCCCGGACAAGCCACTTCGCATGCTGTTCGTCGCCTTCCTCGTCGCGGTCGGGGTCCAGGGGTGGCGGGCGCATCGCCGCCCGGAGGCACGGTCGCTCCCGACCGCCGCGGCCAGCGACTGGCACGGGGTGTGGATCGGGGTCGCCGCCGGCGCCCTGTCGGGGCTTCTCGGCATCGGAGGCGGCATCGTGATGGTCCCCCTCCTCGTGCACGCGGCGCGGCTCGGCCGGCTCGAGGCGCAGGCCACGAGCCTCGCGGCCATGCTGCCCCCGGTGGGGCTCCCGGGCGTCGTCGTCTACGCGGCCGCGCGCGGCGGGCTGCCGTGGATCGATCTCCTCACGGTCGCCGTGTCCTTCGGCGCTGGCGCGCTCGCAGGCGCGAGGCTCGCGACGAGGGCGAGCCCGCTCACCCTGGGTCGAGCCTTCTCTCTGTTCGTGTTCGCCGTGGCCGCGGCGCTCGGGGGGACGTTGCTCTGGCGGTGAGCCCGGGGAGGCCTGCGCCGCTGGAGCCGTCCCGCCCGGTCTCGCAGGCGGCGCTCCGGGGCGAGCCGACGGCTACGGCCGAACGTTGGATGCCGCGGCCGAGACCGCCGACCGCAGTGCCTCGGCGTCGACGGGCTTTTGGAGGTAGGCGCAGCCGGTCTTCTCGAGGAAGGCCTCGAAGTTCGAGTCGGCGGCGGCGCCCGTCACGAAGACGATTCGCCGGGCCAGCCCGGCGTTGAGCTTCTCGACCTCGCCGAAGAACTGGAGGCCGTCCATGCCCGGCATGCGGAGGTCGCAGACGATCGCGGAGTAGTCCCCGCCGGCGGCGATGCGCCCCAGGGCGCCTGCCGCGCTCTGCGAGAAGGTCACGTTCATCGAATTCAGCATGCGCCCGAGGACCGCGCCGACCGCGCGCTCGTCGTCGACGATCAGGACGCGCGCAGCGGGACGAGACCCCTCGTCGCGCTCCTGCGCGGCCCGACCTGCGCCCTGAAGTGATTCCTCGGCTCCCGGCATCCGAACTGTCCCTCGCCCCTTCGCTGCACTCTACGAGCCGCTCCAGGAGCCATTAAGTGCCTGGATCTCCGATGCGAACCGGCCGTTCCCCCTCCGAAGGGGCGACCCAGGGGTTGGGTGCGCCTCACCGCATTCGGGTACGCCCCGGGGTGGGGGGAGGTCGCACCGGGCGCGCGCCGGTCTTCAGCGCGCCACCGGCTTTGCGGCGAGGCTCCGGAGGTGGCCGAGCACCTGCTCGAGCCCGTTGGGGCGCGTGTAGAGATCGACCGGACCGCTCCACAGGCCATCCGCGATCGCCCGCGCGACCTCGTCGACCGGCTGCGCGCCGGGCAACGTCCGCGAATCGGGGCCGCCGCCGAGCGCGTTCCGGCCGAAGTCCGTCGCCACCACGCCCGGCAGGACGAGGACCACCCGGATCGCGGGGAACTCGCCCGCGAGCTCGAAGCGGAGGGTCTCGGTCATCGAGTCGAGCCCCGCCTTCGAGGCGCTGTACGCGCAGCGGATGGTCGCCACCGGGACGCGCGACAGCATGGACGAGACGTTCGCGATGACGCCCTTTCCCGCCTCGCGGAAGTGCGGCAGCACCGCCTGCATGCCGTAAAGGGCCGACTTCAGGTTGTCCCGGATCATCGCGTCCAGGTCCTCGTCGGTGACCTGGGCGAAGGACCGGGTGATGCCGCGCCCGGCGTTGTTCACCCAGGCGTCGATCCGGCCGAAGCGGGCCAGGGCCGCGTCCCGAAGCCGATCGACCTCCTGCCGCCGGGTGACGTCCGTGGGGACGGCCTCGGCCCCCCCGGCGCGCACCGCCAAGGCCTCGAGCAGCTCCCGGCGCCGCGCGGCGAGGACGAGCCGCGCCCCGCGCCGGGCGAGCTCCTCCGCGAGCGCCGCGCCAATCCCGGCGCTCGCCCCGGTGACGACGACCACCTTGTCCTGGGACGGGTCCATGGCCGCCTACTTAGGATGGCGACCGCGCGAGCGCACGTCCTCGCACCGCCGGCCCGGCGCGTTCGCCGCGTCGCCCCTGGCCGGGAGGAGCGGTCAGGGCGCGCGTTGCTCCACGTGCCGCTCGGCCGCCCGGATCGAGGGCTGGTACTGCGTCGTGTCGAACATGACGAACGCGACGAAGAGCACGGCGAACAGGGCCGCCGACACGAGGATCACGAGCTGGAACCTGTTCTCGTACTTGAGGTGCATGAAGAAGAGCGCCACGAGCGCCGCCTTCGTGCAGGCGATGGCGAGCGCCACGACGACGTTCCACTCGCCGAGGTCGATCCGGGACGACGTGACGGTGACGGCCGTCAGCGCGAGCAGTGCCGCGGCCGTGCCGATGAGGACCGACGGAGGCATGACGTGCACGCCGCGGGGCTCCCCTGTCGCCGTCCCTGCCGGGTTCTCGTTCACGAGGAGTCCTCTCAGATGAGGTAGAAGAGGGGGAAGAGGAAGATCCAGATCATGTCCACGAGGTGCCAGTAGAGCGCCACGGTGTCGACCGGCACGTAGTAGCCGGGTCCGAAGTCGCCGCGACCGGCGCGGGCGAGCAGCCAGACGTAGAGTCCCATGCCGACGAGGACGTGGATGCCGTGGAGGCCCGTCATCAGGTAGTAGATGCTGAAGAAGGTCCCCAGGTCGGACGGCACGGGCACGGCGCGCACCGCGGGCGGGAGCGTGTCGAGGATGTGCTCCGACGGGTGGCAGGCGGCGCCCCAGGCGATCCCGTTGTGCAGCTTGTGGCTGTACTCGAAGTACTTCACCACAAGGAACGCACCCGCGAGAAGGAGCGTGAGGAAGAGGGTCGCGTTCAGGCCCCGGCGCTGCCCGAGCTGCGCACAGCGCACGGACCACGCCGCCGACAGGCTGCTCGTCACGAGGACCACCGTGTTGAGCGCGCCCATCCTCCAGTCCAGGAAGTGGTGCGCGTACCGGAAGAGCGAGTAGTGGTTCGCCCGGTAGACCCCGTAGGCCGTGAAGAGCCCGCTGAAGAACAGCACCTCGCTCCCGAGGAACAGCCAGATCCCGAGCTTGCTGGTCTCGGACTGCGCCTCCATGCTCGAGAAGTGGTGCGCCAGGAACCGGGCCGGCGCCGGGAGCACCTCGCTCGGGGTCAGACCGCTCGTCGCCTGATCGCTCATCTACGCGCCCTCCCCCTCGGCCCGCGCCCACCCGGCCTCCTCGGAGACCAGTCGGAGGCCCGTGAAGTCGTACGGCTTGCGCCCGCGGGGCGCCACGTCGAAGTTGTCGTGCGTCGGGGGCGACGCGGCCGTCCATTCGAGCGACGCCGCGCCCCAGGGGTTGGCCGGGGCGCGAGCCCCCCTCCGCAGCGACGCGAGCAGCCCCCAGAGCGCGATCACGAGCCCGAGGGTGAGGACGATGGCCCCAACGGTCGAGACGCGGTTCAGGCCCTGGTGCTCCGCCGCGTAGGTCGCGTAGCGCCGAGGCATTCCGGCGACGCCCGCGAAGAACTGGGGGATGAAGGTGACGTTGAAGCCCAGGAAGATGAGGACCGCGGCGATGCGGCCGACCCGCTCGTCGTACATCCGGCCCGTCATCTTCGGCCACCAGTAGTGGAGCCCGGCCAGGAAGGCGATGAGCACGCCCCCCACCATGACGAAGTGGAAGTGCGCGACAACGAAGTAGGTGTCGTGGAGAGGGACGTCGGTGGCGAGCGCGCCGAGGAAGAGGCCGGTCAGTCCCCCGACCCCGAAGATGCCGAAGAAAGACAGGACGTAGAGCATCGGGGTCTTGAGGACGATGGCCCCCTTGTACATGGTGGCCAGCCAGTTGAAGACCTTGATGGCGGACGGGATGGCCACGAGCAGGGTGAGGAAGCTGAAGATCACGTTCGCCCACTTCGACTGTCCGCTGACGAACATGTGGTGGCCCCACACGAGGAAACCGATCAGCGCGATGGCGATGGAGCTCATCGCGATGAAGCGGTACCCGAAGATGGGCTTGCGGCTGAACACCGACACCACCTCGCTGACGATGCCCATGGCCGGCAGGATCATGATGTAGACGGCGGGGTGCGAGTAGAACCAAAAGAAATGCTGGAAGAGCACCGGGTCTCCGCCGTACTCCGGCATGAAGATCCCGAGGTGGAAGAGGCGCTCCAGGAACCCGAGCGCAACCGTGATGCCGAGAACCGGCGTCGCGAAGATCTGGATGATGCCGGTGGCGTAGAGCGCCCACAGGAAGAGCGGCAGGTCGAACCACCCCATGCCGGGCGCGCGCATGCGATGGATGGTGGTGATGAAGTTCACGCCGGTGAGGATCGAGCTGAAGCCCGCCAGGAAGACGCCCGTCAGGGCGAGCAGGATCCCCAGTCCGCGCGAGGACTCCAGGCTGTAGGGCGGGTAGATGGTCCAGCCGGTGTCGAGGCCGCCCACGACGAGCGTCGCGATGAAGAGCGCCGCGCCGGCGACGAAGAGCCAGAAGGACAGGAGGTTCAGGCGCGGGAACGCCACGTCCTTCGCCCCGACCTGGAGGGGGACGATGAAGTTGCCGAGCGCCGACGGGATCCCGGGGATGACGAAGAGGAAGATCATCACGGCCCCGTGCAGCGTGAACATCTTGTTGTACACGTCGTTCGAGACGAGGCCGCCCGAGGGGTTCCACAGGTGGAAGCGCAGCACCATCGCGAACACCCCGCCGAGCACGAGGCAGATGGCGATGAGCACCAGGTACATGATCCCGATGCGCTTGTGGTCGAGGGTGAAAAGCCACGAGCGCAGGCCACGGCCGTGCTCCAGGTAGCTCCCCTGGGTCGCGCCGGGCGCTGTGAGGTCTTCGCCGCTGTGCATGGTCAGTCCCTGAGGCTCTGGATGTAGGCGACGACGCCCTGGATCTCCCGCTCCTCGAGGGGAATGGGCGGCATGACGTTGTCGAACCCGGCCCTGATCTTCGCGTCCGGGGTCACGATCGACTCGCGGATGTAGGCCTCGTCGACCTTCACGGTCTTCCCGTCGGCGAGCTTCTCCTCCTTGCCCCAGATGCCCTTGAACGACGGGCCGACCCCCGAGGTGCCGTCGACGCTGTGGCAGGCGGAGCAGCCCTTCTCCCCGTAGACCTGCTGCCCGACCTCCACGAGCGACGCGCCCTTCTCGACCCCTTCCTTCGCCCATTCGTCGAACGACGCCTGGTCCGGATGGACGACGGCGACCGCGCTCATCGTGGAGTGGTTCGTGCCGCAGTACTCGGCACAGAGGATGGGATAGGTCCCCGCCTGCGTGGGCGTGAAGACCATCTTCGTGAAGCGACCCGGGACGGCATCCTGCTTGAGGCGGAAGGCGGGGACGTAGAGCGAGTGGATGACGTCGGTCGACGCGAGGACGAGCTCGGTCGGCTTGCCGGCGACGAGGTGGAGCTGGTTCGCCCCCTTTCCACCGGGGTGGTCGAACCACCAGGACCACTTCCGGCCCGTCACCTGAACCCGGAACGGCGAATCCCCTGCGTCGAGCTCGGTCATCGCGAAGTACACCCTCGTCGAGGCCGCGAACATGGCGATCACCAGCGCAAGCGGAATCGCCGACCACAAGAGCTCGAGGCGGTTGTCGTGGGAAGGCGATGCGTCGGGCTCTCGGCGGGACGGGCGCGATCGATACCGCACGACGAAGACGACGGTGATCGAGACGATGAGCGCGAGGAAGAACGCGCTCACCCAGAAGAGGAAGGCGAAGACGTGGTCGACGGCGGGCGCCACGCTCGAGGCGCGCTCGGGCAGGTAGCCAGGCCCGGCGGCGAGAAGGACGTCCCGGATGCAGACCGCGAGATGGCTCATTTAGGTGCGCCCCTCCAGGCGGCGGCGACGGATGTCGCGCACGACCTGGTAGCCGAGGAACGACAGCAGAAAGGCGAGGGCCACGGCCCCCCCTGCGCGCATCAACTTGAGGGCAAGCGGCGTCGGGTCCGTCGGATCGAAGCCCATGCAGGTGAGGAGGAAGCCGCCCAGGCGGCGCTGCTCCGCCGCCGTGGCCACGGCCCCCCCGCGAGCTCGCTCCACCGCCACCTGGAGCGAACCGGGGGCGTAGGTGACGCCGTGGAGGTAGCCGCTCACGCGGCCGTCACCGGTGAGGACCGCCAGGGTCGCCTGGTGCGCGAACTCCCCGGTCCTCGGGTCGTATCGGTACCTGAAGCCGACCGCGTCCGCGAGGACGTCGACGTCGGCCTTGGCGCCGACGAGGAACCGCCACCGACCCTCGACCCCGGGGCCGCCGCCGGCCTCCCGGACCATGGCCTGCTTGTAGCGGGCGAGCTGCGGGAGCTTCTCCCCCGGGTCGATGCTCACCGTGACGACGTCGAAGCCCTCGCCCTTCCAGCCCGCCTCGCGGAGCGCACGCGCGAGCGCCCCGAGTTGGAGCCCGCAGAGCCGCGGGCAGCTCGTGTAGTTGAACGACAGCAGGACGGGCCGGTCCCCGAGCGCCGCGAGCGAGAAGGGACGACCGTCCGAGTCGGTGAAAGCCGCGCCGCGCGGGACGGCGGCGCCAAGCCGCTCGACGACGCCGACGGCCGCGATTTCGCGTTTCAGGTACTCCGTGCTCTGGGCGCCGGCGGTCGCCGCCGCCGCGAGGGCGAGCAGGCCCGCCCCGCTCCGGACCCCGCGTCGTGCCGCTGCGGACCGCATCCTACTTCTTCGCCGCCTTCAGGCTGTCGACGTAGTAGCTGAGCGCCCAGCGGTCGTCCTCGGAGAGGTGCTTGTAGGAGATCATGGCGGTGCCCTTCTTGCCGCTCGTGAGCACCTCGAAGATCGCCGGGGCCCCGCCCTTGACCGGATTGGTGACGAGGTTGCGGGGCTTCGGGTTGAGGGCCTTCGCCGCGAGACCATCCCCCTCGCCCTTCGCGCCGTGGCAGGAGGCGCAGCTCTTCGCGAAGAGGGCCTTCCCCTTGTCGACGAGTTCGGGGGTCTTCTTCGGCGCGTCCGCCGCCCGCCCCTGGAGCACCAGCGCCAGCGCGGCGACGGAGAACGCGGCCTTCATCGAGAGCTTTCTCATCCCTTCCCTCCTCGTCATGGCGCCATGGACGCCCAGTGAATGAAACCCGAACCGCTGCGAGCCACCGACCGTCCATTTCACGCAGAGCGCAGGAGCGTCGCCGCGCTTGACCGTGGTCAAGTGTGCACGTGAATTTGAAGAAGTCGCCGCCGGCAGTCAAGACCTGTTTACAGCCCGCGCAAGGCACCCATCGCGCAGCGCGTCATGCAGTGCCCGGAACCTGAGAACGAGCGACCTCGCAGGGAGCAACGTCGACGAACGAATCGAACTCCGACTGGCCGGCGGAAAAGCCGAACCGGTCGACGGCGGCGTCGGGAAGCACCGGCGATCCCGAGGAGAGGTGGTTCATCCCGTACCAGCCATCCCGCATCCACAGCGTGCCGGCGGGGACGCGGTCGGTGACGATGGCGCTCGCTCGCATCTCGCCCCGGTCGTTGAAGATGCGGACCCCGACCCCGTCGTGAATCCCGCGGGCCTCGGCGTCGGCGGGGGAGATCCACACGCGCGGAAGCCTGTCGGCGGATGCGAGCGTCGGCAGCGCGCGGCCGTGGTCGTAGAAGGAGTGGAAGTGCGTGAGCGTACGTCCGGAGCGGAGTTCGAGAGGGTGCGCCCCGCCGCTCCGGCCTGAGAAGACCGGGAGAGCAGGCAGCCCGAGTTTCGAGGCGACCGTGGAATGAAACTCCACCCTGCCCGAGGGCGTGTCGAAGCGGAGGTCGGGGTAGGCGACGTGCGAGACGCGCAGTGCCCGGATCCCGCCCTCTGCCTCGAGCGCGGCGACCGTGGCGCCCCCCGTCGATGGGTGGGCGAGGACCGCATCGATGGGACCCGACTCGTCGGCCCACGGGTAGAAGTCGGACAGCCCGAGCCGCCCCGCGAGCTCGCGCAGGACCCATGTGGCCGGACGCGTCTCGCCGGGCGGCTCCAAGGCCCGGGGCATGAGGTACAGATGGGTGTTCGTGCTCTTGCACCCCAGGTCCTCCAGCCAGGACGTGCCCGGCAGGACCAGATCCGCGCACCGGCGTGCCGTGTCGTTCAGGAAGAGGTCGTGGCTCGCGAGGAGGTCGAGCCGTGACAGGGCCGCCTCCACGCGCCCCGCGTCGGCGAACGACGACGCCATGTCGGTCCCGAAGAGCAGCATCGAACGGACCCGCCGGCTCTCGAGCGCCTCCGCGATCCGGGACATCTGGTTCGGGACGTAGTCCCCCGGGGGGCGCCGATCGGCCGCAGCGATGGTCGCGAGAGCCTGGCCGTGGACGGCGGCGCCGTGGCGGGGGCCGAGGCCGCCCCCCGGCACGCCGAGGTTTCCCGTGAGGGCCGGAAGGCACGAGATGGCTCGCCCCGCTTCCCAGCCCCCCGCGCCCTTGTGCATCGAGCTTCCGCCCAGGACGATCATCGCGGGGCGGCTCGTCGCGTAGCGGCGCGCCAGCGCGACGATTCGGTCGGCGGGGACTCCCGTCGCCCGGGCAGCCCATCCCGGGCCGTGCGCAGAGAGGTGCGCGGCGAGCGCGTCGAACCCGACCGTGTGGGCGGAAAGGAACTCCCGGTCGTGCCACCCCTCCCGCACGATGACGTGCATCATCCCGAGGGCGAGCGCTGCGTCGGTTCCCGGGCGTACGAGGACCGTCTCGTCCGCGTGGGCGGCGGCCTCGGAGCGCCGAACGTCTATGACGACGACGCCCGCGCCCCTTCGGCGAGCGGCGGCGAGGTGCGGTGCGGTGTTGGGCTGGCTCGCGAGGTTCGCGCCCCACAGCAGGACGAGCGCCGCGTGCTCGCCCATGTCCTCCTTCGTGTGGACGCGCAGCACCCCGGTGAGTCCCAGCCCGAAGGCGCCGAGCCCCCAGCAGATCATGGCCGGGCTCCACCACTGGCAGCCGTAGAGGTTCGCGAACCGCCGCAGGAGCTCCGACTGGACGCGCGTCCCGTAGCCGTTCGCCAGGAGACCGTGCCCGGACCACAGGGCGAGCGTCCCCGGCCCGGGCGCCCGGGCGCGAGCGGCGACGTCGTCGAGGGCGCTCGCCCAGCTCGTCCTCTGCCAGGCGCCGCTCTTCTCTGCCCGCCGCATGGGGTAGAGGACTCGCGCCGGGTTCCCCACGATCTCCCGGGCGGCGCGGCCGCGCACGCAGAGGAAGCCTCGGCTATCGGGATTCGCGGGGTCTCCTCGGATCGCGACCACCTGCCCGCGCTCGTCCACGTCCACGAGCATCCCGCAGAGCGTGGGATGGCAGTTCATCGGGCACATCGTGCGCACCGTTCGCGACGGCATCGGATCTGAGTCTAACGGACGCGCCCCGGGCGCGTCGCCCGCCGGAGCTCGGGGCCCGCCCCCCGACGGCCGTGCGTGCCCGGCGGGAGTCGCGTAGGATGCCGGGGGCGCCGGCGGCTCGACGCGCTCGGGAGAGAATCCACGTGAACCGATCGCGCTTCCTGGCGCTGCTTCCCGCCCTGGCGTTGGGCTGCATCACGGGCCACGGGCACCGACCCGCTGCCGAGGTCAAGGCCGCTTCGGAGAGCCTCAAGATCGGCATGTCCTCGGCGCAGGTGGTGGACCTGCTCGGTTCCCCGGACGATGCGCGCACCGAGGTCTGCAGCCACACGCTGTCCCAGAAGTGCATCGTGTGGCGGTACTCGACCGATAGCTACCTGAAGCAGCTCCAGGTGTACTTCCAGCCGTCAGGCGAACCGAACCCCTACACCGTCGTCTACTGGGTGTACTAGCCCGGCGCTCGGGGCGGCCGCGTGGAACCTGGCCGCGGCGGGCCAGCGCACCTCAACCCCTCGACCGAAGGGCGCGGCGCAGCGTCGCCGACGGGCTCTCGCCGAAGGCGCGCCGGTAGTCGACGGAGAAGCGCCCCAGGTGGAGGAAGGACCAGCGGCGCGCGACGTCCCCGACACGGGCACCCGGCAAAGCGCGCCGCAGCTCGCTCCGCACCGCGTCCAGCCGCAGCGCCTGGTGGTACGCCTTCGGCGAGACGCCGTACTGTCGGACGAATCCCGCATGGAGCGTCCGCCGTGACATCCCGAGGGAGTCGGCGAGTTCCTGGACGGCGAGCGGGTCCCGGAGCCGGGCCCGGATCGTCTCCTCGGCCTCGCGGACGCTGCGCCGGCTCGGCTGGGCCAGCCGCTGTGGCCGCCTCTGGTCGAGACAGCGGAGGAGCACGGAGACCGCGGCGTCCTCGAGGACGCCCGCGCGCCCGGGGTCGGTAAGCCAGGAGACGTCCCGACGCGCACGCTTGATCCACCGGCACCACGTGGCCACGAGGGACCGGCGCGCCGATTCGTCGCGCAGGAGCAGCGGCCCTCCGTCGCCGAGCGCATCCGGGCTCTCGCAGGCCAGGCGGTCGAAGAGACCCTTGTCGACGCACATCGTGAGCGTCACGCTCGACGCAGGGGCGTGGACCTCGATCGGCTTCCCGCCTCGTATGCAAGCTACCCAACCCGGTCCGTACAGCTCGCCGTCGACCCGGACCTCGCCGCCGAGGACCACGCCGAAGGTGATCGAGTCAACGGGTGGCACCCCCTCCACGCGAACGCCTGCGGCGCGTCGGACCACCGCCAGCTGCACATTCCCGGACTGCGCGAGGGCGAGCCTCACCGTGGAGGTTCCGCTCCCCAGCTGCTGGTGCCTCTGGTCCCAGCCCGGGCTCGCCGCCGCGAAGCTCTCGAAGTCCTCGAAGTCCCACAGGCCCGCGAGGCCGGGGCTGAACGGGCCGTTGGCTCTGGATGGGGTCCGGTCCACTTGGAAGCCCGACGGCCGCGGACCATAGCAGGGTCCGGACCGCCCGACCACCGGGTTGCGTTAAGTGAACGCTTGCGCTCAGCGGAATGCCGCCGAGGAGCGGCGCATCCTAGTCGCAGCCGTGGCCGGGCGGGATGCAGCGCCAGTACGCGTTGTCGCACTTGTCCAGGCAGGAGTCGCTCGGCACCTGGTCTCCACTCGGACCCGCGCAGGCATCCTTGCAGGACTTCCGCTCCTTCCGGCAACGCTCGCACGCCTGCCTCGGCGTCTCGCTCTGGGCCGCGCCCGGCTGCGGAGGCGGCGACGGCTCGTCCGCAGGCGCGGCCGCGCCCGAGAGCGCCAGGAGCACCGCCGTAATTCCCAGGCGGCACGCGATCATTCTTGTTCTCCTCGCTTCGGCCCGCCCCGTCCGCGACGGGGCGGGCGGTCCTGCACTACTCGCTCACCCGGTTGTTCCGCTGTGCCTCCTGGAGCTTCTTGATCTCCTCGGGGGTCAGCTGCGGCCTGTCGATGGCGAGCGTGATCTTGTTGATCTTGCCCGTGAACGTGAACGGTGGCGCGTAGTCGGCATCGTTCACGCCGGTGAGCGTGTCGGACCCGATGTCCATGCTCTCGTCCCACTGCAGGATGAACGGGATGGTCCGCTCCATCGTCTGGCGGGCGACCTCCTGGCCGTCGAGCTTCAGCACCCCGGTACCGCCGCGGGCGATGCCCGAGAAGTTGTTGAACATCAGCGTGCCCATGCCGAGGCCGTCGTACTTGAAGTCGAACTCGATGACGTGCCTGCCCGGCGTGAGGTTCGGCCCCTCCCAGCGGACGCGCTTGAGGTCGACGAGGTTCCAAAGGAAGACCGGCTTGTTCTTCCACACGTAGAACCCGTACCCGCCGAACCTGCCGCCCGTGGTGATGAGCATGCCCTCGGCCCCCCCTTGCGGGATCTCCACGTCCGCCTTGAAGGTGTAGGAGGCGTTCAGGATCGAGGGCGCGTCGCCGTACGGAACCCCGGTCATGGGCTGGGTCCAGGCGAAGGACGTCCGCCCGGCCGTCAGGCTCGGCCGCGGCGTGAGGAGTCGGGTGACGACCGTGGTGTCGAGCGGCAGCACCTGGTACTTCTTCGCCTCCTTCATGAAGAGCGCCTGGAGCTCCTTCAGCTTGGCGGGGTTCTTGGCCGCCAGGTCGTCGCACTGCGTCCAGTCCTTGGAGAGGTCGTAGAGCTCCCACGGGACCGTCATCGGGTCGTGGGCCGGCGCCGTCACGTTCCAGGGCGGGCGGACGACCTTGGTGCTCGCGATCCAGCCGTCGTGGTAGAGGGCGCGATCGCCCATCATCTCGAAGTACTGGGTCCGGTGCGTGGAGGGGGCGTTCGCGTTCTTCTTGTCGAACGTGTAGACCATGCTCACGCCCTCGATCGGGCTCTGCTTGATGCCGTCCACGACCGTGGGCTGCTTCACGCCGGTCGCCTCGAGGATCGTCGGAACGATGTCGATCACGTGGTGGAACTGGTTGCGGATGCCCCCCTGGTCCTTGATCACCTGGGGCCAGGAGACGGCCATCCCCTGCTTGATGCCGCCGAAGTGCGACGAGATCTGCTTCGTCCAGGAGAACGGCGTGTCGAAGGCCCAGGCCCACGGCACCGCCATGTGGGGATAGGTCTTGTCCGTGCCCCAGGCGTCGTAGAAGTACTTCAGCTGGTCCTCGACGGGGACGATGACGCCGTTGAACATGGCGACCTCGTTGGGCGTGCCGACGAGGGTCCCCTCGGAGCTCGTCCCGTTGTCCCCCTCGATGTAGATGATGAGGGTGTTGTCGAGCTTACCCATGTCCTCGACCGCCTGGATCACCCGGCCGATTTCCTGATCGGTGTAGGCGACGTAGGCCGCGAACACGTCCGCCTGCCGGATGAACATCTTCTTCTCGTCCGCGCTGAGCTCGTCCCACTCCTTCAGAAGACCCTTCGGCCACGGCGTGAGCTTCGCGTCGGGCGGGATGACGCCGAGCTTCTTCTGGTTCGCGAAGATCTGCTCGCGGAGCTTGTTCCACCCCTGGTCGAACAGGTGCATGTCGCTGACCTTCTTCACCCACTCCGGCGTGGGGTGGTGCGGCGCGTGCGTGCCACCCGGCACGTAGTAGACGAAGAAGGGCTGCTCCGGGTCGAGGGCGTTGATCCGGTTCATGTAGGCGATGGCGTCGTCCGCCATGCCGGTGATGAGGTTCCACCCGGGCTTTCCCTGGAACGGGTAGATCTGGGTGGTGTTGCGGAAGAGGTTCGGCTCCCACTGGTTCGCGTCGCCGCCGATGAAGCCGTAGAAGTACTCGAAGCCCATCCCGATGGGCCACTGGTCGAAGGGGCCGTCCTGGCTCGCCTGGAACGCCGGCGTGTTGTGGTTCTTCCCAAACCACG
The DNA here is from genome assembly GCA_035543235.1 of Anaeromyxobacteraceae bacterium. Classification (GTDB taxonomy): domain Bacteria; phylum Myxococcota; class Myxococcia; order Myxococcales; family Anaeromyxobacteraceae; genus DATJZG01. The sequence goes on along the minus strand of DATKJV010000044.1, from coordinate 12,261 downwards.
AGGTGCGGTAGCCGTTGTCCTTCAGGATGCGGCCGATGGTGGCCTTGTCGCGCGTGATGAAACTGTCGTAGCCGGGGAACCCGGTCGCCTGCTCGGCGATGACGCCGAAGCCGACCGAGTGGTGGTTGCGGCCGGTGATGATCGCGGCCCGCGTCGGCGAGCAGAGCGCCGTCGAGTGGAAGTTCGTGTAGCGGAGGCCGTGCGCGGCAACGCGGTCCAGCGCCGGCGTCGGGATGACGCCTCCGAAGGTGCTCGGAACGCCATAGCCGGCGTCGTCCGTCATGATGAGGAGCACGTTCGGCGCCCCCTTCCTCGGGGCGACCCGCGGCGGCCAGTAGGGTTTGGACTGCGGCGCCGTGTCCTTGACCACGCCGCCGAACTGGAATGGCGGATGCGGGAGCTGGTCGCCTTGGATGGTCGTCGTGGCGCTCGGCGAGCCCGGAACGCCGGTGATCTGCTGGGCGCGTGCCGGCGGCGCCGCGAAGGTGGCGAGCGCCACGGCAAGCGGGACCGCGCTTCTTGCTGCGAAGGTCATTGCGTCCTCCCGGTCCCCTCCTCGACTCGCGACCGGCTGCGGCGCGGGTGGCTGGGACCCAGACTGCGGCTCTCTTTATGCAACTTCCGGTGATGCGTCGCTCGGTCCCGGTTGGGGGCGTTGCGACCGCGATTCGCCTATCCGCTTTGGGCGGACGGCCGGCCCCGCGGAGGCGGCCCGGGGTCGGCCCACGGTCCGTCGTGGCTGCCCCGCGACAGCAGAATTCCCCGACCTGTCACGGTCCCCGGAGCGCCGTCGCCCGAGCGCCGCGTCACGGCTTGCCGCGAGCGGCGGGCCTCCAGTCGACGCGCCACACGGCGGTCCCGTGCTGGCGGTCTCGCACGACGCAGTCGGCGCGCCCCTCGAAGGTTGTGAGCGTGAAGGCGGACTCGAAGGTTCCGCACACGGCGACCAAGTAGGCTTCGCTGAACATCGCATGGGGCAGCCCGCGCCCCGTGAGGATCGTCGCTCCCTGCGTTGGCTCTTCGACGGAGATCTCCCCGCAGCCCTTGTACGACAGGAGCCAGCCCTGGGGGATGTACTTGTAGAACAGGGGTGGCGCCGGGTTGAAGAGCGCCGTCGCCGCCTCGAAGAGAGGACGGAAGAGACCCCCGAGGGAGGCCATGAGCGAGGTGCGCGCCCACAGCCGCGAACCCGCCTCGCCGGCCTCTGCGTGGACCGCCTCGGCCATCTCGATGTTGATGGCGAGCGGAAGGTACTCGATCCGCGTCGACTCCTCGATGGTTCGGATCGAGGCCGCCTGCATGCGCGCGCGGATCCCCGCGGCCGCGACGGGCCCCAGGGAGTCGAGCGCCTTCAGGTCCTCCTTGAGGTGCGAACCGCGTACGAGCGGACCATCCACGGCGCCGAGTCTGCGCGCACATCGGCGGCCTGTCGAGAATGCCCGTGCCGCATTGACGGCCGTCAAGTCGCTCGCCGCGTGGCTTCTCCCGGCACCTACCGATCGCGCTCTCCCGCGTCCACGACCCCGGCGGGCGCGGGAACCGCGCGGACACGCTCCCTCGTCCGGAGCCACAGGAGCACGGCGAACACGAACCCGAGCGCGCTCGACGCGATGAAGAAGGCCATCATGCCCCCGTAGCCCGCGGGGTGCCGCGCGCTCGCGAGGCCCTGGTCGTTGAGCCACCCGGCGACGAGGTTCGCCCCCGCGATCCCGGCGTTCTGGATGACCCACATGAGGCCGATGGCGGTGCCGAACTTCTTCGCCTCGACGATCCGCGACACGAGCGGCCACATGGCCGCGGGCACGAGCGAGTAGGACACGCCGATGAGGACGGTCGCGAGACCCAGGCCACCGTTTCCGACCGCCATGATCGAGAGCGACACCGGCAACAGCAGCGCCCCGAACGCGAGCAGGCCCGCGTACCGGCCCAGCCGGTCGCAGAGCCACCCGAAGGCCGGCGTCGCGAAGAGGGCCGCGAGGAACACGTGCGCGTTGATCTGGCCCGCTTCCTCGAGGGACAGCCCGTGGACGTGCTGGAAGTACTTGATGGCGAAGGTGCTCCGGAACGCGAGGATGACCCCGTACCAGAGCACGCAGAGGAGCACGAGGTACCAGTACGACGGGCCGAACCGGTACACGTCGCGCCACGCGAACGGCGCGGCCTGCGCGGCACCGCCTACCCGGCGGGCCGCCCGGTGCTCGATCATCCAGTACGCACCGCTCGCCACGAAACTCGTCGCCGCGATGCCCGCCGCGAGCACGAGCGGCGGCTGCCAGCCGGCCGCATACACCTTGCTCCAAATCGACGGCGAAAGGTCGGCGACCCAGGACCCGGCGCGTCCCATTCCCAGCGTGATGCCCATCATCAGCGCCGTGTGGCGCCGTGGATAGAACAGCGTCACCGCGGAGAGCGTGGCGATGTTGAACGTCTCGGCGCCGATTCCGAAGAGCAGCCGGCCCGTGGCCATCGCCACGAAGCCCGGGCTGGCCGCGGTGAGCCCGGCACCGAGGAAGCAGATGCCCGCCGTCCAGAACAGGGTCTTGCCGGCTCCGAGCCGGTCCACGAGGATCCCGCCCACGAGCACCAGCACGATGTTCGGGAGGCTGTAGATGGCGTTCAGGGTCCCGATCTGCGTGTCCGTGAAGCCGAGCTGCCGCTGGAGGAGGTCGGCGACCGGGCCCACGGAATCGTAGACGTAGAAGTTTCCGAAGAGCGCGGCGGAGACGAGCGCCATCGCGAGGAGCGCCACCTTGCCGCCGGTCGCGGCATCCGGGAAGTGGGAATCGGTCATGGGGTTCCGCCGATTGTAACGACCCCGGCGCCCGGCGCCACTGGCATCGGCCGCCGCACCCGCGTGTCTCCCGCCTCGACGCCTACGGCGCGCGTGGGGCACGCTCGAGCAGCGCGCGCGCGTCCACCGCTCGCCCCTGCCGCACGTAGATCTGGGCGAGCATCCGGTAGGCCTCCGCGTGCTCGGGGTGCGTGCGCAGGAGCGCCTCGAGCGTGTCCGTCGCTCCGCGGACGTCGCCGGCGCGGGCCTCGTAGAAGGCGAGCGCGGTGGCGTAGCGGGGAACGTCCGGGCGCAGGTCGGCGGCCTGGCGCGCGAGCCTCACCGCCTCCGCCAGATGCCGGTCCGCGACGAGCACCGCGAGGTTGTAGGCGGCGGCGGCGAGCCTCGGATCGGCCCGCAGGGCCGCCCGCAGCGACCTCTCGGCCTCCTCCCGCTTGCCGACCTCCGCGAGGAGCAGCCCCAGGTTGAAGGAGAGGCTCGCGTCGCGGGGCCTGGCGTCCCGCGCCTGCCGCAGGAGCTGCTCCGCCTCTCCGAGCCGCCCCTGCCCGGCGAGGAGCGTCGCCAGATTCGCCTTCGCCGCGAAGAGCTCTCCGTCGATCTCGATGGCTCGCCGGTAGTGTCGCTCCGCCTCCGCCACGTCCCCGACGGCGGCGCTCAGGTTCCCGAGGTTGTACGGGCCCGACGGCATGTCCGACATGTACTTCTGCGCCTGCACGTACTCCTCGAGAGCCGCAGCCTGCGCTCTGCGCTCGGGCTCCGAGAGCCGCGAGGCCGGCGGACCGGCCAGGCGAGCGGCTGCCTGCGCGCGCACCGTCCGCACCGGATCCCGGAGGAGCGGGGCGAGCAGGCGCGCGAGCTCTCCGGCGTCGCCTGCCACCCGCTGCGCGGCCGTGGCGCGCACGAGGGGCTCGGGGTCGGCAAGCGCCCTCTCCATCGCGGCGAGCGCTCGCGGCCCGGAGTACTCCGCGAGGAGATCGACGGCCGTGGCCCGGGCCACGGCCGGGCGGAGGGGATCCTGGGAGAGCTCGACCAGGTCCTTCTCCGCCTCGGGATCCTGGCGGCGCCCCGCCGCGAGCACCGTCCCGTAGTGGGGCTTTCGCTTCTTCCCGTACCATCCGTCGTACTTCGCCTGCACCCAGGCGAGCGGCCTGTCCGCGTGGCACCCGGCCGCGCTGCAGGCGTTCGGCACCCCGAGGGCGGCCGTGAGGTCCGGGCGCGGCACTCGCATCGAGTGGTCCCGCCGGAAGTGGACCACCATGAAGTTCTGGCCGGGCATGTGGCACGACACGCACAGGACGCCGGCGCTCGGCTTGCCCTTCCACTCCTTCTTGTGAAAGTGATGGGCGGGCCCGTCGTAGGTGTCGGCCCGGTGGCATCGGGTGCAGAGTTCGTTGCCCTCCTTGTAGCGCTTGCCCGAATGGACGTCGTGGCAGTCGGCGCACCGGACCCCGTTCGCGTACATCTTGCTCTGGGTGAATGCGTGCCACTCGAAGTCCTCGTCGAGGATCTGACCGTCGGGGTGGAACTGTCCAGGGCCGAGGAGCGCGGGCAGGTAGCGGTCGAGGAGCTCGCCGCCGGGCACCCCCTGGTCCTCGAACTGCGACCGGCGCGCGTGGCAGGGCGCGCACAGGCCGACGAGCTCGCCGCCCGTGAGCTTGGAGGTCCGGGTGAGGAGGGCGACGTTCTCCACGGCGGGTCGTCCCATGGCCGGTTGTTCGGCCCAGGCGACGTGTCCCGACCCCGGGCCGTGGCACGCCTCGCATCCGACCATGATCTCGGACCACGTCGTCTGGTAGGAGTCCGCCGCCGGATCGTAGCGCTTGCGCACGGCGGTCGAGTGGCAGTCCGCGCACATCGCGTTCCAGTTCTGGCCGGGGCGCGTCCAGTGGAGCCAGTCGCCCGGAGGCGCCTCGCCGCGCGGGCTCACGTGGAACCAGCGCTTCGCGCGGGTATCCCACGCCGCCGACAGCGCCTGCAGTCTCCCGCCGGGGAACGAGACCAGGTATTGCTGCAGGGGCTCCACTCCGAAGGCATACGCGACCTCGTACTCGTGGATCGCGCCATCCGGTCCCTCGGCCTGGACCATGAACCTGTCGCCCTGCCGGTAGAATCGCCACTCCTTGCCCCTGTGAAGGAAGCGCGCGTTCGCGAAGTCCCCGAGGACGGTGTCGTCCCGCGCGACCTGCATCGCGTGCGCGTGGTGCGAGCCCGTCCACGCCTCGTACTGCTTCTGATGGCACGACTTGCAGCGCTCGCTTCCGACGTACTGCGGGGCGGTCGGCGGCGCGAGGCGCGGCCCCCGTATGCGGCGCACCGCCAGGTGGAGGGGCACGGCGAGCACGATGACCGCGGTCGCCACCACGCCCGCCACGAGCCAGCGGTCCGGCCCCCCGGAGGACGGCGGCCGGGTGGGCACGGTGCCCGGGTCGCTCCCCGCCTCTCGCTTCCTAGAGATACGTCACCTGCCCGGGTTCGAACCGCGTCCGCTCGATACGCCGGGACGTGTCGACCTTGACGATCCCGCCCTCGATGCGAACCGCGAAGAGGTCCAGGGCTCGCGGCGCTGGAGGCGAGAGCACATCCCCCCGCATGTCGAAGACGGAGGCGTGACAGGGGCAGGGAAAGACCCGCTCCTTCGCGTTCCACGGGACCGTGCAGCCGAGGTGCGTGCACTTCGACGCGATGGCGAGAAAACCTCCGTCGGCGAGCCGGACGAGGTAGAAGCGCCCCGCCGGGAATGCGCGAACCGAGGACGGCGTGAACTCGGCGACCGGCCCCGCCGCAACGACGCCGGCGCCACCTCGCGCACCCTCCTTGCGCGGCCAGAGGAAGGCCACCCCGACGGCGAGCACCTCGAGGACCGCCGCGGCGCCGAGCACCTTCCAGAGGCGGACCAGGAAGGCGCGCCTCCCGTCGGCACGGGCTCCGGCTTCACTGTCCCGACGTCCTTGCAATGAATCCCCTCCCTAGGGGCGCGGGGGCAGGGGCCACGCGAGCGCCATCCCCTGCCCCCGCAGGAGCACCCCGACCCCCGTGAGGACCACGAGGGCACCAACGACGAAGGTGAAGGCGACCTGGACGACCTCGGGTCGGGTCCCCCCTCGACGCCTCGCGAGCACGGCGGCGAGGCACACCGCGAGTGCCGCGGGGAGGAGCGGGAGGAGCCCACCGCGGACGGCTGGTGCGAGACCCGGGAGCCAGGGGGGGCGCCGCCGCAGCGGCTCGTTCGCGACGACGGCCGCCAACGCGAGGAGGCCGCCCGCCGCGCCGGACCAGGCCACCCAGCGCGCGCCTCGTTCCGACTCGAACCAGCGTCCGCTTGGCGGCGCGACCCCTCCGATCCATGGCAGGGCGAGGAGCAGCGCGAGAAGCACGCCGGGCACGACGGCGGCTCCAAACAGGGGGTGCAGGTGCACGAGCAACTCCTGCACTCCCATGAAGTACCAGGGCGCCTTCACCGGGTTCGGGCTCGCACCCGGGTTCGCCTGGGAGAGAAGCGGCGCGTCCAGGACCCCTGCGAGAAGCAGGACGGCCGCGATGACCACCAGGCTCGCCACGCCCTCCCGCCGCGTGAGGCCGGGCGACGTCGGGACGAGCGGACCGCGCGGGGCGGCCGCGTCGCCGACGCCGTGCGCGATCACCACGCCCCCCGCCTTCCGCACGAGCCAGAAGTGGAAGGCGAGCAGGAGCATCGTGGCGACCGGCAAGATCGCCACGTGGAGGACGAAGAAGCGCGCGAGCGTCCCCGGCCCGATCTCCGCCCCGCCCCGCGCCGCCCGGAGGAGGAGGGCGCCCACGCCGGGGACGTAGTCGAGCATGCCCGTGCTGATCGTGACCGCCCAGTACGCGAGCTGGTCCCAGGGCAGCAGGTAGCCGGTGAAGGCGCTCCCCACGACGAGCAGGAGGAGCACGACGCCGACGATCCAGTTTCCGCTGCGCGGCGGCAGGTGGCCGCCCCGGTAGAAGACCCGCAAGAGGTGGAGGAACGCCACGAGCACGAGGCCGTTCGCGCCCCAGTGGTGGACGCTCCGCACGAAGGCGCCGAGCGGGATCTCGTCGACGATCGCCGTGACGGTCGCGTAGGCGCGCTCCGGCGAGGGCTCGTAGGTGACGAGCAGGAGCGCGCCGCTTGCGGCGAGGACCGCGAAGAGAACGAGCGCCGCCCCCCCGAGCCCGAACGTCCGGCTGAGCCGCAGCGAGTCCGCGGGCACCACGCGCGGATGAAGGTGCAAGAGCAGGTTCGCGAAGCCGGACGGTCTTCGTTCCGAGGGGGGCGCCTCTGCCATGAGGGGAGGAGACTACAACGGAGACCGGGACGGGGAGAACGGCGCCGCAGGCCGCCGCGGCGACGCAGGGGCGCGGATCCCCTCGTCGCCGCGCCGCTGCGCGACGGGTCCGTCAGGGGGGAGGCGTGAAGAGCGCCTTGCAGCCCGGGGACAGGAAGGCCATGTTGCCCTTCAGGCACCTCGCGATCCGCCCCTGCCCGGAAGGAATGCCGGGACAAAAGGTGGCGATGTCGCTCGCGCAGACCTGGCTCACCTCGCCGGCCTTCTCCTTGGCGGCCCACAGCGCGTCGATGCACGGAGCGCTGAGGTTGAGCATGTTCGCCTTCAGGCAGGCGGCGATACGTCCGTTGCCGGGCTGGACGCCGGGGCACACCCTGGCCGCGTCGGCCCTGCACTCGTTCACGACCTCCTCCGCCACCTGCTGCGGGGTGAGCAGCTTCTGGCGGCACGCCGGCGAGAGCGCGGGCTCCTGCGCCTTCAGGCACGCGACGATGTCGCCTCCGCCAGCCGGGACGTTCGGGCACAGCCGCATCGCGTCGTTCAAGCAGGGGTCCTGCTGCGCCGACGCGGGCGCGGCCAGGCTGGCCGCCAGAAGGAGCAGGAGATGCCGGATTCTCGCATTAGCCACGTTGCCCTCTCTTCCTTGGTTGTCGGTTGTTCTCGCCTGTGAATCGAGGACTGCCTGCCTCGCGCACTGGGCTTCACGCCCGGCCGCTAGTACGGCGCGGGAACCACCTGGTAGTAGACGCCGTTCGCGCCGTACGAGGGCTGGAACCACGTGCCGCCGCAGGCGTAGTAGGTCGTGCCGCCGACGACGGACGAGGAGCACCCCGTGGGGAGCGAAGGGTAGATCCCGCCCATGGAGTAGGTGGCCGCGCTGCCGGCAGCGTACCCGGAGGAGTAGGCCGCTGCACTGTTGGCGGAACCCGCGGCATACCCGGAGCTGTAGGCGCTCGCGGTCGCCGTGCTCGCCGATCCGGCGGCCACGCCGGCGTTGTAGGCGCTCTGCGTTGCCGCCGCGGTGTTCGCCTGGGCCGCGGACGTGGCGACGGCGGCCCCCACGGCTGCACCTGCCACGGCAGCGCCCGCCACGGCCCAGCCCCCGCAGTTGTAGCAGCTCGACCCGTAGTAGTTCACGGTGGTCGGCGGGTGGTACGGATACGGGTACGGCGCCCCGTAGTAGGGCGGGTGGTAGGCGTACGGGCTCGACACCGTCGTGTATGGGGAGCCCTCGGCGTGGTAGGCCGTCGTTCCATAAGGGGTCGAGGCCGTGGTCCCGTACCCGGCGTAGTGGGTGGCCGTGTCCCCGTACGCATTCGTGGCCGTCGTCGTCCCCGACCCCTCGGCGTGATAGGCCGAGCCGCCGTAGGGGTTGCTGACGGAGGTGCCCTGGCCGTAGGTGTGCGTGGCCGTGTCGCCGTACCGGTTCGTGGCCGTCGTCTGGTCCGACCCCTGCGCGTGGTACGCGGAGCCCCCGTAGGCCCCGCTCGCCGTGGTCCCTTCGCCTTCGGTGTGGGTCGCGCTCCCGCCGTATCGCCCCGTTGCGGTGGTCGATCCGTAGGAGTGGCTGGTCGTGCCGCCCCACTGGTTCGCGTGCGCGTAGGCGGTCGCCGCCTCGGGCGCGAGAACTCCGATCGAGACCGCGAGCGCCGCGCATCCGCCAGCAAGCCTTCTCATCGGTCCCGCCTCCTTCGCGCCCTCACTTCGCGGGCGCCTGCCCGCTCGGCGCAGGCGGCTTGGCCGAGGCCGCCCGTGACTCCGGCCTCCCGAACGGAATCGGCTTCGCCCCGAGCGCCGCGGCTGGCAGTCGGAAGGCGTCCGGGGCGAGCTTCGGGTCGATCTGCCAGGACGAGAGGTCCATCTCGTGGCGCAGCTGGAGCGGGTCCCGGACGTACACGGCCCGGAAGCGCCGCGGCAGCCTGTCGTCCACGCCGATCCAGACCTGGATGAACACCTCGTCCGTCGCGTATGCGACGACGTCGGTCGCGACGCCGCCCACCACGTGGGACTGTCCCACATAGAAGGCGAGCCGGAGGTCGGGGGCGAGGTCCCCGAACGGGTCCGCGACGATCACGTCCGCGAACGGATAGTAGATGTGCGCCATCTCGTGCGCGGCTCGCAGGGCGCCGTCGATGGTGTCGGGAGCCTTGGCGGTCGCGAGCAGGTTCTCCGCGGGGACGAAGGCGGATAGCGACTTGCCGTCGTAGTAGAGCTCGGAGCGCGGTCCGTCGCCGGTGGTGACGACCCGGAGCCTGTCGGGGCGCTGGAGCGCGACGAGCGACTGCGTCTCGTACGACAGCGGGGGACCGAGCCGGCTCGGGCTCTCCTCGCCGGTCACGGCCGTGAAGGTCATCGTGCGCGCGGCCGCGAGCCTGGCGCTCGACGCCTTGAGGATCTCGACCGCCTTGGGCTCGAGCACCCGGAACTCGCCCGGCCACGGGCCCGCGGCCTTCGTGGCCGGCCCCGCGGGAGAATCGGCCCGCGCCCCGGCGCAGGCGATGGACAGGACCAGGGCGAGGAACGCGCGCGGCCCCCCGCCCCGCGACCCCGTCCCCTCCCCGCGGGTCCGGTCCGCAAAGGCGGAGCCGGACCGGGGACGCAGAGGCGCCCCGGCCGGCTCCCGCCGCGCGCCGCTGTCCCGAACGGCGCTCACCTCGCGAGCATCGCCTGGCACGCAGGAGACAGCTCCGCCTGCTTCGACTTGAGGCAGCTCAGGATCCGCCCCTGACCGGGGGGGATGCCCTGGCAGAACTTCCCGGCGTCCGCGCCGCAGGCCTGCTTGAACTCGGCAAGCTTCTCGCGCGCCTTCTCGACGACCTCCCGGCACTGCGGCGAGAGGCTCGCGCTGTTCGAGGCCAGGCACTTCAGCACCGCCCCGTGGCCCTTTGGGACGCCCGCGCAGAACTGCTGCACGTCGCCCTCGCACGCCGCGCCGACCTCCTTCGCCTTCTGGGCGATCGCGCCGAGCTCGGCCTTGCAGCCCGGAGACACCTGGGCCTGGTTCGCCTTGAGGCAGCTCAGGATGCGCCCGCCGCCGGGCGGGATGCCGGCGCACAGCTTCTCGACGTCCGCCTTGCAGGCTTCCTGGGCGCGGGCGCTCCCCACGACGAGAAGCGCCGCAAGGGCCAGTCTCCCGATCGTTCGCATGAGTTCCTCCTCAGTTCTGCACGTAGTCGAAGTTCTGGACCTGGATGGCATAGCCCTTCGCCGGGACCGTCACCTCGCCGTATGCCATGTAGTTGAGCCCGGTGGGCAACGTGTTGAACGAGGCGCTGAGGTTCACGGGACTCCCCTGGAAGGCCGTGGTGACGGTCGCGCGCTTGATGCGCTTGGTGGCCGGGTCGAGATACATGGTGAGGGCGTCGCCCGGCTGGACGACGTTCGTGCCGCTCACCACGAGCTGCCCGTTGGGGGACAGCGTGGTCGTCGCCTGGTCGAGGAAGTTCATCACCGCACCGGGCGTGGGCAGCGTGTACTGCTGGAGGAGCGCACGCAGGCCATCCAGGTACTTCTGCATGTCCTTCCTCTTGCTCTCGGCGATCGAGCGGCGGATGAAGCCGCCGGGGAGTGGCGCGCTCTGGTCGTTGAGCAGCGTGCGCTGCAGCTGCCCGTTCGGCCCGAAGTTCACGAGGTCGATGCGGATGTCCTTCACCTGGCCGTTCACGAGGATCTCGGTCCTCTCGTTCCAGGTATAGGTCTTCATGAGCGCGGCGTTCTGCGCGCGCGACTGCACGACCTGGACCGTCTGCGCGGCCGCCTGGGGCACGTTGCCCTGGGCGAGCGCGGACGACGAGACGAGGAGAGCGGCGACCGCTCCCCACATCGCGGTGGTCTTCACTGGATCCTCCCGCGCCTAGAAGTGGAACTCCGGCGAGGCCATGATCTGGATGCCGCCGATCCAGTACCCCTTGTACCCGCCGCCTTCGAGCACGAGGTCGAGACCGACGCCCAGGCGCCTGGAGTTCAGGAAGGACGCGCCGCCGCCGATGCGGAAAGCTCCACCGATCCCGGAGTTGGGTCCGATGTACATGCCGCCGCCGACCCGGAACCGGCCGACGGTGTCCTGCGTGGCCGGGCCGAACTTCGCGACGTAGTCGAGCGTCGGCTCCCAGATCGTCGCGTTCGCCGATGCCGACAGGGACTGCCCGACGTTGTTGTAGACCGTTCCTGTCGCGGTGCCGATGAGGACGTCGAAACCGACGCTGATGTTGTTCACGCCGCCGAGGTTGAAGTCGAGCTGCGGACCGACGAGGAAGGAGTTGTACCAGGCGGTCGAGCCGGACCCACAAGTGTAATAGTAAGGATAGTAGTAGGCGCAGTTGTAGTAGGCGCTGTTGTAGCCGCCGTAGCCGACGTTCACGCGCACGAGGTTGTTGTACACCTCGACGGGTTGCACCTGCGGCTGGCCGGGCTGGGCGAACGTGTACTGCGCCCAGGCGGGCGTGGCCGCGGCGAGGAAGGCAGAGAAGACGGCGATCCGGAACGAGCGGGACATGGACTCTCCTTGCGTCAACCGTGGATGGCTGCTCTAAAGAGCGGCAGTTTCGACCGCCTTTGGGCTTTCGCCAAGTGGGTTGTTGGGTGTAGGTCCCGCCAGTGGCCCGGTTCTTGCCGAAAATGGACAGCGCCCCCTTTGCGTCGGCCGCGAGGGCAACCCGACTCCCGTGTGTCCGCAGTGCCCGAAAGTGACGGTTCGAGGACATCCGGGATGCGCGGCGTGCATCGCTCGTCCGGGGCAGTCGCGGGCGCGCGCTTCCCGCATCCGCGCGGACCCGAAGTGCGCTAGGTTGCACGTCACCGTGCTCGGCTCATTCCCTTGGGGCAAGGGCTTGGCGCCCACCTCATGAACCCGAAGGCCACCACGCAGACTGGAACGGAGCGGCCCCGCGCCCTGGCCCGGTCAATGGCGGGCACCGGGCGGTCGGTGCGGCCGGCTCGCCTCCTCGTCGCCCTTTCCTGGCTCGCCCTGGTGGCGGGGCCGGGCGCGGCCGCCGCTGCGGAGCCTCCGTCCCCCCTCAGCGCGGCGGCGACGACCGGGCCGACGTGCACCGACAGCCGCGAGTGCGTCCTCGGGCTTGGCTACGGCAACGTCTGCGTGGACTCGCGCTGCGCGCCCTACATCGACCGGACGGACATCATCGACTTCTTCACCGGCAAGGACGCAAGGACGCCGCCGCCACAGGC